>NZ_QUQO01000001.1:1551791-2238582 GCF_003399445.1 Parvularcula marina | reverse complement strand
GCATCCTCGAGCCGTTCCTTCAGCGTGCCTTCCTCGGCAAACAGCATGCGATAGGCAGAGCGAATGGCGTGGATCGTCTCCCGCTTCATTCCGCGGCGCTTCATGCCGACAATATTTAGCCCTTCAAGCCGGGCATGGTTCCCGAAGGCAGAGCCGTAAGGGATAATGTCCGTTGTCAGAATACCGCCGCCGCCAAGGAAGGCAAAGGCGCCGATGCGGCAGAACTGGTGAATGGCGCAGAGCCCGCCAAGGAATACGCTCTCGCCGATATGGATATGCCCACCCAGCGTCGCGTTATTCGCCATGATGACCCGGTCATCGACCGTGCAGTCATGCGCGACATGCGCGCCAACCATGAAAAGGCAGTCATTGCCGACACGGGTTTCGCCATGCCCCTGCACGGTGCCGGTATGCATCGTCACATGCTCACGGATTTTGTTCCGTTCCCCGATGATCAGGGTCGTCGGCTCACCCTTATAGCCATTATGCTGGGGCGGCGCGCCGATCACGGCAAAGGGATGGATCTCGGTTTCCGCCCCGACGGTCGTGTGCCCCGTCACGCTGGCATGAGAGAGGATTTTCACCTTTTCCTTGAGAACGACATTCGGGCCGATATGGGCATAGGCGCCAATCTCAACGGACGGGTCGATCTGCGCGCCGTCCTCGATAATCGCGGTGGGATGAATACTCATGAGCTTAGTCCTTGGGCGGCGTCATCATGGCACTGAAGGCGGCTTCCGCGACCAGCTTGTCATCGACATAGGCCTTGGCTTCATATTTCCAGACCGGCGGGCGGCGGGCTGTGATCGTCGCGCGGATACGCAATTGATCACCGGGGACGACAGGTTTTCTGAATTTGGCTTTCTCAACGCCCATGAACAGGACGATATTATTGTCCGTATCCACATTGTCGATATAGGCGGTATAGGCCGCCGCCGTCTGCGCCATCGATTCAATGATCAGCACACCGGGCATGACCGCCATTTGCGGGAAGTGCCCTTCGAAGAACTGCTCATTCGCGGTCACGCCCTTGACGCCCGTGGCCCCGTCTTTTGAAATCTCGACAATCTTGTCGACCATCAGCATCGGGAAACGGTGCGGCAGGATCTCCTTGATCGCAGCCAGGTCCAAATCGGGCAGAAATTCTGTATTTTCTTCGGTCATTTGCTTCCTCCCTTTTTGGTCAGTTTACTGAGGGCTGCAACGTCTTTCATCCACTCGCGTGCGGGCTTGGCGGGGATACCGCCCCAGCGCTCGCCCGGCGGCACATCTTTCATCAGGCCCGATTTCGCGGTGATCATCGCGCCTGCGCCGATCGTGACATGGTCCGCCATGCCGGCCTGCCCGCCAATCATGACGCCGTCGCCAATCTCGCAAGAGCCTGAAATCCCCGTCTGGGAGGCGATCAGCACACCCCGCCCGATGCGGCAATTATGGGCGACCTGCACAAGGTTATCGATCTTGGTCCCGTCGCCGATGACCGTATCGCCAAGCGTGCCCCGATCGACGGTGGTATTCGCACCGATATCGACATGATCGCCGATCATGACGCGCCCAAGCTGGGGCAGTGGCAGAGCCCGGCCCTCATCGGCGACATAGCCAAAGCCCGCCTCACCAATCCGCGCGCCTGCAAGGATCACGCATTCGCGGCCGATCACAGCATGGGAGATTGAGACATGAGCACCGATCCGCGTGCCCTCGCCGATCACAACGCCGGGGCCAATGACAACGCGAGGGCCGATCACGGCATCCGCGCCGATCACCGCGCCGGGCATGACGATGACACCTTTGCCCAGATGCGCGGATTTGGCGATGTTCGGCTCATCCATCTCAGGCAGCTCTTCATCCCCGGCGAGGTCTGAAAGCGGCCGGTGCAGCGCCTCGGCAAGCCGCGCAAAAGCAGCTTTCGGCGTGTTGGCAATCGCAATCGTTGCCTCGGGGAAGCGTGCAGCAGCAGCTTCGGCAGCTTTCTCGTTCGTCAGGATCAGGCTCGCCTCGCATGCCTCAAGCGCTTCGATGTCTCGAGCGCTCTCAGCAAAGACAACGGCGCCCTCGCCCGCATCGGTGAGCGGTGCGGCATGGCTGATCCGGTGCTGGCCTGCATCGGAATGGCTGATCTCGGCCCGGGCCACAGCGATCGCATCGATCAACGGCAGCGGCGGACGGGTGAGAAAAAATCGGGGATCTGGCCGGAAACCGCCGGCCGGCTGTTCAGTCGTCATGACCCATGCCCTTAGGGCTTCCCATCTTCACTTGCACCCCTTTCCTTCGGGCGCGAGGCAACAAAAAACCGGGCCCGTTTCGGGGCCCGGTCTTAAAAAGAGTAAGCAGTCCGGCTTATTGCGCGGCTGCCTGTGCCTGTTTCTGGGCTTCGGCGACTTCCGCAACGAGGCCATCGACCGAAAGGGTCGAGAGCGAGCGGTTCACAGCAGCCAGAACTTCCGGTGTTGCATCGAATTTGGAGCTGTAGTGGCCCAGAGCGGTCTGGCGCTCGATAACATCGACGCGTTTGGATTTTGCAACATCCTCAAGGCTGTTCACGATCGCTTCGTTGATCTTGGCTTCAGCAAGCTCACGGATGAGGCCGAATTCCTGGCTCACGCGTTGCTGGCTGGCCTGAAGGGCCTGACGTTTCTGGTCCCACTGACCGACAAGTTTCTTTTGCTCGTCGCTGAGGCTTTGCAGCTGTTGCGGCGTCTTGTCGGCAACGATCTGCTCGACAGCAGCCGCTTCGCTGTTGATCTCGTCAGCGATCGGCTTGAGCTTGGAAGCAACTTCCGCGCTCTTGGTCTGCAGCTCTGCCTGAAGTGCTTTCCAGGCATTGGAATCATTCACCACTTTGGCGTGGTCATAATAAGCGGTTTTCTGTGCAAGAGCCGGCGCGGCCCCGACAACAAGCATGGCCGCCGCAGCGGCGATAAGTTTCTTCAACATTGGACACCTGCCCCTGGTTATATCGTGGACCGGGATGTCTCCATCCCGCAACGCACGACTGCTTAACGGCGGAAGAGCCCCCCGGCCCGTTACCGTTTCGTGAAATTTAACGACCTTTAGAAGGCCCCGCCAGCACTGAAGCGAATGACCTGCTCTTCGTCATACTCTTCGCGGACCAGCGCTTCGGCAATATCGATCTGGACCGGGCCGAAAGGCGAGTTCCAGTTGATCGAGAGACCCGCTGAGACGCGGAGCGAGAAGTCATCCTGCACCGGCTCATCCCCGACGCCATTCCCGTCGTAATCGATATAGGAGAGGAGGTTCTGGTTCAGCAGCTTGTCATCCTCATCGATCACACCGACGGCACCGAAATCGGTGAAGAGTGCGGCGCGGATGCCCTGCTCAGGCGGGGTGGGAAGCGGAATTTTCGCCTCCAGTGTCCCGATAGCGTAGGCGCGTGCGCCGATCGCGCGATCGACTGTGTTCGTGCAGAGCGTGCCGACGGGGTCGCCGTCAAAGCGTTCATAACGGGCTGTCCCGGCAATCCGCGTCCCGCCAGAGCGGCACTGGATATAGCGGGGGCCGACACCAGCGACGTCAAAGCCGCGGAAGCCCCGGTTGCCGCCTTTGAAGAAGCGGTCGTTCACGCGAACGCCGTCATCGCCAAAGCCATCGACGTAGCCTGCATCAAACTTCAGCGCACCGACGAAATCAAACGGCAGGCGCTGATAGATCGAGCCGCGAGCGGTCGTCTGAAGGAAGTTCACATCACCGCCGACACCGGCGAGCGACTGACCGACATCAAAACGCCAGCCGGCGCTTGGGTCGATCGGATCGTTCCGGCGGTCAAAGCGGAGGTTATAGCCAATCTGTGAGGTCAGGCGCTTACCGCGGCTGTCACAGGTCGGATCAATGCTCGACGTCAGGAAGTCACAGCGGTTGGCAACAACTGTGTTGGTGCCGTTAAGCGTGAAGCTTGCGCCTGCGACCAGGATATCCTGCGGTGACTGACCGGCAAGCAGCGTCTGCTGGCCCGGAATCTCAAGCGTGATATCGTCCTGACGCAGAAGATAGCTGAGGCCAATCGAGCCGAATTCGGAAACCGGGAAGCCGACGTTCAGACCGGCGCCATAGCTGTCCGAAACAAAGCCCGCTTCTTCGAAGTCCGTGCGGTTGGCAAAGACCGAGAAGCCAGAGCGCAGGCGGCGACCAAGGAAGTAAGGTTCAGTGAAACTGATCCGTGCCCGGCGGGTCCGAGAGGAGCCCGAAAGATCAAGCAGGAGATACTGGCCACGGCCAAGCAGGTTGCGCTGCTCAAGCTGGAAGTTGACGATGAACGCATCAGCCGAGCTAAAGCCCGCGCCGACCTGGAAGGAGCCGGTCGACTGTTCCGTCACGGCAACATCGAGTTCCGTCCGGTCAGGCGCTGAGCCCGGCTGTTCGGTGACTTCAACTTCCGAGAAATAGCCAAGGCCCTTGATCCGGCGCTCGGAGCGCTCAACCAGCACCTTGTTGAAGGCATCACCTTCGGCAAGACGCATCTCACGGCGGATGACGCGGTCGAGGGTCTGGAAGTTGCCGCGGATATTGATCCGCTCGACATAGACACGCGGGCCTTCATTGACCTCAAAGACGACATCGACTGTCTGGGTCTCAGGGTTCCGGGTCAGGCGCGGCTGAACATCGACGAAGGCGTAACCGGCAATCCCGGTCGCGTAAGTGATCGATTCTTCCGCCTGCTCCATAAGTTCGGAGTTGAACTGCATGCCCTGACGGATCGGGATGACCCGCTCGAGGCTGCCGCCCGGCACTTTTTCGAGCGATGTCCGCACATCGATCTTGCCGAATTCATATTGCGGGCCCTCTTCCACCGTGAAGGTGATGTAGAAGTCCTCGCGGTCCGGCGTCAGCTCAGCGACAGCAGAGACAACAGAAAAGTCCGCATACCCTTGCTTCGTATAGAATTCGCGCAGGAGCTGGCGGTCATATTCGAGACGGTCGGGGTCGTAGTTGTCGTTGGACTCAAGGAAATCCCACCAGCGCGTTTCAGCGGTCAGAACCGCCTTGCGCAGCTCGGCATCAGTGAATTCCTCATTGCCGATGAAGGTAATCTTGGCGACGCCGGTTTTCGGGCCTTCGTCGATCTCGAAGATAACGTCGACGCGGTTCTGCGGCAGCTCGATGATTTTCGGCACCACGGTCGCAGCGAATTTGCCCTGCGCGCGGTAGATATCGATGATCCGCTGGGTGTCGGCCTGGACCTTTGCGCGAGTATAGATAGCGCGCGGCGAAAGCTGGAGCTCTTCGGTGAGCTTGTCTTCCTTAGTCTTGTTGCCCTCAAAGCGGACGCGGTTGACGATGGGGTTTTCCAGCACGTCGACGCGCATGGTCCCTTCATTGTCGAACGTGATCTCTGCATCAGCAAAAAGGCCGGTGCCGAAGAGCGCTTTCAGCGAGGAGTCGATGACGATCTGGCTGACCGGCTGGCCCGGGCTGATCGGCAGATAGGACCGGATGGTCCCTGATTCGATCCGCTGGTTGCCGGTGACTTCGATCCGCTGAACGATCGGCGACTGCTGGATCGCACCCGGCTGGGCGGCGCCTTGCGGGGCCGGCTCCTGCGCCATGGCTGATGCTGAAAGTCCGATGATCAGGGGCGCAACACCGCCCATCAAGATTGCCTGAAAGCGTTTCGCGCCCATATCACCCATCCGTTAGACCTGCGGCGCCTTACGCCGGGTCGCCCTCAATACTCAACTCTCGCCTGCCGTCCAGTGCCAGCATCAAAACAGGCCCACCACATCATTGACGATGACGAAGATCATGAACGTTCCGACGATCGCGAGGCCGATGCGGAACCCGATCCCCTGTATCCGGTCACTGAGTGGCCGCCCGGCGATAGCCTCGTACGCGTAGTACACAAGGTGCCCCCCGTCCAGAACTGGGATTGGAAGGATATTCATGAACCCAATTGAGACAGAAATCAGCGCCGCGAGGTTGATGAAGGTCTGAAGGCTAATAAGAATGCGGTCTGTGAGCGGAATCTCGTAAGCCGGATTGAAGCCAGCCTCCGCTGCCTGTCCGGCATATTTCGCAATTTTCACGGGACCGCCGAGCTGGCGAGGGTCTTCCTTGAAGGAAATCAGCCGGCCCAGATAGCGCACGGTAACGCCCAGCACTTCGCCAACCTGCTCGACCCCGGCCTTCGCCGCAGCCGCCGGTCCGAGCCGCTGGAGCGGATCGCGTTTCGGCCCAAGACCAAGCGTATCAAAGCTCAGCTCATTGCCTTCGGTGTCCGTCACGGTGACGGAATAGATTTCCACATTGCGGGTCAGCTCCTGACCATCGCGCTCAATGATGACCGGCACAGTCTCGCCTGCGCGTCCCTCCGTGACGAGCCCGATATCCGACCAGGTGAAAATCGGCTGGCCATCAACGGAAAGAACCCGGTCGCCCGCCTCAAGCCCGGCCCTCGCCGCTGTCGAGTCGTCAATCACCACCCCGATCACGGGGTCGGTAAAGGCGACAATGCCGAGCTGTCCGACGCGGACTTCATTCCCAAAGCCATCCGTCTGAGTAACGCGCTTGGGCACAGCAATCAGCGTCAGCTCCCTGCCGTCGCGCTCGACCTCAAAGGTCAGGGTCTCGCCGGAGGAGAGCTTCACCCGCGTCGCCATATCTGTGAAATCGCGCACCCGACGACCATTGAGCGTGAGGATCTTGTCGCCGGCTTCAAAGCCCGCCTCATCGGCTGCGGTCTCGGCCTGTACCCGTCCGACAACGGGCGTGATTTCCTGTGTGCCGACGGTGGCGAAAAGGATCGCAAAGATCACCGCGCCAAGAATGAAATTCGAGAACGGCCCCGCGGCGACAACCGCCATGCGCTGCCAGACCGGTTTGAAATGGAAGCAGACTTTTTTCTCTTCTTCGGTCAGCACCGCGGCGAGGCGATCCTTCTCCGAATTGAACTGGGTCGTCATCGGATGCTCTTCATGCTCATCCGTGCTGGTGCCTGCGGAAGCCGCATTCGCATCGCCGAAGAATTTGACGAACCCGCCCAGCGGGATCGCCGCGATCTTCCAGACCGTGCCTTTCTTGTCGGTCCATTTGAGCATGGCCGGGCCGAACCCAATCGAGAATGTATCGACCCGGATCCCGCAGAGCCGCGCCACTTTGAAATGGCCGTACTCATGGATGAAGACGATGAAAGCGAGGAGGACCGCAAAGGCAGCCAGAGAAATCCCGATAGAAACCAGTAATTCGATCATGAAATTGATACCCGCGCAGCCGCGCCCTGTTCTATTTAACCGTTGAGCCGTGCGATGCGCTGGCGCGCTGCTTCACGGGATGCTGCATCCGCCGAAAGGACCGCCTCAAGTTCGGTCGAGACACCTTCCGGCCGCGCCGATGCGAGACAATGATCGGTGATCTCCGCAATGTCCAGAAAACCGATGTGACCGTTGAGAAAGGCTTCGACCGCCACTTCATTCGCGGCATTCATCACTGCCGTCATCAGCCCGCCCTCATCAAGACTTTCACGCGCCTGCCGCAAAGCGGGGAAGCGCTCCTCATCCGGTGTCTCGAAGGTCATGGTGCCAATCTTTGCAAAATCGAGGGGCTCAACCGGAGTCGGGATCCGATCCGGCCAGGCGAGCGTCGAGGCAACCGGCACCGTCATGTCAGGCGGCCCGAGCTGTGCCAGCACCGAGCCATCAACATAATCGACCATCGAGTGAATGACCGACTGCGGATGAACCAGGATCTCGATCTTCTCCTTCGGCGTCGGGAAAAGATAGGCGGCCTCGATCCGCTCAAGACCCTTATTCATCATGGTCGCGCTATCGACCGAGATTTTCGCGCCCATGGTCCAGTTCGGATGGGCGACGGCTTCCGCCGGGGTGATCCCGGCCAGCGTCGTGCGGCAGCGCTCACGGAACGGCCCACCTGATGCTGTGAGGATGATCCTCCGTACCCGCTCAGGGCGTTCGAAATCATAGACCTGAAAAATCGCGTTGTGCTCAGAGTCGACCGGCAGGAGCCGCCCGCCGCCCTTGGCCACTGCCGCCAGCACCGCATCGCCCGCGCAGACAAGGCATTCCTTATTGGCAAAGGCGATATCGGCGCCGCGCGTGGCGGCGGCCAATAAGGGCTGGATGCCTGCCGCGCCGACGATCGCCGCCATGACCCAGCCCGCATCCATCATCGCTGCTTCAATCACCGCCTCGACGCCGGCGCCATGGCGTATGCCGGTCCCAGCCAACGCGTCAGCGAGCGCCGGCCCCGCGGCTTCGTCACAGACGGCGGCGAACTCCGCCCGGTGAGCAATCGCAAGCTCTGCCAGTTCTTTCGCATTGGAATTGGCGGTGAGGGCCACGACCTCGATATCGGCTTCGCATGCGGCGTTCGATGCCTCAATCAGCGACAGGGTGGTTGTCCCGACGGAGCCGGTGGCCCCCAAAACTGTCACGCGCCGAGAAAGCGTCATTCCTGAAACCCTGATTGCCTGTTCTTCTCTTAGGCAATGCCTTGCCCGCGGGCCACCAGTAAGAGCGCAAGTGCTGTTGCGGCAAGGATAAACCCGTCGAGCCGGTCAAGGACGCCGCCATGGCCGGGGAAAGCTCCGCCCGTATCCTTGACCCCGTAAGCCCGCTTCAGCGCGCTTTCGAGCAGGTCGCCTGCAATCGTTGCCAGCGCTAGCGCAAAGCCTGTCAGCATCAGCCTTTGCGGTGTGAGTAACAGCCCGCTCATCAGGCCGATGACCATCGCTGCCGCTGCGCCGCAGAAGAGCCCGCCAATCGCTCCGCTCCATGTCTTGCCGGGCGAGAGCTTCTCCCACAGCTTCGGCCCACCGATGAAAGTGCCGAAAAGATAGGCGCCGCTATCGGTCGCCCAGACAACCCCGAACAGGACCAGCGTCAGCCCGAGCCCCGTCTCCGGGATGTGCCTGATAAAGAGAACCGCGATCGCGGGCAGGACGAGATAGACCGCCCCGACCAGCGGCCAGGACACCGCTGGCTTCTTTCGCAGCTCCAGAATGGTCGCGAGCCCCCCGCCCCCGAGCGCAAGGCCGATGGCGAGCCAGTACTGCCCGCCTGCCGCAAAGAACACCGCCGCAATCGCGGTGAATGAAAGCGTATAAAAACCACGTGAGAACTCCGCCCGGTCGACAATCCGCGCCCATTCGAAAATCAGGATGATCACCATGAAGGCGATCAGCGCCGAATAGGCGCGCCCGCCACAGACCACGACACCGACCGCAATCGGGATCAACACGGCAGCCGTCAGCGCACGGGTGAGCAGCCCGCGCATTTTCGATGCGGACTTGTCTTCGCTCACGACTGGCGGATCGGTATCACTGATGGGTCTTCTCCCGACGAAAAGGCGCGGGGCCGGTCATGGCCGCGCGCCGTTCTGTCAGGTTACGGGAAGAGGGAAAAGCTCCCCTTACCAGCGAATGAATTTCGGCATCAGCAGATAGGAGGCAGCCGAGACGACCGCGATGCCCGCGCCGTACCAGAGACCCAGATACCAGATCGAGACCATCGGGCATTGAAGCGAGAAGACAAAGGCACCGAAGGCCCCGCCCGCAAGCCCCGCAAGGAAGGCCGAGCGGCCCGGCTGGGTCGAAGCACCCTGCATCATCAGCATACCAAGGACCAGCGTGACCGGCAGCGCAAGGCTCGCAACCGAGATGGCACAATGCATTCCCGCAGACGGCACAAAGCTCGCTGAGAAACTGCCTCGCCAAGTGAAATCAAAGACGAGGATCGATGCCGCAAGCACGCTCAGAATGATTGCCAGTGTCCCCTCGCCGATCCGCTTTGCCGCCGGATTAAGCGACAGAATCGCCAGCGTGATCGCCGCCACGGCCAGTGCGCCGAAAATCACGAACTTCGCCGTCATGCGGACAGGGTCGGCCGCATAGGCCGCCGCCAGAATCTGCGAATCAAAAAAGTAGGTGAAACCGACCAGCTCGATCGCGGCGACAGCCAGAACAGCAAGCAGCTCAAGCCCGGCATGGCGCCGGGCGACAGGTTCAGCGGTGGCGGTCAGGCCATTGATGAAATCACTACTCATACGATTTCTCCAACAGTTTCATCAGTTTCTTCCGTGCCCGGTGGATATTGACTTTGACGAGGGAGGCACTTTGTCCCGTCGCCATGGAGATTTCCTCAACCGATCGGCCCTCGATCTTGGCAAGTTTCAGGACCGTCGCCTGCGCCTCCGGCAGATGGCCGAGCACATTCTCGAGCACGATCCGAGAGAGGACTGTCTCTTCATGACTGTCGATCCCGTGATCGTCATGCAGCTCACTCTGCTCATGCCGGTAATGGCTGCGCAGCCGGTCGAGCCATTTGAACCGGGCGATCGCAACGAACCATGGCGGGAAGGGTCTCGATGGATCGTAGGTGTGGCGTTTCCTGTGGACGGCGAGCAGGGTCTCCTGAATCGCGTCCTCGACATGTTCGGGCGCCAGCCGGCGCGGCAGATAGGTTTTCAACCATGCCTCGCACTGGGTCAGCGCCTCATTATAGGCTCTCTTGTCGCCTTTCTGGGCGCGCGCCATGAGCTCACCAACAGGCGCAAGGTCGATACCCGGCACCCGCCGCTTGCTCTGTTCTGGAAACTTCACAACTTCCATGCTCTCCCTCGCCGCGCTCCCGCGATGCCGGTTTCAACGGCTTATTCGCCGTGCCGCCGCAGAGGTTACATGGGGCGGGAATGCCACGTAAAAAAGAAGGCCCGTTTCTGGGCCTTCTTCGTCTTGCTTGACTCTGACACTGCATTTTCAGCTCTCTCGCGGACCGAAAGATCGGAGATGCCTGTCGTCAAACAGATCCCGGTGTCTCCTGACCTGCAGTCGCGCTAGCTTCCCCTTCACCGGGAAACTGCCCAGAAATGCACATAAGACCCCCGCAACCATTGGCATCATTTCAAGAAATGAAGCGTCACTGGTCGGGACTGGCGAAAGTATTATGGCCAGAAAGCCAGCCGTCCGGAGCAGAAGCTGCACTGATCCGCACATGACCCAGAACATGAAAATGTCGAGATAGGCATCCGCACTTGATTGATGGTCTCTACCAAGACGACTTTTGAGAATATACACGACAGCCTTCGAGCCAATCCACCACATGGCTGCACAGGTCAGGATCGCCAACTCTGTAATCAGAATAAATTCCGGCAACCATGATGGAATATTACCGATGGTGACCCAGCCACTCATTCTCAGCAATGCTGGTACCAGCAAAACCAGAAGTAAGCGCATAGTGATTCCAAATATGTATTGATGCCGCTTCATTCCCGCCTCCTCATCGCTGACTGATTCCGCCTCATCAATTTCAATATCGCCCAGCACCCCTCTCCTTTGGGGAGAACAACACCGCCACCACATGTAATACGTGTAAGAATAAATAAAAACGCCGCTGCAAATCGCAGCGGCGTTTTTTGACAGGAATGAATCCTAAGCCTTCACGGCTCCTCGCTTCCGTTGCAGCCGAAAATGCTGAGCATCACATCCTTTGTAACCCAGCATTCATCAGGATCAAAAATGTCAGCTCCGTCAACCTCAACGCTCGACATCGTAATCTCCACACGATCATTCTCGATGCGTTGCGCAACGACCGCCACGGCAGAATCACTGCCAATCGCCGCAAAGCAGACAGCTTCTCTCATCTGTGTCCAGAACGCTTCATCGGCCGACGTTTCAGCCGCATCAGTTACGAGAGTCGGACGACCATAACTGACCAGCCCGCGTGGCGCCCTCGTAAGAAATGTCAGGCTTGAATCATAAACATACGCCTTCTCGAGAAGACCACGGCGGCGGCGGCGAGGAATCGCAAGCAGAGCGTCATTCAAAAGGATACGAAGCCCAGAAACACGCCACGGATTTGCACGGATCTCCCAATCCTCAAACTTCTCCGGGCGAATTGATGCCGCAGAGGAAAGAAGAAAGGGCTCCTGACGAAGCATAGCCCTGAAAACACGAAAACAGGCTCCCGCCTGTGCCATATCCTTGATTCGCGTGACGGTACGTTTCGTCAGCGCATTGTCCCGCACATCGGCCCTGTCGCCACCAGCGTAGAAAAGTTCGTCCAGAACGTCTTTCTTCTGGGCACCTTCCGAAATCTGCACCGGGCGCTGCGTCACATCCCCTTCGATGTCATATCGTTCATCCTCAGTGAAAACCACCTGCGGCGCCGAAACTGCCAATTGCGCGCGGATGATCTCGCTTGATGAGAGGAACTTAATACCCTCATCTCCTTCATCGTACGGACAATCACTCCTCAAGAGGGCAGTCGCCGAATTATCAAACAAATGTCCATTACTCATGGGTATTTCTCCATCAATCCCATATGCGAAATTATCGGTGGTCGCGCACCCGCGCGAGCCATCCGCTCGGTTCAGTTCCCGCCACAACTCGATCTAGCAGGTCACAATCTTCAATCAGTCTCCTGAATAGTCGATCAACCTCCCGCACCTGGTCTGGGGTTACCCGCCCAACATGGCGATTAGCACTCAATGCTATCGCGATTTTTTCTGCACTCTTGTCACGGGAAATGACCGTGCAAGTTGCTGGATCTATCCATCGCCTGCTGACGATAATCGCAGTGAAGTGACATTCCTTTTCGATGGCGCGAAACAGGCGCTCCAAAGGCAGCCGACAGAATTTCAGTAATGCAGGTTCGGAGACCTGCAAGTCCCCACCCTGCGCCACAATGGCTGAATCGGCACAACCCTCTGCTAGCGGATCAATGGGATCATCCATTTGAACATTGCGCTCTCGCCAACGTCCTTCCGAGCGCAGGAAATCGATGATCTTGTTTTTGGCGACTGATGTCGTCCAGAGAAATTCGTGATCCTCATCTGCCCAGGGATGCACGTGGTTTTTACGGCGCTCACACCAGACAAGAAACACATCGTTGGTGATTTGCTGCACGGCATGCTGATCATGACGCGGGCAGATTCTGAATGATCGAACAATTTGGGACATCCGAGCATACGCCTCATTATAAAGGCGGCGTTGCTCGATAGTTCTGAGCTCGCTCATCGTTGCTTCCTCTACCGTTCAAGCACCAATAGAGGCGCTCAATGTGGTCATCGGCAGAGGCGGAACTATTTGGGGGAATTCCCGCTAAATTTCTGGATTATAAAACGAAACGCGATCACCTCACCGATATGCACGGAAAGGTTGCGCCAACGGGAATGGTGGCGCAATTTAATAAAACGGCAAGTTTCTAAAAATGTCGGACGAAGGCCGAAAAATAGCGCTTCTTCGGCCTAACGCTGGAGTTATGGCCGTGCGCCGAAGCGCCTTGTGCGGGCCTGGTATTGCTCGACCGCGCCGAGGAATTCCTCGCGCGTGAAGTCCGGCCAGAAACAGTCAAGGAAGACGAACTCGGCATAGGCCGCCTGCCACAACAGGAAGTTCGAAATCCGCTGCTCGCCTGAGGTACGGATGATCAGATCCGGGTCCGGCGCGCCGCCCGTATCGAGCGCGTTGGAAAGCACCGCCTCGTCAATATCGGCAGGATCAAGCTGACCTGCCGCCGCGCGGCTGGCAATTTTCGTCACGGCCCGGACAAGTTCGTCCCGCCCGCCATAGTTAAAGGCGATCTGCAGCGTGTAGCCCGGATTATCCGCCGTCCGCGCCTCTGCTTCCTCGACATGGCCGCGAATATCATCGGGCAGCGTATCTCGATCCCCGATAATCTTTACACGGATGCCCTGATCGGCGAGCTTTTTGAGGTCTTTGGCAAAGAACTGCCGCAACAGGTTGAGAAGGTGCTGCACCTCCCAGTCAGGCCGCGACCAGTTCTCTGTCGAGAAGCTGTAAAGCGTTAGATGGGTGAGCCCCAGCTCCTTTGCCATTTCGACCGCGCCGCGCGCCGCCTCGACCCCCTGCTGGTGGCCCTTGAGGCGCGTGACGCCCTCGCGGCTCGCCCAGCGGCCATTGCCATCCATGATGATCGCCACATGGCGCAGGGGTTTTTCGGCGTCGGGCTCTTCTGAGCCCTTCGCCTTGTCGAACATGCGTCCCGCAAAGCGGGCTGTCTGGCTCAGCACCATGACATAAGATCCTTATGCAGATTTCCGAAGGGCATGCCCCTCAGACCTGCATGATTTCTTTTTCCTTAGCCTCGTGCATGTCATCGACCTCCTTGACCTTGCGGTCGGTCAGTTTCTGCACGTCATCAGACATCTTCTTCTGGTCGTCCTCAGAGACGCCCTCGGCCTTTTTCGCTTCTTCCATGCCGTCCCGGCGGACATTGCGGATCGCGACCTTCGCGGCCTCCGCATATTTGCCGGTCATCTTGGCGAGATCCTTGCGGCGCTCCTCGGTCATCGAGGGCATCGGGATGCGCACGGTCTGGCCATCGGTCACGGGGTTCAGATCGAGCCCAGAATCGCGGATCGCCTTCTCAACCGCGCCGACGAGGCCCTTGTCCCAGACCTGCACTGACAGGGTGCGCGGATCGGGCACGCCGACCGTCCCGCACTGATTCAGCGGCATTTCGGAGCCGTAAGCATTGACCATGACCGGATCGAGGAGGTTCACGGTGGCCCGGCCCGAGCGGAGGCCCGCATATTCGGTCTTGAGCGAGGCAATTGCCCCATCCATCCGCTTTTCGAGTTCCTTCATATCGGGGCCGTCACTCATTTTTCCGGTTCCTTCTTTATATCGGTCGTGCCTGAGGTAGCGGCTTATGAACGAAGTCCGGACCAAACGAAAGCGTCTCGGTCAAAGAGGTGAGCCAATGGCTTGAGTTTGGCCGGTTATTGGAGAAAACTGGCCTTTCTGCTGCCGACGAAGAAGGGGAGACGTCGTGCGAGGCCTGCTATTTCTGCTTATTCTGGCGCTGCTCGGGGCAACCGGCTTTTACGCCTATAAATATTTCTCAGAACCACAGACCTATCCCGATGGCAGCATCGGTCGCGTCGAACGCGAGCAGACCCAGTCGGAAATCTGCATCACCGAAGATGGCGACTGCTCGGTCGCGGCGGTCGAAGACAGCTTCTTTATCAACAATATGCTGCGCACGAATGAAACGGGCGTGATGCGGGCTGTGCTGATCGACAAGACAGAATTGTCAGTCGGGCCGCATACTGAACTTGTTATCAACGAATATGTTTACCAGCCGCGCACGATCGGTACATTCGGCATGAGCCTTGTAACCGGTACGCTGCGCATCCTCTCGGGCAATGTCAGCAATGCCAAGGAAAAAGACCTACTTGTTCAGACGCCGGCTGCCAGTATCGGTATCAGAGGCACAGACTTCTGGATTCGCCAGCTGGGCGACAGCCTTGATGTGGTCCTGATCTATGGCGAAGTCGAGATCACGAATGAAGCCGGTACAGTCACATTAAGCAATCAGGGCGACTATGCCTTTGTCGCGGGGCCAGATGCCGCGCCCGTCAAGCGCACGGATCTCTCGCGCAGTGAAGTTTTCGAGCTTCTCTCCTCGACCACCTTCGATGATGAACTCGAGGCCCTTCTCAACCCGGACAATAATTTCCGTCCGGACGGGGAGGAATAAGCCAT
Source organism: Parvularcula marina (assembly GCF_003399445.1). Lineage (NCBI taxonomy): Bacteria > Pseudomonadati > Pseudomonadota > Alphaproteobacteria > Parvularculales > Parvularculaceae > Parvularcula > Parvularcula marina. The sequence goes on along the minus strand of NZ_QUQO01000001.1, from coordinate 2,223,107 downwards.
GCATCATGCCGCACTGAACCGCTTATGCCTCTTCCTTATCGGCTTCGTCCTTCTGGCGCTGGGCCCAGCTGCAGCGCAGGAACGCCAGCTGGCGGAAGACAGCGATGTCATCATCCTGTTTGACAGCTCAGCCTCCATGCTCGTCGAAGTCGACGGTACGCCGAAGATCGACCTTGCCCGCGAGGCTGCGAACAGCCTCCTCGACAGCCTGCCCGCCGGACGGCGGGTCGGCCTTGTCACGGTCGGCCCCGGCTCTCGGACGCTCTGCGGCTCAATTGAAACACCCGTCCCCCTAGGCGGAGACCGCGAGCTTGTCCGCAAGACGCTGGCCGATGCGACCCCGCGCGGCTTCACGCCCTTATCCTCCGCCATCGAACAGGTGGCCGAGGACTATGCCGGCAGCGCCCGGCCGATCGAGATCGTCCTTTTCAGCGACGGCGGCGATCAGTGCTTCCGCGACCCGTGTGAGGTCGCCAAGAAACTCGAAGCCGCCAATGCGCGCTTTACGGCGCATGTCGTTGCCGCGGGCGACGGCGATGAGATCAAACTCCCCGAGCTTAAATGCATCGCCGAGGTTACCGGTGGCCGCCTCGTCAGCCCGGCGGAAGTCACCGAGCTTGTCGGCCTGACCCCGCCGGCTGTCCCCGACGAAGAGGAGACCGATGCGAGTGTTCAGCTTGTCGCAACTGATGCCGCTACGGGCGAGCCGCTCGGCGAGGATGTTCAATGGCTGATCATCGGCAGCGAAAGCGAAGACATCATCTATCGCGGCACGGGCTCCGGCGTCGGCCTCGATGTCGAGATTGCACCGGGTACTTATGATTTCGTGGTCATCACAGAGGACGAAGAGCGCGGTGCCGCGCGGCGCATAACCATCGATCCGGGCGCAGAGCGCAGCATCACCGTGCCGGTCGAGCGCAAGACTGAAGAGCCGGTGGAGGAAACCCCGCCGCCCGCGACGCTTGAAGAGCGCCCGCCTGCGCCGGTCGAAGAGGTGGAGGAAGAACCGGCAGCAGCGCGGCTTCGCCTCGTCGCCACCGACCTTGAAACCGGCGCGCGCCTTCAGGAAGACGTCGAATGGCTGATCATCAACAGTGACAGCGAAGACGTGGTCTATCGCGGCAAGGGGCCGGGCGACGGCCTGACCGTCGATATCCCGCCGGGCACCTATGATTTTGTGGTGATCACCCAAGCTGGCGAGCGCGGGGATCTGCGCCGCCTGACATTGGCGCCGGGCATAGTGCGCGGTGTCGTCGTGCCGGTGCGGCGAACCGTCCGGGAGACCCCGCCTCCTGCAACGATTGATGAACGCCCGCCGGTCACCGAAGCCACCCCGCCCGTGATCGAGGAAGCTGACGAAGTGGTCGAGCTGCGCCTCATCGCAACCGATGCGGCGGCCGACACACCGATCAGGGACACTGTGGCCTGGACCGTCACCAACCGTGAGACCGGCCGGACCGTCTATCGCGGCAAGGGGAACGGCACCGGCATCACCATTGAGGTGGCGCCGGGCGTCTATGATTTCACCGCCCAGATCGCGACCGGCGAGCGCGGCATGGCCCGCAGCGTTGAGGTCCAGCCGGGCTTCCCGCAGACCGTGATCGTCACGATCGAGCGCAAGCAGACGCAAGAAACATCGCCTCCCGCGATCATCGATGACGGCCCATCGACAACTATCGATCCGACGCGCCGCCCGCCTGAACTCAACCCGCCGGTCACGGATCGCGGACCTTCCGTGAACGAAACCGAACCCCCACAGGTCGCAGAAGAAGAAAAACTGGCGCGCTTCCGCCTTCTCGCGATCGACGCCGCAACCGTGAAACCAATCGGCGAGGCGATCGACTGGATCGTCGTCCGTACCCGCACGGAAGACGTCGTCTATCGCGGCAAGGATTCAGGCTCCGGCATCACGATCGAGCTGCCGACGGGCACATATGACTTCCGGGCAACGACCGCGAGCGGGGACAGAGGCGAAGTGCGGGGCATGCTTGTCCTGCCGGGCGTCACGCAGGTCGTCACCGTGCCGATCAAGCGATCAGCTCAGGCCAGCTTACGGCTGCGCACCGATGGCCGGATCTATGTCGGCACCGATCTTGTCGTCGACTGGCAGGGCCCCGGCCAGAGAGGCGATTACATCGCCATCGCCCGGCCGAATGATCAGAGAGAAGAAGAAACCGCGCGCATCTCCGACGCCCGCCGCGTGACCATCCGCGTGCCCCTCCTGCCCGGCAGATATGAGGTCCGCTATGTCATGGGCCAGTCCGGCGAGGTCATTGCGCGCCAGCCCATCGATGTGATCGATGTCGGCGCGGACCTTTCTGGCCCGCGGCAGGTCCGGACGGGCGAGACCTTCCGGGTAAGCTGGCAGGGTCCGGGGCATAAGGATGACCGGATCACTATTTCGGCCCCAAGGGCGAGAGCATCGTCCTTCATGGATGCGGCCTATGCAGGTGAAGGCAATCCCGTCACCTTGACCGCGCCGAAGAATGCCGGGCGTTACCAGCTCCAGTACTGGCTGCGTGGCGAGCGGTTGATCGCGACACAGAATATCGATGTGGTGGCGGATACTCCCCCGGTCATCAATCGCCGCCTGCAGGAAGTGCCGAACAGGCAGCTTGAAAGACTACCGCAGCAGCAACCACAGCGGCAACAACCTGCGCCTCAACGTCAGCAGCCGCAGCGCCAACCCCAGCCGCAACCGGACAAGGAACGGCCGCGCTAAACCCGGATGATCAGGAAGAAGTCACTCGTCCGGCTTCGGACGAAAGCGAACCTAGCCGTTCGCGCTCTCTGATATCACCGTGAATGTGCCCGTTCCGGCAAGGGCACCCTCAATGCCGCCTTCGCGAAGAGAGAAGACGACGATCGGGATGCCATTCTCGCGTGTAATCGCAATCGCGGCCTGGTCCATGACCTTCAGGTCGCGGCGGAAGACATCAAGATAGGTCAGGTGATCGAAGCGTTCCGCATCAGGATTTTTCTTCGGATCATCCGAATAGACGCCATCAACCTGCGTGCCCTTCATCAGGGCGTCACAGCCCATCTCGGCAGCGCGCAGCGCCGCAGCGGTATCGGTTGTAAAGAACGGATTGCCTGAGCCTGCAGCAAAAATGACGACAATGCCTTTGGAGAGATGCCGCAGTGCGCGGCGGCGGATATAGGGCTCGCAGACGGCCGTCATCTCGATCGCGGACATGACCCGGGTCTCAACCCCGATCCGCTCGAGCGCATTCTGGATAGCGAGCGCATTCATCACGGTCGCCAGCATGCCCATGTAATCGGCACTGGCCCGTTCCATCCCGCGTGCCGCCATTTGCAGGCCGCGGAAGATGTTCCCGCCGCCGACGACGAGGCAGATCTCCGAGCCCAGCTCACGGGCGCGTTTCACCTGGCTTGCGTATCGCTCAACCGTTTCGAGATCGATCCCGAATTCCTTGTCGCCCATCAGGGCCTCACCGGAAAGCTTCAGGCAGACGCGCTTATAACGCGCCGGCGTCTCGGGGATCGACACATCGGACTGGGACATCAGGCACCTCACGGGGAATTTTTGGCCCGTTATCAGATGCTGCCGCGCGTTTCTAGGTGAAACCTGCTCTGCAATGTCGCACGAGGTGCTCGCCGCGCCCGATTGCCAGCCCGAACGGATTTTGGTGGGGTGCCGACATGCACAAACGCCCACTGCCCAAGGCCCGCCCATGCGCTTGATCGAGGTCACTTTTCCGGACCATTGCACCTCCGATGTGATGCGTGCCGTCGAGGAGGCTGAGCCCGTCTTTCACCGGCTGTTCGAGCCCGATGATGATGACATCAGGCTGCTCAAGGTTTTCTTTGGCAAGGACGACACGCAAGGCTTCATCGACAAGCTGCAGTCGGTCTGTAACGGCAGTGACAATTGGCGGATCCTCATCTTGCCGGTTGAGGGCACGGCGCCCGCGCTCGACAAGCCAGAGGATGAGAAGAAACAGAAGCGCGTCGCCTTGCGTGAGGAGATCTACTCCGACGTCGCGGACGGCGCTGATCTGTCTACTGATTTCTTTCTCTTGACCCTTGCCTCGACGATTGTTGCCGCTGTCGGTCTGAATGCCGACAGTGTCGCCGCCGTGATCGGCGCCATGGTCATCGCGCCCCTGTTGGGGCCAATTCTTGCCTTCAGCTTTGCCACCGCGCTTGGCGACGGAAAGCTCTCCATGCGCTCTGCCCGCAATGCAGTGCTCGGTCTTCTTGTCGGGACAGGCGCGGCAGTCGTCATTGGCCTGATCATCCCGGTCAATCTCGAAAGTGAAGAGCTGATGAGCCGCACCATTGTCGGCATCGATTCCATCGCACTTGCGCTGGCGGCCGGAGGAGCGGCCGCTCTCTCCATCTCAACCGGTGTCGCAGGTGCGCTGGTCGGCGTGATGGTCGCGGTCGCGCTTCTGCCGCCTGCCGCAGCCATCGGACTTTTCGTTGGTGCAGGAGAGTTTGTGTTCGCGGCCCGCTCCGCGCTCCTCCTCACCGTCAATGTCATCTGCATCATGCTGGCGGCGCAAGGCGTCTATGCCTTCAAGGGCATCCGGCCACGGACCTGGCTGGAGAAGAAATCAGCCGAAGGGGCAGTGCGGAATAATATCATTATCCTCGGCCTTCTTCTGGCAGCCGCAGCTACGATCATCATCCTGACCCAGACCTCCGTCCTACCGGACATGGATCTCCCTGAATAAAAAAAAGCCCGCCACAAAGGGCGGGCTTTTTCAATCTGAATTCATGGCCGGGCCTAGCCCATGATCAGGTCGCCCTCGCCCTGCAGGACAAGTTCCTGACCGTCGCCATATTCGATCGTGAGGTTGTTCCCGCCATTGCCGGTCTGGGTCACAACCAGTTCGTTTACATCGATATAGGCAAGCAACTCGGCCTCGCTTGAGATGATCGCATCTTCGAAGATGATCTCATCGCCTTCGCCGAAATCAAGATCGACGATGATGGCGCGCTCAGCATCGCGAACATCAAAATCATCCGCACCCGATCCACCAGTCAGGCGGTCAACGCCTTCCTCAGCAATCAGGAGGTCAGCGCCATTGCCGCCATTGAGGCGATCATTGCCGGTCCCGCCGCGCACCGTGTCAGCCCCCGCATTGCCGGTGACGGTGTCATCACCGCTGCCACCTTCGACAAGGTCATTGCCGCCGCGGCCTTCGACGAGGTCATTACCAGCGCCGCCGCGCACCGTGTCATTACCGGCCTGACCGCGCACGGTGTCAGCATTATTGCCGCCATCAAGGACGTCGTCATCGGCACCGCCCTGCAAAGTGTCATTGCCAGCATCGCCTTCGAGCGTGTCAGCATCAAGGCCACCGAAGAGCGTGTCATCGCCGTCGCCGCCCTCTAGCGTGTCTTCGCCCTTGTTGCCGATCAGCGTGTCGTCGTCAGCACCGCCGAGAAGCGAGTCGTCATCATTGCCGCCGATCAGCGAGTCGTCGCCAGCACCGCCGCTCAGCGTGTCATCCCCATTGCGGCCTTCGAGCGTGTCATCGCCGTCACCGCCCATCAGGTCGTTGTCATCACCATCGCCCTGAATGAATTCGCCGTCGCCGGTGCCGTCCGGGATGACAGCCTGTCCTTCATCGCCCGGCCCGTTCACAGCAAAGCCGGCCGGCTTGATGATGGTGTGACCGATATCCTGCAGCACGGCGAGTTCAAGATCACCGATCGAGACGCGGTCGCCGGGAATGACGAACGGGTTCATCAGCGCCTGCGCGAGATTGATGCCGTTCTGCACAACTGTCGTTGTACCGATGAAGTGTGAAATGTCAGACCCAGGTCCCTGATCATATTCGAGCGGGATCGGCCCGCCGAAGACCGCCATGGCATTCTCACCAACAAAATGCGGGATGCCGTCGATATATTCGACAAGCAGGTCGTACTCATTGCCGAAAAAGGCGGGGAAGCCGTCGGAGGTATCGACCGGCAGGCCATTGTCGCTGACTTCCTGGAAACCAAAAAAGCCCAACCCGTGCCCCAGCTCATGGAGCAGTACGGAGTAAAAATCGAACTGATTGTTGGGAACGTTCTGCGACACAGTCGTGTCATAGAAGAACTGGCCGGAGTTGATGAAGGACGGGTTCACATAGACATAAAGGTCCGGGGTCGCCCCATTGGAGTCGATACCCGTCTGCATCTCATAGAGTGTATTAGCGATATAGACGGCGGTATCACCGGCATTATAGGTGCCGCTGCCGTCATTATCGACGTAATAGTCATAAATGTTCGTCGCGGGACCGGCGGCCGCCACAGCAGTTGTTCCGCCAACCTGAACCTGCACCTCGATCGAGGCACCCGGCACACTGGCGAGGAACTGCCCCCAGGTATTGAGGGCAATTTCCGTCAGTGTCTTGAAGATATCGAGGGTTGCCTGTGACGTCGTTCCCGTCACATCGAGAACCGTCACACCGAAGTCGATGGCTTTAAGAAGGCCGCTGTCGAAATTGAGCCCCTGGCCCCATCCCGAATGCACGCCACTATCCTCATAGGAGACTGTCCCGAGGCTCGAGAGTTGGCCATCTTCGAAAAAGCTGCGTTCCTTGAGGAAGGAATGATCGTGACCATCCCCTTCACCATGCCCGGCACAACATGCCGCGCAGGCGCATCCCTCGTCATGCGGCGCTTCCTCGGCCATAGGCACCCGGAAAGCGGCAAACCCGTTTGATGCGTCTTCAATTGTCCATGACGTGAACCCTGCCATGCTCAAGCTCCTCCTTGCTGCGCCAACTCCCAGCAAAATCCTTGTACACAGGTTCGACCGTTCCCGTGCCTAACGGTCCGGCAATCTAGCCGGAAATGTCGTGAGGATGAGCGCGCACGCCGGAAAAGCTGGCCCGTTCTCTCCCCCGACGCCTAGCGGCCCCAAAATTTACGGTAATCCGCTGTTTGTAAAGGGGGAATTAGACATTTCCACAGGCTGGGGTGGTCAGATCACTGTGGTTGTCGCGATACTTAGCGGGAACATGTCATTTTAGGCGAACAGAGAACTTCAACTTCACCTCCTTCGCGTATTCTCCAGCCCATAAAATCAGCTTTCCGGGGAGAGAGACGATGAACGGGATGATGCGGATCGTGATGATCGGCGGTGTTGGCGTCGCTGCTCTGGGCGGCTTTCAGCTCTCAAAAGTGGGCCCTGCGCCCTTCTCATACGACAACGCCAGCGCCGAAGCCCGCCGTGCCTTTCTAACCGAAGAGGCAACGGATATGGCGCGCGTCGTGAGGCGGTCGCTTGTCAGTCCTTCTGGCGTCGGTCCCTCTTTTGATCTGACCGGAACGACCGTTGATGAGTATCGCCGCCGGATCCAGTTCGAGATCACCGTCCGGGGCAGCGGCACGCCAGACCCGACGGCCTTCCACGCGCTGTCAAAAAAAATGAAGCAAGCGGAATGCCCGCGCTATGTCGGTACACGGCTTAGTGAAAGTGATGTCGAGATATCCTATTCTTTCGTCGACAAGAACAATCGGCGGATCCAGAAAGTGTCGATCTCGAATGGATATTGCCGCGGCTATCTGACAGCCTGAGAGGGCCGCGCTTGTCGCACATAAGGCCGAAGCGATTGCAGGAACCCATGCACGCGCGAGGAAAGCGTTCCCGCCCGGAATTGGGATAATGAATCGGCAGTCCAGCCTTCCTCTGGTGACAGCTCTCTACACAGATCTTCCAGCCTCGCCCTGTCTTCAGCGTTGAGCGGCAAGGCGGCTGCGCCTTTCAGGAGACCGAGCAGTTCATGAACCTCTCGCATGGCCGGCAGCGCTTCAACAACAACGCGCATCAACGATGGCTCTTCACGCCATGACCGGCCCGCCAGAATTTCCTGCGTCAGCCGTTGCCCCGCCCCAAGGCAGTCATATTTCGCGCAGCCTGCATATCCTTGCACGTCGCGCTCAGTATAGATACGGCAGCCATTCTTCTCATCGAGGTTGGGGCAAGCCTCCCCATTGGACTTGTCGAATGGAAATTCAGGCCCCTGAACAAATGCCAGAGCGAAACAGCACAGCGCCTCACAGCGCGAGCAATCGGCCTGCAATTCAGGTGTGCTAATTTCCATCCACCCTCTCCTCACAAAAAAGGGCGTCCCCGGAGGAACGCCCTTTCACGAAGATCATATAAAGACCGAAAGCCTCTCAGCTCAGCCTTTGTTCATCGCGGCGACTTCCGCTGCGAAATCTTCTTCTTCCTTCTCGACGCCTTCGCCAAGCTCGAGGCGAATGAAGCCGTCCAGCGTCACTTCTGCGCCAGCTTCCGCTTTCGCATTGGCAACGACGTCCTTGATGCGGGTCTCGCCGTCGATGACGAAGATCTGCTCGAGGAGAACGCTCTCTTCGTAGAATTTCTGCATCCGGCCTTCGACCATCTTCTCGATGATGTTGTCCGGCTTGCCAGAGGCACGTGCCTGGTCGGCCAGCACGTTTTTCTCACGGGCAACGACGTCCTGATCGAGGTCAGCAACAGTCAGCGCCAGCGGACGAGCGGCAGCGATGTGCATGGCAACCTGTTTGCCGACCGGCAGAAGGGCCTGGCTGTCACCAACCGATTTCAGCGCAACGAGAACAACGATCTTGCCGGCCTGCTCACCAATCGGGGTGTGCACGTAAGGCACAACAACGCCGTGCTCGACAGACAGTGACGCCGCGCGGCGCACGCTCATATTCTCGCCGATCTGGCCAACCATCTCGTTGACATGCTCTTCAACGGATTTGCCAGCGCCCGGGAACTGGGCCGCTTTCACAGCTTCGACAGAGCCGTCGGTCGACAGAGCGACCTGCGCGATTTCGGCGACCATTTTCTGGAACAGCTCGTTGCGTGCAACAAAGTCGGTTTCAGAGTTCACTTCAACGACAGCGCCTTTGGTGCCGTCGAGCGCGTATGCCACGAGGCCTTCAGATGCTGCACGGCCGGCCTTTTTCGCGGCTTTCGCGAGGCCTTTCTTACGCAGCCAATCAACAGCGGCTTCGATATCGCCGTCATTTTCCTGCAGGGCTTTTTTCGAATCCATCATCCCCGCGCCGGTTTTCTCGCGCAGTTCCTTCACCATCTGGGCCGTGATCGCCATGGGTGTCTCCTTTTGAGGGGTCTCTCGCGGGCTGGCCCCTAAGCCAAGCGCCGCCATTTGAAAAGGCGTCTGCCCCCTCGTGGTGCACGATGGGGGCAGAGCAGTGATAATTTGTCTGGCCATTTGGCCATCTCATCCGGCCCGTAAGGCCGGTGAGGAATTTACTCGGCTTTCGCCGGTTCTGCGTCCGCAGCAGCGGCCGCTTCTTCGAGGGCCGGCTCGACCGGGGCTTCTTCAAGCTCGCCGAGGTCCTGACCCATATCGATCGCAGAGGCCGAGATGCCGTCGATCACCGCGTCTGCAACGAGGTTGCAGTAAAGCGAAATCGCGCGCGATGCATCGTCATTACCCGGAATGATGTAATCGACGCCTTCAGGCGAGCAGTTGGTGTCGACAACCGCGACGACCGGGATGCCAAGCTTTTTGGCTTCCTTGATCGCGATGTCTTCCTTGTTCACGTCAACAACGAACATCAGGTCCGGCAGGCCGCCCATTTCGCGGATACCGCCGAGCGACAGCTCGAGCTTTTCGTGCTCGCGGGTCATGTTGAGCTGCTCTTTCTTGGTGAAGCCTTTGGCTTCGCCTTCAAGAGCGGCTTCAATCGCGCCGAGACGCTTGATCGAGCCCGACACGGTTTCCCAGTTGGTCAGCGTGCCGCCGAGCCAGCGGTTGTTCATGTAGTATTGAGCGCAGCGGGCAGCAGCTTCTGCGACCGGCTGTTGCGCCTGGCGTTTGGTCCCGACGAACAGTACGCGGCCGCCACCGGCGACGACTTCGCGGACCTTGACCAGCGCCTGGTGGAGGAGCGGGACAGTCTGCGACAGGTCGATGATATGAATGCCCGAACGGTCGCCAAAGATGTATTGGCGCATGCGCGGGTTCCAGCGGTGGGTCTGGTGGCCAAAGTGGACGCCGGCTTCGAGGAGCTGGCGCATAGTGAAATCGGGCAGAGCCATAGTCTGCATTTCCTTCTTCGGTTGAGCCGCCGCGGGGAGGAAGCGAGGGGCCCGGAAAGGCAGGTTGGATGGAGGCTTTGCCTCCCCTGTCAGACCGGCGGATCCAGCGCCACCGAAGTATGTGACCCCGCGTGGGGATTTAACGATCGCGGGCGCATAGTGGAAAAAGGGACCTGAGGCAAGGGGATTTGAGTCAGGGAACATACCAACGCATCAGTTCACCCGCTCATCCCCGCGAAGGCGGGGATCTGCCTCTGATGCTCTGATCTCTCATTTTAGAAGTGCGAACAACTAGACCCCAGCATCATCACGGAAGACCAGATGCCCGCCTGCGCGGGCATGAGCGGAAATAAAGTGAGCTCGAACTCAAACCTCACCCCCGAACATCATCCGGCGATAATCCCGGGCTGCCTGCACCGTTTGCTTCGGCGACGCGGATGAGTTCGGCGACGCGGGAGATCAGGGGGACGGTGAGTCCGTGCCGGGTGGCCAAATCCTCAACCGCGCCCTGCAGGACGCCGATCTCGGTCGGCCGCCCGCGGCTTAAATCCTCCCACATGGAGGAGCGCGCCATCCGGTCGATCTTCAGCATACGCCCAGAGACGATGCGAAATACCGGGGTTGGCAGGCGCAGGATCTTTGGCACCATTTTCGGCGGCAGCGGCGTTGCCTTTGCCGGGATAATCCCGGCCGCCGCCAGCACACGGAGCGCTTCGTCCATCTGCCCTGCAACCAGCCGCCGCCAGTCGCGGTCCGAGAGCTGCTGATAAAGGGTTAGGCCAGACAGCGCGTTGAGCGCATTATTGAGGTTGAGAAGAAGCTTGCCCCAGAGGACGCTGCCCATATCGGTGCTTTCGTGAACCGGCAGGTAGGGCACGCTCAGCGCTTCACTGATGCCGCCCGGGCCCGCCTCGATCATGATGTCCCCGCTGGTCCCCCGATGGAGCCGCCCATCCTCCGTCTGCAGCACATTAAATGGCACCATCCCCGCCCGCACATCCCGGCCGGGTAGGCCAGCACGCAAGATATCGGCATTGCCGACACCGTTCTGCAGGCTGATGACCACCGCACCTTGCGGTGCCTCCGCCGCGATCAGCTCGGCCATGCCTGCCGTGCCGCCCGATTTGACCGTGACCAGAATGATATCCGCGCCGCGCAGGATCGCGCTATCCTCACTGACCTGAAGCTGCCCCGGCAGTACCGTCGCATCGAGCCCTTCATGGCTAGAGAGGTGAAGCCCCGCCGCCACCCGCGCCACCATCGCGGGCCGCGCCAGCATCCGCACTTCATGGCCGCCAAGGGAAAGGAGCCCGCCAACATAACCGCCTATACTGCCCGCGCCTGCAATCGCGATGGTTTTCGTCTGGGCCATCTTTGCTCCTTGTCCGCTCTCTCTTGCCGCTTCTGGCCGTCAATGCTTTGATCACCTTGAAGGGTGACGGGGAAGTTCACGCATGTATCTCAGGGCACTAACGCTCGCCTTTGGCGCAAGCCTCGTTCTCGCGCTGATGCCTGTGCGGGCGCAAGACGGCAAAGCGGAGATCGCGCCCGTCCCTGAATGGGTTGAGGATTCGGGCCGGCCGGACCCGGACCTTGTCTCCCGCGATGAGGCCGAGGACGGCTCGATCGTCCTTCTCTATGACATGCAGCGCCGCAAGACAGCCGATGGCTATGATTCCTTCTGGCGGTTTGCCGAACTCGTCACCAGCGTCGCTGGGCTTGAGGAAGCCGCCCGGTTGTCGCTCGATTATGATCCGACCAAGGAGGAGATCATCCTTCATGACGTTGCGATCTGGCGGGGCGGTAAAAAGCTCGACCGCCTTGAAGGGCTGGAGCTGCAATTTGCGCGACAGGAGCAGGAGCTTGACCGCGGTATCGTTGATGGCCGCATGACCGTCTTTGCCGAGCTGCCCGATGTCCGGGTCGGCGACATCATCGATGTCTCCCACACGCTGGTGGCGAAGACGCCGCTCTGGCCGGATGAGTTCTTTGCCGATTTCCCGACCCGCTTTGTGGTGGATACAGGGTTCGGCCGTCGGCGGATCATCGTGCCTGATGACTTGCCGCTGACCATCCGGACCCGCGGCGATGCCGAGGACATGACCGTCAGCCGCAAGAACGGTATGACGGAATATCTGTGGCAGGCAACCCATCCCGACATCTATGATTATGAGGCCAACACACCGGTCGGCCATATTCAGGGCGGCAGCCTGTCGATCTCCAGCTATGATGAGTGGAGTGATGTCGCCGCCTGGGCCGCCGATCTCTATGACATCGACATGACCCTGCCTGCGGGGCTTGCCGAAGAGCTAGATGAGCTCAAAGGGACGGATGCGGAGAAAATCACCTGGGCGATCCGGCATGTGCAGGACAATGTCCGCTATGTCAGTGACGTGATCGGACTGGGCGCCTATCGCCCCCGCCCCCCTGCGCTGACCGGCCGGCGCGGCTATGGCGACTGCAAGGACAAATCCCTCCTCCTGACAGCCATGCTGCGCCATATGGGCTATGAGGCTGTCCCGGCGCTGGTGCATTCGGATGAAGGGGCGCTGCTGCCACTGGTCGCTCCGGGGCCGGTCCATTTCGATCACGTCATTGTGCGGATCGAATGGCAGGGCAAACCGCATTACATCGACGCGACCTGGTCGCTGCAGGGCGGAGTATTCCCGGAGATTTATGCGCCGCGCTATTCCTGGGCCCTGCCGATCCGCCCCGGTGCTGAACTCGAAGAAATGAATGACAGCCCGCTCGATGCGCCCGAAAAGGAAGTCGTCGAGACTTACGCATTTGAGGATTCAGGCGACATCGCCTTCACCGTCGCCTCGGTCTTTCATGGCCGCGCCGCCGACGTCATGCGCGGCGATATCAGCGAGACCTCGAACAGGACGATGTCGGAGAATTACCGCGACTGGTACCGCAAGCGTTATCCGGGCCTCGACATGGTTGAGCGGATCAAGGTGACGGACGACCGCGACGCCAACCTCATCACCATGATGGAATCCTACAGCCTCGCCTTTGAGGATTTCGAGGCCGACGATCTCGATGATGAATTCGCCTATTCGGCCTATTCGGTGGATTACGACCTGCCCGAAGTCGACGGGAAGGATCGCAAGGCCCCAATCGCGATCCCGCACCCTCTCAACGCTGTTCATGAAGTGATCGTCGAGAATGGCGGCACCCATGACGGCATGGAGGCGGTGTCGAGCCGTATCGGCCCCCTCTCGGTCGATTTCGAGACCAAAGAAGACGGCGAGCGGCTGCATCTGCGATGGGCGATCCGGACCGAGGGCCGCGCCATTCCGGCGGAGGACGCCCAGAGCTATGAGCGCGCCCGGCGGGCCTTTGACGACCTCCTTTATATCACCTGGGACTTCGGAAAGCTGGGTGAAGACGACGAGACGGAACAATCTCCAAGTGTGGGCGAGATCCTGAGGGATGCGTTCTTCGGGCGCTAACGCCTTCATTTTACCCGCACTTGGCCATTCACGCGCCTTGCCGCCGCCCCAGTCAGGGTTTGCGGTAGTCAGGTGTTTCGCGACACGGCCCATCGCCCTAAAAGCAGGGGGTAATAGGGGCTCATCATGGAAGAGGGAATGAGTATGACGCATCGGGTCTGGCGGACGGCAATGGCCGCGCTTCTGGGACTTTCACTCCTTGCCTGCTCGAATGAGGAGGATGCAGCCGATACGGATACCGGCACCGAGGCTGAAATGGCGGCCGAGGCGCCCCGCCCGGCCCCTGTGCCCGAAGAGTTCGCCTTCCTGCGCTATGCGGTGAACGGCGAGTCAACGACGCCCGAGCTTTGCCTCACCTTCTCGGAGCCCCTTTCGCCGGACACGGATTACTCCGCCTATGTCGATATCGATGCCCGCATCGCCCTCCGGGTCGATGGCGCGCGGCTCTGTCTTGGCGGGCTTTCCTATGGCGATGAAAAAGAGCTGACACTTCGCACAGGCTTCCCCTCAGCCGATGGCGATACGCTGGAGCGCGATGAGAGCCTGACCCTGACCTTTGATGACCGCCCGGCGGTCGTTGCCTTTGCCGGCTCCGGCGTGATCCTGCCCCGGATCGATGCGGACGGCCTCGCCCTCACCACGGTCAATGTCGATGAGGTCGAGATCAAGGTCTCCCGCGTCACCGACCGCGCCCTTGTCTTCCGCTCCATCTCCGAAGGCTATTCCGCTGGCGAAGGCGAGTACGGATATGGCGGGGACGAACCCTATGAGCTCGGCACACAAGTCTGGAAGGGCCGTATTGATACGGCGGGCCCGACCAATTCGACCGTCACCTCGGTCTTTCCCATCGCCGAAGCCATAAGCGAGCTTGAGCCCGGCGCCTATTATGTCGAGATCAAGGATGCTGGCGCACTAGACCGCGACGTCAACCGCCCGGCAGAGGCCGCCCGCTGGGTGCTCGTCACCGATCTGGCTTTCACCGCCTATCGCGGCAAGGACGGGCTCAACGTCACCGTCCGGTCGCTGCAAAGCGCAGAGCCGGTCTCCGGTGTCGAGGTGCAGCTCGTTGCCCGCTCGAATGAGATTCTCGGTACAAAGAAAACCAATGGCAGCGGCCAGGTTGATTTCTCCGCGGCCATGATGGCCGGGGATGAAGGCAACACACCCAGCATGCTGATGGCCTATGGCCGGGAAGGCGATTTCGCCCTTCTCGATCTTAACCGAACGCCGGTTGATCTCTCGAATGAGCCGGTCTCTGGCCGCTACCGCCCGGACATGGCCGATGCCTTCCTCTATCTTGATCGTGGTATCTACCGTCCCGGCGAGACCGTGCAGGCGAGCCTCCTCCTGCGTGATGCAGCGGGCCATGCGGTTGAGGACCGGGCCGGTGCGCTCGTTCTCTATCAGCCGAATGGCATCGAGCAGGCACGCGTCCGGTTCGAGGAACTCGCCAATGCAGGCGGGCTCTCCCAGCCCTTTGCCCTGCCGAAAGCCGCCGCACGGGGCATCTGGCGCATTGCCGTTGAGCTTGACGGCGCCGGCACAGTCGGCAGCACCAGCTTCTCGGTCGAAGATTTCATCCCCCAGCGGATCGCTCTTGAGCTTGATGCTGATACCGATACCCCGATGCGCTCGGGCGAGACCCGCATGATCGAGGCCAGCGCCCGTTTCCTTTACGGTGCGCCGGGCGCAGGCCTGCCGGTGCGCGGCACGGCGCGCGTTGAGACCGCCTATAATCCGTTCAAGGACTGGGCAGGCTACAGCTTCGGCATGCATGATGAGCGCTTCTCGCAGATCCAGTTCGACCTGCCCGAAACCACAGCCGATGGCGAAGGCAAGGCCGCTGTCCCGCTGGCGATTGCCGCGCGCGGTCTTGACTCAACCAAACCCTTGCGCGTCCGCGCGGTGGTCGAGGTCGAGGAGCCAGGCGGCCGCGTTGTCGCCGATGATGTCCGCATCCCCTATCATCCGCGTGATGTCTATCTTGGCATGAAACCCGGCTTTGACGGCCGGGCGGAGCGCGGCAAGGAAGCGAGCTTCGAGGTCATCGCGGTCGATGCCAAGGGCGCGGCCACGGATGCCGAGATCGGCTGGCGACTGGTCCGCCGCGATTATGATTACGACTGGTACCGCACATCGGGTGGCTCATGGCGCTGGCGGCGGTCAGAACGCATCGTGCCGATT
Source organism: Parvularcula marina (assembly GCF_003399445.1). Lineage (NCBI taxonomy): Bacteria > Pseudomonadati > Pseudomonadota > Alphaproteobacteria > Parvularculales > Parvularculaceae > Parvularcula > Parvularcula marina. Next base: position 2,207,441 of record NZ_QUQO01000001.1, on the reverse strand, counting down.
GAATCGGGTGTGCTGAGTATCACCGGTGAAGGCGAACCCGCCCTCATCAACACGCCGGAACTCGATTGGGGCGATTACACCCTCTACGCCACGATGAATGGCGAAGACCTTGCCTCCAAAGGCTTCTGGGTCGGCTGGCGCGGCCGCACCGTCGATGGCGTCGAAGCCCCCGATCAGGTGCGCGTCTCTGCGCCCGAAGACCCCGTCACGGTGGGAGAACGGGCCACGCTGACCATCAAGGCGCCCTATGCAGGCCTTGCCGAAGTCGTGGTGGCCACCGACGAAGTCCTCCTGACACGGCAGGTCAGCGTTGAGGAAGCCGGCGCCGAAATCGCCCTGCCCGTCTCTGAGGACTGGGGCTCTGGCGCATACGTCATGGTGACAGTCTACACCCCGCGTGATGCGGTGACCCAGCCGCGTCCGCGCCGCGCCGTCGGCGTCGCCTACGTGCCGGTCGATGTCTCTGACCGCAGCTATGAGGTGATGATCAACGCGCCGGGTCCGGTCACACCCAACCAGACCTATAATGTCGATATCGTCGCGCAGGACGGCCCGCGCGGCAAAGCCTATGTCACGCTCGCCGCAGTCGATGAGGGTATCCTGCTGCTCACCAAATTCGACTCGCCTCAGCCGCTGGACTGGTTCTTCGGCAAATCAGCGCTGGGCGTAAATCTTTATGACGATTACGGACGGCTGCTTGACCCGAACCAGGGCGCAGCATCACCGATCCGCTCGGGCGGCGACCAGATCGGCGGGGCTGGCCTCACGGTCGTTCCCACTAAAACGGTCGCGCTCTTCTCGGGCGTCGTTGAGATGGGCCGCGACGGGCGCGCAACAGTGCCGCTCAAACTGCCTGACTTTAACGGCGAGCTTCGCCTGATGGCCGTTGTCTGGTCGGATGAAGGCATCGGCTCTGCCGACCAGCCGCTCACCGTCCGTGATGATGTGCCTGCAGAACTCATCCTGCCGCGCTTCCTTGCGCCGGGCGACGAGGCGCTCGCCACCGTCACTGCCGACAATGTCGCGGGGCCCGAGGGCGAGTATGACATCTCCGTTGTCAGCTCCGGCGAGGTCAGCGTGCCTAATGGCGATCTCAAGCTCACGCTCAATGCAGGCGATCGCAAGGACGAAAACGTCCGCATCAAGGCGGATGAAGTCGGCCTTGCCGACCTTGCGATCACGGCCAAGGGGCCGGGCGGCTATATTGTCTCCAGCTCCTATCCCATCGAAGTGCGCCCGGCATTCTGGCCGGTCACGCGGGTTGAGAAATTCACCCTCGCCCCTGGGGAGAGCTATACACCGCCTGCGGATCTTCTCTCCGGGTTCATCTCCGGCACGGAGCTCGCGCAGATCAGCGCAGCGGCAACGCCGATTGATACGGCGGCGCTTTATGCCTCGCTCTATCGCTATGCCTATGCGTGCACAGAACAGCTCGTCAGCCGCACCATGCCGCTGCTCTATGCTGAACAGCTCGCAGGGCTGGAAGGTGTTGCTGGACCGGATGGGGTGCGCCCTGAAATCCACGAAGCCATCGAAACCCTTCTGTCGCGTCAGAATGCGCAAGGCGCCTTCGGGCTGTGGCGGATCGGGGACCAGAATGCGCGGCCATGGATTGGCGCCTATGCCGCCGATTTCCTGACCCGCGCCAAAGAGCAGGGCTATGCTGTGCCGGAGGCCGCGGTGACCCGTGCGCTCGATGCACTCACGCCGCTGGCTCGCGGTCAGTTCTATCGCAGCTCCGGCTATGATGTGACCCTGCCGCCCCAGCAATATACGGCGGATACGTCCGACCGGATGCAGAACCGCAGCACGGCCTACGCGCTTTACGTCCTTGCCCGGAACGGCCGGGCGGAACGTTCGCGCCTGCGCTATATGCATGACGAGATGCTCGAGAAGATCGAGAGCCCGCTCGCCCGTGCGCATATCGCCGCCGGTCTTGCGGCCATTGGTGACCGAGCCCGCGCGGCCAATGCCTTCGAGAAGGCGGTCGAGAAGATCGGCTACGAGAATGACGGCGACTGGTACCAGACGCCGCGCCGCGACCTTGCCGCCATCACGGCCCTCGCCGCAGAAGCGGGGTACACCGACATTGTCGAGAAACTGGTTCCGCGCCTTGCCCGCGATGTGCCCGAGCCCCGCTCGCTCACGACGCAGGAAAAAGCGCAGATGATCATGGCTGCGCGCGCCATTGCCGGGGACACGGCAAAGGTCCGCGTTTCCTATCACAATGAGGAAGCCCCCCAGCCGCTCGAGCTGAATCCGGCTGGCCTCGAAAACGCTGGCCCCTTCACCAATGAAGGCGACAGCCCCGTCTGGGTGACGGTCCTTGCCAGCGGCTCCCCGTCGAGCCCGCCGCCGGCCCAATCCGCCGATCTGACCATCGATAAGCGGTTCACGGACCTTTACGGTGAGGAAATCGATCTCGGTTCTGTTGAGCGCGGCGACCGCATGGTCGTCTGGCTGACCCTGACGCCGGAGCGCCGGGCTTATGCCTCCTATATCATCGCCGATCTTCTGCCTGCGGGCTTTGAGATCGAAACGGTGATCCGTCCCGAGGATGCAGCGCCCAACGGGCCCTACACCTTCCTCGGCACGGTGGCCCTGCCCAATGTCGCCGAAGCGCGCGATGACCGTTTCGTTGCGGCGATCGACACGCAAGGGCTGATCTCGCGGCGGCTCGCCTATATCGTCCGTGCCGTGACGCCCGGTGAATTCACCATGCCGGGCGCGGTCGCCGAGGACATGTACCGTCCCGACGTCACCGGCCGTTCGGCTTCCGGCACGGTCTCCATCGCCCCCTGATGGCGGGCCTGCGCCGATATCTCAAATGGGGGGCCGCCTCTGTTGCGGCCCTCGCCATCGGCGTCATCGCGCTTGACCGGCTCTTCCCGCCGCCCATCGAACGGGGCGAGCAGGTCTCAACCGTTATCACCGACCGCGAAGGCCGTCCGCTCCGCGCCTTTCCCGTTGAGGATGGCCGCTGGCGGCTCGCCGCCGATGTCGACACGATTGACACGGACTATATTGACGCCCTGATCCGCATTGAGGACAAGCGTTTCTACGAGCATCCGGGCGTTGACCCGCTGGCCGTCTTCCGCGCGCTTGCGAGTGCCGCCGCCAATCGTGAGATCACGTCCGGCGCCTCGACCATCACCATGCAGACCGCCCGCCTGCTGGAACCGCGCGAGCGGACGCTCCGCTCCAAGATCATTGAGAGCTTCCGCGCGCTCCAGCTCGAAGCGCGGCTGTCGAAACAGGAAATCCTCGAGCTTTACCTGACGCTCGCGCCCTATGGCGGCAATCTCGAAGGGGTGCGGTCGGCCTCGCTTGCCTATTTCGGCCGTCCACCCGAAGCCCTGACGCCTGAGGAGATCGCGCTCCTCATCGCCCTGCCTCAATCGCCTGAGGCGCGCCGCCCCGATCGCAAACCGGGCATCGCCAAGGCGACCCGCAATTCGATCCTGACCCGACTTGCGGAGAATGGCGTCCTTGCGGCGACGACTGCCGAAGATGCGGGGCTTGAGGATGTCCCCGCTACCCGCGCCGCCTTCCCCGGCGATGCATGGCAGATCAGCGATACCATCCGTCAACGGATGGACAAATCGGGCAGTTTCACGACCACACTCGACTGGGGCCTTCAGGACGAAGCAGAACGCCTGGTCCGCGCGGCTGCCATTTCCAGCGGCGAGAATGTGCAGGCCGCCGCCCTCATCATCGAGATTGATGGCCGGGCCGTTCGGGCTGCCGTCGGTTCGGCAGGCCGCGACCGCGCCGGCGGCTGGCTTGATCTCACCAATCGCCGCCGCTCTCCGGGCTCGACCCTCAAACCCTTTATCTATGGGCTTGCCTTTGATGACGGCGCTGCCGCACCCGGCACGGTGATCAACGATCTGCCCAGCCGCTTTGCCAGCTACAGCCCGGAGAATTTCGACCGCACCTTCCGCGGCGAAGTCACCATCGCCGCCGCGCTTCAACACTCTTTGAACGTCCCCGCCGTGCAGGTGCTCGATGAGGTCGGGGCCGCCCGGTTCCTCTCTGCCCTGACATTTGCGGGCGGCTCACCCTCCATGCCGTCTTCTGCTGACAGCGATGTCGGCCTCGCCATTGCGCTTGGGGGCCTCGGGATCAGTATGCGGGATCTCGGTATTCTCTATGCCGCGCTCGGCGATGAGGGTGAGGCCCTGCCGCTCGCCTTCACCCCTGAAGAAGAAGAAGCCAACCGCAGTGCCAAGGGCTATCCGTTGATGAGCCCCGAAAGCGCGACGGAAATCCTGACCATCCTCAAAGGCGCCCCGCCCCCGCCGGGCCGGATGCCCTCCAAACTGACGACCGGCGCCCGGCACATCGCCTTCAAGACAGGCACGTCTTACGGCTTCCGTGATGCCTGGGCGGCAGGGGTTTCAGGCAATTATGCCGTCATCGTCTGGACCGGCTATGCGGATGGCACGCCGCGCCCCGGTGTGACCGGGCGGCAGGCCGCAGCCCCGCTCCTGTTCGATCTGTTCGATGCCATCCGCCGGACCTTGCCAGATGAGACGGGTGCGGAGAAAATCGAGGCGCTGCCGGATGCGCCTTCCCCCCTTGCCCGATTCACGCCGGACAATGCACCGCCGCAGATCCTCTTCCCCCCCGATGAGGCGGAAATCTGGGCGGACAGCCCGGCCCGCGAATTCGTCCTTTCAGCACGCGGTACAGGACCGCTCCAGTGGTATGCGGACGGTCAGCCTATCGGCCTTGATGCGGGTGGCGCGCCGATCTGGCAGCCGGGCGGCCCCGGCTTTTACCGGCTCGAAGTTGTCGATGCGGCAGGGCGCTCGACCGTCACCAAAGTGCGTGTGAGAGGGCCACAGGGCTAGGGGGATGCAACGGGCCTCAACCGGGCCTAAATGGCTCCCATGACATTATCCCCGACCCGCCTCTCCCGTGATATCCTCAAACTCTCCGGGCCTGACACCAAGTCCCTGCTGCAGGGGCTTTTGACAGCCAATATGGATCACCTCGCCGAAGGCCGCGCGCTTTATGCCGCACTCCTGACGCCGCAGGGGAAGATCCTTGAGACCCTGTTCCTGACCATGACGGCCGAGGATATTTATGCCGACCTGCCCACAGGGCGGGGGCCGGGCTTTCTCAAAAAGCTCATGCTTTATCGCCTGCGGGCGAAGGTCGAGATGAGTGATGTGACGGCGGACTATCTGGTGTGCGTCTTCCCTGATGAAGACAGCGTGCTTGAGGGAGCCATCGCCGCCGCTCCCGATCCCCGCCATGCGGAGCTCGGTTTCCGATGGCTGGCCCCGCGAGTGAGTGGCATTCCGGATACGGAAGACACATACCTTGCCCACCAGCTCACCCTCGGCATCCCCGATATGGGCGCAGGCATTGGCGAGGCAGAAGCGTTCCCTCTTGATGTGAACCTTGATGCCCTGCACGGCATCGACCACAAAAAGGGATGCTTTGTCGGCCAGGAAGTCGCCAGCCGCATGTTCCGCAAAGGTGAAATCCGTAAGCGGACCTATATTGTGCGCGGCGATAACCTCACCCCCGGCACTTCCCTTAAACAGGAGGGACGCACGGTCGGGGAAATCCGTCATGCAGTGGGCGGCACAGGGCTCGCCATTGTACGGCTCGACCGGCTGGACGGCGAGGCCGCGATGGCCGAAGACATCCCCGTCACGCTTCACAAACCGGATTATCTGCCATGAAGAATCGCTGCGACTGGGTCACCGAGGGGGATGCGCTTTATGAAAGCTATCACGATACGGAATGGGGTGTGCCGAATTACGATTCAAAATCCCTCTGGGGCAAGCTGATCCTTGACGGTTTTCAGGCGGGGCTGAGCTGGCGGACGATCCTGCATAAGCGTGAGAATTTCCTCGACGCCTTTGACGGCCTCGATCCCGAAAAGGTCGCGCGCTACACGGATAAACGTGTCGAGAAACTGCTCGGCAATGCAGGGATCATCCGCCATCGCGGCAAGATCGAAGGCGCGATCACCAATGCCAAGCTATGGTGTGAGATGACGAAGAATGGCGAAGATTTCTCCGACTATCTCTGGTCCTATTTCGACGGCGAGCCGATCACCAATAAATGGAAGATGATCTCGCAGGTGCCGGCCACATCTCCGCAAGGCGACGCCCTGTCAAAGGACCTCAAAAAACGCGGCTTCAAATTCTGTGGGCCGACAATCGTATACGCCTTCGCGCAGGCCGTCGGCATGGTGAATGATCACCTCGTCACCTGTCCGCGTCACCGCGAGGTGGCCACGCTTTCCGGCGTCTGATCGCCGCTGAAATCGAACGCCCGCAGCTTGCCCTTCTCGACCCATAGAACGATCAGCAGGGCACAGATGGACAGGATCGACGTGCCATACGCAAAAGGCTGGGCCGTGCCGTCAAAGGCCTGCCCGACCATGGTGCCGAGGAACCCTGCAACGCCAGTCGTAATGAAGCCCTGCAGCGAGGTCGCAAGCCCCGTGACCTTACCCAAAGGATCAAGCGCCAGCGCCGTCATGTTCGCGCCCAGAAAACCGAGCATCAGGAACGGCACTTCTGCGAGCAGGATGAAGAGCCAGAGCGGCTGATAACCGAAAGAGGCAAACAGCGCATGGACGGCCGTTCCAACGACCATGACGCAAAGCGCTGTATGCGACAGCGCCCGCATGCCGATCCGCTCTACCATCCTTGCATTGAGGAAATTGGTCACCGCAAGGCCAAGCGCCACCGCCGCAAAGGCCAGCGGGAACCAGCTGCCGATCTGGTAGACATCAAGAAAGATCTGGTTCGAGGCCGTGATGAAGCTGAAGAGAATACCAAAAACGAAACCGCTGGCGATCATATAGCCTGCCGCAACACGGTGGGTAAGGATGATCTTGTACCCTTCGAGCAGCACTGAGATCCGGACGGACCGACGCGCCTCGGGCGGCAATGTCTCTGGCAGGCGCATCGCGACCCAGAGCGCCACCACCCCGCCAAGGGCGCCCATGGTGACAAAGAGCAGCGGCCACGGCCCTGTCAGCAGGATGACCTGACCGAGCGCTGGCGCAAGTAGCGGCACGATCATGAAAACCATCATCACGGTCGACATGGTCTTCGCCATCTCCCGCCCGCTATACCGGTCACGGACGATTGCGACGGCCGAGACCCGCAGGACAGAGGCCGCAAGCCCCTGTACCACGCGGGCGGCCAGCAGCCCGTTGAAACTGGACGCCGCAATCGCAAGGAAACTGGCCAGTGCAAAAAGGATCAGAGCGGAGATCAGGAACGGGCGCCGCCCGAACCGGTCCATGACCGGCCCCAGCACAAGCTGGCCCGCACCGAACGCAACGACATAGGTCGTCACGATCAGCTGGATCTCATTGCCGGAGTGATGCGCGAAAGATGATCCGATCACGCCGAGTGCCGGCAGGACGATGTCGATCGACAGTGCATTCATCGCCATTAACGCGGCGATGAGCGTCACAAATTCGGCCTGTCCAGGCAATTGCGGATTGTCGGGCTTGTCTGAAGTCAATGTCGCGGAGCTAGTCATCATGTTGCAGGCGCTAAGCCTCTGCCCGGATCGGCGCAAGCCGTGGCCCGCGATAATATGAAGAGACAAGAGAGTTTTGCGTTCGCTGGAGGGTCTCGCCCCGGCGCTCATTCCAGGTGATCTCTCGGAAGATCACAGTCAGGCGCCCGATAAGCTTACCGAAATCGAGCCCGCCTGAGAACGCGGGCTGTTGTCACTCGGCACATGCGGGCGCATGCTAGGCGGAACAGTGTTCAAGAATGAAGAAGGCCGCGCATGACCGCCGATGCCCCTATAGCCCGTATCCTTTCGACCGGGCTTTATACCCCGCCCCATTCCATTTCGAATGAAGAGCTGGTCACCACCTATAATGCCTGGGTTGAGAGGTGGAACGCCGAAAACCCCGACCGGCCGAAAGAGCCATCCTCTCCCGGCTTCATTGAGAAAGCCTCCGGCATCAAGGCGCGCTATGTGCTCGAAAAGGACGGTATCCTCGATATCGACCGTATGCGACCGAAACTGCCCGTCCGCGGGAATGACGAGCTGTCGATCATGGCTGAGATGGGCGTGCTGGCCGCGCGCGATGCGATGAAACGCGCTGATCTCGGCCCGGACGACATCGACGCTGTTCTCTGCGCGGCTTCGAACATGCAGCGGCAATATCCCGCCATGGCGGTCGAGATCCAGAACGCCCTCGGCATTGACGGCTACGGCTTTGACATGAATGTCGCCTGCGCGTCGGCGGCCTTCGGCATCCAGACGGCGGTGGGGCTCCTCTCAACCGGCGCGCGTCGGGTACTGATGGTCAATCCTGAAATCTGCTCGGCCCATATCAATTTCCGCGACCGCGACGGGCATTTCATTTTCGGTGATGTCTGCACCGCCGTCATTATCGGCCCGGCGGAAGGCGAACCGGCGCCGGGTCAGTTCGATATTCTCGACACTCGCCTCAAGACGGTCATGTCGAATAATATACGCAACAATATGGGCTTTATGGATCCCTCGACCGACACGGTCATTGACTGGGACGATCCCGATACGGACAAGCTCTTCAAACAGAATGGCCGCTCGGTCTTCAAGGAAGTCGTCCCCATGGTGGCCGAGATGATCTCAACCCACCTTGCCGACAATCAGATCCCCGGCGACAGCCTCAAGCGGATGTGGCTGCATCAGGCGAACCTCAACATGAATGAGCTGATCGCCAAGAAAGTGCTGGGCCGCGAGGCGACCCGCGAGGAATCCCCGGTCGTGCTCGACGATTACGCCAACACGTCATCGGCAGGCTCGATCATCGCCTTTCACAAACATCATGACGGCCTTGCCAAGGGCGATATCGGCGTCATTTCCGGTTTCGGCGCGGGATATTCCGCAGGCAGCGTGATTGTCAGAGCAGGATAAGGACAGAACATGAAAACGACTCTCGCACTTCTTTTCGGGTTGAGCCTCATCGGCACAGCGGTGGCACAGGAAAAACAGGCCATTGTCCCGGAAGGGATGGAAACCACGGTTGAGTATTATAGCTACAGCCCAGCCGTCCGGGCCGGTGACATGGTGTATCTTGCCGGCGTGGTTGCAGGGCTGCCGACCGACCCCGAAACCGGCGAGATGATCGAAGCGACACCCGAAAATCTCGATGCCGCGTTTGATCGAGCTTTTATTCATATCGGCGAGATATTGACTGCGGCTGGCGCTGACTGGGACGATGTCGTCGACATGACGACTTACCACACGGATATGCCAATCCAGATCGACACTTTCCTGCAGGTCAAGAACCGGTACATGAAACCGCCGCATACGGCATGGACAGCCATCGATATAGACCGGCTCTATCCCGATACGGGGATCACGGAGATTAAAATCACGGCCTATGCGCCGCTCGGTCGGGAGTAATAACGAGCATATTCCGGCATGGACCTGACTATTGATTTCCTGAAAGAGCTACGAGAGCGCAGCAACGAGCCAATCCAGTTTGGCGAGCATGGCTTGGCGGCCCCCGAAATTGATGCCATTGAGAAAGACCTCGGCTTTCCTTTCCCGCAGGATTTTCGGTTCTTTCTCCAGAACACCTCTGGCTCGGGTGGCGCCCTCTTTCCGTGGTGGGACTTTTCCAAAGAGGCTTACACACAAAGTATCAATTGGATCATTGATGGCCTCATCTTTGATGTTAGGCATGATGACCTCTGGCTGAACAGGTGGGGCGAGAAGCCGACGTCCAGAGAAGAAATCGAAAATACCGTACGCGCTGATTTTGAAACCTGGCCCCGCCTTCTTCCGATTTATGGGCACCGCTATTTGTCAGCAGAGCCAGTTGAATCAGGTAATCCCGTCTTCTCGATCATGCAGAGTGACATCATCTATTACGGCCATGATCTGACGGATTATTTGTTGAGGGAGTTCGCGCCATCCAGCCCGTTTGATGTTCCACAGGATCCCATAAAATTTGTACCTGTCTGGAGTAATTTCGCAGAAACAACCGATGGATTTGCGACGGGCGGTTGGTTTAAAGGCTGACCGATGCCCACCAATCCTCCGCCGCGCGCGTGGCAGCGCATGCTGTCCGGCCGCCGCCTCGACATTCTCGACCCTTCGCCCCTCGATATCGAAATCGAGGACATCGCCCATGGCCTTGCCCGCGTTGCGCGCTGGAACGGTCAGACGACGGGGCCGCTCCCTTTCAACGTCGCGCAGCATTCGGTGATCGTCACCGATATGTGCCTGCAGATGAAGCCCGACTGGCCCGTCAAATGGCAGATGGCGGCGCTCCTGCATGACGCGCCCGAATATGTGATCGGCGACATGATCTCGCCCTTCAAGGCGGCGCTCGGCGCAAAATACAAGGAAGTCGAGAAGGGGCTGGAGCGTGCCATTCATGTCCGCTTCTCCCTGCCCGCTGATCTTCCGCAGACGGTCGAAAAGCACATCAAAAAAGCTGACCGGGCCTGCGCCTATTTCGAGGCGACCCAGATCGCAGGGTTCGACGTGCCCGAGGCGGAGAAATTCTTCCCCGTCCCGCGTAAGATCGAGCCCCTCCACCTCACCGCTCTTTCAACGGAGGACTCACAAGCCCTCTATCTCGACCGGTTCGAGCAACTCTGGAAGGAGATGGCCAAATGAGCGGCGAGCGTGACCTCGGACGATTACTGTCCGGCCTGACGCCAGTGCTCGATGCGGACACTTATGTCTTCGCGTGCGTGCCTGCCGGAACAGACACCGCCCATTTCTCTCTCCTTATGCAGTTTACGGAAGAAGAAGGAGAGACCCTGATCCTGACCGAAGAGACGGCAAAGAAGGAGGGGCTGGCCTATGAATTTCCCTGCCGCCGGATCACGCTATCGGTGCATTCCGCGCTTGATGCCGCAGGGCTGATGGCCGCCGTTTCGGCTGCGCTGGCGGCCAAAGATATCCCCGTGAACCCCGTCGCGGGCTATTATCACGACCACCTCTTTGTGCCCGACGCGCGCGCGGATGAGGCCATGGAGATTCTCAAGTCGCTTACCTCATCGCCCTGCTGAGGAACTGTTGCTACCGTCCCCGCTGCCGCGCATAAGGCGCCCCATGTCCGAACACCGCCTCGTCATCGGTCTCAATGCCGTCCTCGCCGCGCTGGAAGGGCCTTCCCCGTGCGTGTTGTGCGTTGAGCGGTCGGTCGGCTGGGCCCTGCCCTTCGGGGCGTTCGATCCCGGCGCGCACCGGACATTCGAAATCGGCCTCAGGCAATTCGTTGAGCTGCAGGCGGATGTGCCGCTCGGCTATGTCGAGCAGCTCTACACGTTCGGCGACATGGGCCGCGAGGCGCCGCGCGCCGTCATGCGCGACACCGAACCCTCTGACCGGGTCGTCTCGGTCGGCTATCTGGGTCTTGCGCCCGAATGCGTGCCCCCGGCGATTGATCGCGCTCAATGGGTTGATTGGTATACTTATTTTCCGTGGGAAGACTGGCGGGACGGCGCGCCCTCCATTCTGACAGATGACATCCTGCCGAAACTCGACGTCTGGGCCGATAGCGAAGACCGCCGCGCCCGCCTTCGCGCCAGCTTCGCGCTGGAAGGCGTACCGTGGGAAGAAGAGCGCGTCCTCGACCGCTATGAGCTTCTCTATGAGGCGGGGCTCGTCCCCGAAGAAGCGCGCGACAGGGGCGAGACCGCGCGTGCCACGGATGAAAGCCTTGGCCGGCCGATGCTGTCCGATCACCGCCGCATCCTGGCCACCGCCATCGGCCGCCTGCGCGGCAAGCTGCGCTACCGGCCGATCCTGTTCCAGATGATGCCGGAGCATTTCACCCTCACCGACCTCCAGCTCGCGGTCGAGGCGATCCTCGGCTTCCGCCTGCACAAACAGAATTTCCGCCGCAGCCTCGAAAGCGCAGGCTTGGTCGAGAAAACAGACATCGTCGCGGCCTCGACTGGCGGGCGCCCGGCCGCCCTCTACCGTGCGAGCGCGCTGGCCCTCGAAAAGCACAGCCTCGGCATGACCCTGCCCCGGATGCGGCAATAGTTTCCCCCAGCCCCGCCTTTGTTTTCCCCAAAAATGGCACTGTTTGCGCAATTATCTGGGGAAAACCTGCAATTCGCCTTTGCCTTTTGCTCTTGATGGGCATATCTTCACACCCCATATACTCTCTGTGAGCATAAGTTCGCACAGACAATGAAAGGGGTAAGCCATGGCTCATGGCTTCGAAGCTGAAATTCCGCTGGCCTTTACCGAAGAGGTCAAAGCCAAGACCGACCACCTCTATCCGCTGGTCGAGAAATTCGTGCCGCGCCTCGAATGGGAGCTGAACGCCCCTATCATTGCGCGCATCAATGATCTGAAGGCGGAGAAAAACGCGGTCATCCTCGCGCATAATTACATGACGCCGGACATCTTCTTCGCGGTCGGTGATTTCCGCGGCGACAGCCTCGCCCTCGCCCGTGAGGCCGCTGAGACCGATGCGCAGATGATCATTCAGGCAGGCGTTCATTTCATGGCCGAGACATCCAAGATCCTCGCGCCGGAAAAGACGGTCCTGATCCCCTCACTTGAGGCGGGCTGCTCGCTTGCTTCCTCGATCACCGGGGCGGATGTCCGCCTGCTGAAGGAACGCTATCCCGGCATCCCGGTCGTGACGTATGTGAACACGACAGCCGATGTAAAAGCCGAGACCGATATCTGCTGCACCTCGTCGAACGCCGTGCAGGTCGTCGAGCATATCTGCGCCGAATGGGGCACGGACAGCGTGATCCTGATCCCCGACCAGTATCTCGCGAAAAACGTCGCCGCCATGACCGACAAGAAAGTCATCACATGGGCCGGTTCCTGTGAGGTGCACGAACAATTCACCCCAGAAGACATCCGCGAAATGCGGGCAGGCAATCCGGGCGTCATCGTCTTGGCCCACCCTGAATGCCCGCCGGATGTCCTCGCCGAAGCCGATTTTGCCGGTTCGACCGCCGCCATGTCAGGCTATGTGAAGGACAATCAGCCCAAACATGTGGTCCTGATCACCGAATGTTCGATGTCGGACAATGTCGCCGCCGAGAATCCGAATGTGAATTTCGTCCGGCCGTGCAATCTCTGCCCGCATATGAAGCGGATCACGCTTGAGGGGATCCTGCGTTGCCTTGAAACCGGTGAGCATGAAGTCACCGTCGATGAGGATATCCGCATCAAAGCCCTCGCGGCGGTCCAGCGGATGATCGACCTGCCGAAACTGGGGTCCGTCTCGAATTTCGCTGTCGGCAAGACGGGCGATGTCGTGGCCGTGGAGCACCGGTGAAGTGACCGACCGGGGGGGCAATTCGCCCACCATCATTGTCGGCGCCGGGATTGCCGGGCTCTACACGGCCCTCGCCATGGCGCCGCGTCCGGTGCTTCTGGTCACCGCAGGTCGCGTCGGGCATGGCGGTTCTTCGCGCTGGGCGCAGGGCGGCCTTGCCGCCGCCATGTCGCTGGAGGATAGCCCCGAGCTTCATCTGAAGGATACGCTGGCCGCCGGAGCGGGCCTCGTCGATGAGCACGCCGCGCGTATTCTCTGCACGGAGGGCCCGGACCGGATCGAGGATCTCTTCCAGCTTGGCGTCCCCTTTGACCGTGACGGCAACGGCCAGTTGAAGCTGGGCCGAGAGGCGGCCCATTCCCGTGACCGCATCGTCCATGTCGGCGGTGACGAAGCCGGCGCCAAAATCATGGAAGTGCTGACTGAGCGGGCGATGCAGGCACGACACATTGAAATCCGGGAACGGACCATCGTTCACCGCATTACGACCCATCACGGCGAAGTCAGCGGGATCGAGGCATGGGATGCCGACCGTGAATGCTTTGTCGGCTTTGCGGCATGGAATGTCGTCCTTGCGACAGGCGGCATTGGCGGGCTTTATGCCGTCACGACAAATCCTCTTTATGCGCAAGGTCATGGCCTTGCCATGGCCTATGAGGCCGGTGCCCAGTTGCGCGATCTCGAATTCGTCCAGTTCCACCCCACCGCCATCGATATCGGACAGGACCCCGCCCCGCTCGCGACCGAGGCGATCAGGGGCGAAGGCGCGACCCTTCATGATGCGCATGGCCGCCGTTTCATGCCCGCCCTTCATCCTGATGCGGAGCTTGCGCCCCGCGATGTCGTGGCGCGCGGTGTCGCCGGGGCGATTGCCTCAACCGGGGAAGCGTTCCTCGACGCCCGCAAAGCCATCGGCCCGAAATTCCGAGCCAAATTCCCGACCGTCTATGAAAGCTGCATGGCGGCCGGGATTGATCCCGCGATCAAGCCGATCCCGGTCGCGCCAGCGGCGCATTACCATATGGGCGGCATTGCAACGGATACGGACGGGCGCAGCACCGTCACCGGCCTGTGGGCCGTTGGCGAATGCGCCAGCACGGGTGTTCACGGTGCCAACCGGCTCGCCTCCAACTCCCTTCTCGAAGCGCTCGTCTTCGGCCAGCGGGCCGCGGATGTCTTACGCGGCCTCGCGCAAGCCCCGCGCACGGAGTTTGAAGCGGCCCCCACTGTCCTGCCGCCGCGTCCTCCCGTTTCGATGCCCCCGATCCGTCAGGCCATGGCCGGACAATGCGGCCTCCTTCGTGAGGCTGGCGGGCTCTCGACGCTCCTTGACCGTATCCGCGAGACCCTGCCCGAAACGGAAGGCGACCGGCTCTCTCTCCTCACCGCAGAGCTGATCGTTGAGGCGGCGCTTGCGCGGACCGAAAGCCGCGGCGCACATTCGCGCCTCGATTATCCGGAAACCCTACCTCCGATGCACACGATGACGGTAAGAAATGAAGACGCTGCGCTCGTTCTGGCAGAGGATATTCAGGCCTATGAGGTGCTCAAATGAACCGTGAGCTGACTTTCCCCCTTCCCGAAGCCATGACGGCTGACCTGATCATGCGCGCGCTGACCGAGGACCTCGGCGATGCGGGCGATATCTCGACCATCGCCACCGTGCCGAAGAACCGGCCCGCCCGGGCGGAGCTGAATTCCCGCACCTTCGGCGTTGCCGCTGGCGTTGAGATGGCGCGCCGCGTCTTTCGCGCGGTCGATCCAGAGATCGAGCTTGAAACCCTGAAGGGCGACGGCTTTGCCCTGATGCCTGGCGATACGATCCTTGTTGCCAACGGTTCCGCCCGCAGCCTGCTGACCGCCGAGCGCGTTGCGCTCAATATCCTTGGGCATATGAGCGGGATTGCCTCGGCCACGGCCCGCTTTGTCGAGATCGTTGAAGACACCGGCACCGCGATTGCCTGTACACGCAAAACCCTACCGGGCCTGCGGGCGCTCCAGAAATTCGCCGTGCGCTGCGGCGGCGGGATGAACCACCGCTTCGGCCTGCACGATGCGGTAATGATCAAGGACAATCACATTGTGGCCGCCGGCAGCATAAGGCGTGCGCTCGATGCTGCCAGTTCATATGCCGGGCACACCGTCCGTGTAGAGATTGAAGTCGATACGCTTGATCAGCTTCGTGAGGTTCTGTCCGCGGGCGCTGACATCATCCTCCTCGACAATATGGCGCCCAAAGCGCTGCGCGAGGCCGTGCGCCTGACCGATGGCCGCGCGCTGCTCGAAGCCTCCGGCAATGTCACGCTCGAAACTGTGCGCGAGATCGCCGAGACCGGGGTGGATGTGATTTCGAGCGGGTGGATCACCCATTCCGCGCCGACCCTGGACATCGGCATGGAATTGTCACTGAGCTGACGTGCCGCCCTGCGCCAGCTGCGCGTAACGCACCGGCGTATAAAAGACGTGGTCATCGACCACGGCCGTCTTGTGCAGCCGCGGCGCCCAGTACGGCGCCACATAATTTGCGTGATAGTTGAGCGCCCCGCGCGTGATCTCAATCCGCAGGCCAGACAGGACCGCCTCTGCCATCCGCTGTGCGTCCTTCATGGCGAGCACATCGACCGGCTTGGTCATCGAGCCATCGCAGGTGAAAGAGAACTGGCAGCCCGTCTCACGCTTTGCGCCCTGGTAGACGACACCGCAGACCGAACCCGGATAATGCTTGTCATCGACGCGATTGAGAATGACGTCAGCAACGGCCATCTGACCGGCAGAGCTTTGATTGCGCGCTTCGTAGTAAATGGCTTGAGCAAGGCATTTCCGGTCGGCGGCAGGCACGACAGCCGCATCAGCTCGGCCACCCGCAATGGCGATCTCTATGCCGCTGAGGTCGAGCGCCAGCTCGGCTGCGACAGCCCGGATCGGATCAACATCAACGCCGCGGTCAGAGAGCACGACAAAGGGATCCGCGGCCTCGCGCTCCGCAGCGGTCGGCATCGTGAATTCGACATTATTCCCCTGCGACGCCATTCTGTACGAATAGGCGACAGCTGAATCATATGGGGACGCAAAAGCTGTCCCGCTCTTGTTCGAGGCCATCACATCAAATGAGGCCGAAGCTGCCAAAACGGCACACGCAACAAACACCCCTGCCCGCTTCGGGGACAGGAACCCAGTTATCTTTTTCATGTTTGTCCCAGTATTTGTGCCGTCCCGAGGACAGCGCCCTACCAATAAACGTGATATAGTAACAAACATCTGGTGCTTCCACCCCAATGACGTGACATCGAGGCAAGCAATTCCCGCGCCAAAGACGCGAGCGGCGCGGCTAGTGCACTAGTCCTGCTTGTTTGACAAGGCCGATTGTGCAGCTGCGAGACGGGCAATCGGCACGCGGAAGGGCGAACAGCTCACATAGTCCAATCCAACCTCTTCGCAGAACGCAATCGACTGCGGATCGCCGCCATGTTCGCCGCAAATGCCAAGTTTAATATTTGGACGGGTTTTGCGGCCTTTGTCGGCAGCGATCTGAACAAGCTGGCCCACACCCTCTCGATCGAGCGTCACAAAGGGATCCTGCTCGATGACGCCCTGCCGGATGTAATGCGGCAGGAAGGAGCCTGCATCGTCACGAGACAGGCCGAACGCGGTCTGGGTGAGGTCATTCGTGCCGAAGGAGAAGAACTCGGCATCCTCGGCGATCACATCGGCCGTGAGCGCGGCGCGCGGCAGTTCGATCATCGTGCCGACCTGATAGTCGAGCGTGCGGCCCTTCTCGGCAAAGACATCCTTTGCCACACCATCGATCCGGGCCTTGAGGGTCTCAAGCTCGGACTTCATGGCGACCAGCGGCACCATGATTTCGGGCACGACCGCATCGCCGGTTTCGGCCGCGACATCGCAGGCCGCCTCCAGGATCGCCCGGACCTGCATCTCGTAGATTTCAGGATAGGTGATCGCAAGACGGCAGCCCCGGTGCCCCAGCATCGGGTTCGCTTCGGAAAGCTGGCGAGCCCGCATGCGGAATTCTTCCGCGTCCGCGCCAGCGGATTTGGCGACTTCCGCGATTTCCTCATCCGTATGCGGCAGGAATTCGTGAAGCGGCGGGTCGAGCAGGCGCACCGTCACCGGCAGGCCGCGCATGACCATGAAGAGCTCCTTGAAATCGTCCCGTTGGAAGGGAAGAAGCTTGGCGAGTGCCGCCCGGCGCGCTGAATCCGTGCCCGACAGGATCATCTCACGGACGACAAGGATGCGGTTCGCGTCAAAGAACATGTGCTCGGTCCGGCAAAGACCAATCCCCTCCGCGCCGAAGCCGCGAGCGGTTTTCGCGTCCGCCGGGGTTTCCGCATTGGTCCGCACTCTCATGCGGCGGGTTTTGTCCGCCCACGCCATGACCTTGGCAAAATCGCCGGAAAGCTCAGGCTCGATCGTTTCGACCGCACCCATGAAGACTTCACCGGTTGAGCCATCAATGGTGATCATATCACCCGGCTTCACGGTGCGGCCCCCAGCGGTAAAGCCGCTGCCGTCGCGTTCGATACGGATATCGCCCGCGCCGCAGACGCAGGCCCGGCCCATGCCGCGCGCAACCACCGCCGCGTGAGAGGTCATCCCGCCACGGGCGGTGACGATGCCTGCTGCGGCGTGCATGCCGTGAATATCTTCTGGGCTCGTCTCGGTACGGACCAGCATGACCTTGCGGCCTTCGCCTGCAAGTTTCTCGGCTTCATCGGCCGTGAAGACGACTTCGCCGGAGGCAGCGCCCGGGCTTGCCGGCAGACCCTTGGTCAGGAGGTCGCGTGAGGCCTTTGGGTCGAGTGTCGGGTGGAGAAGCTGGTCAAGCGCGGACGGATTGACCCGCATCACGGCTTCTTCTTCCGAGATTTTTCCTTCTTCACACAGATCAACGGCAATCTTCAGCGCCGCCTTGGCGGTCCGCTTGCCGTTCCGTGTCTGCAGCATCCAGAGCTTGCCTTCCTGGATGGTGAATTCGATGTCCTGCATGTCGCGGTAATGGCTTTCGAGTTTCTCGAAGACCGCGATCAGTTCCTGATAGGTGCCCGGCATCGCCTCTTCGAGGGATGCATCCGAGCTGCCCATTTTCTCGCGGGAGACCTTGGTTAGCGCCTGCGGCGTGCGGATCCCGGCGACAACGTCTTCGCCCTGTGCGTTGATCAGGAACTCGCCATAATAGGCTTTCTCGCCTGTCGAAGGATCACGCGTGAAGGCAACGCCGGTCGCCGATGTGTCGCCCATATTGCCGAACACCATGGCCTGCACATTGACAGCCGTGCCCCAGCTTTCGGGGATATTATTCAGACGACGGTAGGTTTTCGAGCGGTCATTCATCCATGAGGCAAAGACCGCATTGATAGCGCCCCAGAGCTGCTCTTCGACATCCTGCGGGAAGGGCCGCCCGAGATCATCCTCAACCGCCCGCTCATATTCAGCAATGACAGACTTCCAGTCTTCGGCTGTCATCTGGGTGTCGAGCGTGTAGTCGCGATCTTCCTTATAGATATCGAGGATTTCCTCGAAATTATGGTGGTCGATCCCGAGCACGACGTCCGAATACATCTGAATGAAGCGGCGGTAGCTGTCATAGGCAAACCGTTCGTCCCCGGAGAGCTTTGCCAGCCCCTCAACGGTTTCGCGGTTGAGGCCGAGATTGAGGACGGTGTCCATCATCCCCGGCATCGACGCCCGCGCACCGGAGCGCACCGAGACGAGCAGCGGGTTTGACGTATCACCAAACTTCTTGCCGACGACGCCTTCGACATGCGCGACGGCGGCCGCCACCTGTTCCTTCAGACCGTCAGGATATTGACGATTATTGTCATAAAAGGCCGTGCAGACTTCGGTCGTGATCGTAAAACCCGGCGGTACGGGCAGACCCAGCGAAGCCATCTCCGCAAGGTTCGCGCCTTTCCCGCCCAGCAGGTTGCGCATCTCGGTCCGGCCGTCGGCCGACCCACCACCAAAGTTATAGATATATTGCGTCACGTCTCAGGCCTTCCGAAAATGGAATGGATGAGCCGCCATTACCCCTCGAGTTCCGAGAATTGGGCAACGCGGCCACAGGTAGAAATGAAGTCACCAAGCAGCAGGAGCCGGTTCCGGCGCAAAGCAGGGTCGTCCGCATTCACCGTAACCTTCTCGAAGAAGGCATCAAGGGGGGCACGGAGCCCTGCGAGCGCTAACATCGCCGCCTCGTACTTTTCTCCCGCCAATGCCGGGCCGAGCGCATCCCGCGCACCCGCAAGGCGAGCATGAAGGGTTTTCTCTTCCCCGGCTTCGAGCACGGCTTCGTCGATCTCGCCTTGCGGCAAATCGCCCTTCTTGGCTTCCGCCTTCAGGATATTGCCGGCCCGCTTATAGGCGGCGGTGAGGTTCGCGCCGTCCTCGCTGTCGAGGAAGGATTTGAGCGCCTCGAGCTTTTTAACGACCAGAACAAAATCATCCGCATCCGGCGTCAGAACGCTGCGGATGTGGTCATGGCGATAGCCCTGATCCCGCAAATAGACTGAGAGCCGGTCATGGAAGAAAGCGAGGAGGTCTGGACCTACCAGAGGCAAAACACGTTTAATCGGCAGGTACTCAGACAGCTCGATCGGCTCAATATCATTAGGGCTTAAAGCAAAACTGAGCCCCGCCATATCTGCCAATCGTTGTGTTAGCTCATCATGAGCTCGTTTCGCCTCGGGCAATGCCTCGTATGCTTCGGGACAGTCCTCAGGATCAGCTATAAAATGAAGCTCTTCGCGCGATAGAGCCAATCTGACATCTGCGTCATTTGGACCATACCCTAGCAGCGTACACACGGGATGCTCTAGTAGTTCGTGCTCGTCATTTCCTTGAAACCATTCGCCTGGGCTCGCTGCGGCTTGCTCCGCATCGTGTTTGGACAGGATGTCCTCATCTACGCACTGCTCAATTAGATGCCCGACTACTCGAGAGAAATGGTCATAAAGGGAAAAACGAACATTCCCTTTAAGCACAATCTGGATGATACCAAGTGCAGCGCGCCTGAGCGCAAAAGGATCGCTTGAACCAGTTGGCTTTTTATTGACCACCCAAAAAGCTACAAGTGAGTCCAATTTATCCGCCAGCGCGACCGCGACCGACACCGGCGCGGTGGGCACATCATCATTCTGCCCGGCGGGCTTGTAATGATCCCGGATCGCGTCCGCGATTTCCGGTTCAATATTCTCTTCGAGCGCATAATAGCGGCCCATAATCCCCTGCAGCTCAGGGAATTCGCCGACCATCTCGGTCGTCAGGTCCGATTTGGAGAGAAGCGCCGCTTTCTCCGCCAGCGCAGGATCAGCCCCGACAATCGGCGCGAGTTCCTTTGCCAAGGCCGCCACGCGCTCGACTTTCTCCGCCGTCGTGCCGAGGCCTTCAAAGAACGTCACTTCACTGAGCTTCTGGCCGTGCTGCTCAAGGGTCTTTTTCAGATCCTGATGATAGAGGAACCAGGCATCCGACAGCCGCGCCTCAAGCACACGCTCATACCCGACCATCATGGCCGCGCCGCCATCGGCAGGTTCGATATTCGCAACCGTGATGAATTTCGGCGCCAGGCGCCCCGTCTGAGGGTTGATGACGGAGAAATATTTCTGGTGCCCTTTCATCGAGGCGATGAGCGCCTCGTCAGGGACGGTCAGGAACTTTTCGGCGAAATTCCCGATCCGCGGCACTGGCCATTCGGAGAGCCCGGCGACTTCCGCCAGAAGGCCCTTGTCTTCGACCAGCTCCAGCCCTTGCGCCTTTGCCAGCGCTCTGGCTTCACCGAGGATCAGCTCCTCGCGCTCATCAGGATCAAGGAGCACTCGCGCGCGGCGCAGTTCCGCCGCATAGGGCTCAAAGCTCCGTACCTGGATCTCTTCGGGCGCGATGAACCGGTGGCCATAGGTCTTGTCGCCGGACGTCACCGGCAGATCGCCATTCTCAATCGTGAAGGGCACGACCTCGCCATCAAAAGTGCAGAGGATTGAATGCAGCGGGCGCACCCAGCGCATGTCGCCTGCGCCCCAGCGCATCGATTTGGGCCAGGGGAATTTCGCGATGATCTCCGGCATCATCCCGGCGATCACTTGCGCCGTCGGCTGACCCGTCCGCTCGATCACCGCGACGTAGAACTGGCCTTTTTTGTCTTCATGGATCTGCGCCTGATCGAGGCTTTCAAGACCGGCTGAGTTGAGGAAGCCCTCGACCGCCTTTTCCGGCGCGCCGACCCGGGGGCCTTTGCGTTCTTCTTTCAGATCCGCCTGCGCGACCGGCAGCCCGGTGATGACGAGCGTCAGTCGCCGCGGCGTCGAGAAGGCTTTGACGCCGTCCCATTTGAGCCCTTCTGCCTTGAGCCCGTCCGTGACCAGCCGCTCAAGGTCGCCCGCCGCGCGGCGCTGCAGCCGGGCAGGAATTTCTTCGGAGAACAGCTCAAGCAGAAGTTCAGGCATAAAGGCAGGCGCCCCATTGATATGTTGCAGTTGCGAGGAAATGGCCGATCCCCCGCGCCGGAGCAAGTCCTCTGCCCGCTAAACGTGAAAAAGGCGCCCCCGATGAGGCGCCTTATCCGATAACCCTTAGGCTTTGACGAAAAATCGCCTGCTTAATTCGCCATGGCGAGCACGATGGTCTCGCGTTCCGGGCGGGTGTTCTGCGCCATGCGGGCGCGGCCCGGCTGGGCATTGTCGAGGGCGGCGAGTTTTTCGGCGAAGGGCGCGTCCATCATTTCGATTTTGCCGTCGAGGGCGACCGACAGGTTGAGGGTCTGCTCAGCGACTTTGGCGCTGATTTCCTGTGACGTCATTTCAGCCTCATGGGTCTGGGCGAAAGCGCCATGCAGGGCAGCGGCGGCGGAAAAGAAGGCTGTGAAAGCGGCGGTGGCGAAGGACTTTTTCATCGTGTTCTCTCGTTAAGGTTATCGGTTTCGATGATGAGACAATGCCATTTGCCCGCGCGCTTCGCTGTGACGGGCATCACCAGAACGGCCCGAAAACCTGCGGCCGTTAACCCTAACTCCTGAGCGATCTGAACTCTGCGTAATCCGCACGGGACGACGGAACGAAGACCGGCTCAGCGCGTCTTTTCCTTATCAAACAAGGAGGTTGTCATGCTCAGTTGGGCCATGATGTTTCTGATCGTCGCGCTTGTTGCGGCACTCTTCGGATTTGGCGGCATCGCCGGGGGCGCAGCCTCCATCGCGAAACTGCTGTTCTTCATCTTCCTCGTTCTTTTCGCGGTTTCGATCGTCATGCGACTGGTTCGGCGCGTCTAGGACTGCAGATGGGCTGGCGCCGGTTTATCGGCCCCAGCCAAAATTACCGCCTCTCATTTTATATTCTTAATACTGATCAATGGAGATACCCATGACCAAAGATGTCGACGTTCTCAAAGATGTCACCAAAATGCTGATCGATAGCCAGAAGGGCTATGCCAAGGCGGCTGAAGTCACCGATGACAATTATGTCCTTCACGCGGAGTTCATGGAGCGCAGTCAGGAACGCGCGCAGCTCATCACGGACTTCCAGACCCAGACACAAAGCCTCGGCGCGGAGCCTGAAACGGATGGCGGGGTGCTTGGCACGTTGCACCGGGCCATGACCGATTTCTCCTCCCTCTTCCGGGATGACGAAAAGGCGGCCCTTGGCGCGATCGATGACGGTGAGGAGCGCCTTGCCGAATATATCGAGAGCAAGCTCGATGATGACATCACGCCGCCGACGCGTGGCCTGTTGCAGAAAGCGCATATGAGTGCCCGTGCCGGCGAAGCCTATGCCGAGCGCATGGAGCATCGCGTCTGACGCTGACGCCCTTTCTCTTCTCCTGACCCGCAAACCCGTCAGGAGACACCCTGGCCGCCATGTTCCCCCTCGCATGGCGGCCATTTTTGTGCCCGGCTTTGTGAAACCCTGCATGTCGCCAAGGGCGAATGGTCGTGCTAGCCGCGCGGGAAACTCTGAACGGAACGACAAGCCCGCCCATGACCACACCGGTCACGATCCTCTGCATGAAATGGGGGACGCGTTATCCTGCGCCCTATGCGAACCGCCTCTATCAGGCGGCCAAGGCCCATATGGACCGGCCGTTCAGGTTCCTGTGCCTGACCGACGACGCCGAAGGGCTAGATCCCGGCATCGAGGCGCAAAGCCTCCCCGAGATCCCGCTGCCCTCCCCTTATGAATGGACGCCGTGGCGGAAACTGTCGGTCTGGCAGGACGGCGTGGCGGGCCTGACCGGCGATGTCCTGTTCCTCGATCTCGACATTCTGATCACCGGCCCGTTGGGCGAGATGTTCGATTACGCCCCCGGTCAGTATTGCGTGATCGAGAACTGGACCCAGCTCGGTGAGGGCATCGGCAATACCAGTGTCTTCCGCTTCCGGGCCGGGGCGCATCCTGAGATCTATGAGAAATTCGCCACCGACCCGGCCCGCGTTCTGTCGGAATGCCGGATCGAGCAGCAATATATCTCGACCCTGATCCGCGATCAGGTCTTCTGGCCGCGCGAATGGTGCCTGTCGTTCAAGCACTCCATCGTGCCGCCCTTCCCGCTGAATTGGGCAAAGACACCGCGCCTGCCTGAAGGCGCCAAAACCGTGGTCTTTACCGGTCGGCCCGACATCGATGAGGCCGCTCGCGGGTACTGGCCGACCAAATGGTACAAACGCTTCTATAAACACACCCGCCCCGCGCCTTGGATTGCGGATCTGTGGGAACGTGAAGAGGCGGCAGGCTTGACCCCGGCGATGCGCACCCCCGAGAAGGCCGGGTCATGACAAATCCTGAGACCAGACCTCCCATCTCCGCCTATATCCGTACCAAGAATGAGGCACGTCTTGTCGCGGAGGTCGTGCGCGCCGCCCTGCAGGTCGCGCGCGAGGTGATCGTCGTTGACTCAGGTTCAACGGATGACACAGTCCGGCTTGCCGAAGACGCCGGTGCAAAAGTCATTTCGATGGACTGGCTTGGCACCGGCAAGCAGAAACGCGCGGCAGAAGACCTTTGCGAGCATCCGTGGCTCCTTGATCTTGATGCGGATGAAGTTATCCCCGCTAAGCTTGCCGCCGAGATCGCCGCTCTCTTCCAGAACGGTGAACCCGCGCACAAGATCTATGCGCTCCGCATGATCATCGCGCCGCCGGTCGGCGAGCCTTGGCGGCATGTCGATCCTGACCACCGCAACAAGCTGTATGATTCCCGCGAGATCCGGATGCCGGACTCCGCCGCATGGGACCAGCTCGACATTCCGTCCGGCACGCAGGTGCCAAAGCTGAAAACACCCATCATCCACTACGCGTTCACCGATATCGGCTTCCTCTTGACCAAGCAGGAACGCAACATGACGCAGCGGGCGAAATCCGCACCGCTCAAGCCGCTCTGGCAGCTCCGTTTCCGGATGATTTTCGGCCTGCCGGTTTACTTCCTCAAGCGCTACATCCTCAAGGGCCTTTTCCTCAAAGGCGCCTACGGATTTTCCTTTGCCATGACGATCGCCATCGGCCGGTGGCTGAAGGATGTGAAAATGTATGAGCGCCATCATTTCGAGAAAAAGGACGGCAAGTGATGGGCCGGTTCATGACCGAAGAAGAATTTCAGACCCCGGAGGGCCGGAAAGCCGCGTGGCGTTCTCTCCTGCTGGAGGATCATGGCTTCCTCCGCAAAGCCTATGACAACTCGCACTGGATTTCGGATGAAATGGTGCGCACCTATCAGCCCTCGCCGAAAAAGATCCGCGAATGGGCTGAACGCGGCATAAAGACGATCATCAATCTTCGCGGCCTCCGAAATGTCCATGGCGGCGGGCGTGTCGCTGACGAACAGCCCGGCTTTTACTGGCTTGAAAAAGAAGCCTGCGCCGAGAATGGCATCCGCCTGATCGATCATCGCGCCTGGTCCCGCGAAGCGCCGCCCCGCGAGTTCATCCTCGGCCTCAATGAGCATTTCGAGACGATGGCATATCCCGCCCTCATGCATTGCAAATCAGGCGCGGACCGGGCCGGGATCGGCTCAACCCTTTACAAATTCCTGCGGCAGGAAAAGCCGCTCGATGAAGCGCTCGATCAGCTCACCTATCGCTACGGCCATGTGAAATCCGGCAAGACCGGCGTTCTTGATCATTTCTTTGATGTCTATCGCCGGGCCGCGCTAGAAGACGGCGTTTTGCCGAACAAGCAACATTTCCTCGACTGGGTCGCGAGCGATTATGATCGGGATGCAGTCACGCAAAGCTTCAAACCGGGGACTTTTGGCTCGCTCCTGACGGAAGTCATCCTGCGGCGCGAATAGCCTAAAGTAGCGCAAAATCACGGGAAAAGGGGTGTCCACGTCTTTTTTACGTGAGGATTTCGCAAAACCGCCCGCAAATTACGTGAATTGAAAGGTGGATGTGTCTACCTTCTCCTCATGAGCCATTTCGTCGATCGCCGTCTCAATCCCAAAGGCAAGTCGCTCGCCAACCGCCAGCGCTTCCTTCGCCGCGCCCGTTCACAGATCAAGGACGCCGTCGCCAAGAGCCTGAAGGACCGCTCCGTCAAGGAGCTGGAGAAATCCGGCAAGATTTCTATTCCGTCGAAATCAACCGCGGAACCGCGTTTCCGCCTCGACCCTGCCTCCGGCAAGCGCGAGCATGTCCATCCGGGCAACAAGGAATTTTCGACGGGCGACCGCTTACGCAAGCCCCCCTCCGGCAAGGGCAAAGGCGGCAAGGACGCAAGTGATTCCGGCGATGGCGAGGACAGCTTCTCTTTCACGCTGACCCAGGACGAATTTCTCGACATCTTCTTTGAGGATCTGGAGCTTCCCAATCTGGTCAAGCGGTCGCTCAAGGACATGACGGCGTGGAAGTATAAGCGGGCCGGCATGACCGTCTCGGGCGCGCCGACCAATATGAACCTCATCAGGACGATGCGGAACGCGCATGGCCGCCGCCTCGCCCTTGGCCGTCCGTCCACGAAAGAAATCAACGAGCTCAAGGAACGCCTCTTCGAGCTTGAATCAATTGCCGCCCCTTCCGAGGCGCAGATCGAAGAGAAAAAGGCCATTCTGGCCAAGCTGGAAGAGTTGGAAGCCCGTCGCCGCTGGGCGCCTTATATCGACCCACTAGATGTTCGGTATAACGCCTTTGAGCCGACCCCGATTCCGACGACAGCCGCCGTCATGTTCTGCCTGATGGACGTGTCCGGCTCGATGGGTGAGCGCGAGAAGGACCTCGCCAAGCGGTTCTACATGCTGCTCCACCTCTTCCTCAAACGCCGCTATGAGCGGGTCGAAGTCGTCTTCATCCGGCATACGCATCATGCGGAGGAAGTCGACGAAGAGACCTTCTTCTATTCACGCCAGTCGGGCGGCACGATTGTCTCGACCGCGATTGAGGTCATGCAGCAGATCCAGCAGGAGCGCTTTCCGACCGACCAGTGGAACATCTATGTCGCGCAGGCCTCTGACGGATATACCCAGACCGGCGATGCGCAGCGCTGCGTCCAGCTTCTCAATCAGGAAGTGCTGCCGATTCTTCAGTATTACGCCTATATCGAGATCCTCGATGAACGGGAGATGGATGTGTTTTCCGATCCCGATGCCGGAGCCGAGCTATGGCGCGCCTACAGATCCATATCTGATCCGAGATTTGCCCAGACCCGCATCGCCCATCCCCGCGACATCTTCCCGGTCTTCCGGGAGCTGTTCGCCAAGGAGCGGCAGGGATCAGGAAAAGCTGCGTAAGAAAAAAACCCGCCGGAACACATTCCGGCGGGTTCAATTTTATCAGCCTCAGGACCGCAGATTACATGCTGGTGCCGTTCTTGGAGGCTTCGGTTTCCCATACGCGGAAAACGTCAATCGACACACCCCCCTCGAGACCTTCACTGTTGAAGATGTAGGCGAGCACACCGCTGGTATCGGCCTGCGCCGACGCATCAGCGTCGATGACCGTGATGTCCGCAGTCGCACCAATATTCCACTCACCGCCATCTTTGAACTTGTTCAGCTCAACATCGGTCGGGAAGACATAGATCTGGCTGGTGCCGTCGATACCAGCCTGCAGGCCAGCCGATGCACCACCAATCTTATAATGGCCCGTGATGTGACCATTCTCGACGAGGACGCCTTTACCGCCTGAGCCACCGACGATCAGATTGGCCGACACAACATTCGGGAAAATCAAGACACCTGCTGCATCTTCGAGATTGGCAGCGCAAGACAGCGAAACAGCCGCGCAATTCTCGGTAGCGGCGATGACTTCGGCTTCAAAAACTTCCTTGTCGCCCGCAGAAGCAGAGCCCGTCAGCGCACCAAGACCAAGCGACGCAGCACATACAGAGCCCACAAGGGCACTCGAATTCTTTGCAATATTCTTAAACATAACAAACTCTCTCTAATGACGCTCTTTAAGAGCCAACATGAAATCGCGACGCGAAATGAAGGCGCATTTCTCCGCCGTTGTCAGTTAAACTCGGATGAGCGCCATTGGTTCACGGCCGATCATGGCAAAATCTTGATTTTTTACGCGCTGGCCCCGTGCGGCAGGCAAATGAGACATTTTCGAAAACTTAGATGTCCGTTCAGCTATCGCGATTTATGCTAATGATGAGCCAGACTGACTGACCGGTTCCTTGTGTGGGGACGCCTCCCGGCACAGGACAACGCCAGAAGGATAGGGATAGATGAGCGCAACCGCCAAAGCCGAGCTTCTTTACACGGATGCTGCCTGGACATTCGCCGACCTGCAGCGCGCCTATGAAGCATGCGAAGATATCGGCCTCAATGATCTGGGTCTCGATATCTATACCAACCAGATTGAGGTCATCACCTCCGAGCAGATGCTCGATGCCTATTCCAGCCACGGCATGCCGCTGATGTACAAGCACTGGTCCTTCGGCAAGCATTTTGCCCGTGACCAGATGAATTACCAAAAGGGCTTCACCGGTCTTGCCTATGAGATCGTGATCAATTCCGACCCCTGCATTGCCTATCTCATGGAAGAAAACTCCATGACCATGCAGACGCTCGTGATCGCGCATGCCTGCATGGGCCATAATCACTTTTTCAAGAACAACTACCTCTTCCGTCAGTGGACGGATGCCAGCGCCATTCTGACCTATCTCGATTTCTCGAAGAACTATATCTCCAGATGCGAGGAAGAATACGGGCACGAAGAAGTCGAGGTCATCCTCGATGCCGCCCACGCGCTGATGGATCAGGGTGTCTACCGTTACAATCGTCCGCCGAAGCTTTCGGACACCGAGCGCCGCGAGAAAATTCAGGCCCGCGCCGAGCATGAGCGCGAGACCTTCAACGATATCTGGCGGACCCTTCCCCATACGGAAGAATCTGAGGAAGACGTCGAAGAGCGCCAGACGGAAGTCCGGTCGATCAAACTGCCCGAAGAGAACCTTCTCTATTTTGTGGAAAAGGCCTCCCCCGTTCTGTTGCCATGGCAGCGGGAGCTGGTCCGAATTGTCCGGAACGTCTCGCAATATTTCTACCCGCAGAAACAGACCAAGGTCATGAATGAGGGCTGCGCGACCTTCGTGCACCATTACATCATGAACGAGCTCTATAATCAGGGGCGGATTTCTGAGGGCTCCATCATGGAGTTCCTGCACTCACATAGCTCGGTCGTCTTCCAGCCGGAATTCGATGACCCGCGCTATTCCGGTATCAATCCGTATGCCTTGGGTTTTGCCATGATGCAGGACATTGTCCGCGTGGTTGAAAACCCCGAGAACGAAGACCGCGAATGGTTCCCGGATCTTGCCGGTCGCGGCGACTGGCGCGGCGCCCTGAAAGACGCATGGGCGAACTACCGGGACGAAAGCTTCATCCTGCAATATCTCTCGCCGAAGATCATGCGGGATTTCCGCCTCTTCTCGCTCGGCGATGATGGCAAGAAGCCCTATTATCAGGTCGCCGCCATTCATGATGAGCAGGGATATCGCGACACACGCCAGGCCCTCTCATCGATGTATGATCTGGGCCTCCATGAGCCGAACCTTCAAGTCGTCTCAGCCGATCTAGAAGGTGACAGAAAACTCACAATTCAGCACAACGTGTTTAACGGCCGGAAGCTTGATTCGGGCACCAAGGCGTCTGTTCTGCGGCATCTCGAGAACCTTTGGGGCTTTGAAGTCGCTTTGACAGAACAAGCCGCCGATTAGTTTCGGTATAAAAAAGAGGCGCGATATTGCTACCGCGCCTCTTCGTGGTCATGCCGGTGATTGGGGGGGAGAGAGACCAGTCACGACCGAAACCATAAAAAACCGGCTAGCCGCCGGTTGAGTAGCGCAATACAACCGAGCGTCATCAAACTGTCAATAACAAAAATTGCTACTGGCAGCTTTCATGTATACACATAGTCATGGATGGGAGAGCCATGGCCGATTTTGACCCGGCACAACAGCGCCGCGCGAGCGGCACCGCACAACTTTTTGAACAACTTGCCCGGCGCGTCCTTGAACGCCGGAACGGTGATGATCTGCATGCGAGCCAATGGTCCGCCCTCAGATATTTCAGCCGTGCCGGCCGTCATGCAGCGACGGTCATCGGGCTTTCACGTTATCTCGGCAACACATCTGGCAGTACATCTCGTACAGCCAAGTCACTAGTCGAACGCGGACTATTATCCGTACAACCCGCGGCCCATGACGGCAGGGCCGTGACCTTCAGCCTGACAGAAGAGGGCAATCGTCGCCTCGAAGAAGATCCGCTTCACGATCTCTCTGGAGTCCTTACGCATCTTGACGAAACAGAGATTGCGGAATTCAGCCGCATCCTCGACAAGATCAATTCGCAACTGCGTCACCTGAGAGAAGAATGACCTCCCACCCTGCTCCTCCCGCCGAGAAAGTTCTCGAAGTCATGGAGCAGGCCGGGATCGGACATGCGCTGACCGATCCCCAGGGTGTCATCCTCTATCAGAGCGAAGCCTTCTCCAGACTTGGCGGGCTCAGCTCGACGCCGATCGCAGGCATCCCCTGGTTCCGGCTCGATAATGCGTCGGAAGAGCGAAAAGACATGCGCGCGCTTGTCTGGCAACAATTCATTTCACGGAAAGTCCCTTGGCATGGAATTGTTCACTGGCACATTACCGAGGAGAAAATACATTTCTACGAAGGGACGGGCACTCATCTGGATGATGGGAGTATCGTTGTCGTCCTCAATGACCGAACTTCAAAGGTTCTGGCAGACAAGAAAGTCGAAGATACGATTTCCTTCTATAGCCAGGTACTCCGTGACCTGCCGATAGCGTTGGCCGTTACTGATCTTGAAGGGCGGGTCACTTACATGAATGACTTCCTTCCCGAACGGCTCGACCTGACTGCGAACAGCTTTGTCGGCAAGACACTCAGCGATTCATTCGGCAACGGATTGACAGAACTCGCCGAGCGGGAAGCCCAGAATTTTATGCGGTACAAGGATTACAATGAAGGAGTAACACTAGAGCTGCAGCAAAAAGATGGTGTCGGTACGTGGCTTGCTTTCGCGCGACCGCTCTTTGATGCTAAGGGCGAACGAGTCGCCACATTAAATCTTGCGATCGACAGATCTGAAAGCCACCGCCTGCGCGAAGAACATGCACGGCTGACCGAGGCCATGTATGAGGCGCAAAAAATATCTGCACTCAACGATTTTGCAGGCAACTTAGCGCATGAGCTTTCCAACATCCTGCACCCTGTCGCGTTCTATGCGCGCAAGCTGACGGGCGATGCGACACGCGAGCAGTGCACGGAATATTCCCAGAAAATCAATAAGGGCGTGATGACCGCAGGTCAGATCCTGCGCCGAACCTTGAGCCTCGCAGGACGTAGTACTGACAGCCCGGAGCCTTGTGACCTGCGCGCCATTCTTGAGGAAACGCTCTCCAGCGCGAGGGATCTGGCCCCGAATGGCCTCGAATATGAGGCGCACCTCCCGACGACACCCATGCTGGCTGCCGTCAGCCGATCAGGCTTCAGTCAAATCCTGCTTAATCTGCTCAACAATGCAGCAGAAGCCATGAATTATGCCGGCACGGTCACCATTTCTCTCGACCATGTGAGCGAAAACCTCCCCGGCGCATTTGCCGATAAAGGGATGACCGAAGCCATTTGCCTGCGCATTGAAGATGAAGGCCCCGGTATCGATCCCGCAATCATCGACCGGCTCTTTGAGGCGTTTGTAACGACAAAAACGCCGGGTCGCGGCGTGGGGCTGGGACTTTCTGTTGTGAAGGGACTGGCCACTAGCTGGGGCGGGCTCGTCACGGCTACTTCCCTGCCAGAGAAAGGTGCAGCTTTCAGTGTTTGGATACCATCGCCTAGTATGGAATAATGATCGAGGCAGTGTTGAGGGGGCCTTTTAGGTAGCACTGCAAGGAGAGAGACGATGACCCAGATCATGGTCGTCGATGATAATGAGGACGTCGCCGAAACAGTGTCCATCGCCCTGAATGAGGCAGGATACGCAGCAACGGCAGTACACTCACTAGATGACGCCCGAAGGCTGCTTTCAGGTGGCAATTATGCGGGCGCCATCATTGATGTCTGGATGAACGAAGATAACGGCCTCGAGCTTGCTAGCGAGCTTGCTCAGCATACGCCGCCCATACCGTTCATCATCATGTCAGGTGGCGGCCCGGGCAAGACGCTGGAGCAGGTCACAGCCCGCGCGGACTCGATTGGCGCTGTCGCGGTCCTCTTCAAACCGTTTGAAGATGATGAATTGCTCACTGCAGTCTCGACGATGCTCAACGGATAATCAGGCGATCATTTCGCGAGGACGCAGTCAGCGAGACCATCTCGAGCAACGACACGCATGCGAGCCTGCAATGTCCCTGCCCGCTTTCTGACATACGGCCCCGGATTATCCGCTCTCCAGTCATGAGGATTGGGCAGGACAGCTGCAAGGAGCGATGCCTGATAAGGGGACAATGCCGCCGCATCTCTCCCAAATCGTCCGTGGGCAGCAGCCTCCGCGCCAAAATAGCCATCGCCCCATTCAGCGACGTTCAAATACATCTCCATGATGCGGGATTTTGGCCAGAACGTCTCGATAAGGAGCGTATACCACGCCTCAAGCCCCTTGCGCACAAAGCCCCGCCCGGGCCAGAGAAAGACGTTTTTTGCCGTCTGCTGGGAGATCGTCGAGGCACCGCGCAAGCGCTTGCCTTCCGCCGCATCATCGAGAGCTTTCCTGATTTGCTCGACATCGAAACCGCGATGGGTACAGAATTTTGTATCTTCCGCTGCGATCACGGCTCTTACGAGTTCAGGCGAAATGTCCTCAAGACGAACCCATTCCCGGCTGATTTCCTCCCCGCTCCAGCTTCGCATGACCATGAGCGTTGTCCCGGGGGCCGGCACAAAGCGCAGCGCAACAACCCAGAAGATGCTGACAATGACGAAGCCGAGCGCCGCCATCACGCCCCATTTAAACAGGGTCAGAAAAGACGGCAGGCGGATTTTCGCCCGCCATCGCGCAAAGCGCGACTTCTTGCGCCGCTTAGACTTTTTCGACGGCACCTGCGCCCTCGGTCATACCCTGCGGGCTGTTCAGCCATGCCTCACAGCACATCTTCGCCAGCTTCCGGACACGGAGAATATAGGACTGCCGTTCTGCAACCGAGATCACCCCGCGCGCATCCAAAAGGTTGAAGAGGTGGCTGGCCTTAATGCATTGATCATAGGCAGGAAGGACGAAGCTGCGCTCCTCTTCTTCGCCTCGCTTCAGGATCGCTTCGCAGTTCTGCTCGGCTTCCCGGAACTGATCGAGTAGGATTTCGGTATCTGCCAGCTCGAAATTATAACCGGAGAATTCGACTTCCTGCTGGTGGAAGACATCACCATATGAGACGCCTGCGGAATTATAGGCGAGATCATAGCCATTATCGACACCCTGCACGTACATGGCGAGGCGTTCGAGCCCGTAGGTCAGCTCACCCGTGACGGGTTTGCAGTCAAAGCCGCCGACCTGCTGGAAATAGGTGAACTGAGTGACTTCCATCCCGTCACACCAGACTTCCCAGCCAAGCCCCCACGCACCGAGCGTCGGGCTCTCCCAGTCATCCTCGACAAAGCGGATATCGTGTTTGGCAAGATCAATGCCGATCGCTTCAAGCGATCCCAGATAGAGCGCCTGAATATCCGCCGGTGATGGCTTCAGGACGACCTGGAACTGATAGTAATGCTGGAACCGGTTGGGGTTGGCGCCATAGCGTCCATCGCCCGGCCGGCGGCAGGGCTGAACATAGGCCGCGCGCCACGGCTTTGGGCCGAGTGACCGCAGGGTCGTCGCCGGATGGAAAGTGCCTGCCCCCATCTCCAGATCATAGGGCTGCAGGATCACGCAGCCGCGCTCGGACCAGTAATTCTGGAGCGTGAGGATCAGGTCCTGAAAGGATAGAGGGTCTTTTTCGGCGGAATTCGTCATGGAGGCGTAGCTAATCTCGGCCGACGCGAAAGGCAATCGGTGGCGCGATCACGAGCCCGGTTGTGAGGGCCGATTGAGCGCAAGATATCTGAACAAAATGATCGCCAGCGGCGCCAGAACCGAAAAAGCCACAAAAGCCGTCAGATAAAGGGGTGCAACAGCTGCAATAGATCCGGGCAGGACCGGCAGAGCCGCCAAAAACGGAACTTTGGTGATGAGGCTCGCTGCTAGCTCCCGCCCGCCGGGCAAGAAGTAAGCGGCTGCGAGCAATCCGAGCAAAAGCGTGTGCCCGACGCTAAATACGCCCGCAAACAGGTTGGGGCCTGTCCGCCGTTCTGGCGTAAAGACAAGGAGCCCGGCTGTCAGGCAGACAAACATGAAGCCGCCGACGATTCCGACAAAAAGGAGCGGCACCTGCTGGCCCGAAAAGAAGAGGCCCGCTGCGGGCAGGCCGGCTGCTGCGCCCGATGAAACCGCAGATCCAACAGGGTAGCTGAGCCATGCTGGCCCGCGCGCTTGCAGCGGCGGTAATTGACCAATGGGCACATCACCATTTGAACCGATCCGCAGATCCGGCATTCCCCGCCTCCCAAGCTTGCCCGAGGAGGGAAAAGAACCCGCCCCTTGGTACCGAAAAACAATAAAACAGAAGCGGACCGCCGTCTACTCGTCACAGGCAGACAAATTCGTGTATGGGCGCGGTCATTGTTGGGATGAACAGGAGAAATGCGCATGGGGGCGCCCCTCATTATCAAGGGCTTGTCAGAAATCGCAGGCCGCTACGACGCGCTGCTGTGCGATGCCTGGGGTGTTATCCACAATGGCCGCGAGCTTTTCGCGGGCGCAGGCGATGCGTTGCTCAAATTCCGCGAGACGCGGGGGCCGGTTGTCATCATCACAAATGCGCCGCGCCTGTCGTCCGCGATCCCGCCGCAGCTCGACCGGCTCGGCCTGCCGCGTGAGGCCTATGATGCCGTCATCACCTCCGGCGATGCGACGGTCGAGGCAGTGAAGGCGATGGGCGACATCCCCGGCTTCCGGCTGGGGCCTGACAAGGACGACACGCTGTTCAACGCGGCAGGCGCGCAGTTCGTGCCGATCGAGGAGGCAGGCTTCATCCTCTGCACGGGGCTGTTCGATGATATCTCCGAGACGCCCGAAGATTACCGAGAGATGCTGAGCCTTGCGGCGGCACGCGGCTTGCCCATGATCTGTGCCAATCCGGACCGGGTCGTGAAATTCGGTGACCGGATGATTTATTGCGCAGGTTCCCTTGCCGATCTCTATGAGGAGTTAGGCGGAGAGACGATCTTCTGCGGCAAGCCCCACAAGCCGATTTACGATGCCTGCCGAAAGGCGCTGGAGGCAACAGGCCGCCCGGCCTCCCGCATGCTGGCCATCGGCGATGGGCTTCAGACGGACATCCTCGGCGCCAATCGCGAGGAACTCGACGTGGCATTCGTCGCCGACGGTATTTTCGCCGAACAGTCACGCGGGCCCACAGGGCGGATTGACGGGCCGCGCCTCGGCGCTCTTCTCGGTGAGCATGACGTATCCGCTCAATATGCGTTAGACGGACTGAAATGGTAGAACATGCCAAGATCATCCGGGTGCCGCTCGAGTGTACCCTTGGCGATGCCTATCGCGGCGCGCTGGCCGTCATCGGAAATATGGATGGCGTGCATCGCGGGCATCAGGAGCTCATCCGCTACGGCGTCACGCTGGCCCAGAAAACCAATTCCCCCGCCGCTGTCGTTATCTTCGACCCGCATCCGCGGCAGGTCTTCCAGCCAGATACGCCCCCATTCCTTTTGACCGGGATCGAGACCAAGGCCCGAATCCTCGGTGAATTGGGGGTCAGCTGGCTCTTCGTCCTCCCCTTCATTGAAGGGCTCTACACCCAGACTCCTGAGACCTTCGTCAAGCACACGCTCGGCAATATCATGGGCCTGAAAGGGATTGTGACGGGGACGGACTTCAAATTCGGCGCAGGCCGTTCGGGCGATGTAGCAGCCCTTGCTCGACTGGCCGGAGAAGTCGGCATGAGCGCCGATACAATCGAGCCTGTACTGACGAAGGAAGGAGAGAAATTCTCCTCCTCCGGCATTCGCCTCGCGCTACAGAACGGCGAGCCTGAAGCAGCGGCACATATGCTGGGACGGCCTTTCGTTATTCGCGGCGAGGTGATCGAGGGTCGCAAGCTGGCCCGCACGCTTGATTTCCCAACGGCCAATGTCTCGCTCGGCGAGTATGTCCGCCCGACATTCGGCGTCTATGTCGTGTGCGCCGAGATCGATGGCACCAGCTTTGCCGGAGTTGCCAATATCGGCCGCCGCCCTACCGTAGACGGAGAAACCGAGCGCCTCGAAGTTCATCTCTTTGACTTCGAGGGAGACCTTTACGGCCAGACGATCGATGTCTCGCTCCTGAGCTTCCTCCGACCCGAGCAGAAATTCGACGGGCTCGACGAACTAAAAGCCCAGATCCACAAGGATGTCGCCGCCGCCAAGGCGTGGCATGAGGCGCATTCCTGAAATTCTGTTCCGGGGCTGTTCTCCTGCGGCAACGCTCCCTAAAGTAAGAGAATGAGTACAACCGTCCGCATTATCGGGATTGATCCGGGCCTGCGTTATACCGGCTGGGGCATAATCGACGCGCAAGGATCCGCCCTGCGTTATGTCGCAAGTGGCCGCGTTGCGCCAAAGCCCGCTATGGAGCTTGCCGACAGGCTCTGCGTCCTTGTTGCCGGGCTCGAAGACGCTCTCGCTGAGTACCGCCCTGAGGAAGCTGCGGTTGAAGAGACCTTCGTCAATGCCGATCCCCGCTCTGCCCTCAAGCTGGGGCAGGCGCGCGGGGTCTGCCTGATGACGCCTGCACGCGCCGGTCTTCCGGTTGCGGAATATGCGCCGAACCAGATCAAGAAAGCGGTTGTCGGGACAGGACATGCCGACAAGGGCCAGATCCTCGCCATGGTCAGGCGGCTCTTGCCGAAAGTCGGCGAGCCGACAGCCGACGAAGCGGATGCCCTTGCGGCGGCGCTTTGCCATGCGGCGCATCGCCAGTTCCGGATGAGGGCCAGCGCATGATCGGGCATCTTCGCGGCACAATTCTGTCAACGGACGAGCAGACAGCGATCCTCGATGTCGGCGGCGTCGGCTATGAAGTCTCTTTAAGCCCCCGCCTACTCGCCCGGCTGGCCGAAGGGGACGATGTCGAGCTGGTCATCGAGACGCTGGTCGCCGAAACCTATATCCGGCTCGTCGGATTTGAGACGCAATCGGAACGCCGTGCCTTTCGCCTCCTCCAGACCGTGCAAGGAGTTGGTGCGAAAGCCGCCATCGCCATTCTGAACGTCCTGTCCCCCGCGGCCCTCCTCGATGCCGTCGCGGTCGGTGACAAGACCGCCGTGTCGCGCGCGCAAGGCGTTGGCCCCAAACTCGCCCAGCGGATCGTCACGGAGCTGAAAAGCCGGACGGGCGGCATCCTTGATGCGGGCGATGTGGGCCTGCCGACAAAAGGCGCCGTCCCTTCCGATGACATTCCGATGGCTGATGATGCAAGGCGGGATGCCATCGCCGCCCTTGTCGGGCTTGGTTATGATGAGTCTGCCGCCTTGCGCGCGGTCAGGGCCGTGCCGGCAGATGAGAGTGAGACCGTGCAGTCCGTCCTGACGGCTGCACTGAAAGGTCTGTCCACGGCATGAGTGAAGCCCGCCTCACAGACCCCGAACGGATGCCGGAGGATGCCGATGCCGCCCTCCGCCCCAAACGGCTGGACGATTTCACCGGCCAGCGGAGCGTCAAGGACAATCTGGGGATTTTCGTCAAGGCCGCCCGAGCGCGTGGCGAGGCGATGGATCACGTTCTCTTTCATGGCCCGCCGGGCCTCGGCAAAACAACGCTCGCCCAGATCGTCGCCAACGAATTGGGCGTCGGTTTTCGCTCAACCTCCGGGCCCGTCATTTCCAAGGCCGGTGACCTTGCGGCGATCCTGACGGCACTTGAGCCGCGCGATGTTCTGTTCATTGACGAAATTCACCGGCTCGGCCCCACGGTTGAGGAAGTCCTCTATCCCGCCATGGAGGATTACGCGCTCGATATCCTGATCGGCGAAGGCCCGTCGGCCCGCTCGGTCAAGATCGAGCTGCCACGCTTCACCCTGATCGGCGCAACGACGCGCTCAGGCCTTCTTGCCAAACCGCTGCTTGACCGGTTCGGCATTCCCATGCGGCTTGATTTTTATACGGAAGATGAGCTGATGGCGATTGTCCGGCGCGGCGCGGACAGGCTCGATGCCGGGATGACCGAGGATGGCGCCCGGGAAATTGCGCGGCGCGCCCGCGGCACACCGCGCGTGGCCGGCCGACTTCTCCGCCGCGTGCGCGATGTCGCAACCGTCGAAGGCAATCTGCCGATTACACAAAGTGTCGCCGACGCTGCACTCCGCCGCCTCGATGTTGACGCGCTGGGCCTAGAAGCGCTCGACCGGCGTTACCTGCGGATCATTGCGGAGCATTTTGGCGGCGGCCCCGTTGGCGTTGAGACCATCGCCGCCAGCCTCGCCGAAGCGCGGGATGCGGTCGAGGATGTGATCGAGCCCTTCCTCCTCCAGCAGGGCCTGATCCAGCGCACTCCTCGCGGGCGTATGCTGACAGATGGCGCCTACAGGCATTTGGGCCTTGCCGCCCCGAACCGGGAAGGGGGCGTCCTGTGAGCCTGACCACGACCTTGGAGATCCGCGTCTATTATGAGGACACGGATTTTTCCGGCCTCGTCTATCACGCCAATTATCTGAAATATTTTGAACGCGGGCGGACCGAGGGCCTGCGCCAGTGCGGGTTCACGAACTCCGACCTGATGGCGCGCGAAGAGCCGCTGGTCTTTGCCGTCCGCAAAATGGATCTCGACTATCATCTCGCCGCGCGGATGGACGACCTTCTCACCATCACGACGATAGTGACGGAGGTCAAAGGGGCACGGATGATTTTTGATCAGAAAGCGGAACGCGATGGTGTCCTGATCGCATCGGCGCAAGTTATCGTTGCCTGCCTGACGCCTGAGGGCCGGCCACGCCGCATCCCTCAGGATGTCATAAGCGTCTTCAACGATTAGCCGATCAGCCGGGCAAGCCGCTCTTCATAACGCGGATCATCGCGGAAGGCGCCAAGGACCGACCGGGTGACGCAGGAAATCTCCGATTTCCTTGTGCCGCGCGTCGAGATGCATTGATGCTCCGCATCGATGATCACCGCAACGCCGCGAGGCTTCAGCACACGGTCAATCGTGTTCGCAATCAGATTGGTCAGTGTTTCCTGGCTCTGCAGGCGCTTTCCATATGTATCGACAAGCCGGGCCAGCTTGGACAGGCCGACAACCCGCCGGTCCGGCAGATAGGCGACATGGGCCGTGCCGATGATTGGGGCCACATGGTGCTCACAATGGCTTTCCACCCGGATGTCCTTGAGAAGCACGATGTCATCGTAACCCTCGACCTCCTCGAAAGTGGTCGCAAGGATCTGGTCCGGATCCTCCCCATACCCCTTGAACCAGTCATCATAAGCTTTGACGAAGCGCTTGGGCGTATCGACAAGCCCTTCGCGGTCGGGATCCTCGCCGATATAGGAAAGAAGTACACGGACAGCGGCCTCTGCCTCCGCCCGGCTGGCACGTTCACTCATGCTCATGCCCCTTCCGCCTTGATAGCCTCGATCAGGCCCGCCATTTCGAGCGCGACCTGCGCGGCCTCTGCGCCCTTATTACCGAGCTTCGTTCCAGCCCGTTCAATGGCCTGCTCAATCGTGTCTGTCGTCAGTACACCGAAGGCCACCGGCACGCCGGTGGTAAGCATGACGGAAGAAATCCCTTTGGCTGCTTCGCCCGCGACATAATCGAAATGCGGGGTCGCCCCGCGAATGACGCAGCCAAGCGCCACGATGGCCGCATAGCGGCCGGTCTCCGCCGCCGTCTTGACCGCCAGCGGCAGCTCGAATGCCCCCGGCACCGTGATGTGGACGATATCATCCTCCGCAACACCATGGCGGCGCAGCGTCGAAGTGGCACCCTCCGTCAGTCGGCTGACGATGAAATCATTCCAGCCCGTGTCGATGATCGCGATGCGACGGCCCGCTCCCGTCACGGGAGCCTCAATTCTGCTTGTCATGTCAGGCAGCCTTTCTCAGGGCAAGACGGTGTTCGCGGATCGCCGCGACCGTCACCATGGGGATGCCATGGGTTTTTGAAAATTCCATCAGATCGTCCCGCCGTGCCATCGTGCCGTCGGAGTTCATCACTTCACAGATGACCGCCCCCGGACGAAGCTCAGCAAGTCGGACGAGATCGACGCTGGCTTCTGTCTGCCCGCCCCGCTCAAGCACGCCATCATTCCGCGCGCGCAAGGGGAACATATGACCCGGCTTGACGAGGTCGTCCGGTTTCGCTTCAGGGTCGATCAGCACCTCAACCGTCCGTGCCCGGTCGGCTGCGGAGATGCCGGTCGTCACCCCTTCTCGCGCTTCGACCGAGACGGTGAAAGCCGTGCCGAAACCGGAGCGGTTTTCCTCCTGCGGCACCATGAGGGGCAGCTCCAGCCGATCGAGGATCTCCGGCGCCAGCGCACAGCAGATGAGCCCGCGGCCATGCACGGCACAGAAATTGATCGCGGCGGCATCCGCGAATTCAGCGGCGATCACGAGATCGCCTTCATTCTCGCGGCCCTCATCGTCACAGATGATGACCATACCGCCATCCCTGATCCGGGCGATGGCCTCCTTGACGGGAACAAAGCTCATTCTGCGATCCTTCCTGCGAGCGCCTTTTCGGCATATTTCGCCATGATATCGGTTTCGAGATTGACGCGGTCGCCCGGCTTTTTCGTACCAAGCGTCACCAGCGGCTGGGTGTGGGAAATAAGCGTGAGAGAGAACCAGTCCGTCCCCGTCTCAACGACGGTCAGGCTGGTGCCATCTACTGAGATATATCCCTTACGGACAATATAGTGCATGATCTCTGGCGACGTATCGATGATGACCCAGAGCGCATCGCCATCAGGCCGGACCTCCCGGATCCATCCGGTCCCATCGACATGCCCTTGCACATAATGCCCGCCAAGTCGTGTCGTGGGCAAAAGGGAGCGCTCAAGATTGACGCGGTCGCCTTCTTTCAAGTCACCCAATGTCGTACGGTTGAGAGTTTCAGGGGCCAGCCCAACCTTGAACCGGGTACGGTCAAATTCGGTGACGCTGAGGCAGACGCCTTCGACACTGATCGAGTCTCCAAAGCGCACATCCTCAAGCACGGTGTCCGCCGCGATATCGAGGATGTAGCCGTCCCCTTCTGGCCCGGCCCGCCGGACCGTGCCCATTTCCTCTACGAGGCCTGTGAACATACTGCCTCCTCCCGTCTCTGGAGCGTTCCGCGGATGAAAAGATCCGTACCAAGCTGTTCGACCTGCCGGTCGGCAAGCGTGAAAGCCGAGGCAAGCTGGTCCGGCCCCTCACCAGAAATGGCTGGCCGGCCACCACCTAGGATGAGGGGGGCAATATAGGCCCAGACCTCATCAACGAGCCCGTCATCGAATACAGAGCTCAGCAACGTACCGCCGCCCTCGATCATGACGGACTGGCAGCCAATCTCTTTGAGATGCGCCAAAGCTGCTGAAAGAGAGGGGCGATCGTTGACGGATGGAATACGGATGATTTCGGCGCCTTGTTCGCGCAATGCGTCTTCTGCCTGCCAGTCCGCCGTACCGGTCGTGAAAATGAGCACATCACCGGGCGTTGAGAGCAGTTTCGCCTCAGCGGGTGTCCGCAAACGACTATCCATCACGATCTTGAGCGACGGGGCGGGCACCACGCCTTCGGGGCGGGGATCAAGACCCGGATCATCCGCAAGGACCGTCTCCACACCGACAATGATGGCATCCGTCCGTTGGCGGAGGAGGTGGCCATGCGTCCGCGCTTCAGGTCCTGTGATCCATTTTGACTCGCCAGTCTTTGTTGCCGTGCGGCCATCAAGGCTCATCGCGAGCTTGGCGTAAACATAAGGCCGGGACGCGGTGAGCCCATGCACCCAGGGGCGGATGAGCCGATCCGCTTCGGGCACCAGCACATGCCGTACACGGATACCCGCGGCACGAAGGCGATCCGCCCCGCCCGCCGCGAGCGGGTTGGGGTCTGCCGCCGCATAGACGACTTCCGCAACCCCTGCGGCGATGAGCGCCTCTGAACAGGGCGGGGTATTGCCGTAATGATTGCAGGGCTCGAGTGTCACATAGGCGGTCGCGCCACGCGCGGCGTCCCCCGCTTCCGCCAGCGCCGCCGGTTCGGCATGAGGCGTGCCCGGCCCCTGGTGCCAGCCCTCGCCGATCACCTCACCGTCTTTCACGATGACGCAGCCCACCATCGGGTTCGGCGAGGTCCT
Organism: Parvularcula marina; assembly: GCF_003399445.1. Lineage (NCBI taxonomy): Bacteria > Pseudomonadati > Pseudomonadota > Alphaproteobacteria > Parvularculales > Parvularculaceae > Parvularcula > Parvularcula marina. The sequence goes on along the minus strand of NZ_QUQO01000001.1, from coordinate 2,165,355 downwards.
CCCCGCCGCCCGTTCGGCCAGCGCCACTGCGCGCAAGATGTGAGCGGTGTCGTCCACGCCCGTCTCCTCAACATTCGTCGAGATCCCGGGGCGCATGTCCTCAAAAGATGCCCGCCCCAAAAGAGCAGCCACGTGAAGACGAAATACGCGAATGCGAGCCTCGCCCACACTGACGCATTCCAAGCTTTCTACCATCCGGACTATGACCGTCGGCTCTGGACTCTCACCAGATCCTGCTTTCAGCATTCCCCCTGAAGAGGAGCGCCTTCCGCTCGCGGGCTTATGCGATCTTCGTCGCCATTACCGCCGGTGGGGACTTTCACCCCGCCCCGAAAGCTCTATGTGCAGACAGACTTAGGCCCTCGTCCGCTGCCGGACAAGGGCCTCAGAATGTCATCGCAAATGCGGGGTTAGTTACTTGACGCCCGGCAGGTTGAGGATGCGCTGGTCACGGCTGATCACAACCTGACCGCCGCCCGTCACAGCCTCGATTGAGTCATGACGCTCAGCCTTCCAGGCTTCGGCATTGTCGACCCGCAGCGGTGCCCGGCTGTCATCGATCTGGCCATCTTCGAAGGTCCAGAAGATCAGCTGGTTTGCAAGGCTTTCGCTTTTCTGAGCGCGGCCGCCATTTTCGGCCGCCAGCGTCGCGCGGATATTGTCATCGACATCAAGCGCGCCAACGCTTTGCAGCAGAGCCAGTTCGCCATTGGTGGGCGGCGCGGAGGACTCATCGCCAATCAGAAGCTGGCGCGTGCGGTCAGCGGTCGACAGGCGCTCCGGCCGGGTCTCCCCCGGTTGCGGCGGGCGAAGGGCGTAATCCGGCGGCACGGTCAGCGGCGCCTTCGTGACAATGGCGAACTCGTCAGGCGGGTTCTTGCCGGTGCCGAGGGCATTGCCGAGGCTGCCGCAGCCGGTAATCAGAAGTGCCGAGCCGGCGAGGACGGCCAGAGACAGATAACGCGCGATCATTCGGAACTCCTAGAATCTTTATTTTCGGGCCTTATAGGGCGCGAGGGCTCATCGGGGAAGGTCTCCTCTTCGACCCTTTCCCCAGCTTCATCTGACGTGAAATGAGCCGTTGTCTCAGCCTCTGCCCCTTTTGTGGTGCTCTTGGGTGCCACGAAAAAGGCGTCATAGGCAAGACAAACCACCCCGAGATTGACCCCGGTGTCCGCGATATTGAATCGCCAAGGGAAATAAAGCGCCGAGAAGTCGAGGAAATCGACAACATAGCCATAGGACGCGCGGTCGATGGCATTGCCGATCGCCCCGCCGACGATGAAACCTGCGCCAATCGCAGCCCAACGGCGTGTCAGCGAACCAGCCCAGTGCAGGATGAAGATCGCCACACCGAGCGCGAGCGCAGTAAGCAGTACCCGCGAGACCATCCCGCCGGCAAAGAGGCCAAAGCTGACGCCTGTATTCTCGACATAGGTGAGGTCGAAGATCGGGCCGAGATCCATATGGCCCTGCACCAGCCGGCCATTGGCATTCACATCAACATTGGTCGGCAGCTTGATGCCGTGAAGGATCCAGAGCTTTGACGCCTGATCGAGCGCGATGGTGATGATGGCGAGCAGAACCGTCAGCCGGAAGGTCGGGTTCGCCCGCGCTGTCTGCCACCACGCGCTCACGATTTGACCACCTCAGCGCAGCGTCCGCAGAGTTTTGTCTCATCCGACACATCCGGCAGGACGCGCCAGCAACGGGCGCATTTCTCACCGGGCGCCTTGGCAACAACGACAGCAACCGGGCTCTGGTCTTCGAGCCGGAAAGCTCCGTCCGGCCCAGGCCCTTCATCGATGGTGAAGCCCGATGTGATTGAGATTTCCGCCATGTCGATGCCGTCAAGCGCCGAACGCAAATCCGCATCGCTGATATGAGCGATGGGCGCCGCCTCAAGCGAGGCCCCCAGCTCCTTGTCACGCCGGGCAACTTCGAGCGCGCCCGTCACTGCACGGCGGACCGTCCGTACCCGGCCCCATTTCTCGGAAAGCGCCGCATCCGTCCATTCAGCGGGCGGCGTCAGGAAAGTTTCCAGATGGATCGAGCCTGCATCCGCCTCGCCCGGATAGCGCGACAGATAGGTTTCTTCCGCCGTGAACGGAATGATCGGCGCAAGCCAGCGGACCAGATAATCAAGCAGCGTTGCCATGACCGTCCGGGCTGCGCGGCGCTTCATCGAGGACGGCGCATCGCAGTAGAGACAGTCCTTGCGGATATCGAAATAGAAGGCCGAGAGGTCGATATTGGCAAAATCCGTGATCGCCCGCCACGCCGCCTTGAAATCAAAGCGCTCATAGGCCGAGACGGATTGCGCATGAACCCGCGCCACATGATGCAGCACATAGCGTTCAAGCGCCGGCATGTCGGCATGGCCGACCGCCTCTTCCTCCGTATAGCCATCAAGTGCTGCCAAGAGATAGCGCAGCGTATTGCGCAGCTTGCGATAGGCATCGACCGCCGAGCCGATGATCTCATCGCCGATCCGGACATCTTCGACGTAGTCGGAGCTGGCCGCCCAGATACGAATGATGTCGGCGCCGTATTGCTTCGTCAGCTCTTCAGGCGCGATCGTGTTGCCCAGTGATTTGGACATCTTGTAGCCCTTGGCATCGAGCACGAAGCCATGGGTCAGGACCGCATCATAGGGCGCCCGGCCCCGCGTACCGCAGCTTTCAAGCAGGCTCGACTGGAACCAGCCGCGATGCTGGTCTGAGCCTTCAAGATAGAGGTCCGCCGGCCATTTCAGATCATCCCGCGCCTCAACGCAGAAGGCATGGGTCGAGGCAGAATCGAACCAGACGTCGAGAATGTCCGTGATCTTCTGATAGTCATCGGCGTTATAAGAGCTGCCGAGGAACTCCGTATCCGGCGCATCAAACCAGGCATTCGCCCCGCCCTTTTCGATGGCGGCGACGATTCGGGCATTGACCTCCGCATCGACGAGGATGTCGCCGGTTTCCTTATGCACGAAGAGCGCGATCGGATTGCCCCATGCCCGCTGGCGCGAGATCAGCCAGTCAGGACGGCTTTCCACCATGGAGCGGATGCGGTTGCGTCCGCCTTCGGGATAGAATTTCGTGTCGGCAATGGCTTTGAGCGCGTCATCCCGCAGGCCGCCCTCACCTTCCGCCCCCAGACGGATGAACCATTGCGGCGTGTTCCTGAAGATCACGGGCGCCTTTGACCGCCAGCTATGCGGATAGGAGTGGGTCAACCGACCGCGCGCAAACAGCGCATTGTGCTCCAGCAGGGCCTTGATGACGGCGCCATTGGCGGTGCCGTCCTTGCCCTTTTTCTTGCCTTCCGTGACGAGAACTTTCTCGCCGGTGAAGCCGGGCGCCTCTTCGGTAAAGGCGCCATCCGGGCCAACCGTATGCGGAATTTGATCGCCGGGCAGACCATGACCGAGCCAAGCAAAATAGTCTTCCTGACCGTGGCCGGGCGCGGTGTGGACAAAGCCTGTCCCCGCCTCATCAGTAACGTGATCCCCCGACAGGAGCGGCACATCGAATTCATAACCGCCCGCATGACCGTCGAGCGGATGGCGCAATGTCGCCTTGCCCAGCTCCTCAGGCTTCACATCGCGCAGGCGCGTCCATTCACTGACAAAGCCCGCCTCCTTGACCGCATCGGCCAGCGCATCAGCGAGGATGACGATCTCGCCTGCCGCCGTCCACGGATCAAATTCCATGTCGTCGCGGACCTTGTCGATCCGGTAGGCGCCATAGGACATGGTCGGGCCGTAGCAGACCGCCCGGTTGCCGGGGATCGTCCACGGGGTCGTCGTCCAAATGACAATCTTTGCGTCATCCAGCCCTTCGGGCGCCGTGCCTTTCTCAAAGGGGAAACGCACCCAGATCGTCGTGGACTGATGATCGTGATATTCGATCTCGGCCTCGGCCAGGGCCGTCTGCTCGACCGGCGACCACATCACCGGCTTTGAGCCCTGATAGACGAGCCCTTTCTCAACGAGCTTGAGGAATTCGGCCGTGACAGCTGCCTCGCTCTCATAATTCATCGTGAGATAGGGATGGTCCCAGTCCCCCTCGATCCCGAGGCGGCGAAACTCCGCCATCTGCGTTTCGATCCAGCTCTTGGCATAGGCGCGGCAGGCATCACGCAGTTCAGAGGACGGAACATCGGCCCGCTTGCGCCCCTTTCCGGCAAAGTCCTGCTCGACCTTCCATTCAATCGGAAGGCCATGACAGTCCCAGCCGGGGACGTAATTGGCATCATACCCCAACATCTGACGTGAGCGGATAACTATGTCTTTCAGCACCTTGTTCATGGCGGTGCCCATATGGATGTTGCCGTTCGCGTATGGCGGCCCGTCATGTAGGGTGAATTGCGTCCGGCCCTTCGATGCCGCGCGGATCTTCCCGTAAAGGTCCATCTCTGCCCACCGCTTGAGCATTTCGGGCTCTTTCTTGGGCAGGCCCGCCCGCATCGGAAAATCGGTTTCCGGCAGGAACATGGTGTGGCGATAGTCGGGGCCGGAAGGGGCCTGATCGTCGGGCATCGAATTCACATGGTGTTAGGGACGGGACGGAAAGGGGCTTCTAGACCTGCCGGGGGGATGGCGGCAAGGCGCGCCGGGCCGATTAACGGCGCAACCCCCTGCGGCGCCGGACTGTGTCCGGCTCTTCGCTTTGCGACGCGATCGTCGCTGTCGGAGCCTGCGGCTCAGCCGCCGGTCGTGTGGGCGGCGGCGTTACGGGTTGCGAGAAGAGTGACACCGATTGCGCGGAGCGGATCACCTCATCTGTCTGCTGGCGTTCAGCAAGCAGGCGCTGGCGCGCAAGGATGTCGCGAAGCTGGTCCCGGAGCGCGATGCGCTCCTGCACGGATTGCGGGGACTGGCTGTAGGATTGCTCCAGCGATTTCTCCGCCCAGCGCAGGGCTTCGTTGAAATCCCGGCGCCCGCCCAAGCCTTCGGAGAGCCCGACCGCATAGAGGAACATCCCCTCCGCATCGCCATCCTCCGCCGAGGCGCGGAACCATTTAAGGGCCTCGGCCTCATTCCGCTCCATGCCGCGGCCATTATAGGCAAAAAGCCCCATCGAGGTCTTGGCGGGCAGAACCCCTGCCCTCGCCGCCTGCCGCATCCAGTTGACGGCGGTGACATAGTCCGGCTCGCCCGTGATCCGCCCAGCCTCCAGCATCAGCGCCAGATTATACATGCTGTCGGCATCGCCATTCTTCGCGGCCAGCTCGAACCAGTGGGCCGCCTCCTGAAGGTCTTTGGTCATGCCGTTCCCCTCAAGATAGAGGAGCGCGAGATGATATTGGGCGGCCGGGACGCCCGCAGCGGCAGCTTCTTTAAAGAGCGCGGCGGCGCGCTGCATGTCCTGCGGCACCGACTGGCCCTCTGAATACATATAGGCGAGCCGGGTCTTGGCGAGCATATGCCCCTGGGCAGCGGCAAGGTTGAACCACTCGGCGGCGCGCTGCCAGTCCTGCTTTGCGCCTTCGCCGGTATAAGCAAGCTCGCCCAGCGCGAATTGCGCATTCACCTGCCCAGCCTTGGCCGCCGAGACGTAATGCTCGACCGCTTTTGCGACATCCTTCTGGACGCCGAGGCCATTAGCATAGAGATGCCCGAGCAGATGCTGGCCATCCGGGCTGCCGGCGGCGGCATATTCCTCGGCGATGGAGAAGGCGCGCTCATAATCCTGCGCTTCGACCGCGCGGATGGCGTCACTGATCGTCACCGTCTCGGCCGGCTCGGCGGCCTGCATGATCAGGGCGGCAATGATGGACGCGAACATGACGAACTCCCCCCGAGGGCCGGGCTATCTCAATTGTCTACGCGCCGCCCCCCACTGCCCGCAAGATTTCGCCAAATTCTTCAACAGCTTTAGCCGGGCCACCCGGATGCGCCCAGATGCCGGCGGAGACGGCGAGGTAATCAGCGCCTGCTTCGATGAGCGGTTTCGCATTTTGCGGCGTGATGCCGCCAATCGCCACGCAAGGCATGGTCGTCATCATCGACCAGGCAGTGAGGATTTCAGGATCGGGCCTGTGGGCCGTCTCCTTGGTTGAGGTTGGAAAGAAGGCGCCAAAGGCAACGTAGTCCGCGCCCTGTTCAGCGGCGATCATGGCGAGGTGCCGGCTGTCGTGGCAGGTGACCCCGATATCGGCGTCATCGCCGAGGAGAGCACGGGCGGGTTTGACGCTGCCATCGGACTGCCCCAGATGAACGCCATCGGCGCCCGCCTTTTTGGCAAGCTCGGCGCTGTCATTGATGATCAGCGCCGCGCCGTGTGCGGCAAGCACCGGCCTGATCGCCTTTGCCGCCGCCAGAACTTCCGTGTCCGGCACATCTTTCAGGCGGAGTTGCAGGCATGCAATCTCAACTCCCGCGCCGGGCGCCGCCGCAAGGGCAGCGTCGAGCTGGGGCAGGAATGCCTCCAGCTCGATTTGCGGCGGTGTGATGAGATAAAGCGCACAATCCGCCATCAGATGATCAACCGCCTACGGAGGCTTCAAAGATGCTGTCGATCGATTCGCCCAGCATCTGGTTGAACTCGCCATCACTCTGCTGCGCGGAGAGACCTTCGGTCAGGCCGCGCGAGAAGCTGGCGATGACGCCCCGGTTCTGGCCGAGCTTGGTGTTGGCTTCGGCACGAGAGTAACCGCCCGACAGTGCCACGACCCGCTGCACCCGAGGGTGATTGACCAGCGGTTCATAAAGGTTCGCTTTGGTCGGCAGGGTCAGCTTGAGCATCACCTGACGTTCCTCCGGCAGGGCATTGAGATGTTTTGTCAGCTCCGCCAGCAGAATATCTTCGGCTTCGGCTTTGTCTTCGATGGAGATCGTGACCTCCGGCTCGATGATCGGCATCAGGCCGTGACCGAGGATCTGGCGGGCGACCTTGAATTGCTGCTCAACGATGGCGGCGATGCCTTCTGCGTTTGCCGCATCGACGACAGAGCGCATCTTGGTGCCGTAGATGCCTTTCTTGACCGCGCGGTCGAGAAGGTCATCAAGGCCCGGCATCGGCTTCATCAGACGCACACCGTCCTTTTCATCCTCAAGCCCATTGTCGACCTTGAGGAAGGGAACGACGCTGCGTTCTTTCCATAGATATTCCGCCGTCGGTACACCGTCGATCTCACCATCCATGGTGCGCTCGAACAGGATCGCGCCCATCACCTTGTCACCGGTGAAAGCCGGCGATTTGATGATCCGTGCCCGCATCTCATGCATAAGAGCGAACATCTCCTCATCGCCTGAATAGGCGCTTTCCTCGATGCCGTAGAGACGCAACGCTTTCGGCGTTGAACCGCCCGACTGGTCGAGTGCCGCAATGAAGCCAGGCTTCTGTGAGGCCTGTTCGGCCATTTCCTTATTTACCATTTTATTCCCCTAACTGAATAACGGACGCGCCTTTTGGCGTCTTTCCGCATGACTACTTTTTGAGCGCCTCCACACCGGGCAGCGCCTTACCCTCCATATATTCCAGGAATGCGCCGCCCGCAGTCGACACATAGGTGAAATCATCAGCGACACCGGCCATATTTACCGCCGCCACAGTATCGCCGCCGCCTGCAATGGAGGTGAGTTTTTCCTCCAAGGTCAGCTTCGCGGCAAATTTTGCGAGCTCCACAGTCGCCGTCTGGAAGGGCGGTGTCTCGAACGCGCCGAGCGGTCCGTTCCAGAGGAGCGTCTTGCAGCTTTCCAGTTCCTCAGCATAGTGATCGACACTATCCGGGCCGACATCGAGGATCATTTCATCGGCAGCCACATCATCCGGCGCGCAGACCCGCGTCTCGGGATTGGGCGCAAATTCCTTCGCAACGACCACATCCCTTGGCAGCAGAAGCTCACAGCCTTCGGCCTTGGCCTTCTCCAGAATCGCTTTCGCGGTCGGCACGAGGTCAGCTTCGGCGAGAGACTTTCCGATTTCGTGACCGAGCGCGAGCAGGAAGGTGTTCGCCATGCCGCCCCCGACGACGAGCTTGTCGGCCTTCGCCGTTAAATGCTCGAGCACATCGAGCTTGGTTGAGACCTTGGCCCCGCCGACGACCGCCATGACCGGGCGTTCGGGCGCGGCCAGCGCAAGGGCGAGATAATCAAGCTCGCGCTGCATCGACCGTCCGGCAGCGGAGGGAAGAATTTGCGCCACGCCTTCGGTCGAGCCATGGGCGCGGTGCGCCGCCGAGAAGGCATCGTTCACATAAAGATCACCGAGGGCTGCGAGCTGTTTAGAAAACTCGGCATCGTTTTTCTCTTCACCCGGATAAAAGCGGGTATTCTCAAGCAGCAGGACATCGCCAGCTGAAAGCGCCTCAACCGCCGCTTCCGCATTGTCGCCGACCGCATCATCCACAAAGGCGACCGGACGGCCGAGCACGCCTTCGAATGCTTCGGCGACAGGCCGCAGGGACATCTCCGGCACACGTGCCCCCTTGGGGCGACCGAAATGCGACATCAGGATAACCTTGGCGTTCCGGTCAATCAGCTCCCGGACGGTCGGGACGGCCCGGTCAAGACGCGTCGTATCCGTCACCCGCGCGCCTTCCATCGGCACGTTGAAATCCACCCGGACCAGAACCCGCTTACCGGCGACATCAAGATCATCAAGAGTGTGAAAAGCGGTCATCGGTCAGGCGTCCCTTTCAAAAATGGCGTTGACGACGGCAGCCTTGCCGTCATGGAATTTCCCTTCACGGAGGACCGTGTCGCGTTCCTTGAGCAGGATCGGACGGAGCCCTTCGAAATCCACGGCCAGCATCTCTGCCGTCATCAGGAGGTGCTCCTCTGGCGGGCCGCCGACTTTCGGGTTTTCGGCCCGGTAGATGAGGTTCTTCGGCGTGAAAGCTTCTAGCGTGATCCGCCCGCCGGGCCTCAGGGCCTTCGCGGCAAGGCGGTGGAGTTCCCGCCTGCCTTCAGCCGGCAGATGAAAATAGATAAGGACGATGTGATCGAAATAGCTTTCCGGCCAGTCCCAGTCGAAAACATCCGTGAGCACCGTATCGAGCGCAACATCACGTTTCTCGGCAAGCGCAGCGGCTTTCGTGGTGCCAACCTCTGAATGATCAAGGCTGGTGGCGATGAGCCCTTGCTCTGCGAGCCAGACGCCATTGCGCCCCTCGCCATCGGCAGGGATCAGCGCGGTCTGGCCAGGATGGAACTGCGCCTTTTGGGACGCAAGGAACGCATTAGGAGTCTCGCCATAGGTATATTCCGCCCCGGCAAAACGGTCGTCCCAGAATTTCGCATCCCGGTTGATCACCTTAGCCGTCTTCCTCCGTGGCCGGACAGCGCAGCCAGGTGACGCTGCCGCCACTGGACTGGAACATCAGCGTATCGCCACTGATCCTCAGGCTCGCCACTTCTTCGTAAGACTCGCCTTCCGCCATGCAGGAACGGGTCAGCTCATACCGGCCCGCGGCTTCATCGATCACTGTCACATCCGTCACATCGCATTCATTCTCATAGCCAACCATCCGATTGGATGTGATCAGGATGGGGGCTTCTTCGGCACTGCCCGGCTTTAAAGAGCAATCCGTGAACGAATTGGCCCAGAGCCCTTCGAAGGGGTAGGCCGCAACGCTTTGCGGCGCAGAAGCCTCGGGGGCTTCCTTTTCTGCTCCTTCCTCCCCGCCGCCGCAGGCCGCGAGGAGAAAAAGGAGGCCGGGAAATGCCTTGCGCATCATGGTCTCGGCTCCGCTTAGAGGAACTTCGCCATGGCGATTGCCGTGTCCGACATGCGGGTCGAGAAACCCCATTCATTGTCGTACCAGGAAAGAACCGACACGAAATTGCCGTCCATGACCTTGGTCTGATCCATATGGAAAATGGAGGAGTGCGGATCATGGTTGAAGTCGGTCGAGACGTTCTTCGCGAGCGTATAGCCAAGGACACCCTTGAGTGGGCCGTCCGCGGCTTCCTTGATCGCGGCGTTGATTTCATCGGCTGTCGTTACCCGTTCGGCCACGAATTTGAGATCGACGACAGAGACATTCGGGGTCGGCACGCGGAGCGAGAAACCGTCGAGCTTGCCATTGAGTTCCGGCAGAACGAGGCCAACGGCCTTCGCTGCACCCGTCGAGGTCGGGATCATGCTCATCGCCGCGGCACGGGCGCGGTAGAGATCCTTGTGCATCGTATCGAGCGTCGGCTGGTCGCCCGTATAGGAGTGGATCGTCGTCATGATCCCCTTGTCGATGCCGATCGTGTCATTGAGGACCTTTGCCACCGGCGAGAGACAGTTGGTCGTGCACGACGCATTGGAGACGATGACGTCATCTGCCGTCAGCTTGTCGTGGTTGACACCAAAGACGATGGTCTTGTCGGCATCCTTGCCGGGGGCCGAGATCAGAACGCGCTTGGCGCCGCCTTCAAGGTGCATCGCCGCTTTCTCACGGTCGGTGAAAATGCCGGTGCATTCCATGACGATATCGACACCAAGATCGCCCCAGGGCAGGGCCTTCGGGTCACGCTCGGCAAAGACCTTGATAGGTTTGCCGTCCACGGACAGCTCGCCCTCGCCGGTCGACACGGCATTCGCAAGACGGCCATGCACGGAATCATATTGCAGGAGATGGGCATTGGTTTCGACCGGGCCCAGATCATTGATCGCAACGACTTCGATATCACTGCGATTATGCTCGATCATCGAGCGCAGGGCGAGGCGGCCGATCCGGCCAAATCCGTTGATGCCGACTTTGACAGTCATGTTCAGTTCCTTTCAATCAGTGAGCGGACACGATCCGCTGCAGTCTGGGCTGTCAGCCCGAAATGTTCATAGAGTTCCTGATACGGCCCGCTGGCGCCAAAGCCCTGCATGCCGAGGAAGTCATAGGGTTGGCCGAAGGCGCCAAGGAGGCGGTCCCAGCCCTGCTGGATACCGGCCTCGATGCCGAGACGCGGCGTGTTGCCGAGCACTTCAGCGATATAGTTCATGTCCTGCGCCATGAAGAGATCAAGGCAAGGCACTGAGACAATCCGCGCCGGAATGCCTTCCGCATCAAGAATGCTCTTTGCACCGAGCGCGATGTCGACTTCCGAGCCGGTCGCAAGGATCGTGATCTTGGCGCCCGCCGCCTCGCGCAGGACATAGCCGCCGCGCAGGCTTTTGTTCTCGGACGCTTCATTCCGTACCGGGCCGATATTCTGGCGAGTCAGGGCCAGAACGCTCGGCCCCGATGTCCGGGCCAGCGCCGCCGCCCAGCACTCAGCGGTTTCAAGCGCATCAGCAGGCCGGAAGACCGCCATGTTCGGGATCGCCCGAAGGCTTGCCAGATGCTCGACCGGCTGGTGGGTCGGGCCATCCTCACCCAGACCGATCGAGTCATGGGTCAGCACATAGATCACACGCTGTTCCATCAGCGCGGCAAGCCGCATCGACGGGCGCATGTAATCAGCGAAGACAAGGAATGCACCGCTATAGGGGATCATCCCGCCATGCAGCGCCATGCCGTTCATCGCGGCGGCCATGCCATGCTCGCGGATGCCGTAATGGACATAGCGGCCGTCATAATGCTCCGCATCGAGAACGGCCAAGTCGGATGTCTTGGTATTGTTTGAGCCCGTAAGGTCTGCCGAGCCGCCCACAGTAAAGGAAAGCGCCGCATTGACATGCTCAAGCGCAGCTTGTGACGCCTTGCGGGTCGCAGTCGGCTTGCCGTCTTCGGCGAGCTCAGCTGCATATTTGCCAAGCGCCTCAATCGCCGGTGCCGCATCAGCCGCCATCGAGGTGTAGAATTCATCCTTATGCGCACTGCCAGACAGGCGAGCTTCCCAGGCGATGCGGGCGTCCGCACCGCGGCTGCCGGCTTCGCGCCATGAAGCGAGAAGATCATCCGGCAGCTCGAATGGCGGCAGCTCCCAGCCCAAAGCTTCACGCACGGCGGCGATTTCATCTGCGCCGAGCGGCGCGCCATGCGCCTTGGCTGTGCCCGCCTTGGTCGGGGCGCGGTGACCGATCGTCGTCTTGCAAGCGATCAGGACCGGGCGGTCAGAACCTTTGGCTTCGGTCAGAGCACGGTCGATATCTGCCGCATCATGACCATCACAGGCCAGCGTCTTCCAGCCCGACGCCTCGAACCGCGCGCGCTGATCCGTCGAGTCTGACATCGACACCTTGCCGTCAATGGTGATGCCATTGTCATCCCACAGAACAATCAGCTTGCCGAGTTTCAGGTGACCGGCAAGACCGATAGCCTCCTGGCTGATGCCTTCCATCAGGCAGCCATCCCCGGCGATCACATAAGTATAGTGGTTGACGAGATCGTCGCCGAAACGGGCGGCAAGATGGGCCTCGGCCAACGCCATGCCGACCGCATTCGAAATCCCCTGACCCAGCGGGCCGGTCGTCGTCTCGATCCCCGGCAGATGGCCATATTCAGGGTGCCCGGCGGTCTTTGCACCCAGCTGACGGAAGTTCTTCAGCTCCTCCATCGTCACGCCATCATAGCCCAAGAGGTGCAGGAGGGAGTAGATCAGCATCGAGCCGTGACCGGCGGAGAGGACGAACCGGTCGCGGTCGGCCCAGTCTGGCGTGCTGGCATCGAAATTCAGGTGCCGGGTGAAGAGCACCGTTGCGACATCCGCCATGCCCATCGGCATGCCGGGGTGCCCCGATTGCGCCTTCTCAACGGCGTCCATGGAAAGGACGGAAATGGCCGAAGCCATGCGGCGGGTAAGGTCCTGATCGAGTGAAGCGGTCAAAGTGGGCCTGCCAGTGCTGGAATTAGAATGAAGATGCGCGGTGAATGCACCGGAGCCCCCGCAAGATCAAGGCTCTGAGACAAGTGATAAGGGCGAGGAGTTCTCAATCTGCGGAGAGGTGTTCTAGAAGCACTCACCCTCTGCGTGTCCGACTCGACATGGCAAGAAATCCGCGCAACGCTCTCATATATGGCGCATCCGCCCCCAATTGGCCCGGCCTTTTCCCGGCTGGATGGAGCGATTTCGTCGCTCGAACAGGCTCTTGATGCCATCGGCCCGCTGCGCGCAGGTGAGCATCCGGGACTGGCTGCCCAGTTCAATCAGCTCGAACAGGGGCTCGACCGGATCATCGGCGACTTAACGGCTGCCCTGGGGCAGGACGCATCGAAAGACTCACAGAAAAAAGAGGCATCGTGACATGGCGGAGGTCCGGATCAATGTGAACGGGCAAGGCTATTCGCTGAAAGTCAGTGACGGCCAGGAAGACCGGCTTCGCCAACTCGCCGCGCATTTCAACTCGCATGTCGACCGGCTGGCCGAAGAGCATGGCCATATCGCCGAAGCCCGCCTTTTGCTGCTCGCGGGGCTGACGGTCTGTGAAGAATATTTCGAAGCTCAGGGCACCGAAACCGCACTAGCTCATGCCGCCCTCGCGCAGGATCTCGAGCGCGCCGCTAGCCGGATCGAAGCCTGCGCGGCCAGACTTTCTGGTAAGGCTGACGCAGCTGACGCTTGAACAGGCCCGCGCGCCTCTCTACCTTGGAGGTCGCTGCCCGGTTCGTCAGGACTTACGTCCCCGGGGCCTTAAATTCATGTTCGGGAGCTGTCTCTGACTAGGGTCGTGGCCCTTATCACGCGGCGCCCACCTGGTCCTTCGGGTCCAGGGCGACAAAAATGTCCAACGGCCGGTGCGGCACTTTAGTTCACTCCGCGAAAGGAAGCGGCGCTCTTCATGCAGAATGGTGCGACACCGCCCCCTCTTCCCGATCTCGATTGGAAAGCTGCGTTCCGGAAACGCGCAAAAGCCGCACGGGCCGAGGCTGCCGCCGCGGATGGCGGCAGCGCCGCGATGAAGGCCGCCCATCATTTCATCGAAGATTTCATCCCGCAGACGCCGCTGCGCATCGCGCTTTATTGTCCGGTCGGAGACGAACTCGACACAGCCTATCTGAATGCGGATCTTCTGGCGGCCGGTCACGAAGTCCTCCTGCCGGTGGCGGTTGAGGAGAATGCGCCGCTTATCTTCCGACAGTTCCGCATGGATACGCCGCTCATCAAGGGCCGCTACGGCATCCCGATCCCGCCCGAGAGCGCACCAGAGGCAGCCCCTGAGATTATCGCCGTGCCGGTGCTCGGTGTCCGCCGTGATGGTGCGCGTCTAGGCATGGGCGGCGGCTATTATGACCGCACGCTGATGAAACTGCGTGCCGAAGGTGAGGTTCTTGCCATCGGGTTCGGTTATGCCGCCCAGAAGATGGAGCGCTTCCCCGTCATGCCGCATGATGAGTTCCTTGACGGCTATGTCAGCGAAGACGGCGCGGAGCGGTTCGAGCGAAGGCGGTAGGCGCCGCTTCCTCAAGGCCATCCTCCGATCACACGATCTCTATCCCTCCGCTCATGCCCGCGCAGGCGGGCATCTGTTCATACATAACGAAGGTTGGCTTCATCTTTGTACTCTTCAGAGATGAGAGAGCGGGACCTCAGAGGCAGATCCCCGCTTTCGCGGGGATGAGCGGGTGGTGGGAACCGTGTGAAATGACAGCCCCTCACCCGAAGATCAGCAAACTGACCTTCGACTTCTCCCTAAGGGTGAGGCGAAGTTTGCGCCCGTTTTAACAGCCGCCGCAGGCTCACCCAGCTTTCTGCCCGGCGATCCATTTCTCGATGCGCTCTTCGAGGACCGAAAGCGGCACGGCGCCCGCCTCTAGCACAGCATCGTGGAAGAGCCGGACATCAAAATCCTTGCCGAGCTCTGCTTCGGCACGCGCCCTCAGCTCACGGATCTTCAGCTCGCCTGTCTTATACGCGAGCGCCTGACCCGGCCAGGTGATGTAGCGATCGACCTCAGTCGTCACATTGTTCCGGGAAAGCCCTGAATTATCGAGCATATAGTCGATTGCTCGCTGGCGCGACCAACCTTTGTAATGCATGCCTGTATCGACAACGAGGCGCGTGGCGCGCCACATCTCATAGGAAAGGCGCCCAAAGTCCGTATAGGGTGTTTCATAGAAACCGACTTCCATACCGAGGCGCTCGGAGTATAACCCCCAGCCCTCAACAAAGGCGGTGAAGCCGCCAAACCGGCGGAAGGCCGGCATATCGAGTTCCTGCGCCAACGCGATCTGGAAGTGGTGACCCGGTACCGCCTCATGCAGGGTCAGCGCCTCAAGTTCATGCAGCGGCCGCGTGTCGAGCAGGGTCGTATTCACATAATAGGAGCCTGCTCGGCTGCCATCGCCCGCAGGCGGGAAGTAATAGGCCGTGGTCGTCTTTTCCGCGATATCGAGGGGGATTTCCTTGATATCATAAGGCATGCGCGGGATCTTGGTGAAGAGCTTCACCAGCTGGCCGTCCATTTTCTTCGAAATCCAGGCCGCACGCTCAAGGCGCTCTTCTGCCGTTTTCGGATAGAAATCCGGGTTCGACCGAAGATAAGTTTGGAAAGCCGAGAGGGATTCAAAGCCCTCGCCTTTCGCAATCTCTTCCATCTCGGCGCGGATGCGCGCGACCTCGGCAAGGCCGGTCTGGTGGACATCTTCCGGAGTCAGATCGAGCGTCGTGAAGAGACGCACACGGTATTCATAATATTCCTTGCCGCCCGGCATGGAGATAGTGCCGACATCCTCCCGGCAGGCGGGCTGGTATTCGAGGTTATAAAAGGCTTCGAATTCACGGAAGGCCGGGACGATCTGATCGCGGATCGTGCGGGCCGCATCAACGCGCATCGCGGCGAAGCGAGCCTCGTCAATCGAGGCAGGCTTGTTATCGAAAGGCCGCATAAAGGTGCTGTCGGCGGGGTCGATCACGATGTGGATATTAATCGAGTCCTCGTAACCCGCCATCGGCGCGCAGGGCTGGACCCATCCGGCCTCAAGCCCTGACCGCAGCCGGTCCGTCGATTTCTCGAGATATTCGGGCATCAGGGTCAGGCGGGTGAGATAAGATTCGTAATCCGCCTCGCTGCGGAACGGCAGGTAATCAGGCAGCCCCGTCAGGTCGAGATGCGGACCTCCCCGATTGGTCATGATCATGTACCGGCCGCCATATTTTGACGCCTCGATCTCGTTTTCGAGTTCGAGCATCAGGAGCTGGCGATTCAGCGCCTCGTCTTCGGTGAGATCGCTTCGGTCGATTTTTTTCAGGCGGGCAAGAAGGGTGCGGCGGGCCGAAATGCCTTCGGCATAGGCCTCAAGCGATGGGTCGCTGAGACGGTCGTCATAATCGCGCACGCCCAGACTGGTCGCGAAAGTCGGGCTTTCGCGCATCATCAGCGCCCAGTGATCATCAATGACAGAGGTAAGTTGCGGATGGCCGGTTTTTGACGTGGCCGCGCCGACGACACTCTCGTCTACGGGCGTCCAGACCGTCTGGTCCGAGGTTCCATCACTCGCGCAGGCCGCAAGGCCAAGCCCCAAAAGGCATCCCACAAAGCGCTTCATTTGCCCCTCCTTCACCGGGTTTTTGCCGATGGTTTAGGGGGCGGGGCGCGCTTTGGCCAGAATGAGGGTGATCAGAGGGGGGAAATCAGGGTCCGGTTATCAGCCATCCACTTGCGCGCCAGGCGCTGGGCTTCGGCGATCTCGCGGGAATCCATCTCCAGCGTGAGTTGGGCGCGATATTCGCGGGCCAATTCATTACCGCGCGAGGCCGCAAGGTTGAACCATTTATGGGCCGTGATGAGATCGGGGTCTTCCCCCTCACCCGGAGTCGAAGCTTCGATGCCGAGACGGTACATATCTTCGGCGGTGTAGAGCTTCTCGGCATTGTCCAGAACGCCATGATCGAACTCAACAGACATTTTTTATCTTCCCTACCAGAAGGTTTATTCGGCACCCTGCCGATTAACCCTGTCACGAAATGACCATCTTGCAATGAAGATCAGGTAAAGGACGATTTATGAGATTCTTTACTTCGGATTGACTGCTGGTTAACCACGTTCCGTTGGCGAACAAAACAGTTCGTAAAGAGAAGGTTTATCGATCGGGGTGATGCCCCAGACGGTTTTGCGGAAGCCTTCGGGCTTGAGCATGTGACGCCACGGCGCCTCAACATAAACCGTGCGCGGATCGTCATAGACATAATCGAGCGGTGGCGGCACGGCCACCCCGCCGACCATATCCTCCGACCAGATATAGAAACAGGAAAGCCCCTTCTCCTTGATCGGGTTGATCAGATTGAAGGAGGTCAGGACCCGGACGGGCGAGGCCGGGAACATCTCAACGAGATTGCCGCCGGTATTCTCCTCGCGCACGATCAGCACGCTACCCTCCGGCGCGACAGCGCGGATCGGCTCTTCGAGCGCGGCATAGGGAATGTACTCTCGGCAGTCGTTACAGAAGGGCGGACCGGGGAAGAGATAGGTCACCACACGGATCACCGTGACGAGGATGGCAATGGCAACACAAAGCGTCACCCAAGGCCGCAGGCTTTTCTGCGCGCGCAGGACGACGCTGGTCACCCCGACATAAGCAGGCAGGAGGACCGGTATCAGATAGCGCTCTGACACATTGCCCATGCCGAACAGAACGACGGCGGCGACCATGATGAGAAGCGAGAGCACGGTCGAGCGGATCAGAAGGCGCTCTTCTGAGAACCAGACAAGGCCCTTGCCCTTTGCCAGCGGCGCAATGAGGAACGCCCAAGGGACATAAAAAGAAATGGTCGCCACGATCAGCGACAGGAGCCCTTCACCCAGCCGATCCCAATAGGCGCCTTCCAGCCCCATGGTCGTCTCCAGCGTCTCCTTATAGGCGGACGACTGCGCAAGGAACCATATCGCATGGGGCAGGATGATCGCCGCCGTCACGAGCGGCGCGATGATGAACCGCCGGGCGAGGATCACCGTACGGATTCGCGGATTGGCAAGGCTCGCCAGAAGGTAGCCCGCCACGAACAGGCCCGAATTATATTTTGTCAGGAGCGAGATACCGACCGTCAGGCCAAGGACGAACATGTGAAAATAGCTGGGCTGGCGGAAGGACATGAGCCCCGCCCAGATCAAGGCCGAGACCGCCGGCAGCAACAGTGCCGAATGGGTGAAGGCCTGATGAAAGTTCCAGCCGACCTGATAGAGGAGCACCATGCCGATCGCCGTGCCGAAGGCTACGCGCTGGCCCGCATAGGTGCGCACCGCAGCATGGATGAATCCGGCGGCCACGATCAGCGCGAGATATTTGACGAGAAGGAAGCTCCACAGATCCCCTGTCGTCAGATGGTGCAGGATCTTGATCAGCCATTCAAAGAGGGGCGGGTTGTTCGGCTGGTACCCCCATTGCCAGACCTGCGTGAATACATTGGTCTTGGCGTCATCCATGGAAAGATAATCGCCCGCGATACGCCGCACCAGCGCGCTCAGTACCCCGAAGATCGTCACGACGATCAGGGTCAGGCGGAGCGAATAGGCAGGGCCCGTCATGACGGGCTGTTCGGCATCGGCCTTCATTTCTCCACCCGTTCCGGCATGAGGTCTTCTCCTGCGGCCTCTTTGGCCTCGATCTCGTCTATCGCAGCGCGGAGCCTTGCGAGCCGCTCCGGCGTCAAAGGATGGGTCGAGCGCGCATAGATCGCCGCCGGCGTCTCCCGGCTGAAGACATGAAAGACATCGCCCGCCGCATGCAAGTCACCGCCCGCCCGCGCAAAAAGATAAAGCCCCAGATAATCGGCTTCCGCTTCGAACTCTTCCGCCCAGGGGGCAAGAAAGCGCAGCGCCCGCGCGCGATAGGAAATATCGGGCGGCTCATCGGCGGCACCGGCCAGCCGGTCGGCCAGCCCGCCTGCCACATAAAGGACGGGGCCGGTGATGACCGCACCTGAAACCGTCACATTACGGATATATTTGGCGCGGTGCTCAGCGATCAGATGCGCGGCCTCATGGGAGATCAGATAGCGCAGGGCTTCATCCTCCAGCGAGCGGATGACGCCGGTATAGATGACGATGTCGCCCGAATAGGCATGGGCGTTGATCGCCTGGCTGGTTGAAATCTTCACCGCGTAATCGCAGCGCTCAACGCCCGAGAGCGTGACATCACGCCTGCCCGCCCCATCGGCGATGGTCAGGGTGACGGGCTCCTCTTCCTTTGTCCGCTCCCGGATCTTGTCGGCCGCGTCTTTGGGCTCCTCGACCGCCTCGCCCTCCACCGCGATAAGCCGCGCGCCGGAGGGGATGCCGGCCCGATCCGCCGGGCTGCCCGCCATGACATGCATGATGGTCAGCTCATCAGGCACGCCGATGAAGTCGAGCTCCTTCTCGCGCAAGCCGCCCGCCAGCCGCGCAAGCTGTTTGCGGTCCGCCAGCACCGTGCCGAGGGAGGGCCGCACTTTGGGGCAGAGCTCTGTATTCGCGGTGAGGATCGGCCAGGAGAGGTCATAGACCCGCGCGCGGCGGCTCAGCGCCGTCTCCATCGCGTCCTCAATCGCCGCCTTGCGCTCTGCGGCGACCACCGCCTCGTCCAGCGAGGGCGCCGCAAAGTCGGGACTGGCACAGGCGCCAAGAAACATGAGAAGGAGAACAGAACAGAACCGCATTCCCCGATGCTAGAGGAGAATGCGCCGAAGCTAAATGCTTGCTCCTCAGGATTAGGGAGCCGAAAGAAAAGGAATTCCATGGCCCGCGCCACTGACACCTATGTCTGCCAGTCCTGCGGTGCCGTCTATGCCAAATGGGCCGGACGGTGCGACGCCTGCGGATCATGGAACTCGATCGAGATCGAGGAAGGCGCCAGCGCCCCGCCCGGCAGCCTGTCGGCCAGCGCAGCGGCCAGCAAGGGCCGCGCGATTGAGCTTGAAACGCTCGACGGCGATGTGAAGGCCGAAGCGCGACTGCCCACGGGGAATGCCGAATTCGACCGCGCGGTCGGCGGCGGGCTGGTCCCCGGCGGCGCGCTCCTGATCGGCGGTGACCCCGGCGTCGGCAAATCGACCTTGCTGCTGCAGATCGCGACCGGCCTTGCCGAACGCGGTACACGGACGCTTTATCTCTCCGGCGAGGAAGCCACCGCCCAGATCCGCATGCGGGCAAGGCGGCTGGGCCTGACCAAATCGCCCATGTCGCTCGCCACCGGCACGTCGATGCGCGATATCCTCGCCACGCTGAAGGCCGAAAAGCCGCAGGCCGTCATCATCGATTCGATCCAGACCCTGTGGTCGGACAGCCTGCCCGCCGCGCCCGGCACGGTGACGCAGGTGCGCTCCTGCGCGCAGGAGCTGGTCCGGTTCGCCAAGAACACAGGCTGCGTCCTTATCCTTGTCGGGCATGTCACCAAAGACGGCCAGCTGGCGGGCCCGCGCGTCGTTGAGCACCTCGTCGATGCGGTCCTTTATTTCGAGGCCGAGACCGGCCGATCCTTCCGTATTCTGAGGGCGGTCAAGAATCGCTTTGGCGCGGCCCATGAAATCGGCATTTTCGAGATGACCGGCGGGGGCCTGAAAGAAGTCCCGAACCCCTCCGCTTTGTTCCTTGGTGAAGGCGGCGAGCCCGCGACGGGCGCGGCGATCTTTGCCGGGATCGAGGGGACGCGGCCCCTCCTTTGTGAATTTCAGGCGCTAGTCAGCCCGTCGACTCTGGGCGCCCCGCGCCGGGCCGTGGTGGGATGGGATTCGGCAAGGCTCTCCATGCTGCTCGCCGTGCTCGATACAAGATGCGGCATGGATTTCGGCCGGCATGATGTCTTTCTGAATGTCGCAGGGGGTTTGCGGATTTCAGAACCCGCCGCGGATCTGGCGGCGGTCGCCGCCCTTCTCTCCTCACGGCTCGATACGCCGTTGCCGGAGAAACTCGCGATATTCGGGGAGATCGGCCTGTCGGGCGCTGTCCGCGCCGTGCCGCAGATGGACACCCGGATGGCGGAAGCGAGAAAACTTGGCTTTGAGAAAATCCTCTGCCCGAATGGCGCGGATGGCGACAAGGCGACTTCGCGCCGCCGGGTCGAGCAGGCCGCCGATGTCGTCGCTTACGTCAAAAGCCTCGCCTGATCCTCCCAGATTTCCAAATTCCCCAATCTGAGAAAGGGTTTGCATGACCCCCCAGCGCACACCTATATAGCGGGAGGCGGCGACACTTCACCACGTGATGGTTGTATTTGCCGCGACGGCTCTGAGAGAGTGAGCTGCATGACTGAGAGGACACTCACAGCGGAACCCGCGCCCGAAAATCCGGCCGGGCCCCACCGACAGGATGTTGCGGAGAGTGAAGTCCGCCTACGGGCTATTCTTGATCACGCGCTGGATGGTGTCATTACGATCAGCGAAGAAGGCACGATCGAATCCCTCAATCCCGCGGCCCTGAATCTGTTCGGCTATGACGATCACGAGATGATCGGTGCTAATGTCAAAATGCTGATGCCTGAACCTTATCAGGATCATCATGATCAGTATCTGAAGCATTATCGCGACACAGGCGAGAAGAAGATTATCGGCATCGGCCGTGAAGTCGTTGGTCAACGGAAGGATGGATCGACCTTCCCTGCCGACCTGTCCATCAGTGAATTCCGGCTGGGCGAACGCAGGCTCTTTACCGGGATCGTCCGCGATATCTCCGAGCGCAAGGAATCCGAGGAGAAGCGCGACCTCTTGATCGCCGAACTAAGCCACCGGGTGAAGAACACGCTCGCAACTGTCATCTCCGTTGCCCAGCGCAGCTTTCATGAAGATGCTTCTTACGCGGCGGGACGCAAATCCTTTGAGGGGCGCATCCGCGGGCTCGCCCATACCCATAACAGACTGGCAGAATCCAAATGGACCGGCGCAGACCTTCGCAGCACGATCGAAGATGAGATTTCTCCGTACAGAAATGACAAGGCTGAGAATCTTTCTCTGCATGGCCCCGACATCAATCTGACGCCCAAAGGGGCGATCACGCTGGGCATGGCATTTCACGAGCTTGCCACCAATGCCGCTAAATATGGCGCCCTATCGGTTGATGAGGGGAAGGTGGCGGTCAACTGGGATGTTTCTGACGACAATGAGCTTTTGGCCATTCAATGGACAGAGTCTGGCGGCCCTGCGGTCGAGCCGCCTACGCGCCGCGGGTTCGGGCACATGCTGCTTGAACGCGGTGTCCCTTACGACCTGCACGGAACAGTTAAGCTGAATTTTTTTCCTGATGGAGTGACCTGCAATATCGCAGTACCGACTGACATCTCCGTCATACGAGCGGGGCAATAAATTAAAATGGCAGAGCGTAGAATCCGCACTTCACAAGTCCACTACTCCTCGGGAAACGACATGGCTGGAGGGCCTCGACACGGAACCGGAGATGGCAAAGCCGGCAGACTGGCTGGCAAACGGGTACTGATCGTTGAGGATGAGTTCTTCGTCGCGCTCGAAGTCGAAGAGGCCCTTCAATCCTTTGGCTGCGATACCGTCGGGCCGTTTCTCAATCTGGAAAAGGCAATGGCTGCCGCCGACCGCGAGGATTTCGACCTTGCCGTGCTCGATATCAATCTTGACCGCACCATGGCCTATCCGCTCGCGGATGAACTGAACGAGAAGAAAATTCCGTTCGTCTTTGTCACCGGCTATGCCGAGAATGACCTGCCCAAGAAATACCGGCTTGAAGTTCGGGTACAAAAGCCTTTCGCTTTTTTCGAGCTGAGGCGGGCCATTGAGGATCGCTTATCCTGGAATGACCCGCCTCGCTCCTGATCGCCTCAGAGATATGGCCCCCACATGCGGGTGATGGTCCCGAAGATGCCGAGCGCCATCAGCGCTGACATCAGAAGGACGAACCCCGCCGCCGCGAGCTTGGCGCCCGCGCTCTGGCTGCGTGTTGCGGCAAAATAGATCTCAAGCCCGAGAAGTGGCAGCAGAAACGAGCCGTAAGAGATCGCAAAATCGGCAGGACCTGAAAGCGTCGAGTTCATCCCGCGCGGCCCCTGATTGCCGATGATCCATGCCATGATCATCACCCGAAAAAACCAGACCCCGTTGACCGCCATGAAGAGCCGCATCGCCCATTGACGATGTTGATCGATCTGGCGCCGGATCGCATAGCGCAGCGCGATACCTGCGAAGATCAGGATGAGAATGCCGTTGATAGTCGTCGGGATGCCGGAAGAAACTGAGAGAAAGGCCCCCCTGCCCCAAACCAGCCATATCCCCCCGATCGCCATGAAAACGGCAAGCGCCATGAAGAGCCGCCCATTCCAGCGGTGAAGAGCGGGGAACCGCCGCCGCAATGGCGGGATCAGCTGCATCAACCCGCCAAAGGTGATGACGGCGGCAAGGAGGACATGAAGGGCGAACATGATGTTGCCGAGAAGGTCACCCTCGGCATAGCCCATGATAATCGGCCGGTCGTTCCACGCCGCATATTCGCCGCGCGCCGTCCGGCCGCCATAATAAACGAGGATATAATAGATGAAGGCGAGCTGCCCCGCTGCCGCCGTTAGGTACCAAATGACGCCAGAAGTTTTGAGGGCCTTGCCGGGCAGGCGGGCGGACAGTTGATGGCGAGGGGGTTGCATCCAGAAATCCTTTCATCTGACCGGCGAGTTTCGCGCGCTGTAGGGTCAGGAATGAGAAGGATGAGCGGCTCTCGTCTCGCTGATTTGGAAATCGGCCATTGTTTTTTGGGGATTTCCGGCATCGATTTTGGTCTGGGCCGGACCTAAGTTAGAAGAACTGCCGGGAAGAGGAAGAAGCACGCAATGAGCGCGACACAGGCCATCATGGCAGCCCCGATCCTGACCGCCGGACTGGCCCTCTCTTTTCTAGGGACGTCGCGGCAAAAACTGGCCGCCCATCCGGTCCTGATCTATTGGGCGTTGTTCGTGACGGGCGTTTTCAGCTTCTGCCTTGTCGCGGCAGCGGGAGAGCATCTCGGCCCGCTCCTGCCCATCTTCACTTTTGCTTGCAGCGCGACCTGCGGGATTGCCTGGCTGTTGACCCGCTCGCTTTTCCGCCCCGATGGCGGGCGATGGCCGGTCGTTCTGGTCGTCGTTCTTTACCTCACAGGGTTTGTGCTCGACCTGAACGCCGATGCCCCGGCCAACATGGTGACCGGCATCGTCTCGAACATCTTCACGCTGATCAGCTCGACGGTCCTCCTTCTGCCGCTGTTTGAACCGCTGGAAGGCCTGCGCAAGAACCTGCCCGCCGAAGAGCGGACTTTCCGCAAGAGGTTCGTGGCGGGCTATGCGCTCCTCTTTACCGCCGCCGTCGTTCTGCAGCGCGAGGTCGCCGAATTCACCGTCCTTGATTCAATGGTCATCAAGGTCACCTGCGCGGTCTTTGCGGTCGCTGGCGCAAGCATCGCGGTCCGCTATCGGCTGTTCCATCCGCTCCCGGCAGGCTCTTCCCGCCAGCAGTCCCGGCGCACACCGCTTGAGGCCGATCACCGGCTCGGCGCGCGGATCACCCAGCATCTCGAGGGCGAGCAGCTCTTCACCAATCCTGAGATCAAGGTGGCTGATCTTGCCGCCGTGCTGGGCGAGCCAGACTATAAAGTCAGCCAAGCGATCACCGGGGCGCTCGGCTATCCGAACTTCAACAGGCTGATCAATCACCATCGCATTGGGCAAGCCAAAGCCATGCTGGGTGATGAGCACCATGCAGACCAATCGATCCTGTCGGTCGCGATGGAGTGCGGTTTTGGCTCGATCGGCCCCTTCAACAGGGCCTTCAAGGAAGAGACAGGGATGACACCAGGTGCGTATCGGACCGCGGCGCGTTCAGGCGAGCTGCAAACCGCCTGACATTGAACACCTGAGAAGTGCAATTCCCCGCTGGCCCAGCCGCGCCGATTGTGACATTACGGATAACAAGTTCCCGGCGGGTAAGGCAGCGTGACCCTGTTTGATCTTTTCATTCTGGCCATTCTGGGTCTTTCCGGCGTCTTTGCCTGGATCCGGGGCTTCACCCGTGAGCTCGTGACACTGGTCGCCATCGGCTTTGGCGTCATGGCCTGCATGTTCTTCGGGCAAAGCTTCAGCACGCTTTTCGGCGAAGGCACGTTCAGCCAGATCGCGGGCTATGCGACGCTGTTCCTGATCATCTTTATCATCGCGCATATCGTCCTTGAGATCGTCCTCGGACGCTATCTGGGCAAGGAGCCTGTGCGCTGGGATCGCATCGGCGGCGTTATTTATGGAATCATAAGGGGTTGGCTCCTGCTGGGGCTGGTGTATCTGGCCCTCAATATCTATTTCGACGAGGACAACCCGCCCGCTTGGCTTGAAAACTCGCTTCTCAAAGGACCCGTGGTCATTGCCGCCGAGTTCTTTGAAGGCATGGGGCTTCAGCCCCTCGGGGCGGAAACGGAATCAGAAGACGGCGAATCGCCGCAGAATGAACCGGTCTAGAGCCGTGGGTCGGAAGGGCCTTAGCCGCTTCTCCACCCTTTTCGGGCGATAGCGGTTTTGGAGGCCTGAATGCCCAGCCAGGATACCCGCCTTCTTGCGGCCCAGCGCCGTTTCCTTGAACGCGAACAGCGGCGCGCAATCAGTGCCCCGCAACTGCCGCGCGCCCTCAATGAGGAATGCGGCGTCTTTGGCATGATCGGACATACGGGCGATGCGGCCGGCACCATCGCGCTCGGCCTTCATGCTCTCCAGCACCGCGGGCAGGAAGCGGCCGGTATCGCCACCTTTGACGGTGAGCAGTTCTATAATGAAAAAGCGCTCGGCCTCGTCAGCTCGCATTTCATGTCCGAAAAGGTCGTCAGCCAGATCAAGGGCAATTCAGGGATCGGACACACGCGCTATTCAACGACCGGCGGGTCGGGCCTGCGCAATGTCCAACCCTTCTACGCAGATCTCGACCGCGGCGGGCTGGCGCTTGCCCATAACGGCAATCTGACCAATGCCCGCACGCTTCGCACCCAGCTGATCCGTGAGGGGCGCATTTTCCATACGACCTCGGACAGCGAGATTTTCGTCAAGCTGATCTCGCAATCGCGGCGCCTGTCGATCCCTGAACGGATCATGGACAGTCTGCCCGCCATTGAGGGCGCCTATGCGCTGATCGCGATGACGCATGATGCGATGATCGGTGTGCGTGACCCGGTGGGTATCCGCCCGCTCGTCCTCGGCAAGCTCGGCGATGCCCCTGTCTTGGCGTCCGAAACCTGCGCCTTTGACCTGATCGGCGCGGATTTCATCCGTGAGGTGCAGCCTGGCGAAATGGTGATCTGCCGCGCCGATGGCTCGATCGAGAGCCGCCAGATTTTCCCCCCGCAGAGCCATGCCCGGTCTTGCGTCTTTGAGCTGATCTATTTTGCGCGCCCCAACAGCTTCATCGAGGATGAATGCGTTTATGAGTTGCGCAAACGGCTGGGCGCGCAGCTGGCCAAAGAATCTCCTGTCGAGGCGGATGTCATCTCCCCAATTCCCGATGGCGGCGTGCCGGCGGCGATCGGCTATGCCAATGAAACGCACCAGTCCTATGACATGGCGCTGATCCGGGGCCACTATGCGGGCCGGACCTTCATCCAGCCGACGCAGGAGCTACGCGAGCTGGGCGTCGCCCGGAAGCTTTCCCCCAATAAGGGCGTCGTTGAGGGCAAGCGCGTTGTCCTGATCGATGATTCCATTGTGCGCGGCACGACCTCGAAAAAACTGACCCGCCTCCTCCGCCGGGCCGGCGCAAAGGAAGTCCATTTCCGGATCGCATGTCCGCCGATCCTGTGGCCGGACTATTACGGCATCGATATGCCGAGCCGCGAGGAGCTCATGGCGGCGAACTACACCGTCGAGGAAATCCGCGAGCATATCGGCGCGGACAGCCTTGCCTTCCTGTCGGTCGACGGGATGTATGAAGCCTTCGGCAAAGGCCCGCGCGATCCCGAACGGCCCGCCTATTCGGATCACTGCTTCACGGGCAAATATCCGACCCCGCTGACCGATCTTGACCGCCTCAAACAGGTCGCGAAAGTCGAGCAACTCTCTTTCCTCGCGGAAACGAGCTAACCCCGGAAGGCTTTGCCATCAGACGCTTGCCATATTAGGCTGGTGTCTCGAACAAGGACGGCCCTCATCGATGCGTGTTTTCGTGAAGCTCCTGGCAGGAATAGCCCTTGGCCTCGTCCTCGGGTTCTTCATCTTTGTCGGCCAGCTGCCGCGCGAGCGTAATTTCGACATGGATCGCGCGATGAGCGCACTTGAAGGCATCCCCCGCGACAAGGTCGGCATCGTCGTCTTTACCGGCGGCAGCGGGGAGCGGATCGAGCGGGCGCTCAAGCTTTATGAAACGGGGCTGGCTGAGCGGGTCCTGATTTCCGGCACCCATCCGCAGGTGACCAAGAACGATCTTGCCGCCACCGGTGACCGCACCCTGATCGAATGCTGTGTCGATCTTGGCCCCCGCGCCCAGACGACGATTGGCAATGCGCTGGAAGCCCGCGACTGGGCCGTTGCCCATGGCTATGAAGCGGTCGTGCTGGTGACGTCCGAATTCCATCTGCCGCGCGCCGCCGTCGAGCTGAAACATGCCGCGCCGAAACTGACAATCGTCAGTGTGCCCGTGGCTAGCCGTCTGGCCCCGGATGAAGGCTGGATGACCTCGCCCAAAGTCTGGAACCTGCTGTCGCGGGAATATGCCAAATTCCTGCTCGCCTATGCGCGGTCCCTGACCTGAGCCCATGCGTCTTATCCGTTCCTACGCTTATCTCCTCTTTCTCTGCCTCTCGACCACAGTGATCGGGTTACTGGGCGTGCCGTTCATGGCCTATCGCCCGGCAGCATGGCAGGTGGCCAAGCTCTGGGCCCGGAGCAATCTGTGCGCCGCGCGCTGGCTCTGCGGGGTCCGCTCCGAAGTGACGGGCCGGGAGCATTTTGCGACCAGCCCCGCCATCATCGCAGCCAAGCACCAGTCAATGTGGGAGACGCTGGCCCTGACGGTCGAGCTGCCGCGCGGAGCGATCGTCCTGAAAAAAGAGCTGAAGAGCATTCCGATGTTCGGCTGGTGGTGCCAGGCGGTCGGCTTCATCTTTGTCGACCGGGATGCCGGCGCCAAGGCGCTGCGCTCGATGCTGACCGAGGCAAAGACGGCGCTGGAAGACGGTGCGAGCCATATAGTGATCTTCCCCGAAGGCACCCGCGCGGCGCCCGGCAGCCATGCCCCCTATCAGCCGGGCATCGCGGCACTGGCCAAAAGCCTGAACCTGCCGGTCGTGCCGGTCGCGCATAATTCGGGCAGCTACTGGCTGACGCCGGGGCCGGAGAAGATCCCCGGCACGATCAAAATGGAAGTCTTCCCTCCCCTGCCTGCAGGGCTCGACCGCGCGGCGCTGACCGAGGAGCTGGAGCGGACCGTTGAAAATGCCGTCCGGCGGCTTGAAGCCGAGGCCCCGAGGGGACAAGCAGGGTCGAACCCGCCCGTCAGCGAAGGACTGCCCCGCCATGAGCACTAGCGAGCGCCGCGCCAACCGGCTTTTCCTGATCCTGCCCCTTGTCATCGGCGGGCTGCTGATCGCGGGCTATACCGCGCTGTGGTTCTATGGCGCCGGGTTCATGCGCGACGAGGTCGACAAGTTCATCGAAAATGAGCGCGAGGCCGGGCACACCGTCACCTATGACGGGATCAAGGTGCGCGGCTACCCCATGGCGCTCCGTGCCCGGATCGACAATTTCAACTGGGCGCAGCGCGGCAATTTCGACTGGTCGGGCGAGATCCTCCACATCATTGCCGTGCCGCATGATCTTGAGACCCTGATCCTTGCCCCCCGCGGGCCGCAGGCGATCATTCTCGGTGAGGAATATCTCAGCCTGACGCCGAACAATCTGCGTGTCGGGATCGCTGAGGATAAATACAGCGCCGAAGGCGATGACGTGCTGGTCGAGATCCCCGACGGGCCGTCTCTCGACCTTGGGTCGCTGAAAGCCAATTGGGTAAGCGATGAGCCGGATAAATGGTATCTTGGCGCGAGCTTCCGGAATGTCACCTATACGGATGAAACAGACCGCCAGGCGATCCTCCCCGGTGTGGACCTCCTCATCAGCCATGAGCCCGGGCAGGGCGACAAGGTAACCATCGAAGCCTCCCAGATCGCCTTTGACGATGGGCGCGACGGCCCACCGACCCTCATCAAACTCGATGGCAAACTCGGCATTGATGAGGCGGGCTATCCCGCAGGCCGTCTCGATGTCACCTATCGCGATGAGCAAAAGCTCCTCTCGCTGATCCGCACTTTCGAGATAGCAGAGCCCAACCAGCTTCTTCAGGCGGAGCTGGTGCTCAAGGCCTATCGCTCCGGCAAACCCGAGGCGACCGTGCCCTTCGAGATGAGCGGCGGCGCACTTTATATCTCCGGCATTGCTCGCGCAAAAATCGGCGAGCTACCGAAAGTCCGCTAACGGAAAATCCTCGTTCTTCGAGGGCCCTGCGGGCCACCTCAGAATGAGGATTTTTTTGAGGCCTCATCCTGAGGAGCCGCAACGCGGCGTCTCGAAGGACGAGGCCGACTTACTCAAGCAGCGAAAGCCTTCAGGCTCTCAAGAAACGCATCGCTCGCTTCGGCGGGGCCCACCGTCACGCGCAGATGGGAGGGCAAGCCGCTGGAGGCCGCGCTGCGGATGAGAATGCCGTCTGCCTCCAGATGAGCAAGGATTGCTTTTGCGTCATCAGCACTGCCCGCATCGAAGGTCACGAAATTGGCGTGGCTGGGGATGGTCGCAAAGCCGAGCGCCTCGATCCCCTCTTTCAGCCGCGCGCGTTCGGATAAAGTGAAGGCGCGGTTCTCCGTCATGAAAGCCTGATCACGGATCGCGGCTTCGGCGGCTTTCAGCGACGGCACGGTGATGTTGAAAGGCGGGCGGATCCGCTCAAGGATCGAGATCACTTCCGGCGGGCCATAGCCCCAGCCGACCCGCGCGCCGCCAAGCCCATAAATCTTGGAGAATGTCCGGGTCATGACGACATTATCCATGCCGCGCTCTATCGCTTCATCAACGAGATCGCAGCCATCACTATAGCCCTCATCGATCATGTATTCTGCATAGGCGCCATCAAGGACGAGCATCACCTCATCAGGCAGGCCGTCCCGCAGACGGCGCAGCTCATCGGCCATCAGGACTGTGCCGGTCGGATTGTTCGGATTGGCGATGAAGACAATCCGTACCTCCGGCGCGACTGCGGCGAGGAGCGCATCGACATCTGCAAGATAATTCACTTCCGGCACGAAAATCGTCTTCACCCGGACAGCCGCCGCCGCAACATGGTAATAGGAGAAGCCATGCGCTGATTGCAGGATCGCCTCACCCGGCGCGGCATAAGCTCGGATGAGGAGCTGGAGCACTTCATCCGATCCCGACCCGATGATCAGGCGAGCAGGGTCGAGCCCCTCAACTTCCGAAATCCCCGTTTTGAGATCGCGCGCCGCGCCGTCAGGGTAGATATGAATATAAGCGGCCGCTTCCTGTGCCGCCGCGACCGCTTTTGGGCTTGGCCCCATCGCGCTCTCATTGGCGGAGAGCTTCCACACTTTCTTTCCGCCCGCCTCGGCCTTGCCCGGCACGTAAGGGGCAATATCGGCGAGCCCGGCGAGAGGCTGCGGCCGTTTCGGCATTCTGTCTTCTGTCACTTTCTGACTTTCTTCACGCGATTGGCAGGGCTTGCCTTCCCGAGGCGCCCCGGCATCAACAGGCCGGGTCGGAAGACCTCCGCCTTGCTGCCCGAAATCGGCAGGGCACTGACCTTACGGGCCTCAACCAGATTGACGCCCGCGAGATTGGGGAAGATCGGCGGCAGGCGCCAATCCTCAATCGTCGCGCCCAGCCGCTCCCATGTCGGGGCGAGCCGGAGCAGCGCCTTGTTCCTGATCGGCGGGAAATGCAGCGCCGTTGCATGGGCGGTCGGCCCGAACATGGCGGCTTTCAGTGCATCATCGAGCTGGCGCCGCGAATAGGGCTGGCCAGCGGCAAAGGGGCTGGTCTCAACCATCGCCCACGGCCCGCGGCGGTTGGCGACCGCGATGATCATCAGCCCGTCATCGGCCAGAACCCGCCATGCCTCGCGCAACAGGCGGCGGGCATCGGCGCTTTCCTCCATGCCGTGAAGGATCAGGAGCCGGTCGATCGAGGCATCGGGCAAGGGCCAGGCGCATTCGCTGACCAGCGCTGCGGGGACATCGCCGCCCGCGCGGATACCGGCCCCGGCGGGGCTCATCGCAACCATGCGCTCGGCCCCGGTGAAAACCCCGAGATAAGGCTGGGTGTAGCCAAAGCCCGCTACTCGCAAATGCTCCGCCGTGCCCCAGGCTTGGGTCAGTTTCGTCGACAGGGCCTCTTGCGCCACGGCGCCCATGGCGCTGGCGTAGAACCCTTCGAGTTCCGAAACGGCCACCCGCAAACCTGATCTCCTTTGTCGGCGGTGCGAATTCGGCGCGACATTGCGCTTTTCGCGCCCATATCACAAACCATGATCATGAAACGCACATACGGCCCGCTCACCGTCGTCCAATTTCCTTGCCTCAAAGATAATTATGGATTCCTGCTGCGCGAGGAGGGATCGGGAAAAACCGCCTGTGTCGACACGCCCGATGCCGACGCCATCGCGGCGGAACTCGACCGACAGGGCTGGGGGCTCGATTTGATCCTCAACACGCACTGGCATTTCGATCACACAGGCGGGAATGAGGCCCTCAAAACCCGCTTTGGCGCCCAGATCATAGGCCCGTCAGGCGAAGGCGACCGTATTCCGGGCCGTGACCGCGCCGTCTGCGACGGCGATGAGGTGGCGCTTGGCGATGTCATTTTCCGCGTGATCGACACGCCCGGCCATACGATGGGGCATATCTGCTATCTTTTTGACGAAGGGCATGTCGGCTTTGTCGGCGACACGCTCTTCAGCTTGGGCTGCGGGCGCCTCTTTGAAGGCAGTCCTGAGCAAATGTGGGCCTCGCTTTCCAAACTCAAAGCCCTGCCGGCGGACATGACGCTTTACTGCGCGCATGAATATACTGCCGCCAATGCCACCTTTGCCGACAGCCTCGGCGAGGAGAATGCAGCGCTTGCCGCCCGGATCGGCGAAGTGAAGACCTTGCGGGAGAAAGGCGAGCCAACCGTGCCGATGACGCTTGCGACAGAGCTTGAGACCAACCCCTTCCTTCGCGCTGATGCCCCCTCGATGCAGGCGGCCATCGGCATGGGGGAGGCTGCCCCGGCGGAGGTCTTCGCTGAGATCCGCCGCCGCAAGGACAGTTTCTAGTCTCACGCCAAATCTGTTAAGCTCTCCGGCAGGAGAGAGGATGAGGCATGCGCATCGTTGGGACCGATCTTGACCGCCCCTCAAGCACGCAATTGCGGGCCATGCAGTTTGGCTATGCCAGCCTGATCCCCTTTGCCCTTGCCGCGATCCTGATCTGGATGACGCCGGGGCTCTTTACCTATGAACTGGCGATGAGCTTTATCGGCTGGGTGCTGATTTATGGCGCGATCGTCGTGTCATTCCTTGGCGGCGCAAGATGGGGCGTCGCGATCCGTGACTGGCGACCGGACCGGCTGATCTTTACCGCCTTCCCGCTGCTGCTCGGCTGGGCGGCGGTGGTGCCCAACCAGTTGCTGCCCGGCCTTGGCATGGGATCAACCGTGCGGTTCGGTATCCTCCTCGTCGCATTCCTCTTTCTGCTGACGACCGAGCTGCTCGCACGCAATGAATGGTCGCCATGGTATCGCGGATTGCGAATGCGGCTGACGCTCGCCACCACAGGCTTCCTCTTACTGACGATTTTGGGTCTGACCCGCTTTTAGGCCCGCGCGCCAAGGCGCCAGCCGCGTACCGGCTGGTTATCAGCCCGCAGCGATGAGACCGGCACGCGGAAAACACGTGGCCCACTGCGCAGGAAGACATCAAAACCGTCCGGGAATGCTGGCGCAAAAGCCTCATCCAGCACATTGAGCCCGCCCGTATAGGCGCCCATTGAGGGCAGGATCATCCGTGTGCCGTCGGAGATGAAACAGCTCCGCCGGAAGCCGCGCCCCTCACTGACCGCCAGCGCACAAGGGTGAAGGTGCCCGGCGACATGCCAGCCCGCCCCTTCGGGTTCATGGGTAAAGTGCAGGCCCCCGGCACTGATCTCTTCTACCGCCCTCCCTCTGAACGCTTTTGGCGGCAGAGGGTCGTGATTGCCGAGAACGAAGATCCAGTCCTGCGCTTCACAAAGCGCGATCAGCTTCTGTCGGTCCTCGGCCATCATGCGGGCCTCTGCCCTGCCATCATGGAAGGTATCGCCGAGCGACAGAACCGTCCGGGGGCGGTATTTTCGGATCGCCGCTTCGACCGCCTTTAAAGTCGCGCGAGTGTCATAGGGCGGGATCATCTGTCCGCGTTCGGCGTAATGTGAGCCCTTTTCGAAATGCAGGTCCGAGACGACAAGCAGGCTGGCGGCAGGCACGAACATCGCGCCCGACGCGTCGAGCCACACATCGGTGCCGGAGAGGCGCCAATGACAGGCGCCGGGCCATTGATTGGATCGTGTCGGCATGGAGGCAAAGGCTATGCGGCGCGCGGGGGCTTGGGAATGACGAGTTTTCCCGAACACCGCCCTCACCCCATATTGAAATGCTTGGAGAGCCGGAGGCCCTGGCCTTGATAGTTCGATTTCATGCCCGCCCCATAAGCAAGCGCAGGCTCGCCCGACAGCCGCTCGAAGGAAAGCCGGGCCACGGTCTGGCCATGCTCCAGCACGAAAGGCGCATCATAGCCGCGAACCTCAAGGACAGCGCGGCTCGGCGCCTCGAGCCCAAAGCCCGGGTCAAAGAAGCCCGCATAATGCACCCGGAAGGCTCCAAGGTCGGTATCGATCGGCACCATCTCGGCAGCCAGGTCGCGCGGCATACGCAGCTCTTCACGGCTCGCAAGAATATAAAATTCATCCGGGTCCAGAATGAGAAACCCATTGGTGGGCCGGGGGATCGGCTCGAAATAATCATCGGGCGCCAGCGCGCCGACCTTATCGATATCAATCAATCCTGTGTGCCGCCGCGCGCGGTAGCCGATGATGCCGCCCAGACTGCCGCCCAGATCGACCGAGACGCGCAAACCCCCTTCGATATCGGCCACTCCCGTCACGAGCGGATCGGCGACATGCAGGGCCGAGAGCTCATCATCACTGAGCGCGCTTTGTCCGCGCCGGATGCGCAATTGGTTGAGGCTGGAGCCCTCCCGCACAAGTATCGAGAACGTCCGGGGGCTGATCTCCGCATAAAGCGGGCCATCATAACCAGCAGGAACGGTCTCATAAGAAGTGCCCATATCCGTCACGAGGCGGACAAAGACATCGATCCGGCCGGTCGAGCTTTTCGGATTGGCCCGCGCAAAGACACCGAAAGGCAGGGTCAGGCTTTCGCGCAGCTTGACGAGATAGACGCAGCCCTTCTCAAGGACGGCCCCTTCGGTCAGGTCCAGCTCATGCAGGCCAAGCCCTTCTTCAAGGCGCCCTTCGACCGTTTTCTCCCGGCCTGGCAGGAATGCCGCGCGAACGCGCCATGCCTTCGCGCCGAGAGTCAGGTCGAGGCTGGCCGGCTGGATCTGGGCCGCTCCCGCCTCGGCGCCAAGGCCGATCACGCCGCTGCCAATCGCGGCGCGAATGTCATCTGCCTGAAAAATACCGTTGGTAGACGCGGTCATAGGTCCTCTTTCTCAGTGTCAGACGGGGTACTGGCCCCCTCTGCCAAGAGCAAGACGCAACTGGAGGAAAGGCTTTGCGTGACGCGCCCGGAGGCGTAAACCGCCCCCTTCGCCGGGCAAGGGCGAATGCGTTGGGCAAAGTGTAAGTGAGGTCTCCATGGAGACGCCCCTTTATGAGGAAGTGACGCGCGGTATCCGCGTCACCGTCGAGCCGGATTATCTGGAAGAAGAATCCGAGCCGTCTGAAAGCCATTATGTCTGGGCCTATCGGGTGCGGATCGACAATGATTCCGACACGGTCGTGCGGCTGTGCGACCGGCACTGGCAGATCACTGATTCCAGCGGGCGCACCTTCACCGTCGATGGTGACGGGGTGGTCGGCGAGCAGCCGGTTCTCGCGCCTGGCGATGTCTATGAATATGTCTCGGGCTGTCCGCTCGAGACGCCCTCAGGCCTGATGGTCGGCCATTACGGCATGCTGACCGCGGGCGGTGAGCATTTCATGGCGGGCATCCCCGCCTTCTCCCTCGATAGCCCCCATTGCCGTCAGCGCCCGAATTGACGGACACCCTCCCCCAGCGGCGCTGGTAGCTGCCCGAGAGAAGAATGGAATTCCGCCCGGTCCTTTTCATTGTCGGCCTCTTCATCTGCATGACAGGGGGGTTGATGCTGTTTCCATTGCTCGCCGATTTGATCGCCGGGCATGGAGACTGGCGCGCCTTTGGCACGGCCGCGCTGGTTTGCGGGACGTGCGGGACGGGCCTGGCCACGGCGTGCTGGGGCAAGATCGAAGGGCTGACGACAAGGCAAAGCTTTTTGACCGTCACGATGATCTGGCTTGCGATCGCGATCGCAGGCACTCTCCCCTTCATCCTCGGCAGTAAGGACCTTTCGGTCACCGATGCATTTTTCGAATCGATGTCGGGGCTGACGACAACGGGCAGCACGGTCGTATCCGGCCTTGATAATGCACCACCTGGTTTCCTTTTGTGGCGTTCAATCCTGCAATGGCTCGGCGGTGTCGGCGTTGTCGTCATGGCGACCGCCCTGATGCCGTTTCTGGCCGTCGGTGGTCTGCAGCTCTTCCGCATGGAGGCCTCTGAACCCTCCGAGAAAATCTTGCCCGGCACCGGGCAGATCGCGAGCGCCATCACGATCCTCTATGTCTTCCTGACCTTCTTGTGTTTTGCTGCTTATAAATTCTGCGGCATGACCGGGTTTGATGCGATCAATCATGCCATGACAACGATTGCAACCGGCGGCTTTTCGACCAAGGACGCAAGCTTTGGCTATTTCCTGACCGACCCCTCCATCCGCTATCCCGTCGACCTCGTAGCGACAGTCTTCATGATTATCGGGGCTCTGCCCTTTACGCTGTATCTGCTTCTGCTGCGCGGGAAAGTCGGGAGGCTGACAAAAGACAGCGAGGTCAAGCTCTTCCTCCTCGTCATCGCAGCAGGTACCCTCATCATCGGCCTTAGAATTGCCCATGATTTTGGACTGGAACCGTTCCAGGCCTTCCGTCTTGCCATCTTCAACGTCGTCTCACTCATGACCGGGACGGGCTATGCTTCTGCCGATTACATGTTGTGGGGCGCGTTTGCCGCCGGGTTCTTCTTCATTATCCCGTTCGTCGGCGGATGTTCTGGTTCGACCTCCTGCGGGCTGAAGGTCTTCCGGGTGCAGGTCGCCTTCGAGGCCCTGGCGCTTCATGTCCGGCGATTGGCCCACCCGCACCGGGCAACCGTTGCCAGATTCAATGGCCGCATTATCACCGATGACGTTTTCCTCTCGGTGCTGAGCTTCTTTTTCATCTACTTTGCGATTTTCGCGACGTCCGCCGTCATCCTGTCCACCATGGGGCTAGATATGATCACTGCCCTCTCGGCTGCCGGCACATCAATTGCCAATGTCGGCCCGGGACTGGGGCCCACGGTCGGTCCGGCATCAAATTTCGCCAGCCTGCCGGATGCCGCCAAATGGGTCATGAGCATCACTATGCTGATCGGCCGGCTAGAATTGCTGACCGTCCTCGTGATGCTGACGCCATGGTTCTGGACGCGCTAAGCGCTCAAGAGGCAACTTCCAGCGCATAGCCTGCTGAGCGGACCGTGCGGATTGGATTGTCATGACCATGCGCGTTGAGCGCTTTGCGCAAGCGCCCGATATGGACATCGACCGTCCGTGCCTCAACGAATACATCCGAGCCCCAGACCGCATTGAGGAGCTGTTCGCGGGAGAAGACCCGGCCGGGATTCTGCATCAGATGATCAAGGAGACGAAATTCGGTCGGCCCCAGATGAATTTCGGTATCGCCGCGGCGCACGCGATGGGCCGCGCGGTCAATCTCGATATCGCCATAGGTCACAGCCTCTGCCACAAGGCTCGGCCGGATACGCCGGAGGACAGCCCTGATGCGAGCCGTCAGCTCGACCATGGAGAACGGCTTGACGAGATAATCATCCGCTCCCGTCTCAAGCCCGCGCACCTTGTCGGCTTCTTCTGCTCGTGCGGTCAGCATGATGATCGGGATATTCGATGTCGCTGTGCGAGAACGTAAGCGACGGCAGACTTCGATGCCCGAGACATTCGGCAACATCCAGTCAAGGACGATCACGTCGGGGCGTTCTTCCTCGACCTTGATCATGGCTTCCTCACCGTCACCGGCCATGGAGACGGCAAAACCTTCCTTGCTCAGATTATATTCCAGAAGGGCGGCGATCGAGGCTTCATCCTCCACGATCATCACTTTGGTCGCATTCATTGTCTGGTTCCGTCAGTCTGCGGCGGGAAGGCCCGTCAGACGCTCGACAGCGCCGTCACGCTGGTCGTGTCCGTCTTCGGACGCTCTTCCGTCAACTCTTCACCTGTCAGGGTGTAATGCACCCTCTCGGCGATATTCGTTGCGTGATCACCGATCCGTTCAAAATTCTTGGCGACGAACACAAGATGCGTGCCCATCAGAACACCAGCAGCATACTGGCCCATACTTACCAGAATCTCTCGGAAGATCGAATTATAGAGATCATCGATCTGGTCATCCGCCTCACGCACCGCGAGGGCGGCTGCCGCATTGCCGCGGAAGAGACTGTCAAGGCTTTCCCCGAACTGGGTCAGTGCGCGGCGACCCATGCGAGCAACGGTCGGAACGACCCGGCGCGTTGCGTCGATATCTTCGAGATCTGCCAGGACGGTCGTGCGCTTGGCGATATTCTTGGAAAGATCCCCAACGCGCTCCATTTCAGCGGCCAGCTTGATGGCAGTCATGGCGCGGCGCAGCGATTCCCCGCCCGGACGGCGGTCTTCAAGGATGGCCACGACCTCGCGCTCGATCAGGCGTTCATGGCGATCAACTTCGGTGTCGCGCAGGCGCACTTCCTCGGCGAGGAGCACATCTCCCCGCTCGAAGGCAGCGATTGCGTCAGCCACCTGTTGCTCGACCAGTCCGCCCATCGTTGCGAGGGCGATATCAACCTTGTCGAGCCGGCCAGCTACCGATTTCAATAGTCCAAAGGGCATTCTGCTCTCCCGGTCAGCCCCATCTGCCTGATTCATGTGACAGATTCTTGTCGGTCACGAGACGATCCCCGTCTCTCTGGCATCCATTATGCGAAAAAGGCGCCAAAATGCTGAGCTTGCGGCGTTTGCGCCGCAGTCAAGCGCGCTCAGTGCGCTTGTCTTTATCAGCGCTGAGAGTGCGAGGCAATTGCTCGCCCTGAAGGGGCGGGAAAAACACAGTGAAAGTAGAGCCTTCGCGCAGCTGGCTTTCTATCTGGAGGCCACCCCGATGCCGCCCAAGAATATGCTTCACGATGGCAAGGCCGAGCCCTGTGCCGCCCTTGGCGCGGCTCAGCTGGGGGTTCACGCGGTAGAACCGCTCGGTCAGGCGCGGCAGATCATTGGGCTCGATGCCTTCTCCATTATCGGCGATCTGGACATGGACGAGACGCGCTTCCTCGACCCCAGCGCGCACTGCGATCTGCGGCGCTGAATCCCCCGTCCGGATATAGCCCTCCCGCGCAGGAGGATGACCAAAGCCAACCCTGACCTTCACGGTCGCCCGACCCGTCTCCTCATTGACCCCATATTTGAGGGCATTCTCACAGAGGTTCTGGAAAAGGCGGAAAAGCTCATGCCGGTCACCCAGCACCATGGCCGGGACATCGCCGGTCTCGACAATAAGCTCGCTGTTTTTCGCCTGTGCGATCGGCTGGAGGGATTCAGTGACACTCGCCGTCAGGGCCGCCAGATCGACCTTGTCCGTCAGCGGTTTAGTTTCATTCAGCTCAATCGCTGAGAGCCCGATCAGGTCTTCGACCAGTCGCAACATGCGGTCCGCCTGGGCGGCCATCACCTCAAGGAAGCGCTCACGCGCGGCCGGATCGTTTTTCGCGTGGCCCTGCAGCGTCTCGATAAAGCCCGCCATCGAGGCGAGAGGTGTGCGCAATTCATGGCTCGCATTGGCGACGAAATCCGTCCGCATACGCTCGAGCTTTTTCTGCTCTGTGCGGTCACGCAGCATGACAATCATCGCTCCGCGATCATGCGCATTGGAGATGCCAAGACCGGCGGCATAGAAAAGCGCGGTGCGTTCCTGCGCCCCGGTCAGTGAAATCTCGGTTTCGACCGGCTTGCCTGTAGCCTCAAGCGTACGGAGTGCCTCATGCGCCTTGGGGACGCGAATGACAGCCGCGATGTGTCGGCCTGTCGATTGCTTGCCAAACATCTCCTCGCTGGCCCGGTTGCTCATCTCGATCGAGCCTTCGTCATTCAGAAGCATGACAGGCTGGGGCAGCGCATTGAGCAGCGCCCGCAGGCGTTCGATCAGCTCAAGCTGTTCCTCGGAAACATTCGTGCCTGCCCTGACGGCCGGAGCATCGCTGAGAAGAGAGTAACGCAGGATCAGCGCGATGAGATATCCGCCGGCGATAATACCGCCTGCGAGAACGGAGCCATGCGCAAAGAAAAGTGCGGAAATCAGGCAGATGACACCGATGGTGCCGCAAAAAATGAAATCCCCGGCCCGGCTACGAGCCCGAAAGATGGGAAGTTCTCCTTTATCATCTACCTTATTGATCATATGCGCTTTCCGAACTTGGTGAGGTGGCAGGTTTTCGTGCGCGCCACAACTCCGTATGAGACCCTCGTATTTTAGGGAACGTTATCATCATGATGCATCCGACGACCAAAATCCTTGCCACATTAGGCCCGGCCAGCGAGGCGCCGCACAGGGTCAAAGCCCTGATTTCTGCAGGCGCTTCGGCTTTCCGCATGAATTACAGCCATGGCGAACATGAAGAACATCTTGGCCGCCTGACGACTGTGCGGGAGGTCGCAAGCGAGATGGGGCGTCATGTGCCGATCGTCTCGGACATGCAGGGCCCCAAGCTTCGCGTTGGCAAAATCGCGGGCGAAGCTCTCAAGCTCGGCTTCGGCGACGAGGTCGAAGCGCACCTGGGCGAGACCGCGCCCGAGGGCACCCTGCCTGTCCCGCATGAAGAGCTTTTCGAGGCGCTGAAAGCCGGCGACGAGCTGATGATCGATGACGGCGCGATCCGCCTCTCGGTCATCGAAGGCGGCAGTGCCAAAATGGTCCTGAAGACCGAAGTGCCGGGCACGGTGACCAACCGTAAAGGGATCAACGTGCCGGGTCGCCGCCTGCGCATTGATGCCCTGACTGAGAAAGACCGCAGCGACCTTGCTTTCGCGCTCGAGCACAATACCGATTATGTCGCACTGAGCTTCGTTCAGTGTGCCGAGGATGTGCAGGCCGCCCGCGAGATCATCGGCACCCGCTCGCGGATCATCTCCAAGATCGAAAAGCCAAGCGCCCTCGAAGACCTTGAAGGCATCGTCGAAGCCTCTGACGGCGTCATGGTCGCGCGCGGCGATCTCGGCGTCGAGCTGCCGCTGGAGCAGGTGCCACCCGCCCAGCGCCGGATCATCTCCATGGCGCGCGAGCGCGGCAAGCTGGTGATCGTTGCGACCCAGATGCTGCAATCCATGGTCGATGCGCCGATCCCGACACGGGCCGAAGCCTCCGACACGGCGACCGCCGTTTATCTTGGCGCGGACGCTGTGATGCTGAGCGCGGAGAGCGCAGTCGGCCGCCACCCCGAAGCCGCCGTTGCGATCATGACACGGATCATCCGGGCGGTCAGCGAAGACCCAAACAGCTTTGCGGAAATTGCCGCAGCCTGCCCTGATCCCTTCATGAATGCGGTCGGCGGGGCGACGGCTGTTGCCGCCGCTGACGCCGCGGACCTTGTCGATGCGACCGCCATTGTGGCCGCGACAAATTCGGGCAGCACGGCCTATCTCATCTCCCAGCTTCGGCCCGAACAGCCGATCATCGCGCTGACGCCGCATGAGCTTACCGCCCGTCAGGTGGCGCTCGCCTGGGGCGTGACGCCAAAGATCATCAAGGACACGGAAGATTTCGAGGAGCTGACCCGCTTTGCTGCCGAAGCCTCATCCGAGTTCACCGGTGCGCAGAGCGAAAATCTCGCCATCCTGCTCGCCGGGCTGCCGCCGGGACGGGTGGGCAGCACCAATACGATGAAGATCTTCCGTATCGGGGATTATAAATGAGCAATCAGGCCGCAGCCATCGACCACCTCCTGGGGTCGACCCGCGTCATGCCGGTCGTCGTGATCGACGATGCCGACAAAGCCGTTCCGCTCGCCGAAGCCCTGCTCGAAGGCGGGATCAGCGCCATCGAGATCACGCTGCGCACCGACGCGGCGCTGGATGCCGTTCGCCGGATCAAGGGCAGCCTGCCCGACATGGTCGTCGGTACAGGGACGGTCTTGAGCCCAACGCATCTCAAACAATCGCTTGATGCCGGTGCTGTCTTTGCGGTGAGCCCGGGGCTGACCCCGCGCCTTGCGGAAGCTGCGATCACGCTGATCGATGACATCCCGCTCCTGCCCGGCACGGCGGGCGCATCCGACGTTATGGCGGCGATGGAATTCGGCTTTGAACGGCTGAAATTCTTCCCCGCCGAAGCCGCAGGCGGGTTGCCGATGATCAAGTCGCTGGCAAGTCCTCTGCAAGCCACAAAATTCTGCCCGACCGGCGGGATTTCAGAAAAGACGGCTCCGGACTATCTGGCGCAGGACAATGTCTTCTGTGTCGGCGGCTCCTGGCTGACGCCGAAAGCCGCCATTGCCGATGGCGACTGGGCGGAGATCACCCGGATCGCGAAAGCGGCTGCTGCGATCTAACCTTCCGCCAGTTTCGACTGGAAGGAGAGCGCCATGCCGCCCGGCAATTCGCTGACGGAATAAATCCGTTCTCCATGCGCATCGAACGGGCCTTGTACATCAAGGCCCGTTTTTCTTGCTCGCGCCGCATAGGCATCGGCGTCATCAACGACGAGCTGCAGCATCGTCATCTCCGGCATGTGCTCATTCGCCTGCCAGATCTCGACCCAGCTATCCGTGCTGCCCTCATCCAGCGGAAAGACCGCGCCGGGGAAACCCTCCATGCCCTCGGGCATTTCCATTTTCTGACGATTGAGACCGAGCCCGCCATCCCCAAGGGATTCAGCGAGAGCAGGCGCATCATCGCCCGCCGCCACCTTACAAAAGCGGATACCTAAAAGGGTCATTCGCCTGCCTTCTGCATCAGGCTCATCGCCGCGACCGTCATCGCCTCGGTCCCGAGGGTGACGGACTCGCGCGGCGCGATCTTGAAGAAGGGCGAGTGATGCGAAGGCGCATTGGCGACCTCATCCTCCGGCGTGCCGCCAACTGCGAAATAAACGCCCTTCACGTCATATTCCGGCGCGACGAAATAGGCGAAGTCCTCCGCCCCCATGCCGGTGCGCGGGCTGTCATAGAAAATGCTGTCGCCGAAATGCTCATCAAAGGTCGCGCGCACTTCGGTGGCGAGCGCCATATCATTCTCCGTAGGCGGTGTGGTTTCGGTTGGCGAGCGCTCGACAACCGGCAGGAGATCTTCAGGCACGCCAAGCGCCCGCGCTGTTCCTTCGGCCACGCGATCGATGCCGTCGAGCAAGGCCGCGCGCACTTCGGGCTTGTCAGAACGCACCGTCAACTGAAGATGCGCCTCCGCCGGGATGATGTTATGCTTGATCCCGCCATGGAAGGCACCGACCGTCACAACGCCTGAATCAAGCGGCGAGATCGTCCGGCTGACGAGCGTCTGGAGGTTCACGACAATCGTGCTGGCGACAAGGATCGGGTCGACCCCGCGATGCGGTGAAGCGCCATGTGCTCCAACGCCTTTCACATAGATGTCGACACTGTCTGAGCTTGAATAAACCGGGCCGCCCTTGACGACGAGCTTACCGGTGGGGACTTCCGAGGAAACATGAAAGGCGAGCGCATAGTCAGGTTTCGGGAAGCGCTCATAAAGGCCGTCTTCGAGCATC
The DNA here is from genome assembly GCF_003399445.1 of Parvularcula marina. Lineage (NCBI taxonomy): Bacteria > Pseudomonadati > Pseudomonadota > Alphaproteobacteria > Parvularculales > Parvularculaceae > Parvularcula > Parvularcula marina. The sequence goes on along the minus strand of NZ_QUQO01000001.1, from coordinate 2,122,489 downwards.
TCGCGTGCGCCCGAGATCCGCTCTTCCGCTGGCTGACCAATCAGGATCAGCGTTCCGGACCATTCGTCCTTGTGCTCTGCCATCTGGCGAGCGGTGCCAACAAGGGAGGTAACGTGCACGTCATGTCCGCAGGCATGCATGACCGGCTTTTCAACGCCATCGCGGTCCACCTGCATCGCGGTCGAGGCATAGCTGAGCCCGGTATCTTCCTTGACCGGCAGACCGTCCATATCCGCCCGGACCAGTACGACCGGCCCCTCGCCATTCTCCATCACGGCGACAACGCCGGTGCCGCCAACATTCTCCGTCACCTTATAGCCGAGCTTGCGGATTTCCCGCGCCAGCCGCTTGGCGGTTTTTTTCTCACCAAAGGAAAGCTCCGGGTTCTGATGGAACCAAAGGAACAGCTCTTCAAGATTGGCGTCATAATCGGCAGCAACGGCTTCGGCCAGCGGGTCAGCGTCCTGCGCGGCGGCCATTCCGGGAATCGCCACTAGCAGGGCGGAGGCAAGCAGGGTGGTCTTGAGCATGACGGTCTCTCCTGAATTTTTCCAGCCAGACTATGCTGTCCCGGATATCCCCGCAATGGAGCGCGGCATTCAGGTCTTGCCGATCAGGGCGGACATCATCTGGGCATAAGCCGCAAAGGCCTCGCGCCCCTCCCTCGTCAGCTCCGCCCGCGTTTCGGTCTTGCGCCCGACAAGGCGGCGGATCAGGCAGATATAGCCTGCACCCTCGAGTTTCTGGAGTTGGACGGAGAGATTGCCGTCCGTCGCGCCGAGCTGTTCCTTCAGCTCCGCGAAGGTCGCGCTCTCTGCATCAGAGAGGATCACCATGATCCCGAGCCGCAGCCGGGAATGGATGACATCATCGATCTGGGTGAGGTCGAGCTTCATGATGCCTGCCCTCGCTTGTAAAGAACCCATCCGGGGCCGGAGAATAAAAGGAGGAAGCTGAGCCCGAGAACCAGCAAATACCCCGCCCGCCCAACCAGGAACTCAAGCAGCACCGCCGTCACCAGCCAGCCCGCGCCTGCGCCCATCAGCAAATTCTGCCGCCGGATCATCCCGGCGGCAAAAAAGGCCGTCCCCTGAAGACCGCAGAATACAATCGGGAAGTAAGCGAACATATTCCAGTCCTGTGCCCGCCCGGCGGCATGCATGAAGATGATCGCCATGATGCCGGTCGTCATCCCGGCTCCGCAGAAAATGCCCGCCATGGCGCGCCCGACTATCGTCGACGGCCGGCCCGGCAATTCGCCCGAACGCCCCGCATAGACCAGCACCGACGCCGTCGCCGCAATGGCCACAAGAAAGGCGCCGATGGATATGGTCGTCCCGTCGGGCACGAGGCCAATCGCCTGCAACCAGAGAAGTAGGAGCGCCGCGCCTTGCCCACCGCCGATCACAAACAGGATCAGGCCGGTCATGCGATCGCCATGACGCTGGCCGCTTTCCTTCGCGAGTTTCGCAATGAAATCCGCATCTTCTGACAAACGCGGCGGGTCGAGCCTCATCGCTGGGGTCCTTTCTTTCGCTCCTTACGTATTGACTTCGCGCTTCTGATCAATATCTCGTGAAGGACTTCATTTTTTAAAGTTGCTGTTTCTAAGCGACTGTGGCCCTTTGGGGCGGAAAGGAAACGCCATGAAACTCCTCAAATGGTCCTCCATTGTGGTCCTCGCCTTGCTGGCCATCTATCTGGGCGGTGCAACCTGGCTCTTGATGCAGAAGACCGAAGATCCCTTCGCCGACTATCCGATGGAGGAAGCCGGCTGGCGGACCTTGCAGGAGTTTGGTGGCACAGATTTCTCGCAAGATTATGCCTATACAGAGCGTGAGTTCACCGCGCGGGATGACACGACGCTGTCCGCCCGCGTCTATGGCGAGAATGACGGCACGCAGATTGTCTATCTTCACGGCGTCAATTCGAGAGCGGAGCTTCTGAATAAATCGGCGGGCCTCCTCTCTGGCGCCAGTGGCGCGCAAGTCATCACCCCCGATATTCGTGGTCATGGCAAATCAGGCGGCGCACCTTACCGGGTCGATTATATCGGCCAGTATGAAAAAGACCTGGCAGATATCGTCAGCGTCTTGCGCGAAGAGAACCCTGACGGGCGGATCATCATTGCCGGTCATTCGATGGGCGGCGGGATTGCGATGCGCTTTGCGCTGCTCGAGGAAAAACCGACGATTGACGGCTATCTTTTGTTCTCGCCCAATTTCGGTGAGGGCCCGACGCAGCACCCAACGCCCGAGACCGCCGGCACGGCAGAAGATCCCGGCCGGCCCTTCGTTCTTTTCGATCAGAAGCCTTTCCTCGGGGTACTGATGTATAACATGCTCGGCATCACCCTCGCCAATGACACGCCCGTGCTTTATTTCAATGCGCCGGGCGAGCCGGTCGCCTATTCATACGGCGCGATCCTGTCGGCCCAGCCGGTTGCGCCGAAGGACAGCTCAAAAGCGCTGGCTGCCGTCGATGTGCCGTTGTTCGTGATGATCGGCGAGCGCGATGAGGTCTTCCTTGCCAGCGCCTATCCTGAATTCGTCAGCACCCATAGTGATGGGGAAGCGGTGGTCATCCCGCGGCACGGCCATAACAGCCTGATGAATGATCCGGCGGTGATGGAGAAGGCCGCTGCCTGGCTTGCAGAAACTGCTGACCTCTAAGCGCTAATGACCTCTGCTTGAGTAAACTCAGACAGAGGTCACTATTGTCTGCTTTTCGCAGGATCAGACCAGAAAGCCGACGGCCTTCTTGGTTTCCTCAATGATCGGCCCTGCCACTGCCCGCGCCTTTGCCGCGCCATCGCGGAGAATGCCTTCGACATAATCCGCATCCGCTGTCAGGCGGCGCATCTCACCCGCGATAGGGGCCAGCTTCTCGACCGCAAGCTCCGCAAGGGCGGGTTTGAAAACGCCAAAGCCCTGCCCACCGAATTCGGCGAGCACGTCTTCGTCAGATTTGCCCGAAAGAGCCGCATAGATACCAACAAGGTTCTTTGCCTCCGGCCGGTCGGCCAGCCCGTCTTTCTCGGACGGCAGGGGCTCAGGGTCGGTCTTTGCCTTTTTGATCTTTTTGGAGATCGTGTCAGCGTAATCCATCATGCCGATGCGCGACAGGTCGGACGGATCAGATTTCGACATCTTCGAGGTGCCGTCGCGCAAAGACATGATCCGCGCGCCGGGGCCCTGGATCATCGGTTCAGGCAGCGGGAAGAAATCCTCCGCCCCAAAATCATTATTGAATTTAGTCGCAATATCGCGCGCCAGCTCAAGATGCTGTTTCTGGTCGTCGCCGACCGGCACATGGGTCGCACGGTAAACCAGAATGTCGGCCGCCATCAGGACAGGATAGGTGAAGAGCCCGACGGACGCCTTCTCCTTGTCCTTGCCGGCCTTGTCCTTGAACTGGGTCATCCGGTTGAGCCAGCCCATGCGCGCCACACAATTGAGTATCCAGGCAAGCTGGGCGTGTTCCGGCACAGCCGACTGGTTGAAGATAGCAGCCTTCGCCGGATCGATCCCTGCCGCAAGATAGGCGGCCGCAATCTGGACCGTCTGGTTGCGCAACTCTTTGGGGTCTTGCCACACCGTGATCGCGTGCATGTCGACGATGCAATAGAGCGCCTCATGGCTGTCCTGCAGCGGCACGAATTTGCGGATCGCGCCAAGATAATTGCCGAGATGAAGATTGCCGGTCGGTTGAACGCCGGACAATACGCGGGGGGTGTGGGTTCTGGTCATAGGACGGCGCCTCTAGCGTGAGCACTCCATTTTGACCAGAAAGATCAGGGCTCATTTACCGATTGACCCTCCGCTTGTGGTCATACAAGCTATCTACCTGTGATAGTGGGCAGTATCTGGGGGCAATCATGGCAAATTTTAACGGTACAAACGATCCGGAACTTTACGAAGGTACGGACGGGAATGACACGATTTTAGGGGCCGATGGCGACGATACGCTGAAAGGCCGTAAGGGAAATGACAGCCTCCTTGGCGGCAACGACGACGATGCCCTCTTCGGCAATGCCGGACACGACACAATTCGCGGCAATTCAGGGAATGACACCATCAAGGGTGGCGCGGGGCACGACGCCCTGTTCGGCGTCGGTGGAGAGAACCAAATTTTCGGCGAAGATGGTCGGGATACGATTCAAGGTGGCAATGGCGCAGACCTGATTGATGGCGGTGCCGATGATGATGTCATCGATGGGGGCTCGGGCTCGGATATCATTCTTGGGCGCGGCGGCGATGACGACATTCAGGGTGGAGACAATCTTGACTCCATCAAGGGCGGGACTGGCAACGATACTATCAGTGGCGGGAACAGATCCGACACCCTAAAAGGCAATGCGGGCGACGACCTGATCTCAGGCGATGATGACAGTGATTTACTCTACGGCAATGGCGGCGCTGATACATTGCAGAGTGATGAAGGCCGTGACGTTCTCGAGGGCGGCGACGGCGATGACCTTCTCGAAGGCGGCACTGAGGGCGATGATCTGCGCGGCGGCAAGGGCAATGATACTCTTTATGGAGAGTATGAGGCCGGCCTTGAGCCTTCCGACGACTTGGCTGAAATCGATACGCTGCGCGGCAATGCCGGTGACGATCTCATCTTTGGTGCGCGCGGGAACGACCTGATCGATGGCGGGCTCGGCAATGACACCATGACCGGTGGAGACGGGTTTGACACCTTCATCTTCTTTGACGGCGAGGATGTCATCACCGACTTCACCAAAGGCGATGATCTGATCTCCCTTGAAGGGATAAGCGGGATCAGTTCCTTCCAGGACATCCTTGATGCTGCAGAACAGGACGGCGTCGATACGGTATTGACCTTTGGGGATGATATCCTGCGGCTCGAAGGCGTCGATCTCAGCACCCTGACGGAAGACGATTTCGCCTTTTAGGGTCGTCCCTTCGCCCATACCGGGAACATGACCGGGCAAGCGCCTTCATTGACGCTTGCCCACGCGTCCGTCACTCTTGCCCCGCCGCCCCTCACGGGACGGATGTGGCGCAGGACGATGAGCAGTCATGGCGGATACCGACGGGACAATTGATGACGATTCCCTCGAAGGGACCGGCGGCCCGGATCTGATCTCGGGCGATGACGGCGCCGATACGCTCAAAGGCCGCGCTGGAGACGACGAGATCCTTGGACAGAACGGCAATGACCGCATCTTCGGCAATGCCGGGGAAGACACCCTCTATGGTGATGCCGGCAATGACACTCTGCGCGGCGGGACCGAGAATGACACCCTTGATGGTGGGGCGGGGCTTGATGTCCTTTATGGTGAGGACGGAGATGACGAGCTGACCGGCGGCGATGACGCTGACACGCTCGACGGCGCCGCAGGGAACGATCACCTCGACGGCGGGAATGACGCCGATAGCCTCTACGGGCGCGGCGGCAATGACACACTCATCGGCGCAGACGGAGATGACTTCGCAACAGGTGGTCCGGGTGATGACGATATCGACGGCGGGCTGGGCGCCGACACCTTGCGCGGCGGACAGGGCGATGACCTGATTCTGGGGCAGGACGGCGATGACGATATCGATGGCGGCGACCGCCACGATTCCATCACTGGCGGTGACGGTATCGACACGATCAAGGGCGGCGCGGGCCGAGACACGATCGAGGGATCATCCGGGGACGATCTTCTTTACGGCAATGGTGGCGATGACGTCATCTATGGCGACCTCTTAAATGGCGATCCCCTGCAAAATTCCCACAAAGATACGATCTATGGGAATAATGGCTTCGACTATATCAATGGCGGCGGCGATGACGACCTGATCTATGGCGGGAATGGCCGGGACACGCTCGAAGGCGCAGACGGCAATGACAGCCTGCGCGGTGAGGATGACAATGACAACCTGACAGGCGGCACTGGCGATGACACGCTGGTCGGCGGCAAAGGCAATGACACCGCCCTCGGAGGGACGGGTACAGATGATCTGCGCGGTGGCCAAGGGAATGACAGCCTCAATGGCGAGGACGATAACGACATCCTCGATGGCGGGGACGGCGCCGATACGCTGAAGGGCGGCTATGGCGACGATCTGATCCATGCGGGCGCCGGAGATGACACGATCCGCGCCGGAGGGAATGATGACACTGTCCTTGGCGATGGCGGCAATGACACGATCGAAGCCGGCAATGATGCCGACCTCGTTCATGGCGGGGAAGGCGATGATCTCATCTATGGCGAGCGTCCCGGCAATCCGACTATAGATGCCGGACCCGACACATTGTTCGGGGACGAAGGAAATGACACCCTGATCGGCGGCAGCGGAGATGACCTACTCGATGGCGGTGCGGGCGATGATATCCTGACTGGTGAGGCCGGGGCCGATACTTTCTATTTTCTCGAAGGTACCGATGTGATCACCGATTTCGAAGACGGGATCGATAAAATTTCACTCGCCGGAATCACGGATTTTGAAACTTTCGAGGACGTTCTCGATGCGGCGGAACAGGACGGCGTGGATGTTGTCATTACGGTTGATGATTCCTCACTCCGTATCGAGAACTTTAACTTAAGTTTCCTCACTGACGACGATGTGTTGCTCTAAACACCAATAGATTGCAGGGAAAAATCGCCCCTGCCCCAATCTTGCCCCATTGTGGTCACGCTCATTCCACCCTGTTCGCCTATCTGGGGCATTCTCCTATCGCGTTTCGCGCCACGGGCAGTAGGCAGGGACGCTCCCATTCAAGAGAAAAACGCCAGAGAGGGCAGTATGGCGACTATTTCGGGCACGAACCAATCAGAAGAAACTTTGGGTACTCAAGATCCTGATTTTATTGAGGGTCTTGACGGTCACGACACGATCAAGGGCCGCAATGGCCAGGATACGGTCGCGGGCGGCGCAGGCAATGACCTGCTTTTCGGCAATCGCGGTCATGACAATATCGACGGCGGCGATGGCCAAGACACGCTGAAAGGCGGCGACGGCAACGACACGATGGTCGGCGGCACCGGGATCGACCTCCTGCAAGGCGAAGAAGGCGATGACAGCCTGATGGGTGGCGGCGATGCCGACATCCTTGAGGGCGCAAATGGCGCTGACCATCTCTCCGGCGAAGGCGGGGATGACGAGCTTTTCGGCGGCAATGGCGATGATGAGCTCGATGGCGGCGATGGTGCCGATGAGCTTTTCGGCAACCGCGCACATGACACGCTGTTAGGTGGCGGCGGGGCCGACACCTTGCTCGGCGGGCTCGGTGATGACGAGCTTTATGGCGGCGCTGGGATCGACTCGCTGCGCGGTGAGGACGGCAATGACCATCTCGATGGTGGCGACCAGTCGGACATCCTTGAAGGTGAAGGCGGCCGCGACACGCTGCTCGGCGGTGCGGGCGACGACGACCTTTTTGGCGGCGACGGTAATGACAGCCTTGAAGGTGGCGACGGCGAAGACGAGCTCTTCGGCAATCGCGCAAATGATATCATCCGTGGCGGGAATGATGACGACAGGCTGCTTGGCGGGGTCGGCAATGACACGCTGTTTGGCGATCAGGGCAGTGACACGCTCGACGGCGAAGACGGCCATGACGAAATGCATGGCGGTGACAATAACGACCTCCTCCGCGGCGGCTTTGGCAAGGACACGATCTTTGGCGATGCCGGTAATGACGAGATCTATGGCGAAGGCGGCCTCGACGTCCTTTACGGTGGTGACGGCGCAGATACGCTGCACGGGAACAATAGTGACGATACGCTCGATGGCGGCGCAGGGGATGACTTCCTCGACGGCAGTACCGGCGATGACGTCATGACCGGCGGGTCAGGCGCCGACACATTCCTGTTCTTTGACGGATATGACGTGATCACCGATTTCGAGGATGGCGTCGACAATATCTATATGAAGAAACTCGAAGGCATCAAAAAATTCGAACAGGCGCTCGATGCCGCAGAACAGGTCGGAGATGATGTCGTCTTCACCTGGGATGACCGCGTGCTGGTGCTTGAGAATTTCTCACTCGCGGACATCACGCCGGACGATTTCACCTTCGTGACCTGAGTCAGATGACGGATGAATGATCAGGGCCCGGCCATGCGCCGGGCCTTTTTCATATCAGCCGCGCGGCAGGGTCGAAAGCTGGAGCAGCGGATCAACTGGCGTGCCGCCATGACGAACTTCGAAATGAAGATGCGGGCCCGAGGCATTGCCGGTCTTGCCGACAAGGCCGATCGTCTGCCCACGGTCGACTTTCTTGCCCTTGCTGGTCTTGATGCGAGAGAGATGCGCATAATAGGTCTGCACCCCGCCGCCATGATCGATGATGACGATCTTGCCAAAGCCGCGTTGCTTTCCTGCAAAGATCACTTTGCCATCGGCGGAGGACATGACCTTTGTGCCCTGATCGGCGGTCAGGTCGATGCCGTAATGTGGGCGTCCGCCCCTTGATCCGAATTCGGAGGAAATATCGAGTCGCTTGAGCGGCGGCGAGAGGGTGCCCGGCCCCTTCTTGGTGGTGGCACAGCCGCCTAGGCCTAGCATCACCACCAGAAAGGTGAGCAGCAGCCCCTTAGTCGTAATAATACTTCCCGTGCTGCGCGTAGTAGCGATAGCTGCCTTCATACCCATACCCTGCCTGGGCGCGCATATCGACCTGGCTGAGAACGGCCCCTGCCAATTCAGTATCCAGTTCGCCCAGGATCTTGTTCGCGGTCCGCGCGACCGTAACCGGCGTTTGTTTCCATTTCACAAACTGCACGACCTTATCGGCGAGGGAAACCACCATCCGGGTATCAGCAACCGCCGTCAGCGGCGCGGTATCGAGGATGATGAGATCGAATTTGGTGCGAAGCTGGCTGAGGAGCGCCTCGAAACGGCCCGAGCCGAAGAGATCGCCAAGCCCAGAGCGGTCCTCAGAGACGGGCAAGATGCGAAGATCGGATTTGTCATCTTTGAGGATCGCATTGCGCAGGGGCACATCGCCGCGCAGGACTTCGGCGAGACCGCGAGGCGCTGCATCGTCATCCATCAGCTTGGTCGAGAGCATGCGGCGGCGGACGTCACAATCGATGACCAGCACCTTGTCGCCCGACAGGGCCGAAATCCGGCCAAGGCACATGGCCGACGACGACTTGCCTTCGCCCGACAGCGCCGAGGTCAGCGCGATCACCCGGCCACCCGAACCTGCTTCCTTGCCGAGCGTCAGCGCGGTGCGAAGCGTGCGGTAGCTTTCCGCGAATGAAGAGAGCGGTTTCTCGACAAGATAATCCTGCGGGGAGGTGATCTCGCCCGTCAGTTTCTCCGGCGTCAGGGCCGGCACCAGCGCGACAAGGTTTGTATTCAGTGTGCGCTCAATGTCTTCTGCCGTGCGGATGCCATTGTCGAAGATCTCGGCAAGGACGATCATCAGGCCACCCATGGCGCCGCCAAGTATAATGCCAAGGGCAAGGTTCAGTTTCTTGTTCGGCGAAGAAGGACTGGTCGGCACGGCGGCACGGTCAGCGATACGCGCATCAGCCTCGGCGAGGTCTTCGAAAAGCTCCGCCTGCTGCGCACGAGCGAGCAGCGCCTCATAGTTCTTGCGGCTGACATCCGCTTCGCGTTCCAGCTCGCGCAGGCGGACAAGTGCCTGGTTGTCGGTGGAGAGATCAGAGCGCAGACCATTGATCGCGGAACGGATTGACCCAACACGCTCTCGCGCGACGGAGACATCGCTTTCAAGGCGCCCGACGATCCGGTCGATTTCAGCCTGCACCTGCCCCTGAAGATCGGCTTCCTCCGACTTCAGATTATCAAGGCTGGGGTGAAGCGGGCCATAGCGGGATTCAAGATCCGCCCGGCGGCGCGCAAGATCGGCCTGTTTGGCGCGCAGGTCAGAGATGACGGGGGATGCGAGCACATCAGCAATGGCATCGGCGCTGACGCCCGCAGCAAGGCGCTGATTGACGTCGCGCAGCTTGGCAAGGCGTTCGGCAAGCTCTGCTTCTGATGCGATCAGTTGGGCCTGAAGATCAGCAATCTGTTGCTCGGAAAGAAGCGATCCTTCCGCAGACAGAAGACCGTTTTCGGCGCGATAGGTTTCGATGGCGTCTTCTGCGATCCGCAGCTTGACGCGATGCTCGGTCACGGCCTCACTCAGATAGGTGCTGACGATCTGGTAGGTCTCAAATTTCTTATCGAGGCTGTCGACGAGATATTGCTCGGCAAAGGCATTGGCGATGTCCGCCGCGCGCGACGGGCTTTTGCTTTCAACCCGGATGGAAATGGCATGGGTGATCCCAGCACGCTCAACCTCAACGGCATCGAGCACCCGATTGATCACGCGCGAGCGCATCATGCGATCATTATCTTCAGATGAGAGCTGCGAAGGGAAGAGGCCGGAGAAGAACCCCTTCTTGCCGCTCACGGACGGATTGAACTCAGGCTCTTCAAACAGGTTTAGCTCATCCGCCACGCGCTCGGCCATGGACCGACTACGGATGATCTGAACTTCCGTCTCTACTGTTGCCGCATCGGGTGAGATGCCGGAGATGATGGCGGAGACATCAAGGGCTTGCGTCTCTCGGGCATTGAGAACGACCCGCGCCTCGGCGGTATATTTCGGGGTCATCTGAAAAGTGATGACGGTAACCAGCGCCAGCGTCACGATCGCGGCAGCGACGAAGATCCGGAAACGGCGACGGAAGATGGACCACAGCGCGGGCAGGTCGATCGCGGGGGCATTATTACCTGTTTGCTGCATCGGCATGGTGATCTGCGTAAAGGCGTTCATGACAGCTCCGGCCGTTTTGACCTTCGGGTGAAGCCTGAGCATACCCCAAGGTAGTTAAGCTAATGACGGGAAAAAGAAAAACCCCGCACAAAGCGGGGTTGCAGGAGCCGTGCCACCTTTACGGGTAGACGGGATGAATCTTTCTTCAGCGCTTGAAGGTCGCGGTGATCAGGACTTGATGGACATCGAAATTGGTGTCGAAGCCACCATCAAAGACGGTCCGCGCGACATCCTGGGTCTCATAGGTATAATCGACACCGACCGAGAACGTTCGGTTCATATAGTAATCCGCACCCAGCCCGACACCGAAACGATCGATTTCCTGGCTGACCGGATTGCCGTTCACGTCCATCACCGGCATGCCCATGCCGTTGAGCAGCGGGTCGTCATATTCGTCCCGGCCGAAAGCGGCAAAGCCCGACAGGATGACATTGCGGCGCAGCTCGTGATCGAGCTGGATCATCACATCAGACGAGATATAGCCCGCCGAAGAGATGATCGCTGAATTATCGACCCCGCGGTCGGCGGTCAGGGTCACAGTGGTCAGATCGCTGGGGAACCATTCAAGCGCCGCATCAATCGCGACACCGCTGATTTCGTCATAGGTCGGATCATCGAATTCCTGAGAGAAATAGCCGATGCCGACCCGGCCGCGCATCAGCTTGGTCAGATCGAAATCAACCCCGCCCGTGACGCGATAGCCATTGGAATCCCGCTCGCGGCGGAAGACAGCGTCGGTGCCGTCAAAATCCTGCCAGTTCTTCTGCGCCTCGAAATAGACAGCCGTATCGCGGGTAACCGCAAAGGCAACCTCACCCAAGGCCGTGATCGCGGTGCGGTCCCGGAAGTCCTGATCCGCATTGAAGAAAAGGCCCGGCGTGACAACAACCAGCGGGATCACCTGCGCGTCGTCATAATCGCGCGTCTGGGCACCAAGCTGCCCCTTGATCTTTACCCGGCCGAATTCCTGACGGTAGCCGCCATAAATTTCGCCTTGGGTGTAATTGATCGGCTCGTCGAAGAGGAATGCTGAATTATAGCTGCGGCGGCTTTCATTCAGGCGGTCATAGGACAGCCCGCCAAAAAAGTCGGCAAATTCGGTGACGTCGATCTGGCCATCGAGATAGGCGCCCCAATCGACCATGCTCTCTTCGTCAAATTCGTTAAAGCGCACAGCCTCGACATAGGCGCCGCCGGCGATTGCATGGCGGCTCCAGTCGCTTTCGAACCGCACGCTTGGACGAGCAAAGGCGTAGACGTCGCTTTCGTCCTCGAAGACATCAAATCCAAGCGCGGCATCCACATCGGACAGGGCAAAGACGTTCGAGCTGTAGCCCACCCCGACATCGACCTTTGGCTTGATGATGAACTGGCCGGTCCGCAAGCCCTCGGCCTCATAGCCAGGGCGCTCACGCTCCAGCACCGAGATATTCCGGTCACGAATGAAGAGGGACTCGGCGAGTGCAACCCCGCCGAAGCTGGAAATGACCAGGCCAATGGTGGTGGCACCAATGATGGCCGGACGGTGAAGCTTATCTCGAAACACGGGGTCGCCCCTTCTGACGTCGCAATCCTGCACGCGGAATGGTGCAAAACTTGGGCCAGACCCTAGTGAATTACAGTTTCACATTCGTGAAGACGTGGACGAATCCCGTCCAGAAACGGGAAATCCGTCAGCGACGTTAACCTCAGATCAAAAGAATCGTTCGCCGATCCGGATCGTATCGCCCGGCCGCACCGGCGTCGTCGAAGTCAGGTCATACCGGGTCTCAACACTCTCCCCATCGCGGCGGATGAAGACGTATTTCTGGTTGGCGCGGTAGGTGAAGCCCTCTGCCGTCGCGACGGCATTCAGCACCGTCAGACCCGACTGATAGGGATAGGTGCCGGCCCGCTCGACTTCGCCGAGGATATAATAGGGCCGGTAGGCCGCCACCTCGGCGCTGACCCGCGGGTCTTTGAGATACCCGCCCCGCAGCTTGGCATCGACCGCTTGACGCCACTCGCTGACTGTCAGGCCATTCGCCTCAACCTCACCGATCAGCGGCAGGGAGACCTGCCCTGCGCCATCGATCGTGAATTCACCCGAGAGATCAGCCTCATTATAAACAATCAGCCGGATCCGGTCGCCCGGCCCCAGAAGATATTGCGCGGCATCGAAAGGCTCACGCTGGCCGGCCTCGACAATGTTCGAATTGCTACCGCCCGGTGTCGAAGCGCAGGCGCTGAACATGAGGGCAAGGAAGGCAAAGAGCGAAAGAAGCCGCATGGGGGTCTCCGGTGAAACGATGGCGTGCCCTTCTACCATAGAGGGCGTTGCGAAACGGCAAAAGCCATAGCTCCGTCATTTCGCGCAAGTCCCTTGGCGCAGCTTTGCGAGGCGGCGTAAGGGCAAGGCTCGTGTCCCCTTCACTTGCGTGCCCCTTGCGAGGTTTTCATGCTGATCATTCATCTCATTATCCTCGCGATCGTGCAGGGCCTGACTGAGTTCATTCCTGTCAGCTCCTCAGCGCATCTCATCCTCGCGCCGGTCATCCTGGGCTGGGAGGATCAGGGCACAGCGATCGATATCGCGGCGCATATCGGCAGCCTTGGCGCGGTGCTGATCTATTTCCGGCAGGAAACCGCCATGCTGTTCCGGGGCGGCATCGACACGCTGGCCTTCAAGCAGTCCGATGACCGCAAGCTTTTCCTGTTCCTTGCGGTCGGCACGATCCCGCTGGTCCTGACCGGGGTGGTCCTTGCACTGACAGGCGCCTCAGACGTGCTGCGCGATCCAAAGATCATTGCGGCGGCCAGCATCATTTTCGGGATCGTCCTCTACATCGCCGACCGGCGACCGACCGAGAATGAAAAGCTGCCCTCGACCTGGAAGTCGGTCATGACCATTGGCGTCGCACAGGCGATTGCGACCATTCCGGGGACCAGCCGTTCAGGGATCACGATCACGGCGGCCCGCTGGCTCGGCTTTACGCGCGAAGCGGCGGCTCGGTTCTCGATGCTGATGGCGATCCCGGCGATCATCGCCTCAGGCGCCTATATTGGGGTCGATTTCGTCAAGGAAGGCGGCACGGCAGAATTGATGCCGATGTTTGTTGTCGCCCTCTTCAGTTTTGTGGCGGCTTATCTTGCGATCGTCCTGTTCTTACGTTTCGCCCAGAAAATAAGCTTTACGCCTTTTGTGATCTACAGGATCGTTCTTGGGCTTCTTATTTTCACCATGCTGAGCTGACCCCCTTGCGGACCGTCATATTAGTGTTACATTTTCCTTGTTACATTATCCAGTAACACGAAAGTCTCAGGAAGATTTCACGCATTTGGCGTTCATTTTTCTGAAATTGAGATGATGTAACGAGACTGAGAGGTCCCGCACGGCATGCCGGTTGCACGGCTGCCTGACGCAACAAGGAAAGGGTTGGGTTCGATGGAAATGACGAATAATCCCCTCGCCAACCACAAGATCTGTTATGTGCGCCCCGTCATGGCCCGCGATGTCCGTGACGAGATCGAACGCGAGTCTGAAGACCTCAGCGACGCCTTCTCAGATGACAGCATTCTATACGCCCTGCATGGCGAAGATGGTGCCCGCATCGCGCTGATGAGCGATCGTGAGATCGCCTTTGCCGCCGCACGCCAGCATGAAATGACCCCGCTCAGCGTTCACTAAACCGGGTCCAAATCCAGATAAAACAAAGGCGCGGAAGAGCATTGCCCCCGCGCCTTTTTATTTGTCTTTTTAAGAGGCGTTACGCAGCGGCGGCGTCAATTTCACCGGTCAGCAGCGCATAAAGCGCCTCACGGTCCTTGGCGCCGCGCAGTGCATTGCGCGTCACTTCAGGGCGCACCGCGCGGGCAATCCGCGAAAGGGCCTTGAGGTGGTCCGCAGAGGCTTCGGCAGGTGCCAGAAGCAGGAAAAGCAGATCCACCGGCTGGTCATCAAGCGCATCGAAATCCACGGGCTTTGCCGTGCGGGCAAAGACACCCCACAGCCGGTCGATTTTCATCTTGGCGTGCGGAATGGCGACACCGTGACCGATGGCGGTCGTGCCGAGCTGTTCACGTTCCATCAGAGCGTCCGTCAGGGCCGTTTCGTTCAGGCCGAAACGGCTGGCCGCGTGATGGGAGATCTTCGAAAGTAATTCCCGTTTGCACCGGGCTTCGATGTCGATGAGGACATCTGCCGGCGTCAGGAAAGTACTGATATCATTAACCATTCAGAACCTTGCCGTTCTTGGAAACGGCAGCACTGTTACTTAGTACCGCACATACCACAGTCTCGCACGGCGTCACTAAGGAACCTTCAAATTCGAGTAAATTTCATTTTTTTCGTGACTTGACTTTCGAGGTCAGCCCCGTCGGCTACCGTCGATCCAGCCGATATTCCCGTCTGCGCGGCGATAGACGACGTTCAGGTCGCCATGCTTGGCATTGCGGAAAATCACGACTTCCTCATCCGAAACATCGAGCTGAAGAACGGCATCCGAGACTGTCATACTGCGCAGGGTCTTGGGCTGTTCGGCGATGATCAGGGGGCTGTCCCCGTTCTCACCGCTTTCCTCGATTTCCACATCGCCCGGCGCTGCGATGATATAGGAAGAGGCCGTTTCGGCGGGAAGAGGGTCACGATTATTTGCGTGGTGATCTTTCAGGCGCCGCTTGTACCGGCGAACCCGTTTTTCCAGCTTTTGCATGGCGCCATCAAAGGCCCCATACGCATCATGCGCTCTATCGCTTGCGGTCAGGAACACGCCAGAGGCGAGATGTAGTGTAATTTCTGATGAAATTTCCGGACCTTCCTTGTCGAAGGTCACCTGGGCTTCGGCCGATCGGTCGAAATATTTGTGGACACCAGCGGAAAGATTATCGTTCACGTGAGTTTGCAATGCAGCACCCAGATCAATGGCTTTTCCGGTGATTTGAACGTCCATAAAATACTCCATCTCCATAACAGGGTGGCTAATATGCGCCTTTGCAATCAGCGTGGGAAGGCACCCATCTGCTTTGCGGAGCACTCTTTACATATAGTTATTCAGACAGCCTGACGCTTGGCGATGCGGCGTCTTTGCACAGAAGAAGGCAGACCGAGCGCCTCGCGATATTTTGCCACAGTACGGCGGGCAATATCGATATTCTCCTTACCAAGAAGGATGACAAGCGCTTCATCTGAGACCGGATCGGCCGGATCCTCATTCTCGATCAACCCCTTGATCCGGTGACGGACCGTCTCGGCGGAATATTGGTGATCGCCATCGCGTGAGGCAATGCCCGGCGTGAAGAAATATTTCAACTCGAACATGCCGCGCGGGGTATGCAGATATTTATTGGATGTCACCCGGCTGACGGTTGACTCATGCATCTCGATCGCATCGGCAATCGTCTTGAGATTGAGCGGCCTCAGATAGGAGATCCCCTTGATCAGGAATTCGTCCTGATATTTCACGATCTCGGTTGCCACCCGAAGGATCGTCCGTGCCCGCTGGTCGAGGCTGCGCACCAGCCAGTTGGCGTTCGACATCTGCTCATTGAGGAAGTTACGGGCTTCCCCGCCATGCTCCTTCGACGACAGGCGCGAGAAATAGCGCTCATTGGCGATGACGCGCGGCAGGGTTTCCGAGTTAAGCTCGACCTTCCAGCCGCCATCTTCAGCTTCGGTAACATAGACATCGGGCAGGACGACCTGCACCGCATCATGGCCGAATTTGAGGCCCGGCTTGGGATCGAGCGAACGGATGCGCGAGATCTTGGCCGACAGCTCTTCTTCGCTCAGCTTACAGGCGCGGCGAAGCGCCGGCAGATTATACGTCCCCAGAAGATGTAGATGCTCAAGGAACTGGTCCATGCAGACATCAAGCTCGCCCATATCCCGCAATTGCAGTTTGAGGCATTCCTGAAGGTTCCGCGCGCCAACGCCTGATGGCTCAAAACTCTGCACAAGGCGAAGCGTCCGCGCGACCAGTGCCTCATCCGCCCCCAGACGAAGAGAAATCTCGCCGACATCCTCACGCATATAGCCGCCATCATCGATCATATCGATCAGATGCGCGCCGATCATCAGCATGACTTCATCCCGGGTCGCCAGATGAAGCTGGCTCGTCAGATGGTCATGCAGGCTGATCGTCTCGGCCTTGTTTTGCGCGGCGTCATATTCCTCGCTGGCAGGCCCCTGCCGGCCGGAGACTGACGACCAGTCCCCTGCACCGGCATCCCCCGGGCTAGCCCCATCGAGCGTGTCGTTCTGCGTCATCGACTTGTCGACATCCGCCGGCGTCAGCTCGTCACGTCCGGAATCAAGCGAGACATTCCCCTCCTCGCCCGGCTCCGTCTCTTCCCGCTCAAGGAAAGGATTTTCCTCAAGCTGGGATTCCACAAATTCGGTCAGTTCCAGATTGGTCAATTGGAGAAGCTTGATCGCCTGTTGAAGCTGAGGCGTCATGACGAGCTGCTGGCTCTGCCGCGCCTCCAATTTGGGCGTAATCTTCATTTCATGCTCTCCCAGATCCCGGCACTCCCCAAAGTGGCGGGCTACTCACACCAGAAAGAACATTACAGCTGGAAGGTTTCCCCCAGATAAACGCGGCGCACGTCTTCGTTAGAAATAATATCGGCGGGTGTGCCTTCGCTCAGCACCTCGCCCTTATGCAGGATATAGGCGCGGTCGATGATATCGAGCGTCTCGCGGACATTATGGTCGGTAATCAGAACGCCGAGCCCGCGATCTTTAAGATGCGCGACCAGCTCGCGGATATCTGCGATGGCCAGCGGGTCGATCCCGGCAAAGGGCTCATCGAGCAGCATGTAGTCAGGACCCGTCGCGACAGCGCGGGCGATTTCAAGCCGCCGGCGCTCACCGCCCGAAAGGGCTGTCGCCGCTGAATCTTTGACATGCATGATGCCGAATTCGCGCATCAGCGCCTCAGTTACGGCGCGCTGGGTCTCCTTGCCCTTATGGGCAAGCTCCACCACGGCCTGAATATTCTCCGCAACGGTCAGCCCCCGGAAAATCGAGGCTTCCTGCGGCAGATAGCCAATCCCCAGCTTTGCCCGTTGATACATGGGCAGGCGGGTGACGTCATAACCGTCAATCGTGATCGAACCGCCATCAGCGGGGACAAGCCCGGTGACCATATAAAAACAGGTCGTCTTGCCCGCACCATTGGGGCCAAGCAAGCCCACCGCCTCGCCGCGGCGGACATGAAAGCTCACATGATTGACGACTTGCCGCCTACGGAACATTTTCTGCAGGTTTTCAGCGCGCAGGCCCTCGCGGGCGCCCGCCCCGCCGAGGGGCTCACCTTCCGTGCTGACAAGCTCGGCGTCTATGGGCGCACCATCCATTACCGGGCGTCGTTGGCGGTGTAGAAGACACCGCGCACCCTGCCGCCATTGGGCGGTGTAAAGAGGGTTGCGCCGGTCGTCGTATTGTAGACGAGTTGCCCGCCCGTCATCACCTGATCAGCCTGCACGACAACGACATCGCCAATCAGCGTGAGGGTCGTTGTGGCTGCATCATAGGTCGCGCTCTGCCCGGACATTGCATTCTCGCCGGTGGCG
The DNA here is from genome assembly GCF_003399445.1 of Parvularcula marina. Classification (NCBI taxonomy): domain Bacteria; kingdom Pseudomonadati; phylum Pseudomonadota; class Alphaproteobacteria; order Parvularculales; family Parvularculaceae; genus Parvularcula; species Parvularcula marina. Next base: position 2,104,186 of record NZ_QUQO01000001.1, on the reverse strand, counting down.
TAGCGCACTGCGCCCTCCGCCTCGATCCGGCGGAAACCGCCCTCTTCCTGCGTGCCGTAAATCGTCATCCGGTCGGCTGCGAGAATGGCCTCGCCCTGCGAAACGCGCACCGCGCCTTCGCAACGCACCGTGTCCTCATTCTCGAAAACCTCGCAGCGGCCCGCAGAGACATCGATCGGCTGATCATCCCGCAATGTCTGTGCGGGAAGGTCCTGGGACGACAGCATCGTCATCCCCATCAGCGATACAAGAATCAGCATGTCCCCTTGGCCTTCCTGCTGTGACCCCTTGGCGGCAATAGTGCGGAGCGTCTCCTCACCCTATCAGCCGCCGGTGTCATCATCCTTTTTCTTGGCGGGCGCGATCTGGAACTGGACGTTCCCTTCAAAGACCGCGCGGCCCTCATCCTGATAAACTGTCATGCTATCCGCAGCAACGGTGCCGCGATCGCCGGAGCCGCTGACGCCGGACACCGATTTGATCGTCTTGTTCTCGAAATCGACTTCGGCCGCATCGGTATTGAGCGTGAAATCGCTGCCGCCGATGCGGTGATCAAGTTCCACGCTCGAGGAAAGATCGAGCCGTTTGGCTTCCGTATCCATGAGACCGCGCAAGGCCCGGACCGTCACGTCCTCATCATTCTCAAGGCCGCGAAAAGCCTGCGGGCTATCCAGCGAGATCAGCCCCGGGGTTTCGGGGTTCCGCAAGGCTGAGGCGGCGGCAATTTCGAACGGATTGCCCTCAAGATCATAGCCCGTATGCCGGGGCCGATTGAGGCGCATATTCTCTGCGTCTGTGTCGATATTGGCAAAGTCGCGCATGAAGGCCTTGTCGATCACCGGGGGGGTTGCGCTCAGCGCATAGGTCATCAGGACCCCCGCGCCGATTGCCGGTACGATAAGGCGCAGCCATTTGACCCTTTGGGAATGCGCGCTGACGGCCGCCGTCGAGAGCCGCCGCCTGTCTGGGCGACGCATCACGAAATCCTGAAAGTTGTCGGCGGCCTGGTCCACGCCGGTCCTCTATTCGATACGAAATAACTTCCCGGAATATGGCACTCTGACTGCCACCGGGAAAGGTCCGCTCATCTGACGATCGCGTTAAATTACGATTTATGACGACAAGGTCACGAAGGGTTTCGCCCCTCCGGCCCGCTCAGCTGTGAGCGAAAATGTCGGTCTCGCTCCATCCGCCCAGATCAAGCGCTGCCCGGGTCGGCAGGAAGTCAAAACAGGCCTGCGCCAGCGCTGTGCGGCCCTCCCGCGCGAGCATCCCGTCGAGCGCGGCCTTGACCTTGTGAAGGTAGAGGACATCCGAGGCCGCATAGTCTTTTTGCGCATCCGACAGCTCAGCTGCTCCCCAGTCGGAGGACTGCTGCTGTTTGGAGAGCTCAACCCCCGCCAACTCGCGCGTGACGTCTTTGAGGCCATGCCGGTCGGTATAAGTCCGCGCGAGTTTCGAGGCGATCTTGGTGCAATAGATCGGCGTCGTCTCGACCCCCAGCCAGTGGCGAAAGACGGCGATGTCAAAACGCGCGAAATGGAAGATCTTGAGATGGGTGGGATCCGCAAGCAGCGCCTTGAGGCGCGGCGCCGAATAGTCAGACCCGTCGAATTTGACGAGATGCGCGTCGCCCTTGCCGTCGGAGAGCTGAACCACGCAGAGCCGATCGCGCAGCGGGTTGAGGCCGAGCGTCTCTGAATCGACCGCAATCGCGCCCTCAAAGCTGACATCTTGGGGCAGATCTTGGTGATGGAGGAAAACGGTCATGAAAGGCGCCTTCTTGCGATAAGGGCGGCGAAGTAGCAGCGACCATACCGCTTGTCATGCCCCGCAGGCGAGCCACGCACCCGACACTACTCACCCCAACAAAAAACCGCGCCTTGAGGGGCGCGGTTCTGGGAATTTCATTGTCATTCCAAAGGCCCGTGAGGGCATCAGAAATGGACGTCCTCAAGCGGATCAGGAATGTGAACAGGCCCGCCACCCGCAAGGATCGTCACGATATCGACCAGCCCGGGCTCTTCGATCACGGTCTGCACCGGACCATCGACTTCAGGCAGGCCAGCAATGGCCGGGCCTGGCTCTTCGCCACTGACCAAGAGGAAGTCATAGTCAAAACCGGGTGCCTCCCACATGGTGTGCTCAACCATCCAGCTCGGCATATCCGGCCCGTCATAGAATGACTGGCTGCCGAAGACTTGCCCGCGCGGCAGATCGCCTGCGAGGTCAGGCGCATAAGAAGACTGCGCCACAACGACGACACCAGACACAGGACCAACCGCGAAGGGGTCATCGGAACTCGGCGTGTCATAGCCATAGGACGAAGCCCCATCGCTATAGACGAAGTCAGGCTCCAGCGACGGGTCAAAGCCGGACACAGGGCCACGGTCGATAACATCGCCTTTTTGCGTGCCCCAGTTCACCCACGGGTCAACACTGCCATAGGCAGGACCAGCATCCACAACGCCGCCTTTAAGGTCAGGCGTCACGGGCGGTGGAGGTGTTCCAGAGTTATCAAGTGTGGTTAACAGGCTGACCGGGATTACCCCGCCATTGTCGCCGATGAGCAGATTATTGCCATCGCCACCGATGATCAGATCGCTGCCGTCTCCGCCAATAATCACGTCATCACCCCCCATTCCATTAATGGTGTCATCACCGGACATACCGTTGATCGTATCACTACCACTAGAACCTTCGATCATATCATCAAAATCCGTGCCGGAGAAGTCTCCAGCTGCAGTCATCTGACCGAAGGTGATGGCACTGGCAGGGTTCGGGGTCAGCGCAATATAGACCGACGCTGAGGCCGGATCGTTACCAACATCGGCATCGCCGAGAATGACATAGACGACACCGTCATAGGCATCATTATAGCCGCTGACGCCCTGGCCAGTTTGGTTACCGATGATGCCGTCGACAAAGCCGTCTCCGTTAATATCTCCGGCGACCACGAATTTCGGGGCGCCCTCCGGCGTTTCGAAAATCGTGCCGTTATGGCCATTAATATTGAAGGCATGGAGCTCGCCGCCAAAGCCGTTATCCGTGCCGAAAATCACATAGGCACGACCGCCAGCCTGGCTGTAGCCGGTGCCGATCGAGATATCGTCGAACCCGTCGCCATTCACATCGCCGAGGCTGAAGATATTGAAGCCAAAGCCGTAATCGTCTGTCGCTCCGAAGATTTTGAGCCCGTCGGTCCCGTCGAGGCTCTGCGGGGTAACTGTCGCAGCGAAGTTATCGCCCTGCGTTGAATCCTTGCCGAAGATGATGAAGGTCGCGCCGGAATTGTAGCCAAGACCATTGGAAAAGCCGGAATCCGATACCATCACATCAGCAATGCCGTCGCCATTGAAGTCCCCGGCGGTCGCGACCGACCGCCCAAGTCCCGTGGACACGCCCGTCGCATCGATCAGGAAGCCATTGGTCCCGTCGACAGCTGTTGCGTCAACATCCGTTCCTGCAAGCGAATTCGAACCGAAGATGACGTAAGTAATTGCCCCAACGCTAGAGCTATAGCTCGCGCCGATGATGATATCGTCGAACCCATCACCGTTGATATCGCCCGCACCACTGGCCGTGCGGCTGAAGCCATAATTGGTAGAATTGCTATATCCGTAGACCGAGAATGCCTGATTTGCGGAAATCTCATCCTGAACCGACCCGAACGAAGCGCGGGCCTGATCTGTACCCAGAACGACATAGGCGCGGCCCTGACCCCCGTAGGAACCGCCCGAGCCCTGACCATCGTCGCCTGGCGAGCTGATCAAAATATCGGCAAAGCCGTCACCATTGACATCGCCAGCCCCCGAAACAACCGTCCCGAAGCCAGCATACGAATTTTCATTGTAGATCGCAAAACCGGTCGTGGTGCTGTCAAGGTTCTCGACAAGTTCAGTCGCGCTGAAGCTGTCGCCTTGCGTCGTATCCCGGCCATAGATCACATAAGCGACCTTGTTGCCGTAGATCCCATCACCATAGACGCCGCTGCCAACCCCGAAGTCGTCAATCCCATCACCATTGACGTCACCGAGCTTACTGATCGATGCGCCAATAATACCGATTGAGGTTTCGCCAGTCAGAACGAACCCGTCCGTGCCGTCCAGCGCATCGAGGTCGAGTGCATTGTTCTCATCCGTCCGCCCGAAGACGACATAGACCTTACCTGCATTGAAATAGCTGCCATTCGACGAACGCGGTGCAGTGATTGCAATGTCGTCTATCCCGTCACCATTGATGTCGCCGATACCGGCAACACTGGCCCCGAAATAGGCGTATGCTTCATTGGCAAACAGGAAAGGATCGCCATCAGGATTGGCCGATGTCTGTGCGGTCACCGGCTCTTTAGGCTGGTCGCCATTACTGACCGTGCCGTCATCAAGACGATAGCTGAAGCTGTCATAAATCGTGACATCAAGGCCCGCATTCGAGAAATAGCCCGGCGACTGATAATTGAACGTCCCGTCCGGATTGATCGTCAGTGTTGCACCTGAGGTCAACGTGATCGTGGTACCTGTGCCGACATCCTGACCGTTCACACCGCTGACCGGCGTATCCATCGGTACATCGTCGTCATTGACATCAGCGCTGAAGGTCGAGGCGCCGCCAGCCGCCGTGAAGAAATCATCATTCGCGACAACGCCGTCAAGCGTACCTTCGATCGTGATCGTCAGCTGCGCCGTATCCGTCACATCACCATCTGTCACCGTGTAGGTGATGGTTTCCGTGGCCGTCTGTCCCTGGGGCAGTGAGTCGAAAGCGCCATTGGGGTCATAGGAATATGTCCCGTCTGCATTCATCGTCAGAAGGGCGCCAGAGCTAAGCGTAATCTGGGTGCCGACATTTCCAGCCACCCCTTCGACTTCGGAAACCGTCAGCGTATCGCTGGTGTCAACATCCGTGTCATTATCGAGGACATTTTTAGCAGAGTCAGCCGTCGCGAATTCGGTTGATTGATCCGACTCCTGACCGTCATCAACGAGGCCCGGCATGCTCGCGCTGAGGAAAGACGTCCCCGAAATATACTGCTCAGTAGCCCCAATCCAGATGATGCCTTCCGCCCCGGCAGCGCCGCTGGTGCCATCGCCCAGTGTACCATCGAGATCAAAGACGAGATATTGCAGGCCGCTCAAATCAAGGTTGAAGGCGCCGACCATATCACCGCCGGTAAACGCGGCTTCGAAAGCTGTGACCTCAGAGAGATCAATGGCGCCATCGCCATTCAGGTCTTCGGCTTCGAAAACACCGTATACGGCGCCGCCGCCCGAGAAACCTGACTGAACGAAGCTGAACTGGCCATTCGCAAGCGCTGTGATCGACGGGCCCGGATACATCGCAAAGGCCGTTGCCGTATCATCCGCTGCGATCGGCGCATCGTTCGAGCCGTTGACGATGATGTTGACCGTTTCGACGACAGAGGTGTTCCCGTCGCTCACCGTATAGGTGAAGCTGTCCATCATCGATTCGCCGTCATCAAGGCTCTGGTAGCTCGCCGGGATAAAATAATCGACGACACCGGAGGAAGTGATGAAGATGTCCGCGCCATCCGCGGAAGTGGCTCCCGCCATACCGCTGAATGTCGGATTACCGTTCAGCTCCGTCACCGTCAGGCTGCCGCCTTCCGGGTCAGAATCATTATCCAGTACATTCGCCGACCCTGATGAGAATGCGAAAAGACTACCGTCATCCTCAAAGAGGACGAAATTGTCCGTAAGCGTAACAGGCGCGTCGTCCTCACCCGACACGGTGACCGTGATCGAGGCCGTGCTGGTCGTATCGCCGTCCGTGATGAGGTAGGTAAAGGTGTCGTCTTGAGTTTCGCCCGGCATGAGCGAGTCAAAGCCGCTGCCCGGCACATACTGGAATGTGCCATCGGCAAAAAGCGTCACCTGCGAACCGAAACCGGACGTCATCGTCACACTGCCGCCGACGGGGATCGGATCGCCGTCAAACTCAGCTACGGTAATTGTATCCGAAGCATCGACATCAAAGTCATTATCAAGAACATTTGCCGTGCCCGAGAGGCCCGGGTCATTCTCGAAAAGGGCGAAACTGTCATTCGTCGCGCTGACCGGGTCATTGACGCCTGTCGTGACCAGCGTGACCGTCGCCGTTGATTCGAGCGTCCCATCACTGACGGTATAGGTTGCCGTATCCACAAACTGCTCACCCGCAGCCAGCGAGTCCACGCCGCTCGGCGGGAAGTAGAGGATCGAGCCGTCACTCTGAATATTCAGGGTGCCGCCGGATGCCAGAGTGATCGTGCTACCGACATTGGCCGCCGAGCCTTCGACCGCCGTAATGATGAGATCCTCGCCTTCGGGATCGAAGTCATTATCGAGGAGGTTCCCAGCACCAGAGAAGGAGTCGATGACCGCCAGATCTTCATCCGTCGTGAAGGTCTCATCATTTGCTGATGGCGCATCATCGATACCTGTCACGACCAGCGAAACCGTCGCCTGACCGCTCGTAACTGTGCCGTCAGTTACTGTGTAGGTGAAGAAATCCGTGATCGATTCACCGCCCGTCAGAGACTGAGCTGATGAGGAAGGTGTGTAGTCATAAGTCCCATCGAGGAAGACAGTTAGGGTACCGCCCCCCTCAGTTGTGAGAGTGATGTCAGTACCAACAATGGTCTGGCCGTTCACTGACACGACAGTCAGCGTGTCGGACGTATCCGGATCAACATCATTCGTCAGGAAGGATTCTTCGAGATCCACACGACCACCATCTTCGGTGACGGTGAAGCTGTCATCATTGGCAACGACCGGATCGTTCTCGCCCTGGAAGGTGACCGTAACGGTCGCTGTGCTCTCGCCATCGACCGGCGTACCGCGCCCGTAAATAACGAAGACCGCGCCCGTGTCATCATTAAGCCCGAATGCAGAAACCGCGATATCATCGACCTGGTCGCCATTAACGTCACCGACGCCGGCAACCGCCCAGCCAAGATATCCCTCGCCCGGCGCACCGGAAATTTTAAAGCCGTTCGTGCCGTCAAGGCCGTTGAGGTTGATCGAACTGCCAAAGCCATTTGCGCTGCCGAAGACAACATAGGCTGCACCCTGATCATTTGCGCCTTCAAGGTGGGCGCCGATCAACAGGTCATCAAAACCGTCCGCATTGACATCGCCGGCAAGCGACACAGACACACCAGCCTGTGCATCGGTTTCAAAACCGCGAATGGTAAAACCATTGGTGCCGTTGAGAGCGCCTGCAGAGAGCGTACCGGAAATCCCCTGCCCGCCAAAGACGACATAAACTGCACCGGCGTGCGCCGCCGCGCCTTGCGCTGCGTTAAAGGCGCCGACGGCGATATCGCCGATCCCGTCGCCATTAATGTCGCCTGCGGAGGAAACCGAGCGCCCTAGATAGTCATTCTCCTCGATGCCATCGAGGCGGAAGCCAGCATTGGCGAGGTTCAGCGTGCCGCCAAAACCGCTACTGGAGCCGAAGACGACATAGGCGGAGCCTGCATTTTCAATCGCGCCGACATCCCGGTGGGTCGCGCCGATGATGAGGTCTTCAATACCGTCGCCGTTGAAGTCACCTGCGGAAGCAAGCGCCGTGCCCGCGCGGTCACCCGCCGAGACACCCTGAATAACAAAGCCATTCGACCCCGTCAGTCCACTGACGGTTACATTGCCCTGCTGGCTCTGGCTGCCAAAGACAACATAAACTTCGCCCGCCTCAAGCCGACCACCCGGATCAGCCGGCCATGCACCAACGACAACATCATCAATGCCATCATTATTGAGGTCACCGGCATTCGCGGTCGTGATGCCAGCATAAGTGTTCGGCCCGGTTCCGAAAATGGAGAAACCGGAAGTGGCGACATTGTTGATGCCTTGCCCACCGAAAATCACATCGACGGAGCCCGCATTGTTCGTGCCCGACGTATCAAAACGCGGCGAGGCAACCAGAAAATCAGAAATGCCGTCGCCATTGTAATCGCCGCCGCCGCCGACAGCCTGACCCATCAGCTGGACGCCTTGAATCCCGGCAAAGGCGAAGCCCGACTGGCCGTTGAGGCCAAAGCTGCCATCCGCGACAGTCAGGGGGCCATTGCCCTGAGTCCCGCCAAAAACGATATAGGCGCGACCCTCGAAATTACTGCCGCCGCGATAGCCGCCAATAATGAGATCAGCAAAGCCGTCCTGGTTGACGTCACCGGCACCGGCGACGGAAATCCCGAAGAAATCGTCAGGGCTCGCCCCAAGAATGACCCAGCCGGTCTCTGAGTCGAGATTATTAACATTGACGACGGCTTCGAACTCGCCCGGATCGATCATCGTGTTCGCGCCGGAGAGCGTATAGGTGAAGGTCTCCTGGATCGCCTCACCCGCGGCGAGGAAATCATAGCCGCCCGACGGATCAACGAAGATATTGCCGTCATTGTCGATATTGATGATGCCGCCAAAAGCGGTCTCGATTACGGCCGTGCCGTTGAAGGCAAGACCGTTGACCTCGGTCACGAAAACTTCCGTCCCCTGAGGGGCGGCGTCAGTCCCGCTGCCATTATCGTCAAGAACGTTGCCGGCGAGCGTGTCATCCTCGCCCAACGTGAAAGCATCATCCTCGGCCTGAACAACGGCGCCGGCGGGAACCGACGCGTTCGAGAACACAGGGCTGGGCGGCACGATCGACGCCACCGAAACGGTGCCGGATCCTGTTGAGGGGATAATCGGGCCGGTGCCCACAAATCCCGCACCGCCAGGCCCTGAGAGCGATCCGTTCTTGATCACATCCTCTTGTCCAGCAAGCATCGAGAAAAGAGTGGTGCCGCGCTCGCCGAACTCGCGATCATTGGTCATGGTGCCCTCGCAACCGTATAGGGGATGCGAAAATGAGCGCAGCCCCCACGGCACGCGCTCTCTCCCCTCGCCCCTCTCGTCTAGCTTAATCGAAAGCTAAAATTCAACTGTGCGGTGCGTGAAAAAGGGCCGCTGGGGCCTATTCTTTCTGCTTCAGGAAAGCGTCGAGTTCGCTGCGTTCTTCAGGGGTTAAGGAAGGGTTACCAGCGGGAATATTGCGCCGCGTGACAATGAAGACGATCCCGCCAAAGATCGCGAGAATAAGCACCATAAACGGCCCTGCCCAGAGGAGGAAATTCTTCCCCGAAAAGGTCGGTTTGAGGAGCACGAATTCGCCATAGCGCTCAACGATATAGTCCCGGGCTTCGACATCCGTATCCCCCGCCTCAAGCCGCTCACGAAGGATCGCCCGCAGGTCGCGGGCAAGCTCGGCATCTGACTGGGCAATCGACTGGTTTTTACAGACAACACAGCGAATCGTCTCGGCAATTTCGAGCTCGCGAGCATCGATCGAGGCGTCGCTTGCCTCTCCCTCCTGCGCGAGGCTGGAGGAGAGCCCCGCAAGGGCGATGACGACGAGGAAAATCAGATTTCTCATTCTGCTGGCACCGTCTCTGGCCCGGCGGGCGCTGCCGGGGCCGCTTTCTTCCGGGTCGGTGCGCCGATTCGGTAGCGACGGTCGGATAGGCTGACGAGCCCGCCAAAGACCATCAACACTCCGCCACCCCAAAGCCACATGACCAGCGGGTGATGATAGAGCCTGACGACGCGGCTACGCGGATCCTCGCCGCGCTGGTCACCGATGGCGACATAGATGTCATGCGCCCAACGGGGGAGGATATCGGCCTCGACTGTTGTTTGCTGAGCGACTGGATACCAGCGCTTCTCCGGCATCATGGTCGCAATCTTCCGGCCGTTCTTCGACAGGGTGAAAGTGGCCATTTCGCTTTCATAATTGGCGATCCGGTAGACGCCGATATCCTCAAAGGTGATGTCCAGACCGGCGATTTCGGCTGTCTCGCCCGGCGTCATGACGACTTGCTTTTCAGTCACCCAGAGCGAGGTGCCGACCATGCCGAGGATCGCAAACCCGACCCCCAGATGCGCCATTGAGCCGCCCCAGAAGGCGCGCGGAAAGCCAAGCATTCGCGCGAGCGACGTTTTAAACGGAATACGGAAGAGCTTCGCTCGGTCTGCAACATCCGTGAACGTGATCAGGATGATGAAGACGCCGATCGCCAGTCCGACAACGGCGAGTATATTGTGGATGCCGGAGAAGTAGAGCCCGGCAATGACAGCCACAACGGTGCCAACACCCGCCGCCTTTAAGCGACCAGCAGCTTTCTTCGCGTCTCCCCGCTTCCACGGCAGGAAGATGCCCGCGGCCATGATGATGGCGAGGAGAATCATGAGCGGGGTCGTCACAATCGTGTAATAGGGCGGGCCCACCGTAATGCGTTCGCCCGTCACGACCTCACGGAAAAGCGGCCAGAACGTCCCCAGCACCACGGTGAAGGTGATCACGCAGAGGATGACATTGTTGAGGACCAGCGCGCTTTCGCGGGAGACGCTGGCAAAGCTGCCCGAAGACCGCATGGCGGACCCCCGCAGGGCAAAGAGCGTAAAGGCTCCGCCTGACAGGAGAATGGTGATCGCCAGCAATAGCGCACCGCGCGAGGGGTCATTGGCAAAGGCGTGTACGGAGGTCAGCACCCCTGAACGCACTACAAAAGTGCCGAGGAGCGAGGTCGTAAAGGCGATGATCGCCATCAGGACGGTCCAGAGCTTCAAGGTGTCGCGTTTCTCGACAACGATCGCCGAATGGAGAAGCGCCGTGCCCGCCAGCCACGGCATGAGAGAGGCGTTCTCGACCGGATCCCAGAACCAGTAGCCGCCCCAGCCAAGCTCGTAATAGGCCCACCATGAGCCCATCGCGATGCCGAGGGTCAGCGCTGCCCAGGCAAGCAGCGTCCACGGACGAACCCACCTTGCCCAGGCGGGGTCCACCCGGCCCTCCAGCAGGGCCGCCACCGCAAAAGAAAAGGCGACCGAAAAACCGACATAGCCGAGGTAAAGAAAGGGCGGATGGTAGGCGAGGCCAGCATCCTGAAGGAGCGGGTTTAGATCTGTGCCGTCCAGCGGCACCGGATCCATCCGCAGGAAAGCGTTCGAAGTGAAAAGCGCGAAGGCGAGAAAGCAGACGCCGATCAGCCCCTGCACGCCAAGCACGCGCGCTCGCAATGTCTCAGGGATCCGCCGACCGAACGCCGCCACCGCCGCGCCGAGCGCAGCAAGGATCAGAATCCAGAGTATCAGTGAGCCCTCGTGATTCCCCCAGACGCCCGCGATCTTGTAGATGATCGGTTTCATCGAATGGGAGTTCTCAAAGACGTTCCGCACACTGAAATCTGATGTCAGATAGGCATGCATCAGCGCAAGGAAAGCGAGGATGACCAGCGTGACCTGCGCATAAGCCGCAAAGCCGCTGACCCCCATCAGGGTCCGGTCGGCGCGATGTCCACCGACAATGCCGGAGAGTGTCTGCACCCCGGCGACGAGGAGAGCGAGAATAAGGGCGAAATGGCCAAGTTCGATGATCATTGGGCCGCCTTAGCGGATCGTCGCGCCCTCGGGAATGCGTCCCCACCGCGACGGGTTGAAGCTGAGCTCGCCACCTGATCCGCTGGCATCGACCACCACACGCGGGCGCATGATCGGCGCATGGGTGCCGTCATGATAGCCATGGCAGTCAAGGCAGGCCGAGGCCGTCAGCGGCGCACGCGATTTCTCATCGCCATGGCATTCGCGGCAGCCCTCGACATCGCCGCCACCGGGGAGCCCGGCTTGGGTCTCGATTTGCGGCAGGAGCACGTCGGTTGAGAGAGAGGAGAATTTCGCCTCGTGACAACTGTCACAGGTCAGATCGCCGATATCATGAGCATCATGATCGAATTCAGCATGGATCATGAATTTGTCGATCAAGCGCACCGGCTGGATGTCGAAATCGACCGTCCCGGCGGGCGGCTGTTTGACGACATGGCAGGTGCCGCAGGCGCCTTTCTCCGCAAAGATCTGAGCGACCTGTTCCTCGGCAATCGCCATGGCATCGACGCGGGCGGTCTCGGGGCGCGGCTGGCGGCGCACCCGGCGGTCATCGCCCGGCCGGCGGCGCAAGGAGCCATCAGGCATCACGAGGTCTGAAATCGTCCGGTTGCGGTAATAATCGCGGATGAGGGCGATGACTTCGGTCGGTTTGCCGTGCGGCAGCTCGCGCGTGTACTGCTCATCGGGCAGGTCGAGCGCGTGGCACATCTGGCAATTCGCCTCCATCTCGATCTGCTCAAAGAGGAGCCCGTCCTTGTCGAGCGAATGGCAGTCCTCACAGACCAGCGCATCACCGAAGCCGTATTCTGCCGACAGCGTCTGCGCCTGACGCGCAACCCCGCCGGACGTTTCAAGGTGGAGGTCATGCGGGAATTTGAGGCCCGTATTGTCCATGACATCCGCACTGCCGAGCGGCACGCGGCGGAAGGTCGGCTCATCCCCGAGCGTTGCGCCGGGTGTGTCGATCAGCACGGCCTGAAAGTTCGGATGGCTCGTCCGGAAACTGCTGGCATCTTCAAGATCCGTCTCGATCCGGTCATGAAGCCCGGTGTGGCAATCCGCACACAGAACGGAAGCCTCAAGGATCAGCCCCTCATCATCATTATGCTCGCGGTGACAGTCGGCGCATTGCCCGCGCTCCTTGCCAAAGAACATCGAGGCTTGCGTGATGAGCCCGTCGACACCCGAAGGATCAGGCACGGCTTGAGTCAAAAGGACGGGCTCGGCGTGATCGCCCAGCTCGTCATGGCATTCGATGCAGGCATAATCATTGACGTGATCAAAGGCTGCCTGGTGGCAAGCCTGACATTCACCCGCAAGATTGGCGTGGTCGCTCGAAAGGGGCCCCGAGAGCCATGAGCGGTCAAGGTCCACAACCTCATCCGCCGCATTCGGAATAATGCCGTAGAACCACGCGACAGGCACGGCAAGGAACAGGAAGATCGCGCCAAGATATCCGGCCCATGAGGGCAAGCGCTTGCCAAGCAGGGTGCCGCGCAGGGTGAAAATCTCATCGACCTGATCTTCTTCCAGGGCAGCTTCCGGCTCCACCCGCTCAACCGAGATGCGCCAGACACCGCGTTCTGCCGCTTCAAAGCTGAGCTGGAACGGGCCAACCATGATGGCCTTCGTGTTGCCCTGGCTGAGCGTCAGCTTGGACTGCTCACGCCCGTCAATCGTGAAGGGGTGCCCCTTCTCTGCTTCGACCGAGAGGCGCGTGCCTGAGAGGAAGATCGTCAGGTGATCGAGGCCAACCCGCAGGTCGGAGAGGAAAATCTCGTTATGCGTCGCGCGGCCGACGGTGACTTCGTCGCCCGGCAGTTCGCGGTCGCGGATGATGTCATCGCCTGATGGCCGTCTGGTGATCTGTCTGATGATGAACGTCATGTCTGCGCCCTCACCAGTAGAAGAACACGCTGACGATATGCGCCGTCAGCGCTGCCAGAAGCAGGAAGGTTATCGGGACGTGCACATAGAGCCACAGCTCGAGCATGGTCTTGTAGCGCACATGGCGGCGGGCACGGCCTAGCGCTGTCTGCTTGCGCTCGAGCGTCGCGATCAGCTGGTCAACGACCTGACGGTCCGGGCCATCAATGTTCGGATGCATGCGGCGCAGTTTCTCGAGCGCCTTATCGGTCGCATCCGTCGGCGCGCGCTTGGCAAGACGCGAAAGAACGCCGCCCGCAACTTTCGTTTTTTGCACGGACTGTTTGACGAGATCAGAGATCGCCGGCGGCAGCGGTTGGGCCTGTTGGGTCAGCTGACGGTCAAAGGCATTGATCTCCGCCACCATCTGCTCGCGTGTCAGCTCATCCCGGTTACGGCCCATCTTTTCGGGAATGACCGCATAGAACCAGATACCGACGAGCCCGGAGAGAATGACGACGATCATCGCGCCATAGGCAAGGGTGTGAATGTTCCAGCCGAACTGGAAGCCGGTATGGAGCGTCCCGATGACAATCAGTGAAAGCCCCAGATAGACATGGGCCGAGGTCCAGCCTTTAAGGCTCCAGTTGCCCGGCGCGATCCTCCGCTTGCGGATGCCGAGCATGGTCAGCCACAGGATCAGGAGCGCGCCGATTGTCCCCAGCGTATAGCCTAGAATGGTGCCGCCATTCGGGCGCGGCAGCGGATCGTGGAGGAAATAGCCGGCCGCAGCGAGTACCGAGATCACCAGTGCGAACTTCGCCCATTTGAAATTGGCGTGTTTGAGGAAGCTGATATGGGCGGCCTGCTGGCGCCGTTTCTGGTTGGCGGAATCAAAAGCCATTATTGCCCCCCGCCATTCTTATTGACCGTGTTCAGATAATTCTCAGGGCTGACGCGGATGGCCGCGCCCGTCGGGCAGGCGCGCACGCAGGCCGGGCCGCCCTTGATGCCCTTGCACATGTCGCATTTGACCGCGAATTTGCCGACATCCTTGCCCTTGGTTTTCTGATTGATCCATTTCTGGCTCGGCTGGCCCGGCCCCGGCCCGGAGCCAAAGAGGAACCAGGCAAAAAGCCCCGGCCGTTTCGGCGGGATCTTCTGCATCTGAATAACCCCATACGGACAATAACGCTGGCAATTGCCGCAGCCGATACAGGTTTCGTCGATAAAGACCTCGCCATCCGCGCCGCGGTGAATGGCGTCGGGCGGGCAGTCCGTCATGCAGTGCGGGTGCTCGCAATGCCGGCATGAGGTCGGCACGTGGATGCTCTCATAAGCCTGGCCCGCCTCACGATCGAGACGCGAGATGCCCTGATGGGTTTCCGCGCAAGCCAGCTCGCAGTTGTCGCACGCGACGCAAAGACTTTCATCGATCAGGAGCGCGTCGGTCGCCTCGCCAAGACCTTCGGAGATGAGGAAGTCCGCAACCTGAGAGTAATAGTCCGAGACCGAATCGAAATTGTCTTTCTTGCTTTCAACGAAAGCATTGAGGCGGCGGCGTTCGACCACGGTTTCGCGGATGCGTTCGCGCAGTTCGGGCTCAGCCGATAAGAGTTCCTCGAAGATCTCGCCCGACAGGCGGATCAGCTGGGATTTGATCGCCGTCTTGACCGAGGCCGTCCGTACACGGTTTTCGAACAGCGCCATCTCCCCGACATAGGCGCCCGCCGGCACATAAGAGAGGAAGACGTCCTTGCCGCCGATATTCTTCTCCACCAGCGCCGAGCCATAGCGGATGATATAGACGTCGAGGTCGTCCGAGCCCTCCTCGATGATCGTCATCCCCGCCGGGGCGTCGACATATTCCGCATTCGCAATGAGCTTCTCGATCCATTTCACATCGAGGCCGTTGCCGAAGATCTGGCGGATCTGGCGTTCAGTAGCGATGGTGTCGACTTTGCGTTTCACCGCCGGGATGGTGTCGATCAGCTTGAGCGCTGCTGAGCGAGGCACTTCAATCAGGATCGCATTGCGTCCTGCACGGATGGTCGCCGAACGTGGCCGGCCGGAGATGAGGCCAATCTCACCAAAGATCTGCCCCGCCCCCAGCTCAACCCGTTGGCGCGTATCATTGGGATTGATCTCAACCTGCACCGAGCCATCGACAACCGCCCAGAGGGATGAGCCCGCCTGATTGCGGCGAAAGATGATTTCATCCGCCTTCGGCGCATGCATTCTGGAATCGAGCAGGAATTCGCGCATTTGAAGGCGGCTGACGCCTTCGAAGATAGGCACGTCTTTGCGCAGGTGGTCGATCCAGTAATCGACACTCTTGCCGCCGGGGACCTTCTTGAAGATCGCTTCTAGCAGCGGCTGGTCGGCGGGCTTGAGAGATTTGTTGCCATTGATCCGTTCAATGACATCATAGCCCTGGTTCATGCAGTGCTTGATGAGCGGGTAACCCGCCAGTGCGCCGATGACGAAGATACCCGGCACAACGCTTTCGAATTCTTCCGACAGGATCGGATAGGCCTCACGGTCGGGGCCGGTAAACTCGATCCCCCATCCCTCGATCAGTTTGCGCGGCGGCGCAGAGCCAAGACGCGCAATGACCATGTCGCAGGGCAGCTCGATCTCGCCATCTTTCGCTTCGACGATCATGCGGTCGGCTAGAAGTTCCTTGGGCGACGCGCTGATCAGGAAGTCGAGGCGTCCATCGGCCCGCGCCTCTTCGAGCAGCGCGACGTTGGCCGGCTTTGACCGCGGAAAACCGTCCGAGCGCTGAAGCAGCGTGACGGTGTTGCCGAGATCCGGATTGGCAAGCCCGAGCGCGTT
This sequence comes from Parvularcula marina, assembly GCF_003399445.1. NCBI lineage: Bacteria > Pseudomonadati > Pseudomonadota > Alphaproteobacteria > Parvularculales > Parvularculaceae > Parvularcula > Parvularcula marina. The sequence goes on along the minus strand of NZ_QUQO01000001.1, from coordinate 2,088,062 downwards.
TTCGATCCCGGCATCCCCGCCACCAACGACGATGATATGCTTGTCGAGATGCTCGGCAGGGTCATCGAGCTGATAGCCGACAAAGGGCTGGTCGCCGCCGGGGCAGCGCAGCTTGTTCGGGTTGCCTTGCGTGCCGATGCCGAGAACGATGTTCTCTGCACTGATCTCATCGCCGCCCTTGAGCTGGATCTTGAAATTGCCCTTCGAGCCCGAAATATCGAGGACTTCCGCGTCGAGCCGGACATTCACCTTCTGGGACAGCGCCTGACTATCCCAGGTGCCAAGGATGTCTTCGCGTTTCCCGGCAGCAAAGGACATGTCGGAGCGCAGGACCAGCTGGTCCGGCGTCGCCATGATGTGCTTGCCCTTCTGGTATTTGTAGATGGTGTCGGAGAGGTGGTCGGTCTTCTCAAGCAGGACATGGGACATGCCGAGCGCCGCCGCGCGTGCCGCCGCGCTGAGCCCCGCAGGGCCCGAGCCGATGATCGCGACTTTAAAATTATCCGACACGAAATTCAGTCCCCACTCCGGGCAATCCTACCAAAATTGCCCGCTCTTTAGAACCCGCGAGCCTGGCGTCCCCACACCAGACCAGCACGCTCTGTCTGTCTCTTACTTCTCCAGCGCGCCTGCCTATTCAGGCACGTGGAACACATCCCGCATCACGTTCCGGAACCGGTCATGATATTCGAGGATGACATCAAAATCGCCAGCGACCCCGTGATGGGTCACGAATTCACGGCCATCCCACCAGTGAAGCGCAAAGCCCGGCGGCTCATCAACGATCAGCGGACGGCCATCCGCCGTCGATGAGGTGATCGCCGCGAGTTCCAAATGAACCTGCGCAGCCGTTGCGGACGAAACGATGCAGGAGCTGCCCGCGAAGGGCCGGTCCATCGTCCGGTGAATATGCCCGCAGATGATCTTCTTCACATTACTGTGGCGCTTGATGACGTCGCGCACCTGAACCAGCCATGGCTCTTCGTAATTGCGCGCCCCCATCCAGTCGATGCCGGTGACAAAGGGCGGATGGTGCATGGCTAGCAGCACCGGGCGGCCATTGGCCTCCTCAATTGCGCGATCAAGAAAGTCCGCCCGCGCCTCATCAAAGGCGCCGCCATGAATGGTTTCGTCATGCGTATCGGTGACAACCAGCCAGACATCGCCGAGATCGACCGAATACTGACAGAAGCCCTCATGGATATGCGTCTTGCCGAAGACCTTTTTGAAGTTCTCGGTGACATCGTGATTGCCGAGGCATGGCAGCACCGGCACGCCGGGATTTACCTCATCAATCATCTGCTTGAGGAGTTTATAGGCCGCAACCGATCCGATTTCGGTCAGATCCCCTGTCGCAATATAGACATCCGGCTTGCGCTTGAGTTTGGACAGGGTCTCAAACACCGCGAGCAGGCGATGGTAATTGTCCTCGGCCCCGATATCGTTGCCGGTGCCAATATGCAGATCCGTGATCTGAGCGATCAGCATGGGGTCTCCTCCCGCATCATCTGGGATCCGCGACTTTTATTTTTGCCGCAACACATAGACGCCTTCCCAGTCCTGTGGCGGCGGATCCACCAGATATGCCTCAATCCGCTCCTGCATGATTGTGTAATGTTTCCCGAGCCCAAAACCTGCGCCCAATCGGGAGAGTTCCCCGATCATGGTTAAAGCTTCCTCAAAGTTCTGCTCGCGATAGGTCGCAAGGAACTTTGACTGAAGCTCGAGCAGCTTGGCGAATGCGGGATCATTCGCCACCTGCTCATCCCCGACGAGAGCGAAAATCGTCAGCCAGCTATCCTTGCCGACGGCTTTCGCCCGGTCGAGTTCAATCAGGGCAAACTCACCAAGATGTTCTGCCGTCGAATCCCCCACAAGGATGCCGACGCCATATTGCTTGGTCATACCCTCAAGACGCGATGACGTGTTCACGACATCGCCGAGTACGGAATAGTCAAACCGCTGGTCCGAACCCATATTGCCGACCGAACAGTCGCCAGAGAAAAGACCGATCCCGATTGTTGTCTCAACCGGCAGTTTTTCACTTTCCGGCGCCTGCGGATTACTCCGGGCCGCATTCATTTCCGCAAGACGATCCATCATCTCGAGCGCGGAAAGGGCTGCGTTCCGATGATGCTCAGGGTCATCCAGCGGCGCGTTCCAGAATGCCATCACCGCATCGCCGATATACTTATCGACGGTCGCCTTGTGGCTCATCAGAATCTGCGTCATCGGCGTCAGATAGCGGTTCAGGAAACTGGTCAGCTCGGCCGAGGTCATGCCTTCGGAAATCTTCGAGAAGCCGCGAATATCCGAGAACAGGATCGTCATGTCGCGGTTCTCACCGCCGAGTTCCAGCGAGCCCGGATCGTCAGCGATCTTCGCGACCATATCCGGCGAGAGATATCGGGAGAAGGCCCCATTGATGTGGGATTTCTCCGCCTCCGTCAGGATGAAGCTACTGGTCGACGTTATCAGGTAGACGAGCCCCAGCGCGATGGCCGGATAGACCGGGTCGAAAAGGGTCCGCTGATTGACGTAAAGCTCCCAGGAAACAAAAAAGAGCCCGCCAATAATCAGGACCGCGACAAGACCACTGCGCAGCGGGCCGGCGATTGGGACAATCAGGATCAGGATCAAACCGCCCAGCAGCAGGCTGAGGAGACGCACACCCGGCGCCCAGTCCGGCTTTGTCAGGAAGTGACCGAGCAGCATCTGCTCAGTTGCCTGAGCATGAACCAGCACTCCAGGCAGGGTCGGCTCGAGCGGCGTTGCAACAAGGTCATAAAGCCCCTGCGCCCCGGTGCCGACATAAACGAGGGTCGGCCGGTAGCTTTCATTGCCATCCGCATCCGTCATTTTCAGAAGGAAGTCTTTTTCAAGCTCCTCGATGCTAACATCCGGGTCGAGCAGTTTCCATGCGGGGATGACCCGGTTCTCACGCCCTTCGGTGAAATGAACTAGCAGCTCGCCCTTGGCTGTTGTCGGCACCAGCTTCTCGCCAAAGCGAATACCCGCAATCTGTGAGACATTGGCGCCGATCTCGCCTGAGCCCGTCGAAGTCTCGATCCGGTAGCCGCGGGCATCACGGACCTTCGCGGTCGTGTCCGCCGTCGCCTCAAGGAAGAAGCGATACATCGCAAGCGAGAGCGAGGGATAGACATCGAGGATGGCGAAGGGGTCATCCGCAGGCGTGCCCGTATCGAGATAGGCCAGCAGCGCTGCCTTGCGCACGATGCCATCGGGGTCTTTCGGCGTGCTGACGAAACCCGCATCATAGGCATTGTCATTAATAACAGGAATTGAGTCCGTCACACTGACATATCTGGGCAGAGCTTGGACAGGCACTTCCCCGGCACTGGATGGACCATAAAGCCGTTTCGGCTGCATGTCCGGGCCCTCGAAATACTCGAAGAAATAGCCCATGATGACCGCGCCACCGAGCTCACTCAGCACGCCGAGCTTTTCGCCGAACACTTCGTCATGCGGGCGGTATTGCTCGAGCCCCGCAAGCACTTCTTCGGTCGCGCCGCCTTTAATCAGTGTGGGGCGCAAATTTTCAGGCGAGGTCCGATCCGCTTCAGAAAAGACGATGTCGTAGGCCACGCCGCCTGCGCCTGCCTCAAACATGCGCTGGGTCATCTCGGCGATCTGCGTGCGCGGCCAAGGCCACTGGCCGATGCGGTCGATCGAGTCCTCGTCGATATCGACAACCCGGACACCAACATCCTGATACTCACGGGGTTCCCAACGCTGGAACTGGTCCATCAGCTGGTCGCCAAAACGGTTCAGGGAAAGGGGATTATAATAATGGATAGCCGCTGTCAGGACGAGCACGATGAGCCCGGCCGCAGCCGGAAGCGCGCGTTTGCGCCATCCCATGCGCATCAATCTGGAACGCTTCGCCATGCCCCGCTCTCTCAGCCCCTCGCCTGCGGCTTAAACGGTAACCGTTAAGTTTGTGCCCGTCCAGCATCACTGATGTTCTGGACTTCCCATTTTAGGGTTATGTCGTTGACGGCACACACCCCAGAGGGGTACGAAAGAGCAGCAGTCAGCGGGGGAGAAAACCGTGGGGGTTTTCAAGCACGTCATCACGATTTCGCTGGCAACAGCGACGTCGCTTTGTATTTCCGGAATCAGCAACGCCTCGGCGCAGGAAGAGATCACCTTCCAGCAGGTGTTGAACAATCCATCCGACCAGCAGCTCAACATCACTTACGCCCAACAGCGCGTGGAAGCTGGCGACCTTCTCGCCGCCGCCGCTACGCTCGAGCGTCTGCTGATTGATGAGCCGAACTGGGATGAAGCCCGGCTGCTTTATGCCAGCGTGCTCTTCCAGCTTGGGGACTACACCGCCGCGAAACGCGAAGCGGACCTTCTCGAAGGCCGCGACTTCTCCGCTGAGGCGCTGGCTGAGGTCGAACGCTATCGCACGGCCTCCAATGAGAAGACACAACGCACGAGGATTTCCGGTCGCGTTTCAGCGGGCCTTGGCTATGACGAAAATGCGGGCTCCCAACTCGCCGAAGATGGGCTGACGATTGAAAGTGTCGATCAGTTCTCTCTGGTCCTTCGGGGCCGGGCGAAAGTCGAACACGACCTCAGTGACACGAGCGAGCTTCGCCTGTTCGGTGAGGGCGATGCCTATTTCAAACAGTTTGAGGATGACGAATTCTCGGAATTTCTGATTGCCAGCGCCCGCGCGGGTGTGGCCGGGGAGACCGGCCTTATGGACTGGCGCGCAAACGTGTCCGGTCGGACTGTCATCATCGGCGGTGATGGATATCTGGATGAGCTTGGCGTTCAGGCGCGGATCATGCGGGACTTCACTCCGCGGACACGCGGGACCCTCCAGGTTGGATACCATGACCAGAATTACTCAAACGTCTTTGGCACCGGCGACAATTCGGACTTCCGCGATGGCGCCCGCGCCGACGCCTCTCTGACCGTCTCGCATGTTTTCTCACCCATGTTCCGCGGCTCGCTCGGCGTCTCCTATCGCGACAAGATGGTCGATGAGGACGCCTTCGAGGATCTCTTCGCGTACACATTCCTTGGCGGAGCAGGCAGTTTCAGCGTCTTCTGGCAGAATGGCAGCTATCTGAGCTCGAACCTCATCTATCGGGACTATGAGTATAAGGGCACGCGCGCCGACGAGTTCTGGTATACGCGCGTCGCTTACGGCGTGCCGGTCACTGAGCTCACCGGCGACAAGGCCGCCTGGCTTGATCCAGTCCTCATCGAGCTGGCCGCAACGCGGTCTGACCGGTCCTCCAACCAGACGGTCTTTGATTTCGACAGCTATGGCGGGGAATTCCGCCTGATTTACCGCTTCTGAGGGACGTGACGGGGAGAATATGACCATGACGATCACACGCCTCACTACCGCACTTCTGCTGGCTTCCAGCCTTTGCGCTGCCGCCGCTCAGGAAATCGGCAAGGCCTCCGCCATCCGTAACGAAGTCTCCGTCCAGAGCGAGGATGAAGACACCAGCCGCGCCGCAGCTGTAGGCACCGGCATCAAGATGCGCGACCTGATCACGTCAGGCGACAATTCGGCCATGCAGATGCTGCTTGTCGACCAGACCGTCTTTACCGTCGGCCCGCGGGCTGAATTGGTCGTCGATGAGTTCGTCTATGACCCCGAAAGCGATGCCGGCGAAATGACGGCCCGCGTCACCAAAGGCGCGTTCCGCTTCATGTCAGGCCGCACGGCCAAGAACCCTGAGAATGTCCGCATCGAAACGCCCGTCGCGTCCATGGGGATCCGCGGGACGATCGTTGAAGGCGCCGTCGGTGAGGATGCTGTCCGTCAGCTTTCCGGCCTCGAGGGCCAGTTCGAAGGCGTACCCACCGGCCCGGAGGCAACGATCCTCGTCCTCCGTGGCCCGAGCACGACCACCGGTGACAACCTCACCCGCGAAGGCGAGGTCACGATCACGACGCCGAATGGCACCGTCACGCTGACACGGACCAATTCAGCGGTCTTTATCCCCGGCCCGGGCGCTGCGCCTATAGGCCCGTTCCCGCTGCCGCAGCAGGCTGTGCAGAGCTTTGGCCAGCAAGTGGTCTCCGTGCCGACGGGTGAGCCTGTCTCGCCTGTCCCGGATATCCAGATCCCGCAATCAAATGTCGTGGTCGAAGAAGAGCCCGTTGAGCCCGAACCGCAGGAACCTGAAGAGGAGAATGTGGTGGAACGGCCAACCATGGCCTGCCCCGTCTTTGACGGCATTCCCGTCACCGATGGCGGCATCATTCTGGATGGCGGTCAGGGCGGCGTGATCGACGATTTCGGCTCGCTGGAGTGCATGGGCGACCAGTAAGCGCCTTAGCTTGAGTAATGGAGCGGGCCCTGTTGCGGCCCGCTGCAGTTCAACTGTTTCGTGACACGTGCGTTTTTCCGAATAATCGCTTAGAGTTATGCGAATTTAGCAGCCGCGGGGGCGCTCCCACCCCCGTTGAGGGGCCGCCGATCTATGGCGGTTTGGGCACGAGGCATGATCGATAAACAGGCGAGCATCCGCTTTGAATTGCGGCAGCATGCGTTCTTCGCCGGTATCGACGATGACGGTCTCGATGACCTGATCGCGATTTCCCAGATCAAGATCTTCAAGGGGCGGCAGGCGATCTGCCGTCAGGGCGAAGATGCCGAGAACATGTATGTCGTGCTCTCCGGCCGGATCAAAATCTGCACGACCTCGCAAGGCGGCAAGGAAACCGTGCTGGCCTTCATGGGCCCCGGTGAAGTCCTTGGTGAGATTGCCGTCCTCGACGGCGGCCTCCGAACAGCGAGCGCCATCACGATCGAAGAGAGCCGTGTCCTTGTGATCGGCCGGACAGGTTTCATCAGCTATCTTGAGACCCACCCGAAAGTCGCCCTCAACATTATCGGCGTCCTTTGCGGACGCCTTCGCAAAACGGACGAGTTCGTTGAGGAGATGACGACATTGCAGGCAGGCCCACGGCTTGCGCGCGCGTTGCTCCGCCTCGCCGAGCAATATGGCAAGCCGCAACCCGAAGGCGGCATCCTCGTCGATATCAAGCTGAGCCAGGCCAATCTAGGCGCTCATGCCGGCCTGATGCGGGAGAATGTGAACCGCCAGCTCAAAGTCTGGGAAGATGACGGCCTGCTTGGCGGCTCCGGCGGGCTGATCACCCTCTTCCGTGTCGATGCTCTCGAAGAGATTGCCGACCAGTCAGCATAAGGAGTGATGGGATGAGAAAGGCTTTCGGCGCACTTTTGTCCGCCTTTCTCCTTTCATCCTGCGCCAGCACGCCAGCGGATCCCGTCGAGGTCCCCTCGCCGTCCGCACCCGCCATCACCGCCAGCCTTCCTTTTCTTGAGCCGAGAACCGATCTGCCGGTCGTCCGGCTGCAAGTCGGTGACAAAGGCGTTTTCTCCTTCATCATGGATACAGGCGCGAACACTTCCGCTGCCTATATCGGCACCTATGAGGCGCTGGGCGCTACAAGGATTGAAGGCGAGGAAGTTCTCGTCCGAGGACTGACAGGCTCTGATGAACGCCCCGCCGCACTCCTCTCCGGGCTGACCATCGGCGAGGATGTCTATGACGATATCCATATCGCGATCCTGAAGCCGCGCCCCAAGCCACCCGATGTCGATGGCGTTCTGGGCACCGATGTCCTTCAGCATTACACCCTCAAATTCGATCCGGAGATCGACCGCGTCGATTTCATGCCGGCTGCCACTTTTGACGCAACGCCCTATCTCGGATGGGACCAGATCCCGATCTCGCATCTCGAAGGCAGCCCACTCACCAGAGACCTTTGGTTCGGCAGGGCCCCGATCGTCAGCCGGTATGTCCCCGTGCTGATTGATACGGGCGCGGATTTCTCCGTCATGAACTGGGCGACCGCTCATTTAAAGAACGATCTGGGCGCGATGTATGAACGCATGCGTGAGGACTGGGAGGCCTCTGGCGCAACAGGCACATTCAAGCCATCGCTTTCCATCATCGTTGACCGCTTCCAGATCGGCGGCCATTTCTGGGGCGCCCCACGCTTTTTCATCTTCGACCTTGATGCTCTCGAACCCATGGTGGGCGAAGGCCAGCCGCTGATCATCGCAGGCGCAGACATGTTCACTACACGGCGGTATGTCATCGATTTTCAGGGCGGCATGGTCTATATCGACCCCAACGGTCCGCACCTCAAATATGAACAAGGCGCCCCCGAAGGAGCGCCTTGAATAATCCCGCCAGACTGATCCGGACCGTGATCAGATATAGCCTTGAGCAAGCATCGCATCGGCCACCTTACGGAAGCCGGCGATATTCGCGCCCTTGACATAGTTCACATACTGACCGTCCTGGCCGTACATCATGCATTGCTCATGGATTGAGGCCATGATGTTGCGCAGCTTGTCCTCGACCTCTTCGGCCGACCAGGAAAGCCGCAGCGAGTTCTGGCTCTGCTCAAGACCAGAGACGCCAACCCCGCCCGCATTGACCGCCTTAGCCGGACCAAACATGACACCGGCCTGTTGCAGCATATGCACCGCCTCAAGCGTCGAAGGCATATTCGCGCCTTCCCCAACGGCCTTGATGCCGTTCTTGATGAGGAGTTTTGCGTCTTCGGCTTCCAACTCGTTTTGCGTCGCACACGGAATGGCGACATCACAGGCAACGCCCCAGGGCCGTGAGCCTTCATGGAAGCTCGCGCCCTTCACCCGGTCCGCATAGACCGCGATCGGTGCGCGTTCGACTTCCTTGATCTGTTTGACGATCTCGAGCTTCTCCGGCGTGATGCCGTTGGGATCATAGATCGTGCCCCGCGAGTCAGACAGGGTGAGAACCGTGCCGCCAAGCTGGGTCGCTTTTTCCGCCGCATAGGTTGCAACATTGCCTGAGCCCGAAATGCAGACGGCCTTGCCGTCCATCGAGTCACCCGCTGCGACGAGCATGTTCTGGATGAAGTAGACCGCGCCATAGCCGGTCGCTTCTTTCCGGATCAGGGAGCCGCCGAAATCGAGACCCTTGCCGGTGAAAACGCCGGTCCATTTATTGGTGATGCGGCGATACTGGCCGAACATGTAGGAGACTTCGCGCGCACCAACGCCGATATCACCGGCCGGAACGTCCGTATCCTCACCAATATGGCGATAAAGCTCGGTAATGAAACTCTGGCAGAACCGCATGATCTCGGCATCGGTCTTGCCCTTGGGATCGAAATTCGAGCCGCCCTTGCCGCCGCCCATGGGCAGGCCGGTCAGCGAGTTCTTGAAGGTCTGTTCAAAGCCGAGGAACTTCAGGACGCTGGCTGTCACGCTGGGGTGGAAACGGATGCCGCCCTTATAGGGACCGATCGCGCCGTTGAACTGAACGCGGTAGCCGCGGTTCATCTGCACATTGCCGTCCCGGTCCTGCCACAGCACGCGGAAGGAAATCTGGCGGTCTGGCTCGGTCATCCGGTCAAGGATCATCGTGTCGCGATATTGCGGGTTGTCAGCGACGAAAGGCAGGATGCTTTCGGCAACTTCCTGAACGGCCTGATGGAATTCAGGCTCACCCGGATTGCGCGCCACTACCCCGGCCATGAATGTCTTCAGATCACCAGCGCTACGCGAGCTGCTGCCTGCGAGCGAGACTTTCGGCATGGTCGTCATCTTGCGTGTGACTTCCGGCAGCGGCGTGCCTGCCCCGGTCGGGCCTTCGGAGAGCTGCTGGGCAATTGTATGGCTTTGCGCGACGGTCGACTTCGCATCGGCCGGGGCCACATCTACTTTCGGCGGTGTTGGACTTGGCCCGAGCTTGCGCACGACCTTGGTCGAGGCAGTTGTCGGTTTTCTGCGTTTGAACATCGTATTACCCCCACAATTAACCACAGCTTAACCGTTGAAGCGCGCCTAGGAAAGCTGGTCCGCGCCGTTTTCACCGGTTAATGACCCTCATCTTAGCGCAAGAAAGTTGCCAATCTTGACCATCATTTTAGCCGGCGGGCTGATCACGCTGATCATACTGGCTTTTCTGAGCTGGCCGTTCTTCCGGCAGGAAAAGAGCGACAGCGCCGAATCCCGTGATGTGGCGATCTATCAGGACCAGCTGGCAGAGCTTGACCGCGATGCCGCACGGGGAGTGCTGACGGAGGATCAGAAAGCTGCCGCCAAGAGCGAGATCGAGCGCCGCCTGTTGCAGGCGCTCAAGCGTGAAGAGGCCGCTCGCACAACGACCGTCAGCCGGGCCGGACGGCTGGCTGTGATTGCGTCGCTAGCCGCGATTCCGCTGGCTGGCGCCCTGATTTATCTGACGCTGGGCACGCCGGACGGCCCGCAGATGCCGTCCGCGATCTCTCCCTCACAGGCGCGGGAGCAGCTTGCCGCGAATGAACGCCACCCCGAGCTCGACCAGCAGATTACCGCCCTTGAGAAACGACTTGAGACCGAGACAGAGGATGTCGACGGTTTCACTCTGCTCGCCCGCACCTATGCCCGGCTCGGCGAGTATGACAACGCGCTGCGCGCCTATGCCCAGATCAACCGGCTGACCGGCGGCGGGGACGCTCAGATGGCGGGCGAGATGGCCGAGGTCATGGTGCTCGCCAATGAAGGTGTTGTCGGGGATGAGGCGCGTCAGATCTTCGAGCTGATCCTCGAGGATTACCCCGGTGATCCGCAGTCGGTCTATTATCTCGCGCTCGCTCGCGCCCAAGCCGGAGACGTCCCCGGCGCGCTGGCAGACCTTCGCAATTTGCGGGAAAATTCAGCCGATGGGGCGCCGTGGCTGCCAGCAGTGGATGGCCTGATCGCCCAGCTCTCGCCTGAAAGCCTGCCGCCGGCGGAAGAGGAACGCCGCTTTGCCGGGCCGTCTACGGAACAGATGCAAGCCGCCCAGAACATGTCGGCGGATGACCGCCAGCAGATGATCGAGGGCATGGTCGAGGGACTGGCCGCCCGGCTGGCGGAAGAACCCGATGATGTCGAAGGCTGGAAACGGCTTGCGCGCGCCTATGAAGTCCTTGGCCGGACGGATGATGCAGCCTTAGCCCATCGCGAAGTCCTCAAGCGGGACCCCGATGATGCAGCGGCAAAAGCGTTTCTGGAAGGGCGCTAAGCTCAGTACCCGGCGAGAACGTCGCCAGCGCGGCTCGCGTCGAGATTTTCTTCCGGTGAATGATCGGCGGCAAGCTGCGTCTCAGCGAGGGATTTCTCTTCAGCGAGCAAGTTACCCTTGAGCTCGGCTTCCGGCACGGCGAGTTCAGCCAGAACCGTGACACCCGTTGCGGTCACATCAGCGAAACCGCCACGCACATAAAAGCGGGCCTCGGCGCCATCCGTTCCTTTGAAGGACAGAATGCCCGGCGAGAGGGTCGACATGACCGGCGCATGGCCCGGCATGGCCTCGAAAATCCCTTCGGTTCCGGGCACGGAGACGGACTGGGCCTCCCCGGCATAGAGTTCCTTTTCGGGAGAGACGAGCGAGAAATGAAATTCAGCCACGGGCGGGGTCCTTGCAGATCGGAAAAGAGAATTTGCGGGCGTTTAGACGAGGCCCCTCGCGGGTGCAACATGTCCGGGGCCTGTCGGCATCAAGAACTCGTTATCTCAGCTCACATTCGCATCCATTCGGGAAGAAATGAAAAAAACCCGTCACCAGGGCAATGGTGACGGGTTTTGAGTTCCAGACCCCGTGGGAGGGTCCTTTAGGGTATTCGTGCGTCCCCTCTCCCAAAGGTGCACACGGGAACCGGTTTGATGGGGCCGCCAAGCTCTGAGGCAGGTGTGAGCTTGTCAGTCCCTCCCGGGCGAATCTGCGGTCGGATGAAAGTCTCAGGGCAATGAGACCTCGGCATTGTGGGAACGCCGTTTCCTTCCACCGATTGAGTGCCCGGGTTTCCCCGGTCTTAGGGTGTCGGTTTGGGCTGCCGACAAAGGCAACCTATTCAATGGGGGCTGAGGCGGGTGTGACGGGCGTCACAGGTCGGCGTCTTTTATGGAAAATCCACCGGGAAAAGCAGGCGAGTTCTTACGAAGCAATATTGGAAATGATTGCCGCCCCCAGGAGGAGCGCACCTGCGGCCATCATGATGAGGCCGGCATAGATGACCGAACGGCCGCGCATAGCGGTCAGGTCTTTAGCATCGACACCCATGGCCACAAAGGCTCTGTCAAAGGTGCGGGTCATTTTTGGCTCTCCGGTCATCTTATTGACTTTCGATATAGGGACCTAAACTCCACTTACCAGAACCACCCAGACACAAATCTGTTGCACGATTCGCAAAAAAAAGGCGCCCCTGAGGGGCGCCAGTAAGGAGGGGCATAAATCGGAAGGGGAAACCTCAGACAACCGGTCCACCGGCCAGATTGGTGACAATCCCGCCTGCGAGCGTCACGCCCGCGACCGCCATGGCCATCAAACCAACATAGATGGCCGACCGGCCTTTGACGCTCGTGAGATCGTGGGCATCGACACCGAGGGCAACAAAAGCGCGGTCAAAAATGGCGGTCATGGTCTCTCTCCTCTTAAGGTCATCCGGGCTTCCCCGTCCGATGAGACAAAACTATCCTTTCGAGCCCGGACCCGCTGTGACGGGCATCACAGATTGATGAGAAAGATCGGCAAATCGGTCTCAAACTGACGTCAAAATCGCGAAAAATATGGCTTTTGGGGATCTGGAACGGCCCCTTGTACACGAAAAAACGGCGCCGGGAGGGCGGCGCCGCTTAGTCAGGATAATGGGGTATCCGTATCGGTAGGGGAGAGCTTTAAGCGACCGGACCCCCGACGAGATTGCTGCAAATCCCGCCAACGAGAGAGAGACAGGCAACTGCCATGGCCATCAGGCCAAGATAGATCGCTGACCGGCCTTTGACGCTCGTGAGGTCATGGGCATCAACTCCGAGGGCAACGAAAGCGCGGTCAAAAATGGCAGTCATGGTCTTCTCTCCTCCTGATCACCGTCGGGCTCTCCCCGTCCGATGATCAGAACCTAATTCACCGCCCCACACCCCGCTGTGATGACCATCACAGATTGACGCGAATGAGGTTCGAAAGAGCTTAAAATTTGAAGTTAACGAGCGAGAAATTGCCGTAATCGATTGAATTTGACCGAATCGACCAAGAAAAAAGCCGGCCACCGCGAGGGTGACCGGCCATTTTATCTTTTAATTTCAGTCGCTTAAGCGGCTTGGGCCATTTTATCGGCTTTGGCGATCGCATCTTCAATTGCGCCGACCATGTAAAAGGCCTGCTCTGGCAGGTGGTCGTATTCGCCACCGATCAGACCTTTAAAGGAACGGACCGTATCTTCGAGCGGCACCTGGATGCCCGGAGAACCGGTGAAGACTTCAGCAACGTCGAATGGCTGGCTGAGGAAGCGTTCCACTTTCCGGGCGCGGGCCACGGTGAGTTTGTCTTCTTCTGAGAGCTCGTCCATGCCGAGGATGGCGATGATGTCCTGCAGTGCCTTGTAGCGTTGAAGGATGTTCTGAACGCCGCGGGCGACCTGATAGTGCTCTTCGCCAACGACGCGCGGGTCGAGGATCCGCGAGGTCGAGTCGAGCGGGTCCACAGCCGGGTAGATGCCTTTTTCCGAAATCGCCCGATTAAGAACGGTCGTGGCGTCAAGGTGGGCGAACGAAGTTGCCGGCGCCGGGTCAGTCAGGTCGTCAGCTGGCACGTAGATGGCCTGCACGGACGTAATCGAGCCCTTGGTCGTCGTCGTGATGCGTTCCTGCAGCGTGCCCATGTCGGTGGCCAGCGTCGGCTGGTAGCCCACAGCGGACGGGATCCGGCCGAGAAGTGCGGACACCTCTGCACCGGCCTGCGTGAAGCGGAAGATGTTGTCGACGAAGAACAGAACATCCTGGCCCTGATCACGGAAGTGCTCAGCCACCGAAAGACCGGCGAGCGCGACGCGAGCACGGGCCCCGGGAGGCTCGTTCATTTGGCCGTAGATCAGCGAGGCTTTGGAGCCAGCCGCCGAGCCGCCATTTTCGGCCGGGTTCTTGTTCACATTGGATTCGATCATTTCCCAGTAAAGGTCGTTACCTTCACGGGTCCGCTCACCAACACCAGCAAACACGGAGTAACCGCCGTGCACTTTTGCGATGTTGTTGATGAGTTCCTGAATAAGAACGGTCTTGCCGACGCCTGCACCGCCGAAGAGGCCGATCTTGCCGCCCCGTGCGTAAGGGCAGAGAAGGTCGACGACCTTGATGCCAGTGACGAGGACTTCCGCTTCGGTTGATTGCTCAACGAAGGGCGGCGCCGATTGGTGAATGGCGCGGCGGTCTTCGGTCTGAATTGGGCCGGCATCGTCCACCGGCTCACCGATCACGTTCATGATGCGGCCGAGCGTTGCTTCGCCGACCGGCACGCGGATCGCGTCGCCCGTATCGGTGACAGCCTGACCGCGCACCAGACCTTCAGTCGAGTCCATGGCGATGGTCCGTACCGTGTTCTGGCCGAGGTGCTGAGCAACCTCGAGCACCAGGCGGTTGCCATGGTTGTCCGTCTCCAGAGCATTGAGGATCGACGGCAGCTCGCCATCGAACTCAACGTCGACGACAGCGCCGATAACCTGTGAAACTCGTCCTTGTGACATTTCTCTTCTTTACCTCCTTCGCCCGTTAGACCGCTTCGGCCCCGGCGATGATTTCGATAAGTTCGGTGGTGATCTGCGCCTGGCGGGCGCGGTTATATTGCAGGTTCAGCTTGTCGATGAGATCGCCGGCATTGCGGGTCGCATTGTCCATGGCGGTCATCGAGGCGGCCTGTTCGGACGCCATGTTTTCAAGCAGGGCACGGAAGACCTGAACGGCGACATAGCGCGGCAGCAGGGTCTTGAGGATACGCTCCTCATCCGGCTCATATTCATAAGGTGCGGTGATCGCGGCGTCTTCGGAGACTTCCGGCGGATCGGCAGGAATGACCTGCGTGGCGGTCGGCACCTGTGCGATCACGGATTTATATTTGCCGAAGAAAATCGTGGCGATGTCGAATTCGCCCGCTTCGAACATTTCAAGCAGATCTTCGGCAATGTCTTTTGCCGCGTCGAAACCGACCGTCTTCTGGTCCTTGAAGTCGACCCGCTTGACGATCTTGTCCGCATAAAGACGGCGAAGCTGGTCATAGCCCTTGCTGCCGACGGTGAAGATCTTGACCGTCTTGCCTTCGCCCTCGAGCTTGACGATGCGCTCGCGCGCCAGCCGGACGATCGAGGAGTTGAAGGCACCACAAAGACCTTTATCTGCCGTTGCGACGACCAGAAGGTGGACTTTGTTTTCGCCTGTGCCGGTCAGCAGCTTCGGCCCGCTTGCACCTTCGCCCATACCAGCGGCGAGGTTCGAGAGCACCGTCTCCATCCGCTCCGCATAGGGACGAGCGGCGGTGGCAGCTTCCTCAGCCCGGCGCAGCTTGGCCGCGGCGACCATCTGCTTGGCCTTGGTGATCTTCTGGGTCGATTTGACCGAGCCGATCCGGTTTTTGAGATCCTTAAGTGAGGGCATTAGTTTGCCGCCTCTTTCTCATGATACGAACAGATGTCTTCGATGTCCTTGGTGACTTCGGCGAAGACAGTGTGAATGGCTTTGACTTCCGCCTCATCGTGCGTCGCGCCGTTATCGATCTCGGCGGCCAGCACCTTATAGCCGGCGTCAAAATCGGTCAGGCTGGGTTTCGGGAATTCTTGCTCCAGCCCGCCGCGGCGGCAGTCGCAAACAACATCCGACACCCCGTCGCAGTCGAGATAGGTGGAGGTCGCCTCCGGCACCGCCGCAAGATAGGCAGGCCGAAGATCATAAGTGCCCGAAGACGCGCAGGCGGACAGGCCGAGGGCGGCAAGTGCCGTCAAAGCATATGCTTTTCGTGCAGCCACCCACCCTGCTCCTTACGCGAAGTTTTTCGAGAAGGCGTCGAGAACTTCGATGAGTTTCTTTTCCATCTCGTCAGAGAGTTTCTTCTCGTCACGGATCGTCGTGAGGACATCCGAATGGCTCGAATGCATGTGGCGCAGGAGCTCTTCCTCAAAAGCGCCAACGCGCTCGACCGGGAATTTGTCGAGATAGCCGCGCGTACCCGCGAAGATCACGACGACCTGTTCCTCAACCTGCAGCGGCGAATATTGCGGCTGTTTGAGAAGCTCGGTGAGGCGCGCACCACGGTTCAGCGTGGCCTGCGTTGCCGCATCGAGGTCGGAGCCGAACTGGGCGAAGGCTGCAAGCTCACGATACTGAGCAAGCTCACCTTTGATCTTGCCGGCAACCTGTTTCATCGCCTTGATCTGAGCCGCAGAGCCCACACGAGACACCGACAGACCGACGTTCACGGCCGGACGGATGCCCGAGAAGAAGAGGTCCGTCTCAAGGAAGATCTGGCCGTCGGTGATCGAGATCACGTTGGTCGGAATATAGGCCGACACGTCGTTCGCCTGCGTCTCAATGACCGGCAGCGCGGTCAGCGAACCAAGACCATGATCTTCGTTCAGCTTCGCTGCGCGCTCAAGAAGCCGCGAGTGAAGATAGAAGACGTCGCCCGGATAGGCTTCGCGCCCCGGCGGACGGCGAAGCAGCAGCGACATCTGACGATAGGCAACGGCCTGTTTGGAGAGGTCGTCATAAACGATCACGGCGTGCATGCCGTTGTCGCGGAAGAACTCGCCCATGGCGCAACCGGCAAACGGCGCAAGGAACTGCAGCGGGGCCGGCTCGGAAGCGGTCGCGGCCACGACGACGGTGTATTCCAGCGCGCCATTATCTTCGAGCGTCTTGACGATCTGGGCGACCGTCGAGCGTTTCTGACCGATAGCGACATAGATACAGAACAGCTTGCCCGAATCATCCGCAGCCGCCGCATTGGGCTGCTTCTGGTTGAGCATGGCGTCGATGCAGATGGCGGTCTTGCCGGTCTGACGGTCGCCAATGACGAGTTCGCGCTGGCCACGGCCAATCGGGATCATCGAGTCGATGGCCTTGATGCCGGTCTGCACAGGCTCGTGCACGGATTTCCGCGGCAGGATGCCCGGCGCTTTGACGTCCACGACGCGGCGCTCTTCATACATGATCGGGCCTTTGCCATCGATCGGGTTGCCGAGCGGGTCGACGACCCGGCCAAGCAGGCCGCGCCCGACAGGCACGTCCACGATGGAGCTGGTCCGGCGAACGGTCGCGCCTTCTTTAATTCCGGTATCGTCACCGAAGATCACGACGCCGACATTGTCGTCTTCGAGGTTCAGCGCCATGCCTTTGATGCCGCCGTCGAACTCGACCATTTCGCCCGCCTGGACGTTGTCGAGACCGTAGACGCGGGCGATCCCGTCACCGACGGACAGAACCTGTCCGATCTCGGAGACTTCGGCTTCCTTGCCGAAGTCCTTGATCTGTTGCTTGAGGATCGAGCTGATTTCAGCCGCGTTAAGTTCCATGGGTCAGGCCTCTTTCAGAGACTGTTGCAGTCTGTTGAGCTTTGTACGGAGGGATGAGTCGATCATCTTCGAGCCGACCTTGACGACAAGGCCGCCCAGCAAAGATGCATCGGTGCGGGTGGTAAGGACGACGCTCTTGCCGACCTTGGCTTCGATCTGCTGGCGCAGGGACTTCTCCTGGTCCGCCGAAAGCGGCGCTGCGGAGACAGCCTCTGCCGAGACCTCGCCACGATGGTCGGCAGCGCGCGCAGCGAATGCGGCGACGACACCGGCCAGTGCGGAAGCCCTGCCGTTCCGGGCAAGGAGCTTCACGAAATTCTTGACGGTCAGCGATGCGCCGGCCTGCTCTAGAACGACACTCAGCGCATCTGCGATGACATCACGGTCAAAGACCGGCGATTCAACGAGACGGCGCAGATCGTCGCTCTGCTCAAGCGCCGCACCGATTTCTTTCATATCGGCTTCGGCAGTCTCGAGCGCGCCTTCTTCAAGCGCGAGTTCAAACAGGGCTTCGGCATACCGCTCAGCGACTTCCGACCTGGAATCGGCCATGCGGGGTTCCTCCGTGGGCGGGACAGGCAGATGCCTGTATCGGGAATAACAAGTGAAGAGGCGCCTTCAGGGCTGAAGGCATCCAAATTTCGCGGGCGGATAGCATGCACCCCCGTGCGGTGCAACAAGGACTGGACAGGCGATTGTCAGAGAATTTCGCCGGGCTCTCTCAAGCGCCTCATTTCCGGCGCTCCCTGCCGCCGCGGGACCAGCAGCGCACGATGTGCATCTTCCGCTTCTGGCGTCTCTTCGACGAATTCGAGGACCGAATGCGGGCCGATTTCATGAACCTCACGCGGGGTCGGCTCCTCATCTGTGAAATCCGATTTTGACTTCAGCTCATCCTCGGTGATCGGCACGATCTGGGGTGCTTCATCACGGACGATGGGCTCGGCGGTTGGCTGGCGGAAACCGTAATAGCCGCGCAGCCACCATGTCAGCGGATACATCGCCGCCCGCTTGGCCCCCGCGAGCCGCTTGGCATCAAGCTCACGGCGGGCGACGAGGCAGCGCAGATTATCAATCAGCAGCGTGTCGCCGCGCGACAGGATGATCGGGGTCGAGCGCTGACCCAGCCGGTCAATCGACTCGGCAAGCACGGCAAAGGCGCGCCGGGTGTTCCCGTCACTGTCGTCAAAGAGGCTCCAGTCGATCCGGTTGGGATCCCAGCGTAAGAGCCAGTCTGGCTCCTGTCCCGCAGGCGCTGCGTTCTTGAGGACCGGCTGCGGGATAATGTGCACATCGGAGCTCGGGCGCAGGGTCCGGCGGTCCCATTTGCCGAACATCTGCACATCAATGCTTTGCAAAAGCTCGAGATAAAGCTCGGTCAGCGCCGGGACGCGGGCGTCATCCTCGTCGATCTCGCCTTCTTCATGCTCGATGAAAGAGCGGATCACCTCCGGGAAGGCATCGATGATTTCCCGCACATTGATCGCATAGATCGCCTGACGCATCGGGTTCTCGATCGCCGCGACCAACCTGAACACAGCCGTCTCCCCCACCGAATCCTTCGCCGTTGCGACCGGCCAGCGGTAATGCGGCGCGGCGGTCCGGAAACGCTGGTGGAAGTCTTTGGAGTCAAACAGCGTCGTTTCCTGCGCATTGGGCTGGGACCAGTAAAACCGCTGCCAGTCGGGGCCAGCGGGGATTTCCGCGCGTAATTCGGCGCCGAGCTCATTGAGGAGGAGCTGGGAGCGGATGGCATTCCGCACCGCCCTAGCCCGCAGGAAATAGCGCTTGGCGTAATCGCGCTCATCGCTGCGCATGCCCTCGAACCGGTCGGCGAGATATTGCGATTTCAGCCGCCGCTCCATGAATTTGCGGATGATGATGGCACTGGGCGCGCCGGGCCCCGGAAAGCCATCAATCACCTCCATCACCTGCTTCGGGATGGAGAGACTTTTCGTGTCCTCGATCTCCTCGCGCAGCGCCTCGACAATCTTGTCAGGCCGCGTGCGGATCAGGCTCTCAGCCGCATCGAGGACTTCCGCCGCCTTATCCCCTTGCGCCCATTTGAAGCGGAACATGTAGACCCCGCTCCAGAACTGCATGAAGCGGTTATCGAGCCAGCCTGCGAGCGGGTTGAAGAAGACAAAGAGGACGAAAACGCAAAGCGCGCCGACAATCATGCCGGTCTGGTCCGCCAGATGCTCAAGATAAGGGATGCCCTCAAGCATCGCGCCATATTTATAGAAGAGGAAGTAGGCGCCAGCGGCCATCAGAAGGCCAGGAAAGGTCGAGAGCACCCGGATCGCGCGGTTCTCGCCGCGGTTCAGAATGCCCTGCAATTCGGGTGTCTGCGGCAATAGCCGGGTGACGACAGCGCGGGTCAGCACCTTCATCCGCTTTCGATCGCGGTGGTTGAGCTTGATTTCCCGCAGCACGTCAGTCCCCCAGTCCCTTGATTAAGGTCTTAACGCGAGAGAGACGCAGGCGTCGACTTTTTTCCGGCTCGACGGGCCCGGATGACATTGGCATTTCAATCTTCTGACAACGTCGCGTAACACCCCGCGGCAAGTAACAATCTATTCTGAGGGGGAAACCTTGGAGAACGCATTCAGCCTTGAGGGCCTGTTCACGCTCTCGAACCTGTTCACATTCCTGATGCTCGTCCTGCTTCAGGCGGTGCTGGGGTTCGACAACCTGCTCTACATCACGATTGAGAGCCGCCGAGTCGAGGCCTCCAAACAAGCCTATGTGCGCCGGATGGGCATCGGGATCGCGCTCGGTTTCCGGCTGATCCTGCTTTTTGTCATCCTTTTTACGTTCAATGCGGTCACCGAACCCCTGTTCGGCTGGAGCGAAGGGTTCGTGCACGGTGAATTCACATTACGGGCACTCCTGACGCTCGCGGGCGGCGCATTCATCATCTGGACGGCGATGAAGGAGATCTTCCACCTTCTCTCGGTCGACCACCTCGAACATGCAGAAGCCGTCGGCAAACGCCCGGTCGCCTCGGCGCTGGCGCTGATCGTCATCATGAACCTTGTCTTCTCGTTCGACAGTCTCCTGTCCGCGGTCGCTCTCTCCGAACGCTTCCTCGTCATCGCCGCCTCGATCGTGGTCGGGGGTATCCTGATGATCTGGCTGTCCGATCACGTCGCCCGCTTCCTTGAGAAGAACCGCGCCTATGAAGTCGTCGGGCTTTTCATCCTCTTGGTCGTCGGCATCCTCTTGGTCACCGATGGCGGGCACCTCGCCCACCTCACCCTCTTTGGATACGAAGTGCATGCGATGTCGAAAGCGAGCTTCTATTTCGTGATCTTCATCATGGTCGGCGTCTCCGTGACCCAGTCGAAATACCGCAACAAGCTGATGGCCGCGCGTGAAGAAGCCGCGCGTCAGGGCGTGCCAACCACCGAACCCGATGTCGGCCTTCTTCAGACCAAGGAGAATAGCCCCGCCGAGGCGTGAGGCTGTTCTCCAGCTTGCTTTTCTTCCGCTCATGCCCGCGCAGGCGGGCATCTGCCTCTGAGCCGCCGCTCTCTCTCATTTTCGGCGTGTACAAAGATGAACTTAGCCGCCGTCACGCAAGACCAGATCCCCGCCTGCGCGGGGATGAGCGGGTTGAGAGTTCGGTTTGAATAGGCATGCCTCGACCTCTCCCTCGGATAAGGGAGAGGTGGCACACTCCTAAACTCACACCACGCTGGGTTTACGCTGAACAATCCACGCGCTGATCGCCGCAACGATGAGCCCGACCGGCAGGATCTCCAGCATGGTCATCGGCATCCGGAACAGCCGATTGCCGTACATCTCACCCATCTTGTTGATCTCGTCGATCTTCTTCTGAAGCTCAGCTTCCGGAAGGCCCTGCCCGTCCAGCTTATCGATCGCAGCAGCGGTGTAGCCATCAATGAAAGCGGAACCCGTGAACCCCAGATAAATCTCCCAGCAGATGACGTAAGCGACACCGGCAACCAGTGCCATTAATGCGCCGAGCTTGAGCGCGGTCCAGAAGCTGATGAGGCCGCCCTGCTCGCGGTCTCTATATTGCCGCATGCCGACAAAGATCATCACCATCGCCAGCAGCATGATGAGATAGCCGACCAGCATGGAGCTGGTCCCGGCACCGGGCTCGGTCGCGAACATCATGCCGATGACCATGACGAGGATGGTGATCGCGCCGGCGATCCCGCCGTAGATAAGGCCGTAACGAAGCATGCGGGGTCTCCTTTTTGTTTCTCGCATGGCGCGAGAAGGGCCCAGAATGCCCGATTTCTCTATTACCCGAATGGGTATTTAGCCGTCTGGGTGAGCGATTCAGACCAGAATTCGCAGTTTTCGTGCCGCTGAGACCGCCTCGCCCCGGCGCGAGACTTCCAGCTTGCGGCAAAGGCTGCCGACATGGGCCTTCACCGTGTTGGGCGAGATATCGAGCTGGCGTGCGATTTCCTTGTTCGACTGGCCGATGGCGAGGGCGGAGAGGACTTCGATCTCTCTCGGGGAGAGCCCGAGCGTCGAGATGGCCGCCGTGTTCGGGCCGTCATCGGCGGGCGGACCAGCTGGCAGGAAGCGCCGTCCTGCCCAGATGCCGAGCGCTAGAAATCCGGCCGCCAGCGCGATCAGCCCGAATTGCGGGGCGATCAGGCCGAAACTGGTCGACGCCTCGATCCAGACGACGACGAACCCGGCGACAGCGAGGATTAGCCCGTAGAGAAAAGCCGTGCGCAACATGGCCCCGAAGATGCCGCGAAAGCCTCAGGGGTGGCAAGCGGCCTAAAAGAAAAGCCCCGCACGAAAGCGGGGCTTCTTGATCTGTTGATATGCCGGCGGCTTAGCGCTCGATGGCGCTCGCATCCGAGAGGAGCTGGGCATAGGTCGGCTTGTCACCGAGCAATTCCAGCGCACGATTGAGCTGGCAATCTTCCTCGAGCGGACATTCGGTCGGCTCAACGAAGAGGGCGGTGGCGTTTTCCTTTTCCCGTTCTTTTTTCTTCAGCGATGCCTGCCCGTCGAGCAAGATCTGCTGGGCCGTGGTCGGGCCTTCTGGTGCTTCTTCTACTTCCGGATCGGCATCGACCATGTCTTCAGCGGCATCTTCCGGCACATCAAGTGCCCCGCGAAGGTCTGCCTCACGGCGGCGCTGAGCAGGCTCTTCCTGACCCGGACGAGTGATCGGCATGACAATGTCAGGGACGATGCCTTGCGCCTGAATCGAGCGGCCTGACGGCGTGTAGTAACGCGCCGTCGTCAGGCGGAGTGCGCCATTCATGCCGTTCTGCAGCGGCAGCACGGTCTGGACCGAGCCCTTGCCGAAGGATTTCGTGCCGAGCAGCAAAGCACGGTTGCGGTCCTGCAACGCACCGGCGACGATTTCAGAAGCCGAAGCCGAACCCGCATTGACGAGGACGATGATCGGGACACCGGCGAGCATCTCGCCCGGCTCGCCAACTTCGCGCATCGAGTCCTTGCGGCGGCGGCCTTTGGTCGAGACGATCTCGCCACCATCAAGGAAGGCGTTGGAGACACCGACCGCCTGATCGAGCAGGCCACCCGGATTGTTCCGCAGGTCGAGGACGAGGCCCTTGAGCTCACCGTCATTCTCTTCCTTCAGGTCACGGATCGCTTCGCGCATCTTGCGCTCGGTCTGGGCGGTGAAGCCCGTCAGGCGCACATAGCCGATGCCGCCTTCTTCAAGGCGGGAAATCACGGGGCTGACGGTTACGATATCGCGCACGATGTTGAATTCGAGCGGCTCGTTTTCTTCTTCGCGGATCAGCTTGATGTCGACAGCCGTCCCCTTGGGGCCCTTCATCAGCGAGATCGCCTCATCAAGGGTCATACCGAAGACGCTTTCGCCATCGATTTCATAGATCAGGTCGCCCGGCTGGAGACCGGCCCGCGCAGCCGGGGTCTCGTCGATCGGCGAGATAACTTTCACAAGGCCGCGGCCCGCGCCTTCGGTTTCCTGGCTGACCTGAATGCCCAGCCCGGCGAAAGAGCCGCGGGTCTGCTCCTGCATCCGGTCGAAATCCTCAACCGTGAGGTAGCTTGAATGCGGATCCAGCGAGGACAGCATACCGTCGATCGCGCCTTCGATGATGACCTTGTCTTCCGGCTCGGAGACGTAATTCTCATGCACCTGCTCGAAGACCTCACCGAAGAGGTCGAGCTGCTGGAAAGTCTCGGCATTGAAATTCGGCCGGGCAAATCCGCTGGTCAGCGCTGCTGCCGTCAGCACACCACCGGCGACCATCGCGGCGGCCATGGCGGAAACGGAGACTCTCGATGACATACGGGTCGAGCGCGTTTTGAGGGGGCGGAATTTATTGGTCATAGCGAATCCTTATCGGAAAACGGAATGTAGTCTGACACGACTATGGCTGCCGCGCAAAGACCCGGAAGGGTAGTCTTAAGTGAAGTTCGTGAGAGAATTCCAAATTTAATCTGATCCAGTTGCAACAAGTGACGGCCGTAGCCACGGCACAGGGTTAACCGGCAGGTCACGGCGGCGGACCTGAAACTTCAAGAGGCCCGCGCCCTCACGCGCCATGGCACCTAGCGGTTCGCCCGCGCGCACCTGCTGGCCCCGGCGGACATCAAGCTCGCCCAAACCGATCAGCACAAGGCGGTATTCTTCCCCGACATCAATAATGACGACATTGCCAAGCCGCCCGAAGGCTTCTGCCCAGTCGATCACCCCATCAAAGGGCGCGGTCACAACAGCACCGGCTCGGGTGACGATCGCAATCCCGTCCTCGCGCGCGCCATCATCGCCGCGCTCGCCGAAGACCGAAAGGATGCGCCCTGCCGCTGGCAAAGTAAGCTGGGCCCGCGCCAGCGAGAAACGGTCGGGCAGATTGGTGTAGACTTCCGGGCCGCCGGGCAGAACGTCCGGCAGGTCGGGGACTTCTGGGCGTTCCCGCGCGGCGATCCCGGCGATCAGCTCGCGCAAATTCGAGGCTTCACGCGCAAGGCGGCGGTCCTCTTCTTCAAGGGCGGCGAGTGCGTCAGCATCTTCCTGCCGTGCGGCTTCGCGCTGCTGAAGGAGGTCTTCGAGTAGGCGGCGGCGCTCGGCGAGCGCGGTTTCGGCCTGTTCGAGCTCTTCTCGTTCCGTAGCGCGGCGTTCACGCAGGCGGGCAATACGGTCGATATCTTCGCGCAGGCGCTTTGCTTCGCCTTCAAGCTCAGGGCTGACCGCCGATAGGGTGATCGCCGCAACGGCGGCGCGGGTCGCATCTTCCGGCGAGACCGCCAGCGCCGGTGGACGCGCGCGTTCGAGCGAGATCAGCGCGGCAAGCACCTGTGAGAGCGCCTCCTGCCGCCGTTCCAGCGTAGCAAGTGCGGCCTTCTCTTCTTCATCGAGGCGGGCGAGCGATTCCTCTACCTGCGTCAGCCGGATTTCTGCTTCGCGCAAGCCACTCGCGGTATCGACAAGTCGGGAGCGCAAAGCCTCAAGCGCGGCAGCGGCGGCTTCGGCCCGTTCGCGGATCTCGGCGGCGCGACGAGCATTCTCGGCGCGTTGCTCTTCGATCTGGCGCAGGCGTTCAGCCTCGTCCTGCGCCTCTTCGGGCACATCCTGAGCTGCAGCCGCCCCGAGCGCGAAGAGGCTGATGATACTCACCAAAATCCGCATGATCTTCCCGTATCGCGGGTCGCGCGCGGACACCATAGGGTCAGTCCCGGTGATAGGGATGCCCCGCAAGAAGGGTCATCGCGCGGTAGAGCTGCTCGGCCAGCATCACCCGGCAAAGCATATGCGGCCATGTTGCCGCCCCAAAAGACAGCGTGCCGCGCACCTGAGGGTGATCTTTAGTCAGGGCAGAGCCAAAGCCATCCGCCCCGCCGATCATGAAATGAAGCCCACCCGCGCCATCGTCCCGGTGCTTTTCGATCAGCGCGGCGATGTCCCGGCTTTTCATGTTCTTCCCCCGCTCTTCGAGCAGGATGATCCCGTCGCCCGGCGGCACCGCGCCAAGCAAAAGCTCGGCTTCGCGCGCCTGACGCTCAGGACCGGAAAGCGCCTTGGGCGCTTCGATGACATGGAGGGAGGGGCCGTCGATGCCGAGGCCCCGGGCCATACCGCTCGCGCGGTCAAGATAGGTCCCGGTCATCTCGGCAGTTGGCGTGCCGCGATCCTTACCGGCCGCGGCGATGCTCAAACGGAACAGAAGCTAGTCCTCGTCCTGGGCCTTCAGCTCAAAGGCATCGGTCTTCGGCTCGAACTCACCGGCGGCTTTTTCGTCGAAAAGCTCTGGCGCCCAGATCCGCTCGAGATTGTAGAAATCCCGGACCTCAGGGCGGAAGAGATGCACTACGACATCGCCCGCATCGAGTAGCACCCAGTCACAGGCGGGCAGCCCCTCGATTGAGACTTCCTTGACGCCGGCGTCTTTGAGATCGCGCGCGATCTTGTCCGCCATCGCGCCGACATGCCGCTGGGACCGGCCAGAGGCGATCACCATGGCATCGGCCACGTCGGATTTGCCGACGAGTTCGATCGGGACGACATCAATCGCCTGATCCTCGTCGAGACGGTTCAGAATTAGGTTCAGGGTTTCCTGCCCACCGGGGGTACTGGTGTCTTCATCCACCGTATGAACAGTATTGGCGGCAATCAGAGTGTCGCCATTTGCGGACTGAGCGATCAGGCCTGCCTCCAAGGTAAACACTTCCTCCTTCGGGAAGCCGTTCTGACGTAACACTTTTTGGCGCGAGTTTTAAGGGTCTCTTTTTTCACGGATCTCCGTGGAACTCACGGGATTATGCACAACCGGCAGGTAGACCCATGCGGGCGCCTTTCGCGCGGCAAGTGTCCTCGCCTCATCAGCGGGGATCCGGTAGCGCGACAAGGCCCGCGCCGCAGGGGAAGTGAGCGCCGCCATCTGCTCGCCCGGCCGGGAGATGACAGCCATTGGCACCATCTGCGCAATCGCCTGCCAGTCCCGCCAGAGATGAAAAGTCGCAAGACTATCCGCGCCCATCAGCCAGACAAAACGGGCATGGCGAAAGCGTGCCGTCAGTACCCGCATGGTGTCGACCGTAAAGCGCGTGCCTAAGCGCTGCTCCATCCCGCTGACCGTCAGCCAGCGAAATTGCCGGGTCAGATCCTCCGCCGCCGCGAAGCGCTCCTCGAACGGCGCATAGCCTTCGGGGTCTTTGAGGGGATTGCCGGGGCTGACGAGCCACCAGCATCTGTCTAGAGAAAGGAGGTGGCGCGCGGCGCGCGTTACTTCTAAGTGGCCGCGATGCGCGGGATTGAAGGATCCGCCGAGGATACCTATCGACAGGTGACCTTCGAGATCCTGGGTGATCTTTCGCAACGTCCACTCCTCCGCCCGGGCAAGGCCGGGCCAGTTCAGTTGAAGGGCATAGCTCTATGGCAGTTCTCGTGACAGGGGCCGCAGGATTTATCGGCTTCCACACGATCAAGGCACTGCTCGACCGTGGTGAAGAGGTCATCGGGGTCGACAATGTGAACAGCTATTACGGGCTGGGGCTGAAGCAGGCCCGCCTCGATGAGCTGTCAGGCCGGACGGGGTTCACCTTTATCCAAGGGGATATCGCCGAAGACGTCTTCGACCACCTGCCCGCAAAACCCGACAGGATCATCCATCTCGCCGCCCAGGCCGGGGTCAGATACTCAATCGAGAACCCCTCCGCTTACGTGCATTCAAACCTTCAGGGTCATGCCCGCGTGCTGGAGTTGGCCCGTCAGGCCGAGGTCAAGAAGACCGTCTACGCCTCCTCCAGCTCGATCTATGGCGGCAACACCCAGATCCCTTTTTCGGAGACCGACCGGACCGACGATCCTGTCTCGTTCTACGGCGCGACCAAGAAGTCGAATGAGCTGCTCTCTCATTCCTATGCCCGGCTTTACGGGCTCGACCTGACAGGCCTCAGGTTTTTCACCGTTTACGGACCATGGGGCCGGCCGGACATGGCCTACTGGATCTTCACCGACAAGGTGATGAAGGACGAGCCGATCCGCGTTTTCAATCAGGGCAGGATGGGCCGCGACTTCACTTATATCGATGACTGTGTCGCCGGCATCCTCTCCGCGCTCGATACGCCCGCCATCCCCGATGAGCGCGGCATTCCCCACAGAGTTTACAATCTCGGCAATGACTCGCCTGAAGAGCTGATGACCATGATCGCCCTGATCGAAAAACATGCAGGCAAAGAAGCGGTCAAAAATTTTGAACCGATGCAGCCCGGCGACGTTGAGCGCACATGGGCCAATATTGACCGGGCCCGCAAGGAGCTTGGCTATGCACCGGGGACGTCGCTTGATGAGGGGCTGGAGAAATTCGTGTCGTGGTTCCGCGACTGGCGGACGGAATAATCGACTGAATACATGTAACGTTTGCGTCGCCCATCCCGAACTGTCAGAATGATGGAACGCCGACGACGGAGGGCATGAGAGATGCCCCAAAACTTCGCTTCGACCGCGCGCAAAGATCCCGAAAGTGCGTTTCTAGACGTCCGCACACGAATGATGCTGCTAGCATCTGAATTGTCGGACGCCGATGCCACGATCCAGTCCATGGAAGATGCGAGCCCTGCCAAATGGCACCTCGCGCACACGACTTGGTTTTTCGAGACCTTCCTGCTCGCCCCGCTCGACGACGGCTACAAGCTCTTCGATGAGCGCTATAATTTCCTCTTCAATTCCTATTATGTGAGTGTCGGCGCCCGCCATGCCCGCCCGCAGCGCGGCATGCTCTCGCGCCCCTCACTCGACGACATCAAAGCCTATCGCGCGCATGTCGATGACGCGATTGCTGCACGTGCCGGTGAAGGCATTCTCGACAGGGAGCTGATGGCGCTGGGCCTTGCTCATGAAGAACAGCATCAGGAGCTTTTCCTGACCGACATTCTTCACGCCTTTGCGCAAAACCCGATCAACCCCGCCTTTCGCAAGCCCGAACCGCTGGTCGTGAGCCGCGAGGAGATTACCTCCGGCTGGACCGGGCATCCCGGCGGCGAGATCGAAATCGGGGCGGATCCGGACAGCTTTCATTTTGATTGCGAAGGCCCGCGCCACAAAGCGCTGCTCACCCCTTTCCGCCTGCGGAACAATGCCGTGACCAATCGTGAGTGGAAAGAGTTCATCAGCGACGGGGGATATGAGACCCCGCTCCTGTGGCTCTCCGATGGCTGGGCCACGGTTGAGGCCGAAGGATGGGAAGCCCCGCTCTACTGGCGGCGCCGCGATGATGACTGGCGCAGCATGACCTTGCGCGGGGAGCAGTCGATCGATGATGACGCCCCTGTCTGTCACATCAGTTTTTATGAGGCGGATGCCTTTGCCCGCTGGGCCGGATACCGCCTGCCGACCGAGGCCGAATGGGAAGCGATAGCACAAACTCACTCACCGCGCGGCAATGATATGAGCACGGAGCGTTATCGCCCCGCCCCGCAGACCGGCACGGGCATCAGCGGGCTTTATGGGGATGTCTGGGAATGGACCGGCAGCGCCTATCTGCCCTATCCGGGTTTCCGCCCCGCCACCGGCGCGGTCGGGGAATATAATGGCAAATTCATGAGCGGGCAGATGGTCCTGCGCGGCGGGTCTTGCGCAACCCCGCCCGGACATGTGCGTTCGAGTTACCGGAATTTCTTTCACCCGAACAAGCGCTGGCAATTTTCCGGCCTCCGCCTCGCAGAAGACGTCTGAGGATTTTTCATGACCGATACGGACCCGGCCTTCCTTGCGGAAGTGCTCGACGGATTGTCACAACCGCAAAAGACGCTGCATCCGAAATGGCTCTATGACCTTCGCGGCTCTGAGCTGTTCGAAGAAATCACCGATGTGCCCGAATACTACCCCACACGGACGGAAGCGACGATCTTTGCCCGCGCCT
This sequence comes from Parvularcula marina, assembly GCF_003399445.1. Classification (NCBI taxonomy): domain Bacteria; kingdom Pseudomonadati; phylum Pseudomonadota; class Alphaproteobacteria; order Parvularculales; family Parvularculaceae; genus Parvularcula; species Parvularcula marina. The sequence goes on along the minus strand of NZ_QUQO01000001.1, from coordinate 2,058,819 downwards.
TTCCCGAGCTGCATGAGATGCTGCCGAATATCCGTGCGGTGATCGAATATGGCAGCGGGTCGAGCAAGAAGACGGGACCGCTGCTCGAAGCGCTGAAACCTGAAATCTATGTGCCGAGCGATATCTCGGAGGAGTTCCTCAAGGACGCCGCTACCGATCTGCAGGATCAGCACCCGGATGTGGATGTCATCCCGCTGGTCGCGGATTTTACAGAACCGATCAGCCTGCCAAGCGGGCTTGGTGCGCCCGAAGAGCGGCTGGGGTTTTTCCCCGGCTCGACCATTGGGAATTTTGAGCCCGGCACGGCGGTGCCCTTCCTCTCCCGTGTCCGCACATCGCTGGGAGATGGCGCCTATTTCCTGATTTCGGGCGACCTCATCAAATCAAGGGAAATCCTTGAAGCGGCCTATGATGATGCGGGTGGTGTGACGGCCGCCTTCAACCTCAACCTCCTGACACGGATGAACAGGGAGCTGGGCGCCGACTTCGATGAGGACGGCTTTGTGCATCGTTCCGTCTGGAATGCCGATCTATCGCGCGTTGAGATGCATCTTGTCGCAACCCGTCCCCAGACTGTGACGATTGATGGCAAGCGCTTCGACTTTGCCGAAGGCGAGACCATCCACACGGAGAATTCCTACAAATATACCGTGGACGGATTTGAAGAGATGGGCGCTCGTGCCGGTTGGTCGCTCGCGAAATACTGGACCGATGAGAATGATCTCTTCGGCGTTTTCCTTCTCAAAGGCTAAGCCTAGCCCAAGCTGCCCGGAAACCTCCCCACAGGGAAGAAGCCGCCATCAACTCGTGCTCGGCCGCATTCGGCGCAAGTCACAGCCTCGCCTTCGGGCCTGACCGCCTCCCGGGCAGGGTCGTCCTGCCGGGAGGCGGGCCGCCCTCCGCGCCGGTGGACCTGCTTGCCCGGGCGGACGAACAGCGTCGAGAGGATCATGACCGCTTAGTGGTGCGCCACGCCATTGGCCTTGCTCACATGGTGACGGGGGCCAAGGAAGACGACCTCTCCCACCGTGAACTCACGATAGTCGCAGGTCAGTTCCTCCCCAGCCGGAATATCACGCAGGGCGATACCTCGGTCGGGCGAGGAAAAATCAAGATTGGGCAGATCGGCATGGTTCATGAACCGACCCTCATCCGCATCAAGCGCGAGGCAGTCGGGTGAGTTCGGCATGTCGTAGCAATACCGCTCAAAGAAAATCCGCAGATGTTCCGGCGCCGATGCAATTTCGTCTTTCGGGATCAGCCGGTCGAACCGGTCGTCAAAGGCCCAGACGATATCGCCCTTCAGGATAGGCTGTGTTGAATAGACACCAAGCCCTTCGATCGAGGACGGCGCCAGGTAACAGGGGACCAGCATCATGAGGCTGACACTCCTCCGGGCCGTGTGACCGGGAAAAGCAGGTTCGGTGGGGCCATCGCCCCCATCCGGGCGCCACGGTGCGCTAGCGCATAATATACGCTTCAATTGCGCCCTCTGCGAGAGGGAAAATCAGTGGGGGAACGGCCTCCTTCGAGGCCCCTCCAGATTATCCCATCGGGTTGTCGATGGAGGGCGAGAGCCCGGAGAAAAGGACCGGACCATCTTCGGTCATGTAAAGGCAGTCCTCATGCCGGACGCCGAACTTACCGGGCAGATAGATGCCGGGCTCGTTCGAGAAGCACATGCCGGCGGCAAGCTTGGTATCCTCATTGCCAACGAAATTGATCGGCTCATGGCCTTCCATGCCAATGCCGTGGCCGAGGCGGTGCGAGAGGCCGGGAAGCTGATAGCCGGGGCCGAAGCCTTCCTTCTCATACATTTTCCGGACGGCGGCATCGACCGCCCGGGCGGGCACGCCGACCTTTGCGGTTTCGAGCGCCAGTTCCTGCCCCCTACGGACGGTATTCCAGACGCGGGTCTGCTCTTCATTCGCCTCGCCATGCACCCAGGTGCGGGAGATGTCCGATTCATAACCGAGATAAGAACAGCCGCAATCCATCAGGATGATCTCGCCCTCGGCGACCTTGTGGACTTTCTCCGAGCCATGAGGATAGGCGCTCGCCTCGCCGATCAGGGCGAGGGAGAATTGCGGGCTGCCGCCCAGTTTGCGGGTCGCGTCATTCATCAGCTTAGAAATGTCAGGACCCGTCATACCGACTTCGACCTGAGGATAAATCTCACGATATGCAGCGACCGTGATGTCATTTGCAGCCTGCATGATCTCGATCTCATGCGCGGTCTTGATCATCCGGCAGCCATAGACGACGGGCGCCGCCGTGACGGTAGCGCGGTTCGGCATGTCCTTGCGCAGCCCCTCAACGACGAGATAGCGGACCGTGTCCTCAAGCCCCAAGGGACCTGTGACGCCGCGATCCTCGAGGATCCCCTTCACCAGCGCATAAGGGCTTTCATCCTCGTTCCAGACGCGCACCTCGGCGGCGACTTCCATCCGCTCCCGGATCGATGGTTCCTCGAATGCAGGTGTGACGACCGCGACATCGCCTTCGGCCGGGATGATCACTGCCGTCATGCGTTCGGACCGCCACCATGTAAGCCCCGTGAAGTAAGTCATGGAGGGCCCCGGCTCGAGCAGGATGCCGCCCAGCCCATGCTCACCCATCAGCCTTTGCGCCTTTTCGATACGGGCGATGCGCTCATCGGTCCTGATCGGTCCGACATCGCGGATCGTGCTGCCCGTCGCCGATGCCGTCCCCGCTGTTGTGAGCCCGGCGAGAGCCGTGCCGGCCGCCGCTGTCTTGAGGAAATCGCGTTTGGTGATCATGCCTGTCTCCGTTTTAACCGTCCTAGCGCGTCCGGGGCGCATTCGTCACGGTCAGCCTTGCTGGACCCACCCTAGCCTGAGGCATAGAAGGGCCGAAAACGAACAGGGAGTTTCTCATGCTGCTGCCGACCGACGATCCGATTGTCATTGCCTCCATCGCCCGCACGCCCATGGGCGGATTGCAGGGCGAGCTGGCCTCGCTGACTGCCCCGCAGATCGGCGCCAAGGCGATCCATGGCGCGCTCAACCGAGCAAAGGTCGACGGCGCGGAAGTCGATGAGGTGCTGATGGGCTGTGTCCTGCCCGCAGGGCTTGGTCAGGCCCCGGCGCGGCAGGCGGCAATCTTTGGCGGCGTGCCGAACTCAGTTCCCTGCACGACCGTCAACAAGATGTGCGGCTCGGGCATGAAGACGGTGATGATGATGGCCGAAGCCATTGCCTCGGGCGCGGTCACCATCGGCGTGGCGGGCGGCATGGAGTCGATGACCAACGCTCCCTACCTCCTCCCCAAAGCGCGTGGCGGCTACCGGATCGGCCATGGCGAAATCAAGGACAGCATGTTCCTCGATGGGCTCGAGGATGCCTATGAAGGCGGGCTGATGGGCAATTTTGCCGAGCTGTGTGCGGAGAAATTCGAATTCTCGCGCGAGCTGCAGGACGAATACGCGATCGAGAGCCTGAACCGGGCGATGGCAGCCGCCGAAAGCCAGTTCGATGATGAAATCGTGCCCATCAGTATCGAGATGAAAACTGGCACGGTCGTCATCTCTAAAGACGAGCAGCCCTTCAAGGCCCGGCCTGAAAAGATCCCCTCGCTACGCCCCGCCTTCAAGAAAGACGGCACGGTGACGGCGGCAAATGCTTCCTCGATTTCGGATGGCGCAGCTGCCGTCGTCATGATGCGGATGAGCGAAGCGGAGCGCCGCGGGCTGACCCCGCTCGCCAAACTGACCGCGATGACGAGCCATGCGCAGGAGCCGGCTTGGTTCACGACCGCGCCCGTCGGCGCGCTGCAAAAGCTGATGGACGCAACGGGGCTCGACAAGGCTCATATCGACCTCTTTGAGATCAACGAAGCCTTTGCTGTCGTCCCCATGGCGGCGATGGAAGAGCTGCAGCTCCCCCATGAGAAGGTGAATGTGAATGGCGGCGCCTGCGCGCTGGGTCACCCGATTGGGGCCAGCGGCACGCGGATCCTCGTCACCCTGATCAATGCACTGAAACATCGCGGCGGCAAGATCGGCGCTGCCGGGATCTGCATTGGCGGCGGCGAAGCCACCGCCATTAGTGTCGAATTGGTGAGCTAGAAGCTCACAAAGCTTCACTTAGCCATCGACATTATCGACGCGCGGGAAGATCCGTCCCCAGACACCTGAGGACGGCACCAGCGCGAGGAGCATCTTGCGCGCACCATTCCAGCCAAGGCCAAGGAACAGGATACCGCCGCCGAGCAGGATGAGTGTCAGCGCGGCGACCTGCGCGCCACCAAGACCTGTTGCATCGACGATGATCCAGATCGCAATCCCTGCCGAGACGAGCCCCGAGACGACGAGCGCCCGGCGGTTAAGCAAGAGCGAGATGACCGCGAAGATGCCGATGATCGTCAGGGTCACGATGGATTGCTGGACCGTGAAGGGATTTTTCTCCCAGAATTCGAAATCGCCTGCGACCATGTCCGGCACGCTGAAGCTGATCCCGAAATAGGAGATGAAGAGGACGCTGGAGAGAAGCATCGGGGCGGCAAAGAAATGCAGCCAGAATCCGTTGCCGGACCATCTCGTCACCCGCTCGGGATCGCGCATGTCGAAATGGATGCCCCCGATGAGCATGGCGAGACCGGACAGGAATCCGATCAGCGGCAGGAACCGTAATATATCATAGGGGAAGGCAAAGAGGAGGAAGGTGAACGCCACCGAAATCGTACTCAGCCCCACCATCGCCGATGAGAATGGCAGCTGGAACCGGCGGTAATAGATGAACGCACCTGCCAGCATCAGGACCGGCATGGCAAGGAAGAAGCCCTTGGCCGACCAGGGGAGCGTATCGCGCGCGGATGCCGCGACCTTGCGCAACGCCTCATGCGTGACTTGTGAATCATCGATATCGGGATCGACCCATTCGATGGAGTCAAAATCATCTTCGATCCGCTCACCGAAGGTGCCGGCATAGATGTTCATCCCGATGGCCTGGATTAGCCACATGAACGTCACGCAGAGGATAATGCCCGGCAGGATGCGCCGCCTTTTACGGACAATGACTTCCGACAGAACCCAGACGACCGCGAGGACGGCACCGCAAAGACCGGCGATGACCCATGGTGCGGTATCGGAATTGGTGATCAGGCTTTCCCCGATGGTGACCGCAAGAATGCTGATCCCGACGAGGAAGATGATCAGCCCGATCGAGAGGAAAATATCCTGAAAATTGCTGAGAAAGGGGAGCGGCTCGTCTTCCGGCCGCACATCTCCCTGAATCCCGAGTTGGTCTGTCATTTTGTTGCCCTGCCTTCCCTATTGGGGGGCAGTTTAGCGCAAGGCAGGCCATATCGAAAGTCGGTAATTTCTGAGGCCGATCAGGGCCCTAGACGCCTTGTGGATCGGGCTGTCCCGCCCGGCGGGCCGCCGCGAGGAGCGTGTTGCGCAATAGGCAGGCAATGGTCATCGGCCCGACCCCGCCGGGGACGGGCGTGATCGCGCCTGCCACCTCTTTGGCCTCATCAAAGGCGACATCGCCGACGAGTTTCGCCGTGCCGTCCTCGGCCTCGATCCGGTTGATGCCGACATCGATGATGGTCGCGCCGGGCTTGATCCAGTCGCCCCGGACCATTTCCGGCCGTCCGACCGCCGCGCAGAGAATATCCGCCGAACGGCAGACCTCGGCGAGGTCTTTCGTGCGTGAATGCGCCATGGTGACGGTGGCGTTCTCTGACTGAAGGAGCAGGGCCAGCGGCTTGCCGACAAGGATCGAGCGCCCGATCACAACGGCATTGAGCCCGGAGAGATCCGGCAGATGCGATTTGGCGAGGATCACCGAGCCTTGCGGCGTACACGGCACAAGACCCTGCTTGCCGAGCACGATGCGCCCGGCATTGACCTCCGTGAGCCCGTCGACATCTTTCTCAGGATCGATCAGCGCAATCGCAGCATTGGCATCAAGCCCGTCCGGCAGCGGCAGTTGCAGAAGGATACCGTCGACCGTCTCATCTTCATTGAGCTGACGGATCAGCGCCTCGACCTCGGCCTGAGGCGTGTCAGCCGCGAGGCGGTGCTCAAAACTCTCCATGCCGACGGCGCGTGTCAGCTTGGCCTTGTTGCGGACATAGACCTGACTGGCGGGGTCTTCGCCGACCAGCACGACGGCAAGGCCCGGCTTACGCCCGAGCGCCGCTTCGAGCGGGCCGACGGCCCCGGAAATCCGCTCACGGAGATCTTTGGCAATCGCCTTGCCGTCAATCAGCGCCGCTGTCATCGATCAGAACCCCTGCCGCATTGCGGGATAGAAGACATAATTATTCAGCCCCAGCTGAATCGCGCGGATCAGGACGAACGCAATGATCGGCGAAAGGTCGATCCCGCCCAGATTGGGCATGATGTTCCGTATGGGGCGCAGGACCGGCTCGGTCACCGCATAACAGAAGCGCAGGATCGCATCGACGATGTTGTTGTGCCGGTTGATGATCCCGAAAGCGATCAGCCAGCTCGACACAACCGTGACCAGCAGCACGATGATGTAGAGATTGATCAGCGAGTTCACGATGTAATGGATCATGACCATGAGGCGGGTCCTTTATGGATAGAAGGCATAGGGGCCCATCCCCTCTAGTCTGCCTCGCCCCGGCCCTCAACTGTCTGGGGATAGGGGCAATCTTTTGCGATTGGCGCAAAAGCTCTTAGCGCCGGAACCCGTAGCAGGATGGCGGGTTGGTTTCTAACTAGGGTGAAGACGGCACCTGACGCCGTCCCGCAATTCAACGAGGCCTTTAATGTTCCGCTTCACCGCCCCCATCCTTGGTGCCGCCCTTCTTCTCTCCGCCGCGAGCGCTCAGGAAACCCCTGACATTTCCAGCATTTCCTCCGGTGAATATGTCATGGATAAGACCCATGGCTATGTCACTTTCAGCTACAGCCACCTTGGCTATTCTCATCCGATCCTGCGTTTCGATGAAGTTGACGCGAGCGTGACGCTCGACAGCGGCAACCCTGCCGCGTCCTCCCTCAGCGTCGCTATCGATCCTGCATCAGTCAATTCAGGGATCGAGAAATTCGATACTCACCTAAAAAGTGGCGATATGTTCGATGTCGAAAGCTATCCGGGCATTACCTTCACTTCGACCGCGATTGATCTTGATGCCGGCACGCTGACCGGTGACCTGACGATCAAGGACGTCACCAAGCCCGTGACGCTCGATGTCACCCTCAATGGTGCTGGTGAGCACCCGATGAAGGGGTCAGACCATTTCGGCATTACCGCCACGGCGACTGTTGATCGCCGCGACTGGGGTCTTGATTACTTTGCCCCGGCCGTCGGGACGGATGTCGACATTCGGATCGAGGCTGAGTTCGAGAAAACCAAGTGACCCTACCCCCCGGGTTATCTCCCCTAGACTTGGTTTTCTAAGAGAACGGGCGCCGGCAACGGCGTCCGTTTTCTCTTTATGGGGAGGAATTATTCCGCCGGATGAAGCGGCGCGGGCGCCTCAGCCCCGCTTTTTGAGAAACCCGCCTCGGCGCGGATGTCCTTACTGGTCTTGCGGCTGCCGTCATGTGACCAGCCCGGCGGCGCAAAGAGATATCGCAGACGCTGGCCAATGGTGAGACCGGGCTGGGTCGCGTCCTTCCAGATCGCAACATATTCATGGGTGGCCACCCGGAACGGGTTGAAGGTGCCGATGTCTTTGACCAGCCCATAGCGGACCGGATCGGATTTCTCTTCGGGAATAAAGGTGCCGAACATCCGGTCCCAGACGATAAAGACGCCTGCATAATTGCTGTCGAGATAGCGCGGGTTCTTGCCGTGATGGACGCGGTGATGGGAGGGCGTGTTCATCACCGCCTCGAACCAGCGAGGGAAGCGGTCGATGACTTCGGTGTGAATCCAGAACTGATAGAGCAGGTTCAGCGATGCGGCAAAGGCGATCACTGCCGGATGCAGGCCGAGCAGGATCAGCGGGATAGACAGGACGAAAAAGCCGGTGAAGAGCCCGGTCCATGTCTGCCGAAGGGCAGTGGACAGATTATAATGCTGGGAGGAATGGTGGATGACGTGGCTGGCCCAGCCCCAGCGGATCGTGTGCTGGAACCGGTGCGACCAGTAATAGACAAAATCATAGCCGACAAAGGCGATGACGAAGGCCCACCACTCAAACCCAAGATCGAAGAGCCGCCAGTCATAAAGACTATGTTCAAGCGCTTTCAGCCAGGCATAGGCGGTCCCGGCCAGCAGGAGGGGCACGATCACACTGCCCGTCCCCATCAATAGGCTGGTCACCGTATCGCGGGTTTCATAGGCGCCCCGTGCACGGAATTTCGCGATCAGCGCGATCTCCAGCAGGATCAGCCCGATATAAAGCGGCGCTGCGAAGGACGAGATATCTGGCAGGTTGGGCGCTTCCATGGCCCCAATCTAGTCAGTGGAGAAGTAAAGGGCAATCGGGCGGCATGACACCGCCGTCAGTTGCCCGTTTTGACAGGCGTCAGCCTTTCTTCGCGTTCTCAATGCCTTCCATGATGAGGCGTTCGGCCTCTTCCTTGGGCGCCCATTCTTTGACATTCACCCATTTGTTGGGCTCAAGATCCTTATAGTGGTCAAAGAAGTGCCAGATCCGCTCCAGCATGATCTCTTGGACATCCTGATAGGTGTCGATCTTGTCGTAGTAGCGGGTCAGTTTCGGATGCGGCGCGGCGAGGATCTTCTCATCGATGCCGGCTTCATCTTCCATGATGAGCACCCCGATGGGGCGTGCGCGCAGAACCGCGCCGGGGACCAGAGGGCGATTGCCAAGGCACATGACATCGACCGGGTCGCCATCACCCGACAAAGTGTGCGGAACAAAGCCGTAATTACAGGGGTAGCGCATCGAGGTGTAGAGGAAGCGGTCGACGAACATCGCGCCCGAATCCTTGTCGACCTCATATTTGATCGGCTCGCCGCCGAGCGGCACTTCGATGATGACATTGATGTCGGTGGGCAGGTTATGGCCTGCCGAAATCTTTGAAATATCCATGGCACTGATCCTCTTTGGATCGTGCGCTTAATCGGAATGCTGCAATGCAGCAAGAGGCCCCCGAAAATTGCGGGGCCGCTGCCCGGCAGGAACCGGGCAGAGGTACCGGGATCAGGCGGTCAGTTGATCGCCCAGGGCGGGATAGTCGGTGTAGCCTTCCGCGCCGCCGCCATAGAAGGTCGACTGGTCCCATTCATTGAGCTCAGCGCCAAGCGCGAACCGGGCCGGCAGGTCGGGATTGGAGATGAAGAGCTTGCCGAAGGCGACCGCATCGGCCTTGCCCGCGGCGATCCATTCGGCGGCTTCGGCTGCATTGAACGACCCGTTCGGCACGAAGACGCCGTCCCAGCGCTCGGCGAGCGTTGCGAGCCCGGCCATCACGTCTTCGGGGATATCGCGGCTGAACCGCTCGACGAAGTGAAGATAGGAGAGCCCGCGACCGTTGAGGACATCGACGGCAACGCCATAGGTCCCCTGCTGGTCACTGGCCGACATGTCATTGGCCTGACCATAGGGCGAGAGGCGAACGCCTGTCCGGCCGGGGGCGATTTCGGAAGTCACAGCATCCGTCACCTCACGGAGGAAGCGGATGCGGTGCTCGATCGCCCCGCCATATTCGTCGTCGCGTTGATTGGTGGCATCGGAAAGGAACTGATCGATGAGGTAGCCATTGGCCGCGTGGATTTCGACACCGTCGAACCCGGCCTTAACGGCAAGGCGCGCAGCCCGCGCGTAATCATCAATAGTCTGACGAATCTGATCGAGGCTCATCGCTTGCGGCTCTGAGACATCCTCAAAACCGTTCTTCGTGAAAGTCTGAGTTTTCGCCCGGACGACCGATGGCGCGAGCGGTGAGGCCCCGCCCGGCAGGAGTGAGGTGTGGGAGATCCGCCCGACATGCCAGAGCTGGATCGCTATTCGTCCGCCTGCCTCGTGAACGGCCTCAGTGATTTTTTTCCACCCTTCGACATGGCTGTTTTCATGGATGCCGGGCGTATCAAGATAGCCCTTGCCCATGGCTGAGATCTGGCTTGCCTCGGTGATGATCAGCCCGGCGCTTGCCCGCTGGCGGTAGTAATCGATGGCAAGTTCGGACGGCGTTCCGTCCTCATGCGCACGATTTCGCGTGAGCGGCGCCATGAAGATGCGGTTTGGTACTTCGATATCCCCGGCTTTGAGTGGTTCGAACAAGGGTTTGAGTTCGGCCTGCCGGGGTTCGGGCAGGCTTGTGGTTCCAGTCATCGACATGGTGGAGCTCCTCTCGCATTGAGCATTCGTGGGGCCATAGGTAGAGCCCCCCGCGCCTCATCCAAGGGGCGCGCGCCGCAGGAATTCTGGGGGGTGGATCAGGCGCCCTGTTCGAAGGGACGGAAGCGGATACGCGACGCAGTTGCCTGTTGGTCGGCGGGGGGTTTTGAGTGATCCTCAAGCGCCGCTTCGATCGCCGTGAGGGTTTCCTCATCAGCGATGCCCGTCATCTCTAGCCCAGCTTCGTCCTGAAAGGAGATGACTGCCAGCCGCGTCTTGCGCCCGAAAACGCCGTCCGCGGCGCCGACTTCCTCATGCCCCAGAAAGAGGAGATCTTCCTGCAACTTCCGGACATCGGACCCCGCCATGCCGAGGGAGAGATCGCGGCCTGACCCATCGATCACTTGTTCTGCTGCGCCGAGTAGCTCGAGAACTTTCTCCGTCCACAGAAGGCGTTCATCCTCGTGATAGGCAGGCGAGCTGTGAGTGGGGTCACCGCGATTAACGCCGCGCGAGACAGCGCGGGACTGGCCCTGATCCGCTGGCCATGAGAGGTCCATATGATCCCAATAGGCCGCTGCCACCTCAACTGAGGCTTTCAGGTCGCGCGAGAGGATATCCGGATCCTCGACCAGCGGCAGGCCGGAGATTTCGCCGAAGCGGCGATAATTGTCCTTACCCGTCACTTGGAAAAATCCGCGTCCGCGATACCTCCAGCCATCGCCCGGCTGGTCATTCCCCAGCCGTCCGCCATAGGCGGTATTGGCGATCTTTTCCGGCTGTTTGTGATGCTGTTCGGCCAGTCGCGGATTATTGCGGTAGACGGAGAAAGTCTTTATCAGTTGCGAGGCGCTGTATTTCAGATTTTCCTCTGTCGCCGTCAGCCAGCTCGTCTCGACCAGTCCCTGCCCGATAAAATGGGCCACACGGACGGGTGTGTTGATGCCATATTGCTGGAGCACAGGCCATGAAGAGAGAATGGCGCGGACATAGCTGCCACGCGGCAGCCATTTGACGATGCTCCAGCCCTGACGGCCGGGCAGCATCTTCACCAGCTGGTTGAGGTCGAGGCGGCTCGTGTCATCGAGCTCTAGAAATCGTCCCATGTCTCCCCCGTCGCCGCACAAACGCGCAGCTAAATCTCCACACGCAGGGTAGTCGCCCGCGGGCCAGTCGGCAAGCAGAGGGTGTAAGTCGGGTGAGGGGTTCAGCCGCCGGCGCGGTGAACGGCAATCCGGGCAGTTGCAGCGGTTTCTTCTGTCACCGGCTCAACCAGCGGGATTTCAAGCGCCGCCCATGTCTCAACCAGCGCATCGCAAAGCTGGGCGATCAGCTCAGCATTATGCAGCGGCGTCGGTGTGATGCGCAGGCGTTCCGTACCGCGCGGCACGGTCGGGTAGTTGATCGGCTGGATATAGATGCCGTGGACATCGAGCAGCCGGTCCGCCGCCGCCTTGCAAAGGACGGGATCGCCGACCAGCACCGGCACGATATGGGTTTCTGAATCCATCACCGGCAGGCCGACGGCGTCGAGCGCGACCTTGGTCTCGGCGACCTGACGCTGCTGGCCCTCACGCTCATCGGCGCATTCTTTCAGATGACGGATCGATGCGGTGGCGCCTGCGGCAATCGCGGGCGGCAGAGCCGTCGTGAAGATGAAGCCTGGCGCAAATGAGCGGATCGCATCGACGACATTTTTCGACGAGGCGATATAGCCGCCCAGCGCGCCGAAGGCTTTCGCCAGAGTGCCTTCGATAATGTCGATGCGGCCGGTGAGGCCGAGTGCGTCGGTGATGCCGCCGCCGCGGGGCCCATACATGCCAACCGCATGGACTTCATCGATATAGGTCAAGGCGTTATATTTGTCGGCGAGATCGCAGATCGCCTCGATCGGGGCGATGTCGCCATCCATCGAATAGACGCTTTCGAACGCGATCACTTTCGGCACGTCGAGCGGCAGATTGGCGAGGAGCTGTTCGAGATGCTCAACGTCGTTGTGCCGGAAAATCTTCTTCACGCAGCCCGAGCGGCGAATGCCTTCGATCATCGAAGCGTGGTTCATCTCATCCGAGAGCATGACCGCGCCCGGCAACAGCTTGCCGAGCGTGGACAGGGTCGCGTCATTGGAGACGAAGCCAGAAGTGAAAACGAGGGCCGCTTCCTTGCCGTGCAGGTCCGCGAGTTCTTTCTCGAGCGTGACCAACGGGTGGGAAGTGCCGGAGATATTCCGCGTGCCGCCTGCGCCAGCGCCGGTTGAAAGCGCGGTCGAGGTCATCGCATCAAGCACGATCGGCGACTGGCCCATGCCCAGATAGTCATTCGAGCACCAGACGGTGACGTCTTTCACGCCCTCATCGCTGTGATAGCGGGCCTTCGGGAATTCGCCCACGAGCCGTTCGAGATCCGCAAAAGTGCGGTATCTGTTTTCACGCCGCAACTGGTCGAGGGCGTCTTCAAAATGACCGGCAAACTTCATCGAATTTCTCTTACGCCCTGCGGCACGAGCCGCAAGCCGACTCTCGCCCCCGTGTAAACCGTTTCTATTGTCGAGGCGCAAGCCTCTGACTTCAAGCCCTCAGGCCCCACAAAAGGAGATTTGTCTTCTCCAGTATTGCGAACACTTCGCAGCTTTCCGTCACCCTTTAGTTCAACAGGACATGCGCCTCTCCCTGCCCTCCGGCAAAGGCGGTAAATTGCCACCCTCGCGGAATGTGCAGGACGCGTGCCCGAATTAAGCACCATCCGGGTTGAGAACCCCTTTACGGGCGCCTGACCGCGATGCGTTGACATTCGTCAAGAGAAACCGCGTGCAGCCCGGCACTATACCCCCATCAAGATCCATGATCCCGGGGAGAGACCCATGTACCGCACGCTCTTCGTTCCTGCCTTGAATGACCGGGGCTTCCGGCCATCCCTCAAAGCTGCACTACCGATTGCGCGGACCTTTCATGCGCATATCATCGCGATGCATGTGATCGAGCCAGTGGCGACGATCCAACCCTCTGAGATGGCGATCACCACTGACCTGATCGCAAGGCAGGAAGATGCCCTTCAGGACCTTTCCGAGGAGTTGGGCCGGATTTTCCTCGATTTCTGTGGTGACGAGAATATCGACGTGATTGAGCCCGATGAAGTGCGCGAGCGTCCTCACGCCTCCGCTGCCTGGGTGGAAGCCCGCGGAATTACAGAGGAGCGCGCCGCCGGCCATGCCCGGCTGGCGGATCTCGTCGTTCTCTCACGGCGCGCCGGATCTGCGGCGTTCTCAGCCGGATTTGAGGAAACCATGGTGGCCCGAACAGGACGCCCTGTCCTGATCGCGCCAGAGCAGCCGGGCATCACCCTGCCCTGTCACCCGGTGATCGCATGGAATGGCAGCCGTGAGGCTGCTCGCGCGGTGGCCCTTGCCGAACCCTTCCTGACCCATGCCAAGGAAGCGACCGTCTTGTCAGTCGGCCCGCTGGGCGCTGGCCTGCCGAGCGCTGAAGAACTTGCCGTCTCGCTCCGCCGCAAGGGGATCAAAGCGACAGCCGTTACCCGCGAGAAGCCGCATTCTGGCTCGATCCGCACCGCCATCGACACGGCGGTTGCCGAAGCTGGCGGCGACTTGCTGGTCATGGGCGCCTACTCCCATGCCCGCTGGCGCGAGACGATTGTCGGCGGGGTCACGCGCGATATCCTGCGGGAATCCGACCTGCCGGTCCTTCTCGCCCATTAACCATAAAAAATTTCGCGCCTTCCCACAGCGCCGGGCGGCACCTAGGCTCTGCCCCTTTGAGCCCGGTGGGGAGGGAGCAGCATGGCTGCGCGCATGAAAATCAATGTGGCGACACCGAGCTATGAGGATAGCTATTCGGGTCACTACGTCTCGAGCTTCTACCACCTCATCTACAGCCTGCTGCGTGCACAGATCATCCTTTCGCACACAGGGGTTGATTACGCCGATATCGTCGCCTCACGGAATTATCTGCTGACGAATTTCTATTATGGAAAGACCGATTGCAGCCACATCCTGTTTGTCGACAATGATATGGGCTTTCCGCCCGAGCTGGTGCTCGACATGCTGGAGCTGGATCAGGATGTGACCGGCGCCTTCATCCCCAGTCGTCATATTGACCTGAAATATCTTCATCAGTCCAAAGAGGACTTTGATACAGCCTTGCGCAAATCATTTCGCTTTGTCGGAGAACGCCACCCCTCAGGCGAGACGTCAGGCAAATTCCTCCGTATGACCCGCTGCGGTACGGGGATCATGCTGATCAGCCGCAAGGCGGTCACGAAGATGATCGAGACAATGCCGGAGATCGCGCAGCCGCCTAAAGCCTGCCAGCTTCCCTACCCGATGCCGCATCCGCAATTCCTCACCCCATTTGATAAGGTCGAGGTCGATGGCCGTCAGCTGTCGGAGGATTTCTCCTTCTGCCATCGCTGGACGGAAGGGTGCGGCGGCAAGATCTGGGGCGCACCCCATCACAAGATCAGCCATGCCGGCCGGTTCGTCTTTGAAGGGACGGCGGTCCCCCGCGCTGATTAGCGCAAGGGGCCTTCGCGGCCGCTTTCATAAGCGGCGGGCTTGGATTTACCGGTGTCACGGCCAAGCGGGCTCTGCCAGTCCGGGGTACCCTCGAATGACAGGCTCTCGATGATTTCGTCATCATCATAGCGGTCCGCATCACGGGCCGCAGGACGCTCATGCTCGCGAGCTGCGCGCTCGAACCCAGAGCCGCCCCAGGTGCTGCGAGCGTCATCATCCTCTTCAGGACGGCTGACGGACGCCTTTGGCGCAGGGGTAGGAGCCGGGGCCGGCGCTTCGATCGAATGACCTGCCGCTGGGGCAATCAGCCCACGGAGCGTGCCGCGCGTGCGCTCAAGCTCTTCAGCGAGAGTCGAGGCGCGCTGACGCAAGGCTTCGACTTCTTCGCGCAGACGGCTGTCCTCTTCGCGCTGGGCACGGAATTGCGTCATCTCCGCTTCGCGGCGGGCAAGGTCGCCCTGATCCGGCAAGAGGCTTTTGACCAGATGCAGCGTGCCCATCAGCGTCGAGGGCGAGACCAGCCAGACGCGGGCGCGCTGGCTGTCGCGGACGAGATCGGGGAAGCGGTCATGAAGGATCGTGTACGCAGCTTCTGACGGTAGGAAGAGAAGGCAGCTATCGGCTGTCTCGCCCGGCGAGATGCAACGGTCGGCAGCTTCAAGGATCGAGCGCAGGATTGCGCGGCGGAAGCCATCTTCGGCGGTTTTTGCCTGCGGCATGTTGCGGCGAACCGCATCGCGCGAAGGCAGCTCGTGGAAGGCTTCCATCGGGAAGCCGCCATCTACGGCGATGCGGTGACGCAGGCCTTCAAAACGGATCAGGCAGTCAGCGGTCTCGCCATTGGCGAGGGTCGCGCCGAACTCATACGAGCCGTCGGGCAGCGTGCCGCGCACGACATCCGCCAGACGCACGGTCGTCGAGCTGTCCTGTGCTGCGCGGTCAAGGATTGCGCGTTCAAGACGGCCGACATGTTCCTTCACTTCGTCGAGATCGCCGCGGACATCGGTGATCGCCGTGCCGGTGCGGTTCATCTCGCTGCGGGTGCTTTTGACCTCTTCGTGGACGGTCTTCACCTCGTCATAGACGCGGCCGACCTCGGCGAATTTGGTCTCGAGAATCTGAGTGATGGCGCGGATGCGCTGGCTCTGGCTATCGATCGAGGCAGAGATGCGTTGCACCTGATCGTTGAGCGAGTTCACATTGCGGCCGACTTCATCGGAGGCCGGTGAATAAGGTGCCGGGGTCGCCCGTTCAGAGCTTTTGCGATCAAGGCTGTCGAGCTTGCGGTCGATCGCTGCGATCACAAGGTCGAGACGCGAAGACTGCTCGGCCTTCATTGTATCGAATTGATGAGCGAAATCATCGCGCAGCCGGTCAATGCGATCCGACTGGCGGCGCTCGGAGCGCTCGATGTCGTCACGGATGAACGGCGCAACATATGGCCGGTCACGGTCATCACTGCCGCCGCTGGCCATGGCGCCGCCATGGCGCGGCATTTCAGGCTCGGTGCGCTGAACGAAACTTGTCTCGGCAGTCGAGGCACGGCCCGTCGCGAAGGCGTAACGCGGGGCAGCCTGTTCTTCCACATGATCATCGGGTTCAGGATCGTCGTCCTCTTCCTCGATTTCCGTCTCTTCTTCGGCAGCTGCCTCATATTGGGGCTCTTCAGGTGCCGCGCGGAGCGGAACCACATTGGGAGAAGCTTCTTCCTCTTCTTCCATCGCCACCTGCTCTTCGGCGATCTCCTCGTGCTCTTCCATCATGGAGTCTTCTTCTTCCCTGTCGTCCCCATGCCCATCGAATTCGTGCCCGGAAGCCAAAACCTGTGCGAAGCCGTCACCCTGCGGCTCGTCCTCGATCACGACTTCGGCGTAGCGGTCGTCATAGCGCTCCATATGCGCGCTCGCCATTTCGTCTTCGAAAAGAGGCTCTTCCTGGAAGGCAAAATCATCGCCCCGACGACGGTATCGCCCGGCAAGAATGATCATCATCACCGTCACGGCCAGAACAACCAGCCCGAGGAAACTCAACCAACCTGCATGTTGTGCAAAGAAAGATCCGCTCCCGCCGGCCCCTTCGCGCAAGAGCTCGTCTGCGAGCGCGATCTGTTCCTCAACGGGAATTGGCGCGGTCGCTGCCGCGGTGATGTTAGTCCAAAAACTCATTTCTTACGCCTTCCGTGCACCCCTGCTAGCGGTCAAACATGACCGTTCCCTCGCTCGGATGACCCAGAGTATGACACAGAAAGCTTAAAAGCGAGACTCATGCCAAAAACTTCCACTGCTATTAATATTGATGGATCAATGGATTGGCGCCAGCGTAAAATAAACGCGCAGATTGACGCTCACCTAAAGCGGCCATATCTGGGGAAAATATGACTATCAGAACGATCCTTACGGCACCTGACCCCAAGCTTCGAGAGGTCTCAAAACCGGTTGACGAGGTCACCGATGAGATCCGCAAGCTCATGGATGACATGCTCGAAACCATGTATGATGCGCCCGGCATCGGCCTTGCGGCGATCCAGGTGGGCGAGCCCATCCGCGTCATCGTCATGGATCTTTCCGAAGGCGATGAACCCAAGGAACCGCGCTATTTCGTCAATCCGGTGATCCGCGATCCGTCCGATGAGCTGGCCCCCTATCAGGAAGGCTGCCTGTCAGTCCCTGAATTCTATGAAGAGGTGGAGCGCCCCGACCGGTGCGTCGTCGATTATCTCGATTATGAGGGCAATCCGCAGACGCTGGAGGCCGAAGGGCTGCTTGCGGTCTGCATCCAGCATGAGATGGATCACCTCAACGGCGTTCTCTTCATTGACCATCTCTCGCGCCTCAAACGCGAGCGTATCCTTAAAAAGCTGAAACGCGAAAAAGCCGAAGCAGCGGCCTGAGCCTCATCATGCGTATTGTCTTCATGGGTACCCCGGCCTTCGCGGTCCCCTCTCTTGCGGCATTGATCGCTTCCGGCCACGAGATCGCGGCCGTTTATACCCAGCCGCCGCGCCCCTCCGGGCGGGGGCATAAGGTCCAGAAAAGTCCGGTCCATGCCTTTGCCGAGGATCATGGGCTTGAGATCCGGCATCCCGAGAGCCTCAAATCGCAGGACGAGAAAGAGGCCTTTGCCGAGCTTGAGGCCGATGTAGCGATCGTCGTCGCCTACGGGCTAATCCTGCCCAAGGCCGTGCTCGCCGCCCCTCGGCTTGGCTGCCTCAATTTGCACGGCTCGCTCCTGCCGCGCTGGCGGGGCGCCGCCCCGATCCAGCGAGCGATCATGGCGGGCGATCAATTCACCGGCGTGCAGGTCATGCAGATGGAAGCCGGGCTTGATACCGGGCCCGTCCTTCTCTCCGAGTCAGTGCCGATCACCGCGACCGACACAGCCGCAAGCCTTAGCGAAAAACTGTCCCATATCGGGGCAGACATGCTGCCCCGCGTGCTGGCCGCGCTCGACCGCGGCGGGATCGTCCCGCAAATCCAGCCCGAAGAGGGCGTGACCTACGCCCACAAGATCACGCCCGAGGAGGCGCGGATCGACTGGTCAAAACCGGCGATCGACATTGATGCGCATATCAGGGGGCTGACGCCTGTGCCCGGCGCATGGACGCTGCTCACCCGCGACGGCGAGGAAGTCCGGCTGAAAATCTGGGAGTCGGCCCCCGGTGAGGGGCAAGGCGCCCCCGGCACCATCCTCGGTTCGGAAGCGGAAGGGATCAAAATCGCGGCTGGCGATGGCACCGCCCTTCTCGTCACCAAGCTCCAGCGCCCCGGCAAGGCGGCGCAGGATGCGGACACTTTCCTTCGTGGCTACCCCCTCGCCCCCGGCGAAAGCCTGAGCTGAGCGATGCCGCGCTACCGCATCGAGGTTGAATATGACGGCACGCCCTTTTGCGGCTGGCAGCGCCAGAGCAATGGCTATTCCGTACAGGAAGCACTCGAGGATGCGGGCGCCGCGTTAAGCCAGGGGCCCGCCATGGCAATGGGGGCAGGCCGGACAGATTCAGGCGTCCATGCGATCGCCATGACGGCGCATATCGACATTGAAAAAGATATGCCCGCCGACACGGTTCGAGACGGGCTCAATTTCTATATGCGCGCGCATCCGGCGACGGTGCTGACCGCAGAGCCTGTCAGTGATGACTGGCATGCGCGCTTCTGCTGCACCCAGCGGCATTATCTCTATCGTGTACTGAGGAGGCGCGCCCGGCCCGCCCTGCTCGCCAACCGGGTATGGCAGGTCGCTAGCCCACTTGATGTCGAGGCTATGGCGCAAGGCGCCGCGCATCTTGTCGGCAAACACGACTTTACGACCTTCCGCTCGGCCAATTGCCAGTCGGCCAGTCCGGTCAAGACATTGAACGAGATCAGCGTCACCACCGAGGGCGAGGAGATCCATTTCCGGCTCTCCGCGCGCAGCTTTCTTCACAATCAGGTGCGCTCATTCGTCGGCACACTGATCCAAGTCGGCCTTGGCAAATGGACCCCTGATAACGTTAAGACGGCGCTCGAGGCAGCCGACCGCACGGCCTGCGGTCCCGTGGCCCCGGCGTCAGGTCTTTATTTTGTGAAAGCCGATTACGACGAGCCTATCTGAGCCCGCGCGATTTATCGTCCGCAGCCGAGGCAGAAACCGGAGTCACAGCAGGCAGGCCCGCCTTCGCATCCGCCTCACGCAAATAAGGCATCACCGGATGCTCCTGCTCGCCATAGGCTTCGGCAATGAGAGTTGCGCAGGCCGCACTGCGCGAAGTCAGGTACTCGCCCCGGGCGGCAGCAGCATCCGCGCCCTGCCCTTGCGGCATTTCCTCATGCACTTTTGCGATCGCTAAATCGGCGGCCTTTTGCAGTTTCTCAGGCGGCGCGCCTTCCGCACTCGCCGACAGCTCATATTCCCACATCGCAAGACCGTTGCGGACCTTCAGGCGGATCGGCGCTGGAACGTTTGATGCCGCGCGCATCGCATCAAGGGTGATGGCCTGTATCGCCGCGCAATCGGCAGCCTGTTCGGTCGTGAAATGACCGGCAGGACCCGCCATCAAAAGCGATGCGCCTGCCATGATTGAAATAAACGCCATTGGAAAAGTTCCACTCAGCTAAAAACGGGACGCTACATGTCTTGAGGGCCGCTGCCAAATGACAGGCGGCCCTCATGCTGTCATTGCCCGTAATACTGGGTCGGCAGGTCCCGGCGTTCGAGGTTCCGGTAGCGCTTGACGAGCGCCGACTGGCGGCTGTCGAGCGATTGCGGCTTGCCATCGATGAAGATGACGCGCGGCCGCGAAGAAAGTTCCAGCGGATCGCCGGTCCAGACGACGACATCCGCCGCCTTGCCCGGCGCCAGCGTGCCGAGTTGGTCCTCAACACCGAAGATCCGTGCCGGGACGGCTGTGATCGCGGCCAGTGCCCCGAGATGCGACATGCCATTGGCCACGGCATTTCCGGCCATCTGCGGCATCAGGCGGATATTATGCGTCTCGCCATTGGCAAAAGCGACATCAACACCGGCCTCTTCGAGCCGGGCCGCATTGGCCAGCGTCGCGCCCATATCCTCCCAGAGATAAGGAAGGTTCGTCATCGGATCGATGATCACAGGCACATCGGCGGCAGCAATCTCGTCTGCGACCCGCCACGCCTCGACCGCGCCATAAAGGATAAGGTCGAAACCGAACTCATCGGCAAGATCGAGCGTCCGGCGGATATCGGGCGCCGAGAATGCCGAGATGATGATCGGCACATCCCCGCTAAGCACATCGCCCAGCGCATCCGCATCTTCTGCCGGCAGATGGCCTTCGGTCCAACGCTGGTTATAGAGATATGGGTCACGCGCATAATTACGTGCATCCGTCAGTGCACGGCGGAACATGGCGATCGATGCCGCCCGGTTATCGCCCGCGCGCCGCGCGCCCGAATAGCCAAGCAGGGCCGTCTGCGCTGCGCATTCCTTGATTAGTGGATCCATTGATCCATCAAGAACGATCAGGGCGCCACAGCCGCCAAACTGGGTGTCCCCACCAGCTAACAGGCCGACATGGGCGCGTGTTACACCCGCCGAACGCGATACGGGGATCACGGTTGAATCGGGATTGATTGCATCCGCCGCTTTCAGCGAAGCCGAAAGCGGGAAGCCCCCGACCCGACGGTCATTGGCATCGTCCGCGAGTTCAATCTCTTCAAGCGCGAGCCCCGAGATTGGCGAGAAGAGGCCCGGCGTTACCGGCGCGCCACCGGCGTCATAGACTTCTGCATTGTCCGGGATCGTCACATTGCGGCCCGCCGCCACGATGACGCCATCCCGAATGATGACAGTGCCATTGACGATCTCACCGGGATCGGCCGCATCGCCGGTCATCATCAGATGACCATTTGTGATCGCATAAGTCTGGGCCGTAGCAACCCCGGTGAGGGCCGCCATGCCGAAAGCGAGGGTGGAAATCAGCTTTTTCATGTCCATCGCACCTTATTTACCTGCGCCGCCATTCGGGCCCTGGCCAATCTGGCCCAGCTCGAAATCCGACCGCGGATTGATATTGGGATCGTTCCGGTCATACATCAGCGCGCCGTCGATGAAGACTTTCTCCGCCTGCGAATAGACAGAGAAGGGATCGCCCGACCAGATCACGACATCGCCCATCTTGCCGGCCTCCAAGGTGCCGGTCTGATCGAGAATGCCCATGGCCTTTGCCGGGTTCGAGGTGATCCAGGTGATCGCCTCTTCGGGGGTGATGTTGAGGCCGATGGCATTGCCGTCCGCCATGGCTTTTGCGGTTTCCTGATTGAGCCGCTGGATCCCCACATCGCTGTCCGAGTGGATGATCGCGCAGCCCTCGGGCTGGGCCGCCACCAGTGCTGCATTCTCGCGCACGCCGTCATAGGCTTCGAGTTTAAAGCCCCACCAGTCGGCCCACATCGCCGCGCAGGTGCCGTTCTTGGCAAGGAGGTCTGCGGCCTTATAGGCCTCAACCGCGTGCTGGAAGGAGGAGACCTTGTAGCCGAACTCTTCTGACATATCGATGACCTGCGCCATTTCGTCCGCACGGTAACAATGCATGTGAACGAGGATCTCTCCGTCCAGCGCCATGGCAAGGGTTTCAAGCTTCAGATCGCGCGAGGGCGGATCTGCATCCTCGCCATCCTCGATCTTTTCTGCGTAGACGTCCCATTTTTTCTTATAGGCCGCCGCATCGATCCAGCCGTCACGATAGCCGCGGAAATTGCCCATGCGAGTTGAGGGACTGGACTTGCCATAAACCCGTTTGGGGTTCTCGCCGCAGGCCATTTTGAGACCATAAGGCGCGTCAGGAAATTTCATTTCCTGAACCGTCCGTCCGGGGACGTTCTTGATCGTCACCGTGCGGCCGCCAAAGAGGTTTGCAGAACCGGGCAGGATCATCAGCGAGGTGATACCGCCTGCCAGCGCGCGATTGAAGCCTGGGTCTTGTGGCCAGATCGAATGCTCCGCCCACACACCAGCCGTATTCGGGCTGGTCGCTTCATTGCCGTCCGAGGTCGAGCTGACCGACGGCGCGGGATAGACACCAAGGTGCGAGTGAATGTCGATAATGCCGGGGGTCACGAATTTGCCCGCCGCATCGATCGTCTCCGCGCCATCGGGGATATCGACTTCATCAGCAGCGCCAACCGCGGCGACCTTGCCATCATGAAGGACGACTGCGCCATTCTCGATCAGTGTGCCTGTCCCGGTCAGGACAGTCGCGCCGGTGATGACGACATCCTCTGAGGGATAACGGATATAGGTCGAAGGATAAGGGTTCTTGTCAGGCAGTTCTGCAACCGCCTCCCCATCCTTCTTCTTGGTTTCCTTGGACTCGCTGTCATCCCCTGACCCGCCGCAGGCAGCGAGCGTCAGGCAGGCAGCAAGGAAAATCGTCGTTTTCCGCATCTTACCCCATCCTCTGAGTTCATTATTTGCCGGGAACATGACCGAGACGGCCCGGACCAGCAAGCTTGCACGGAAACGCTCGTGCAGCAGGCCGCGTTAAGAGAATGCATATGCGTGGGCAGATTGTCTGCCCGCCAGCCCCAGAGGAGAACGAGATCGAGGTCTCCAGCTCCTCTGAAAACTCAGCTCGACACTATTTCTGCCGGACATGCGGCATCAGGTGCTGCATGTAATCGGCTTTGCCGATCACAAGCCCTTTCATCCGCATCAGGTTATAGGCCGTGACGACGTGGAAATAGAAATTCGGCATCAGCCATTCGGCGAGATAGTCATCGCCGTTCAGCTCCAGATACATCTCGCCGGGCAAATTGATCGTCTTGATCTTTTCGAGATGTGAGGGGTCGAGCGCCGCACGGCATTTCTCGATCCGCGATCTCGTCTCGGTGATATGGGCGGTAAGCTCCTCCCAGCTCATCGTCTCGGCGCTCGTCTCGGGCGCCTCCTCGCCCATGACCCAGGCGGCAAAGCCGTTTGGCTGATTGCAGGCAAAGACGATCTGATAGGGAAAGGGGAGCATGTCCGGCGCGACGCGCGCGGTCATGATGTCATCGAGGGAGCGGTCTTCCCCGGCAAACTGGCCTTGAGCCTTCGCCATGAGATTGCCCAGCATCTGGAGCCGCGAGTCAAAGATATCGCAGGCCTGCATCAGTTTGTGCACGGTCATTCCGGTGTCCCCTCTCTAACTTGGTCACCGGCATATAGGCGCTTGGTGGCCGGGTTAGAAGTTGAAAACCTTCACCGGGCGCAGCTTCATCCCCTCAAGACGGCAGACCGCCACGGGCGTCTCACCCTCGACCGCCAGCACCGGCTCGATATCTTCAGGGTTTCCCTGACGAAGGGGCGCGACCTCGGCGATGGAAAGAATGGCATCATTACCGTGCTGAAGGCGGGAGGCCGCAGGGCGGTCAATGCTGACCGACGGGAATTCCGCCATCGCCGCATCGATGCCGGTGAGGAAGGAGGTGTAATCGCCTTCGCGATCTTCTGGCCCAAGGCGTTCCGTATCCGGACGACCCGTCATATCCTCGAACCGCACCGCCATCTCCTCGGTGAAGGGGCCAACCGCCGTGCGCCGCAGGGCGGAGACATGGGCCACCGTGCCGAGCGCCTGCGCCAGATCCCGCACAAGCGCGCGGACATAAGTCCCCTTGCCCGTCACCGCCTCCAGCACCGCCTCATCATCTGAGAGCATCTCGACCAGCCGCAGATCCTCGATCCGCACCTCGCGCTCGGGCACCTCGACTTTTTCGCCTTCGCGGGCGAGGTCATAGGCGCGCTGGCCGTCGATCTTGATCGCGGAGAAAGCTGGCGGACGCTGGGTCACGATGCCGGTGAAATCTCCCAGGACCCCTTCGATGTCCTCGCGCGTCGGGCGGACATCGCTTTCAGCGACAACTTCGCCTTCGGCATCATCGGTGGCGGTGGCGACGCCCCAGCGGGCGGTGAAGCGATAGGTCTTCAGCCCATCCTGCACATAAGTGACGGTTTTGGTCGCCTCTCCAAAAGCAATCGGCAGAATACCGGTTGCGAGCGGATCAAGCGTGCCTGCATGGCCCGCCTTCTGGGCTTCGAACAGCCATTTCGATTTCGAAACCGCTTCGGTCGATCCAAGATCATAAGGCTTGTCGAGGACCAGCCAGCCATGCACCGGATTGCCGCGTTTCCGCCGGGCCATATGCGCTCCATTCCGCTCATCTAGAGGAAGCGCGGGCTGATACTAAAGACGGAATAGAAAGGCCAGACGCCAGACATAAAAAAGACGGCACCCTCCCCCAAGGATGCCGTCCTCCCCCTCTGAGCGCCAGCGGGCCCCAGAGGGCCCTAGCCCAGCGTTATTCCTGGATCGCGTCGATGTCGTAACCGTAGTTACGCAGCAGGCGATTAAGGTCATTCGAGCTTTCACGCTCGTCCATGGCCGCAAGAATGCCGCGGTTGAAAATCGGCGGCACGGTGAACCACTCGCCGCCATCTTTCCAGCGGATCATGAGAGCCGGATATTCACGGTCGGAACGGAAGCCGACTTCGAAATCGTCGCGTTCAAAGCCCGGGAAGAGGCGAACGGCGTCGTCATCGCTGAGGCCAGCAACAGCAAGAGTCGTCGTCTGCGGCGCAACAACGCGCGCATCGACTGTTTCTTCTGCCAGTTGAGCTTTTTCGCTGCCCAGAGACGCCGTCGCAGCCACAGGGCTTTCAACTACATCAGGAGCGGTCCCCTCGACCGTCGTGTTTTTTGCGTTGGTGACCGGAGGTTTAGTATCCTCGTCACGATTTTTTTTGCGGAAGAACATCGCCCGTTTTCCTCTCCGTCAGCAATTGCCCGTCAAACCCCACGGCCCCGAGAGGCCGCTTCCGGTGTGAATTATTAACGTATGGAAGGAAAATTGCTAGTCGGCAGAGCGTGATTCTTTCAAGAGCGCCGAGATTCTTGCGACTTCATCGAATGTCCCGTCCTTGTGGAACACCAATGAGGGCGTGAATTTCAACTGCACCTTGCGCCCCAAGACAGCGCGGATCGCACCCGCTGCGCGGTTGAGCTGAGCGATTTCGGTATCGACATCATCCTTACCGAGAAAAGCGCAAAACACCGTCGCCGCCTTCAGGTCGGGCGAGATTTTCACCTCGGTGAAGGTGATCGGGGTTTTGGGCAGATCCTTTTCATGGACCTCCTCGCGCTGGAACATTTCCGCCAGGGCATGGCGGATCAGCTCGCCGGCGCGGAGCTGGCGTTGGGAAGGACCGGAAGGTTGAGCGAAACGATTAGACATTTCCGTGACCTAGGCGCGCAAAGTGCCTCTATCAATGGTCATCAGCGCATCGTGTGAATCCCGCATTCGGTCTTGGACTGGCCGCGCCAGCGTCCCGAGCGGGTATCTTCGCCACTGGCCACCGGATGGGTGCAGGGCCAGCAGCCGATCGAAGCAAAGCCCTGTTCGACCAGCGGATGCTTTGGCAGGTCGTGCCGAGCAAAGTACGTTTCGATATCGTCACGATCCCAGCGGACAATGGGGTTTACCTTGAAATGGTCACCCTTGAATTCGAAAGTCGGCAGGGTGACGCGCGCGCCGCCATGGAACTGCTTCCGGCCGGTGATCCAGGCGGCATAATTCTTCAGCGCGCCATCAAGGGGCCGGACCTTGCGCAAGGTGCAGCAGGCATCGGTGTCGCGCTTCCACAGATCGCCATTGGGATCTTCCGCCGAAAGCTCCTCAGCCGAAGGTTTGATGTCCTGCACATTGGTGAGGCCGAGGCTTTTGGCGAGCTGACGCCGATAGATCGGGGTCTGAGCAAAGTGCTTGCCCGTGTCGATGAACAGGACGGGCACGTCAGGTGCCACCTGCGCGGCAAGATGTAGAAGCACCGCCGACTCCGCCCCGAAGGAAGAGACAAGCGCGATCTCGCCTTTGAATTCGCGATTGATCGCGGCATCAAGAATATCGAGCGCGGCATCGTCTTTATAACGTGCATCGAGAGCCGCCGCGTGAAGCTGGGCAGCTTCCTCCGGGCTCGCTGCTTCTCGCAGGTCGAAAGCTTTCAAGGCTGCCGTCATGACCGCGCCTCCCATGCCGAGCCCGCAGGGCCCGGGCGTTGATAATGGTGCCGA
Organism: Parvularcula marina; assembly: GCF_003399445.1. NCBI lineage: Bacteria > Pseudomonadati > Pseudomonadota > Alphaproteobacteria > Parvularculales > Parvularculaceae > Parvularcula > Parvularcula marina. The sequence continues at coordinate 2,032,480 of NZ_QUQO01000001.1, read as the reverse complement.
TAGCGGCCGACGGAGACCCGAAGCCCTTCGATGTCTTCATCCGTTTCGAGATCAAAACTTGTGATGCCGCAGCGCGCGGCAAAAGCGAGCTGGTCCCGGAAAAGACCGCCCACCGCCCGGATGTCACCCGTGAAACCCTGATCGCGCAGGGCCCGCGCCTGACTGAAAGCCCGCCCGTCCTTGAAGGTCGGAAAGTCGAGGACAATGATGTCCCCGTCCGCAAATTCGACCGGGCTTTTGTTGAGGTCTCGGGTGTTATCGATCTTCCGCACGCGGCCCGACGAGATATCCTCGCGCGCCACCAGCTCGCCGTCTGAGAGTTTAAGCTTCAGCATAAAGCGCCTCCTTGAAGGGCTCGGCGCCAAGACGGCGATAGGTGTCGATGAAACGCTCGCCAGCATCGCGGCGGATATCGAGATAGGTGCGCACCACGCGGTCGATCGCTTCGACCACTTCGTCCGCAGACAAACCGCGACCGACAATCGTGCCGATGGCGGCCTGCTCATCCGACGCGCCGCCAAGGGTCACCTGATAGAACTCCTCGCCTTTCTTATCGACGCCGAGGATTCCGATATGGCCGACATGGTGATGGCCGCAGGCATTGATGCAGCCCGAGATCTTGATCTTCAGCTCGCCGATGGTCCGTTCACGGTCGAGGTCGTCGAAGCGCTCCTGGATCTGGTTGGCGATCGGGATCGAGCGGGTATTGGCAAGGTTGCAATAGTCGAGCCCCGGGCAAGCCACGATATCGGTGATCCGGCCGGCATTGGGCGAGGCAAGGCCATACTCTTCGAGCGCCTGGTAGAGCGCCGGTATGTCCGCCTGCCGAACATGCGGCAGAACCATGTTCTGCTCATGCGTTGTGCGGATTTCACCCTGGCCATACTGGTCGGCAAGATCAGCCAGCGCATCCATCTGGTTGCTGGTGATATCGCCCGGCGGCTTGCCGATGGGCTTAAGCGAGATGGTCACAATGGCGTGGCCAGACACCTTGTGCGGATGGAGGTTCACCTCCGCCCAGCGGTCGAGCGCGCGGCTGTCCGCCCGCGCTTCTTTCAGGACCGCTTCGCCGTCAGGATCGGCCGTCAGATCCGGGCCCTTGAAGAAGGCCGCGATGCGCGCGCGTTCGGCGTCGGGCAGATCGACCGACCCGCCGGGCCCGAGCGCAAGCAGGCGCTGCCATTCTTCTTCAACCGCTTCGCGGAAAGCCTCCGTGCCCATCTCATTGACGAGGATCTTGATCCGCGCCTTGTAAAGATTATCGCGGCGGCCATGCATGTTGTAGACGCGCAGGATCGCCTCAAGATAGCTGAGGAGATGCTCTTTGGGCAGAAAGTCGCGGACCAGCTCGCCGACATAAGGCGTGCGCCCGAGCCCGCCGCCGACCAGCACCCGGAAGCCCGCCTCGCCGTCCTCATTGGGATAAAGCTGGAGGCCGATATCGTGCACCTGCGTCGCCGCGCGATCATTCTGCGCCGCCGTCACCGCGATCTTGAATTTGCGCGGCAGGAAGGAGAATTCAGGGTGTAGCGTCGACCACTGACGGATCACCTCGCACCAGACCCGTGGGTCTTCTATTTCCTCATCCGTTGCGCCTGCGAAAGGGTCTGTCGTCGTGTTGCGGATCGTGTTCCCGGAGGTCTGGATCGCATGCATGTCATGATCAGCGAGCAACTGGAGCGCATCCGGCACATCGCCGAGGCCCACCCAGTTGAACTGCATGTTCTGGCGCGTCGTCACATGGCCGTAGCCGCGATCATAATCGCGCCCGAGCGTCGCGAGTGCGCGCAGCTGGGCCGAGGATAGTGTCCCATACGGAATGGCGACCCGCAGCATATAGGCGTGGAGCTGGAGATAGAGCCCGTTCATCAGCCGCAACGGCTTAAACTGGTCTTCGGTCAGCTCGCCCGAGATGCGGCGGCGCACCTGGTCGCGGAATTCATCCACCCGCGCCTGCACGAGATCGCGGTCGATCTGGTCGTAATGATACATGAGAGATCAGACTCCGCGAGCAAATTCCGGGTGAATGGTGGGACCGGCCCGGCGGATGGTTTCGCGCAACGTCGCCCGGCCGGAGGGGGCCGTGCCCGCATCCTCCGCTTCGACATCCATGAGGTAGGGACCGACGATCCGTGCCTCATCCGTTTCGGCAAGAGCGAGGAGCCCCAGGGCTCGTTCGCCTTCCGCAACGATCGCATCGGCAAGGTCTTCCGTCCACGCGCCATCTTTCGTCAGATAGACGGCGGCGCCCGACATCAGATCGTTGGCGGTGACGGTCTTGAGACCGACATTCCGGGTTTTCTTGACGCCGCCCGCGCTGATCTTGGCCGGGGCGGGAGTGTCCTTGAGAAGGGCTGTGGCGCTCATGCGGCAAGCTCCGTTTGCTGAGAGAGTTGGATAAGCCCGGCACCGTCAGCGAAGTCTGCGACTTCGCCGATGATGAGAACGGCCGGGCCGGTGATATTGGCAGCGAGCATGTCGCCGGGCATGGCAGAGAGCGTCGTCTTGAGAATGCGCTGCTCGTCCGTGGTGCCCTTTTCGATGACGGCAACAGGGGTGGAGGCGGCGCGGCCCCCGGCAATCATGTTGGCCGAAACCTCACCTGCGCGAGAGACGCCCATATAGACGACCAGCGTGTGACGCAGCCGGGCCAGCGCCTGCCAGTCGATATCCGGCGCACCGCCCTCGCCCGCATAGGCGGTCACGAAACTGACGGCCTGGCTGACACCCCGATGGGTCAGCGGCACGGAGGCAGAGGATGCGCAGCCCGTCGCAGCTGTGATGCCGGGGACGACATTGGCCGCAAGGCCCGCCGCCTTGATCTGGTCCAGCTCTTCCCCGCCGCGCCCGAAGATGAAGGGATCGCCGCCTTTCAGCCGGACGACCCGCTTTCCTTCTTTCGCGAGCGAAATCATCCGCTCACCGATTTCGCTTTGGGACATTGAATGGTCCGCCCGGCGCTTGCCGACATAGACCCGCTCGGCATCGCGGCGGACAAGGTCGAGCACGGCGTCGGAGACGAGATTGTCGAACAGGACGACATCCGCCTCCTGCATCACGCGCAGGGCTTTTAAGGTGAGAAGTTCAGGATCACCGGGGCCGGCGCCGACAATATGGATGCTTCCGGGCAGTGGGGTGTCCGCATCCAGCGCCGCCTCGAAACCGGCTTCTGCCGATTTCATGTCACCATCGAGCACCGCCTCACTGATGGGGCTGGAGAGAAGACGCTCGTAGAAGCCCCGGCGATCCCGAAGGGCGATCCTGTCTGCAATGCGCGGGCGGCGGTCCTTTACGAAGGACACAAGCTCGCCAAGACGGGCAGGCAGCAGGGATTCAATTTTTTCGCGCAGGCGGCGGCTGAGGACCGGGGCCGCGCCGCCGGTCGAAATGCCGATGGCGACATCGCCGCGCTCAATGATCGAGGGGACGACGAAATCGCACAGCTCCGGGCGGTCGACGACATTCACCGGAATGCGCGCCCGTTTCGCCAGAGCGACGGCGTCTTTTAAGATTTTCTCATCCTCGACCGCAATAAAAATGAGGCCCGGGTGGAATTCGAGGTCCGCCTTGCGCAGATCGCGGCGGAAGCAGACATAATCTGCCCCGAATTCCTGCTCCACCAGAGATCCTTCCGATACCGAAAAGATATTGATCAGCGGAGACGCTTTGGCCAGCAGCCGGATCTTGCGGGCCGCCAGTTCGCCATCCCCGACCACGAAAACCGGGCGGTTCGCGAAATTAAAAAAGGCCGGGAAGTAACGCATTGGGGCTCGCTTCAGAATAACTATATCGTCCGGGGACATTTCCCTATGTGAGGAATGGCCCTAGAGGACACAAACGATGAGTTCTGGGCAGCGGCCACAGGAAATCTAAACCGGTTCAGGAGCGAGCGATGCGGCGTCTGCCTCCCCTCAATTCCCTGCGGGCCTTCGAGGCTGCCGCACGGCATTTGTCATTCACCAAGGCGGCTGATGAGCTGGCCGTGACGCCGGGCGCGATCAGCCAGCAGGTCAAGCTGCTGGAGGAGACAACCGGCGTGCCGCTGTTCCACCGCAATGCGCGGGGGCTGACCCTGACCGAGGCGGGGCTGGCATCGCTCCCCTCCCTTCGCGACGGGTTCGACCGGCTCGATGCGGCCGTCAGGCTGATGAACCTTGAGCGCAAAGCCGGGCGGCTCGCGGTCAGTGTCGCGCCGTCCTTTGCGTCGAAATGGCTGGTTCCCCGGCTCGACCGGTTCCAGTCCAAGCACCCCGAGATCGAAGTCTATATCCATGCCGGGATGGAGCTGGTCGACTTCTCGGTCGACGATGTCGATGTCGCCATCCGGTATGGCCAGGGGCATTACGCGGATCTGGTCGTTGAAAAACTGATGGAAGAGCGGATCGTGCCGGTCTGTGCGCCGGGCCTCCTGACGGGCGATAACCCGCTGAAAAAGCTCGAAGATCTATCTGGCCATACTTTGCTGCATGATGACGGGACCGACCATGAGATCGCAACCTGGCCGATGTGGCTGAAGGCCGCCGGGGTCGATGTCGACGGCACGCGCGGCCCCCGTTTCAACCAGTCGAGCCTTGTCATTGAGGCGGCGGTCGCGGGCCGGGGCGTGGCGCTCGCTAAATATGCGCTGGCCGAAGCGGACCTTGAAGCCGCGCGCCTCGTCATCCCGTTCGACCTGACGAGCCCGACCGATTTTGCCTATTGGGTCGCGCACCCGTCGGCCAAATCCGCCCTGCCGGAGGTGAAGGCCTTCAAGGCGTGGATCGCCGAAGAGGCCGGGGGCAATGGAGCCGCCTGAAAGGACTGAATGGCCAAACCGAGTCGATTTGATGGAATGATGCACGTCTTCTGTGTCCGCTATGGCTATTGCGGTTCAGTCGTGAATGGCGAGCCTCGGCACATCAGGGATTATATTCCCGAGACAGGTCTCGTGACAGCTGAAGACTTCGTCTGGTGGCTGATCGAAGCGGAGGGACTGGACCCTGCCCCCCAACACGCCGGAGAACCGCCGACGGAATGCAGAGTTCAAGGAAATCTTCATCCAGCACATGGGATCGGATGAGGTCGATGCCTCATTGCTCAGATACGCATGAACTTGCCAACGCGATGAGGCGTTCCATGCCGAATGGAGATGGCCTTTAGCCGACGCGCTTCCCATTCTCATCGATCAACAGCTCGCCGTCTTCTTTCGCGAGCGGACCCGGCGGCAGACGGTCGAGAAGGTCAAAGACCGTTTCTGACGGCCGGCACATTTTCACGCCCTTCGGCGTACAGACGATCGGACGGTTGACCAGCACAGGATGCTCCAGCATCGCGGCCATGATCGTCTCGTCGCTCACACCATCTTCCAGCAGCCCCAGCTCTTCTGCCGGAGAGCGTTTCTCGCGCAAGGCTTCGCGCGGGGTGATATCAGCGGCGGCAAAAAGACCGAGGAGCTGGCCTTGCGTCCACCCCGTATCAAGGTACTCAACAACATTGAGTTTCTCGCCCGTCGCCTCAAGCACGCGCAAGACATTCCGCGACGTGCCGCAGTCAGGGTTGTGATAGATCGTGATCATTCTTCTCTCTCCGCCAGCCAGCGCGCATCGCCGCCATAAAGGGCGACGGTCGACAGGCTCATCTTGGCGGAGCCATCAATCGGTTTGCGCGAATAGACAATATACATGAGGGTTTCGTTCTCGGGATCATAAACGCGCCGCACACCGATATGTTTGAAGATCAGGCTGTGCCGCTGCGAGAAGACAAGCTCGCCATCCTTGCCCTGATCGATATCACCTATCACGATCGGCCCCGTCTGGCGGCAGGCAATCGAGCTGTTGGAGGGATCCTCAAACCAATTGCCCTTGGCCGCCCGATCCCAGAAACCACGATCAAAATAGGTGAGGTGACAAGTGACGCCCTCGACCTTCGGATCTTTTAAGGCCTGAACCTTGATTTCGTTCCCGTAAAGATCGTTCTTGAACTCGCCGACCTCTTCCCCGCCACCGCCGCGCCCGCAGGCGGCAAGAAGGAAGAGTGGCAGAAGGGCGGCGGAATGAGGTATTTTCATCCAATGGAGATAGGGCTCAGCCGCCCCAGACGCCAGCCCCGTGGGCAGAATGACGCCTAGTCGAGGAGACTTGCGATATCCCGCGCCAGCGCCGCAAAGTAGAGATCCGCATCGCGCCACGGATGGGACTGGCCATCAAGCGCATTGCCCGCATAGGCGGATTCCCCCAGCGCGATCAGGATATCGCCGACAAGGAATTCGACTGACGCCGCAGCCCCGCCCGCCGTCACACTGGAGGCATTCATGGTCGGGCGGACTTTCAGCTCGGCCTGTGACGGCCGGTTCGGGTTCAGGTCAGTCAAGATGATCTGTATGGTGAGGTCCCGAGGGCCGGGTTCATCGACCAGCGTCACGCGTTTGCCGATGGCGGCTTTGATGACGTCCTCGACCTCTTCGACATTGCGGCGGACATTGCCCGGCGAGAGCGGGCGAACGGTGTCGGACGCATTGAGCGGCACGTAATCGATACGGGCCGCCAGCCCTTCGCTGACCATCACCGGTGCGACATAGACCCGCTCATACGAGGCAATGTCGGCCCCTTCGCCGATCTCGAACTTGTCGAATGGCTCTGCCGCCGCGCCCACCCCGAAGGAAAGAGCGGCGGTGAGTAGCAGAAGGAAGATGGAAGCGGCGCGTCGGATGATTTTCATATGAGAACGCTATCACGCGCAGACGGCACCGCCCAGCCATGACGCAAAAACTTATTCTGCGGGCGTCAGCTTCACGAGCGTGCCGTCAGACCCACTCTCCGTCAAAACCCAGATCGTACCGTCGGGCCCCTCTTCGATTTCCCGGACACGTTGATCATTGATGCTGTAACGCTCCGCTTCGCAGGCCGTGGCGCCGTCTTCACAATCAAATGTCACCCGGACGAGCGCCCGACTGGAGAGCCCGCCGATAAAGGCATCGCCCTTCCAGCTCTCAAACATTTCCCCGCCATAGAAGATCAGTCCCGCAGGCGAGATTGCCGGCACCCAATAGGCATCGGGCGCCCGAAACTCCGGACGCGTATCATGATCGGGGATTTCCTCTCCACTATAGTGATCACCATTGGAGACGATGGGGTAGCCGTAATTCTCGCCCCGTTCGATCAACTGGAATTCATCACCATGGCGCGGGCCCATTTCGTGCTCCCACAGCTCGCCTTTCTCGTTGAAGGCGAGGCCCAGCGGATTGCGGTGACCGAACGACCAGATCTGGGCCGTGACCCCACCCTGATCATAGAAAGGGTTATCTTCCGGCACAGAGCCATCCGGGTAAAGACGGATGATCTTGCCCAGATTCTGCGCCATGTCCTGTGCGGGATCGAATTTCTGGCGCTCACCCGAAGAGATGAAAAGGTATTCGCCATCGGGCGAGAAAGTGAGGCGGTGACCGAAATGTCCCCGGCCCGTCACTTTGGGGTTCTGCCGCCAGATCGTCGTGACATCCGCTAGAGCGCCGCCGTTTTCCGTCAGCGAGAGCGTAGCGGTCGCGACCACAGCGCCGCGTGTGTCGCCCTCGCCCGCCTCAACATAGGAGAAATAAATCGTCGAATTATCTTCAAAGTCCGGGTGCAGAATGACATCGCCGAGGCCGCCCTGGCCACCCTCATCTACTGCAGGCAAACCAGCGAAGGGGTCAGACGTCTCGCCGCCCTGCGTCACCCAACGCATATTGCCTGGCTTTTCTGTCACCAACATCCGGCCATCGGGCAGGAAGACGAGCGCCCATGGCTGGGTGAATTCAGCCACTTCCGTGATCTCAAACGGCACGCCGCTGTCTTGCTGTGTTTCCGGCTGAGTTTCTCCAGCACAGGCAGGCAAACCGGCGAGACCAATCATGGCGGCAGACATCAGAAAATAGGGACGGGTCATAGTCGGGGAGTTCCTCCGATAGGCAGACATTAAGAGATAAAACCGCCCGGTGGGCCGGGCGGTTCCATGAGAATTCGTTTATTCAGCTTTGTGGTCGACTGGCGTGGCGTCAGTCAGGCCGAAAATATCGAGAGCGAAGGCGTAAAGATGAGCACGCTCTTCCATCCGCTCAAACCGGGCCGCTGAGCCGCCATGGCCCGCCGCCATATTCATCCGCAGAAGGAACGGTCCGCCCGTCGCCTCTTCACGCAGGCGCGCGATCCATTTGGCTGGCTCCCAATAGGTGACACGGTAATCGGTAAGACCGCCGGTTGCGAGGATCGGCGGATAGGCAGCGCCCTGCTTGATGTTGTCATAAGGCGAATATTTCGCGATCCAGCCATATTCCTCCGCGGACGTGATCGGGTTGCCCCATTCATCCCATTCGGGCGGTGTCAGCGGCAGCGTGTCATCCGAGATCGTGTTGATCACATCGACAAAGGGCACCGCGCCCAGAATGCCGCCATAAAGCTCCGGATCAAGATTGACCGCCGCGCCAACGAGGAGGCCGCCCGCCGATCCGCCATAGGCAACGATATTGCCTTTGGACGTGTACCCCTTTTCAATCAGCGCATAGGCACTGTCATTGAAATCGCGGAACGTGTTTTCTTTCTTGTCGAGCTTGCCGTCGAGATACCATTGGCGACCCTTGGCAGAACCGCCACGGATATGCGCCAAGGCATAGATCGCGCCGCGATCGACCAGCGACAGGATCGAGGTTGAGAAGCTGTCTGAAATATAGGCGCCATAAGAGCCATAACCGTAGAGCATGAGCGGCGCGGAGCCGTCCATAGGCGTTGTCTTCAGACGCATCACCATGATCGGGATTTTCGCGCCGTCACGGGCTTCGGCCTCAATCATCTCAACGACATAAAGGTCGGGGTTATGACCAGAAGGGACTTCCTGGGTCTTGCGCAGAGTCCGCTCGCGGCTTTCCATATTATAGTCGAAAGTCTTTTCCGGGGTGGACGGACTTTCATAGGAAAAGCGCACCATATTGGTATCGAACTCACCCCAGCCATGAACGCCGAGCGAATAGGCGCCCTCGTCAAAGCTGATCGTGTGTTCATTCCCGTCATAATCGCCAACGACGATGCGCGGCACTGCGTCGGAGCGTTCCACCCGGACGATATAGTCCTTGAACGGGACAAAATAGGAGAGATAGGTGCCCGGCCGGTGCGGCAGCCAGTCGGTCCAGTTCTCCCGGTCCGGATTATCAACCGGTGCGGTCACAATCTTGAAGTCGACCGCGTCACCCGCATTGGTCTGGATGTAGAAAAGATCGCCACGGTGATCGACATCATAAAGCTGGTCATGCACGCGCGGCGCGATCAGCGTCAGCTCCGCCATCGGATCATCGAGCGGCAGGAAGTGATTTTCCGAAGTCACGCCATTGCCGATGCTGACGATCAGATATTTCTCGGATGAGGTATCGCCGATACCAATGAACATGGCATCGTCTTCTTCCTCATAGATCAACCGGTCACTGGCCGGATCAGCGCCCAGCAGGTGATGCTTGACACGCTTGGGCCGCTGATTGTCGTCTCGTTCGACATAGAAAAAGCTTTTTGAATCGGTCGCCCAGACGACACCACCATCCGTTGACGGAATGGTTTCGTCATATTCATCGCCGGTCGCCAGATCGCGGATGCGCAGGTCGTAATATTCAGACCCCACCCGGTCGGTGCCGTAAGCGAGTAGCTTGTGATCGGGGGAGGTATCAATCCCGCCAATATCGAAGAATTTGGAGTCGCCGCGTTCCTTGTCGCCGTCAAAGATGACTTCCTCTGGCGCATTCTCTTCTGTCCGGCGAGCATAGACCGGATACTCCCCGCCTTCGCGATAGCGGACATAATATTCATAGGGGCCATCGCGCATCGGGACGCTGCTTGCATCCTCTTTCGTCCGTCCCCGCATTTCCGCGAAAAGGGTCTCGCGCAATTCCTCAAGGTGGCTGGTCGAATCTTTATAATACTCGACCTCTGCCTCGAGCTGCTCACGGATATCTTCGCGCAGGAGGGACGGATCGCGGAGGACCTGTTGCCAGTTGTCGTCGCGAAGCCAGGCGTAATTATCGATCCGCTTAATCTCGTGCTGAACGATTTCGACCGGGCGTTTCTCCGCAACCGGCGCGGTCAGCTCTTCCTGGCGCTTCACAACCATGGGCACTTCCTTTTCTGCAGCGGCCAGCGTTTCCGTCTCCGCCTCTTCATTCGACGAGCCGCAGGCCTGAACGCCTGTCGCCATCAGCAGGGCCAGAGCAGGGGCGAGCGCCCGTGTCCAGCCGGTCGATTGGAGAAAGAAAGATTTGGTCATGTCACGTCCCTTGGCCGCAATGTCTTACGGCCGGGACGATGCCTGCTCCCCCCTCAGGGGGCAAGGGTCTTGTTGAGTAACGATAAAGCCTATTCAGGCAGCCGCGTCATGCAGTTCTGCGGATTTGCGGACCTCGAAATCCTTTGCGAGCGCTTTGGCTTCGCTGTCGGAAAGCAGCTTCTTGGCTCGCACGAAGACTTCCTCTTCCTCCTCATCGAGGTGGTGGGTCACCTTTTCCTCAAGCGTGTGGAAGCGGTTAAGCCAGCCCGGGCTCGACATATCCATGCCGTCGAGTTCTTCGGCAATATCAGACATCTCTTTATGCTCAGCGACAGAATGGCGAGACTTCTCGGTGCCGTCCGGCTCCTCCATCAGCACAGAATAGAAGACCTGCTCCTCGGCGAGCGCATGCGCTTCAAGCTCCGTATAAAGCGATTTCCAGAGAGATTTACGCTCTTTGCTCTCGCCTTCGGTTTTGGCGATACGGGCCAAGAGATCACGTTGTTTCTCATGGTCGACGATCAGGCGTTCATAGATATTCATGTCCGGTCCTCACCTCCAGTATTCTGGCAGATAAACGCCGGTCATCGCGTCCCGGTTCCCAAAAGGAAAAGCCGCCCCCGAGGGAGCGGCCTTGCCAAGAAATAAGCGACCAACCCGGCGGTAGGTGAGAAGGCGCCGGGCTGGTCTTGGGGTTTTATTAGGCGAACTGGTTCATTGTATTTTCTTTTCCGCCCGCCTTGAGCGCCGCCTCCCCGGCGAAATATTCCTTGTGGTCGTCCCCGATATCGGAGCCGGCCATGTTCTGGTGCTTCACGCAGGCAATGCCCTGGCGAATCTCCTCACGCTGAACATTCTTGACATAGCCCAGCATGGCTTCCTCGCCGAAATAGCGCTTGGCGAGATTGTCGGTCGAGAGCGCCGCCGTGTGGTAGGTCGGCAGCGTGATGAGGTGGTGGAAGATCCCGGCGCGGCGCGCAGCATCCGCCTGGAAGCTCTGGATCCGGGCATCGGCCTCGATGGCGAGGTCCGTCTCATCATACTCGACGCTCATCAGCGCGGCACGATCATAGGCGGAGGCATCGCGACCTTCTTCCGTCCACGCATCGAAGACCTGCTGGCGGAAATTCAGCGTCCAGTTGAAGCTGGGCGAGTTGTTATAGACCAGCTTGGCATTCGGCACGGCCTCGCGGATGCGGTCCACCATGCCGGCAATCTGCTCGACATGCGGCTTTTCGGTTTCGATCCAGAGAAGGTCGGCCCCGTTCTGCAGCGAGGTGATGCAGTCGAGCACGCAGCGATCCTCGCCAGTCCCCTGACGGAACTGGAACAGGTTCGACGGCAGGCGCTTGGGACGCATCAGCTTGCCTTCGCGCTTGATGATGACATCATTCGGACCGATCTCGTTCGGCGTGACCTCATCGCAATCGAGGAAGGAGTTATACTGATCACCAAGGTCGCCCGGCTCCTGTGAGTAAGCAATCTGCTTGGTCAGGCCTGCGCCCAGCGAGTCCGTCCGGGTCACGATGACCCCGTCCTCAACCCCCAGCTCCATGAAGGCATAGCGGCAGGCCCGGACTTTCGCGAGGAAGTCCTCATGCGGCACGGTGACTTTGCCATCCTGGTGGCCGCACTGCTTTTCATCCGAGACCTGATTTTCGATCTGGAGCGCGCAAGCGCCCGCCTCGATCATCTTCTTGGCGAGCAGATAGGTTGCCTCGGCATTACCGAAACCGGCATCGATATCGGCGATGATCGGCACGACATGGGTCTGGAAATTGTCGATCTTCTGAAGGAGTTCTTTCTCCTTGGCCGTCTCACCCTGCTCCCGCGCCGCATCAAGCTCACGGAAATAGCCGCCAAGCTCGCGCGCATCGGCCTGACGCAGGAAGGTGTAGAGTTCCTCGATCAGAGCGGGCACGGAGGTTTTCTCATGCATCGACTGGTCGGGCAGCGGGCCGAACTCTGAGCGCAACGCGGCAACCATCCAGCCCGATAGATAAAGGTAGCGGCCCTTGGTCGAGCCGAAATGCTTCTTGATGGAGATCATCTTCTGCTGGCCAATGAAACCATGCCAGCAGCCAAGGCTCTGAGTGTAATTGGCCGGGTTCTGATCATAGGCGGCCATGTCGGCGCGCATGATCTTCGCGGTGTAGCGGGCGATGTCGAGACCGGTCTTGAACCGGTTCTGCAGGCGCATCCGGGCGACCGATTCAGGATCGATCGCAGCCCAGGTGGCGTGGCCGCCGATAATGTCACGGGCAGTGTTGAGTTCGCGGTCATAGGTCATGGCAGGGTTCCTTTCGGACAAAATCGAAAATACCCGGCCGATATGCCTGTCCTTTCAGGGCTTTTCGCGCCTGCGAAGGTTATGTAGTAGAGTTTTCACGTTTTTGATTGTAAAGTTGTAAATTTCTTACAGACAACTTCACAAAGGGTTTACCATGTCCCGCACCCGCTCGCTTTTCATCGGCCCGCGCCTTCGGCGCCTGCGGCGGGAGCTGGGCCAGACCCAAGCTCAGATGGCCGAGGAGCTGGGGGTCTCTGCCTCTTATATCGCGCTGATCGAGCGCAACCAGCGCCCGCTGACCGCCGACATGCTGCTGCGACTGGCCGAGACCTATCGCGTCGACCTCGCCGATTTTGCCGGGGATGGCGGCGAGCAGTTGTCCGGGCGTCTTGATGAGGTTTTTCTCGACCCGCTCCTGTCGGGCCTCGATGTCGGCGCGGCGGAGCGCGAAGACCTCGCCCTTGGCAATCCCGGCATGGCCGAGGCAATCATCCGTCTGCACACCGCCTATCGCGAGGGACAGCTTGCCCTCGCCGACAAGGCGGGCGGCGATCAGGGGCACAACCCCCTTGATGAGACCCGCACCTTTCTCGCTGCGCGGCAGAATTTCTTCCCCGTCCTTGATGACCGGGCCGAAAAGCTCGCCCGCGAGACCGGGGGTGATCTGGGGGCGTATCTTTTGAGTCGCCACGGTTATGAGGTGCGCCGCCTACCCGGCGACATCATGCATGGCGCGGTGCGCCGCCTTGATCTTCACCGGCGGGAGCTGGCGCTTGATGACGGTCTTGATGGGGCAGGCACGAATTTCCAGATTGCCCTGCAGCTTGCCTATCTTGATCTTGGCGATGCACTCGATGCCGCATTGGCTGACAGTCAGTTTACCGAAGAAACTTCCAGAAAGATCGCACGAAGGGCACTCGCCAATTACGCAGCGGGCGCGATGCTGATGCCCTATGGCGATTTCTACCGTGAAGCCGAACGCAATGGCTATGACATCGAAGCACTGGGGCGGCATTTCGGCACAAGCTTCGAGCAGACGACCCACCGGCTGACGACTCTCCAGAAACCCTCCGCGAAGGGCGTGCCTTTCTTCTTTATCCGGATCGATGCTGCGGGGAATGTCTCCAAGCGATTTGATGGTGGCGGGTTTCCCTTTGCCCGCCATGGCGGCTCCTGCCCCTTATGGTCCCTGCACGATACATTCCGCCGTCCGCGCGAGATCCTGACCGAGATTTTGGAGCTACCCGGTGGTGAGCGGTATTTCTCGATCGCCCGCACCGTAACGGCAGGGGGCGGCGCTTGGGGGGCGCCGCGCGTCACCCGCGCCATCGCGCTGGGCTGCGATATCAGGGAAGCCTCTCGGCTGGTCTACACAGAAGGGCTCGATCTTGCCGCCGCGCCCGCGACCCCGATCGGGGTTACCTGCCGGCTCTGCCAGCGTGCCGATTGCACCGCCCGCGCGGAACCCCCGCTCGGCCGGCAACTCCTTGCCGATGATTACCGGCGCCTCGTCGCTCCCTTCGGGTTCTCGGACGGGTAAGACCCCTCACCCGAAAGTCGGTAGCCCGACTTTCGACCTCTCCCGGCGGGAGAGGTTGGGCAGCGCTTCATCACCTCTCCCTTTGGGAGAGGTCGAAGATCCGCGTCAGCGGGCTTCGGGTGAGGGCCTTCTCTTGCGAAGATCGGCTACCCCCGCCACAACGCCGCCATGCTGAACGACAACCCCAATATCTTCACGGGCAACCCGCTCGACCGTGCCGGAAACCAGCGGCGCAACCCCGACTGGGTCGCCGCGCAGCGGGATCACGCAGATGCGCAGATGCTGGTCATCTCCAAGGCCGACCCCCTGATCATCCGTGATACGCCTAAATCGCGCCTGTCATGGCTGACGCTCGATGCGCTCACGCTTTTGCGAGGCGAGCCTGAACTCGTCCTGCTGGGGTTGGAGAATGACAGCCCGCGATACGCAGTAAATGTGACGGGTCAGGAGGAAGCCTTTTCCGGCATGGGAGAGTTTGCCGTCCTTCGGCAGGCAGCGCCCTATCTCTCCCCCCGCGATCTGTCAGTCGCCGGGCAAGCCGTCTGGCTGATCTCCTGGCATTACCGGCACCGGCATTGCGCGAAAGATGGCGGGCCGACGGTTCTGGCCGATGGCGGCTTTAAGCGGATCAACCCTGCGACGGGGGCGGAGCATTTCCCGCGCACCGATCCTGTGGCGATTGTCCTGCCGACCTTTGGCGATGAAGTCTGCATGGGTCGCGGGGTGAATTTCCCCGAAGGCTTCTTCTCCGCCTTTGCCGGATTCCTTGAGCCCTGCGAAACGCTGGAGGAATGCGGCGTACGCGAGCTGAAAGAAGAGGCAGGGCTCGACGTCAGAGAAATTGAATACGCCTTCAGCCAACCTTGGCCCTTCCCCTCCTCCTTAATGGTCGGGTTCGAGGCGAAAGTGGCGTCAAAAGAATTAACGCTGGACCCGGATGAAATTGCCGAGGCCCGCTGGTTCAGCCGGACGGAAATCGAGGCGATGCTGGCGCCAGGCCGGTCAGAGCCGCCCTTTGCGCCGCCGCCTTTTGCGATTGCCCATCAGCTCCTGAAGAGATGGGTCTGCCGATAAGGGTCTGCCGGGAAGACGCCGAGCAGGCGCATGTCCTCGCAGAAATAGCCAAGCTCCTCGAGCGCGCGGCGCACGGGCGGATCATCCGGATGCCCCTCAATCTCCGCCTGAAAACGCGTCGCGGTAAAGCTTGCGTCTTCCTGATAGCTTTCGAGCTTGATCATGTTGACATTGTTGGTCGCAAAACCGCCCATCGCCTTGTAGAGCGCCGCCGGGATATTCCGGACCCGGAAGACAAGACTGGTCAGAATCGGCCCGGAAAGAAGATCCGGCCAGATCGCGCTTTCCTCCGGCGCAAGGCGCAGGAAGCGGGTCACATTCTTGTCCTCGTCCTGCACATTATGCTCGATGATTTCGAGGCCATAGCGCTCAGCTGCCCCGGCGGGCGCGATAACGCAGACGCTCGCATCCGGTTCTTCGGAGAGGACGCGCGCGGCGCCAGCCGTATCGCGGGCCACTTCCGGCATCAGCTCACGCCGGGCGATGACCTGCGAGCACTGCCCCAGCGCCATGGCGTGACTGCGCACGGTTTTCAGCCCCGACGGGTCGGTACCGGGTGCGACCATGAGCTGCATCTTCACCGGCAGGAAGTGCTCGGCACAGACTGCCAGCTTCATGTCGGGCAGGAGGCGGTAGACGTCATCGACACGTCCCGCGATCGCGTTTTCGACCGGCACCATGGCCTCTTCGGCCCGGTTTTCCGCCACTGCGCGGAAGACATGGGCGAAAGTCGGACAGTCGAGCGGCTCCCGGTCGGACGCAAAATTTGCGCAAGCCTCATGCGAGAATGCCCCCGGCTCCCCCTGATATGCGATACGGATGACCACTTTCGTTCCCTTCCCCAGGCCCTGAGGCCATTCGACATGTTGCAGCGCCTGACCACCAGCGCTAGAGGTCCGCGAAATCTTCTTCTGGTGGCGCAAATATCGTGCCGCCTATCCCACCAGAGAGCCGTCTCATGACTCCTTCTGACGACAAAAATAAAGACCCTCTTTTCGGTAACAAGGTGGCCGCGGCTGTGCTGACCACCCTGCTGATCGCTTTCGGTCTGCCGATCATCATCACGACATTGACGAATGTCTTTGGCGGCCATCATGGCGCCGAACATCATGACGAAGCCAATCCGTTCGGCCTCGCCTATATTCCGGCGGAAATCGTTCTTGAAGGCGGTGGGGCTGCGGAAGCTGCGCCGGAAATCGATCTGGGCACCCTCCTCGCCAGCGCCTCCGCGGATCGCGGCGAACGCGCTGCCGGCCTCTGCAAGGCCTGCCACACATTCGAAGCTGGCGGCGATAACGGCATCGGCCCGAACCTTTGGGGCATTATGGGCAAGGAAGTCGCGAGCGTACCTGGCTTTGGCTATTCAGGTCCCATGTCGGATCTTGGCGGGGTCTGGACCTATCAGCGGGTCGATCACCTGCTTGAGAATTCACAAGCTTTCCTGCCCGGCACCCAGATGGCGCAGATGGTCCGCAAGGACGAGAAGCGTGCCGACATTCTGGCGTTCCTGCAAACGCTCGCTGATGAGCCTTATCCCTTCCCTGAGCCGGCACCGGCCTCCGAAGAAGGCGCAGAAGAGTCTGCCGCCATGGAAGAAGGCGATCACGCGGAAGACAGCGGTCACTGAGGGAAGGCGGCGCATTCATGGCGGATATCGTCAATCTGCGCCGCTTCCGCAAAGCCAAGGCCCGGGCCGAGAAAGAAAAATCGGCTGAGGCCAACCGCCAGCTTCATGGCCTGACCAAAGACGCCAAAGCCGACGCAAAGCGCGTGCAGGATGAGGCGAAGCGCCATGTCGACGGGCATCGTCTCGATAATGAAACGGATGACGACGAGGATTAGGCCGCGGGCCGCCGGATCGTCACGTCCTCTGGCTTGAAGCCGCGATTGGCAACGATCTCCTCGATCTTCTGGACATGGACATGCCCTGCCTTGCCATCGGCGTGGACCGCTTCATCCGGGCCCGTCAGGATCGCGACATGGCCGGGCACGTAAAGGACATCGCCGCGTTGAAGGCCCCGCGCATCGAGCCCGCCGAGTTTTTCGCCAAAGCTTGAGACCTGATCCTTCGTATCCCGCTCGCATTCGAGACCGTTCAGCATCGCACCGATCTGGACGAGGCCGGAGCAATCAATGCCGCCGCCATATCGTCCGCCCCAGACATAAGGCACACCGATGAATTCGAGCGCGACATCGACCCGGTCGAGCTTCGCCGGCACAGCCACAACGTCATCTTCGCGGAACCACAATCCGCCCGCATCCTTGATCCAGCCATCGATCCGCGCGACCGGATAGATCGGTGAGCCGACCCCGATCCCCTCCATCGCCAGCTCGCAGGCCGGGCGGTGATAGGCCCCGGCAAGGCGGGCGCGGACGCGGAATGGCGGCTGGCCAGAGGGGGCTGTATCCGGGCCGAGCGCAGCTTCCGGGATCCAGCCCTCATAGCTGTCATATTCGTTGCGCACCCGAACATATCCCAATGATTGTTCGAGTTTGACCACGCGCTCACCGAAGAGAAAATCGCTCACCGCCTCGGCGCCGTCTTCAGGCGCGGCAAGGGCGAGGCTGTGCGGCAGGGCAATGCGATGGGAGGTCATGAGGCCCCTCCTGCCAGTGCAAAGCCCTCAATGTCGAGGCGGGCATTGCCGCCCGTGACACTGAGTGTCGCGGCCACGCCCTGGATCAGCGCTTCATTGCGGTCGCCATGCCCGATGGGCAGACCGTAAGCGACCGGGATATCGGGGAAATGCCGGCGCACCATGGCGGGCACATCCTCCCCCCACGGTACATCATTATCTTCAAGGTCGGTGAAGTCGCCGATGACAATCCCGGCGATGCCCTGGCCTGCGCGAGACTGGGCGAGATGCACGAAATGCCGGTCGAGCGCGTAGTAATATTCGCAGATATCCTCGAGGCAGAGGATCACGCCATCCCATTGCGGCTCGTAAGGCGTGCCAAGCAATGTCGTCAGCACACAAAGATTGCCGATGGCGAGAGACCCGCGAGCCGTACCCTCCGCCACGCCTTCCAGATCATATCCGCTCGCGGGAGCTTGTCCTTGCGCAACCAGATCCTTCGCCAGACGGGCCGCCGCCGCGAGACGATCGCCTCCGCCCGGCTTTGCCGCATCGATCGGCATCGGCGCGTGGAGATGGGTGACCTCTGGCAGGGCGCCCGAGAGCTGGAGCGCGGTCATATCGGAATAGCCGATCAAGAGTTTCGGCTTCGAAACCATCATTCCTGACAATCGGTTTAGCACCCGCGCCGAGCCATAGCCGCCGCGCGCGCACCAGATGATATCGACATCTTCATCGCCGAGGGCCGCGGCCAGCGCATCCGCCCGCTCGTCATCACTGCCGGCAAGCTGATCGGCGCGAAGCTTTGCCTGCGGATCAATCTCGACCGACAGGCCTTCGTCTTCTGCGATCTGTGAAAATGTAGAGAGCACCTCATCAGGTGCCCAGCGCGCAGGCGCGATCACGCGGACATGGGGACGGCCCCTGTCAGCCATAAAACGCGCCGAGGTCGGACTGGCGTTCGCGCTCTTCGACGATGGCCGCGAACTGGTCGATGAAGAGAGCGCCCTCTTCGGTTTTCTGCACAAGGACGATCCGGCGATCTTCCTGATCCCGCGCTCGTTTCACAAAGCCGTGAATGGAGAGCGCATCGAGCGCGCGAGAGATGGCGGGCTTGGGCACGCCAAGCTCCTCGGACAGCCGCCGCACGGTGTGTGGGCCGGGCATCAGATAGACGGTGAGGAGCAGCGCCCATTGCCGCATCGAGAGATCGGGCCGGTCGAGCCGGACCGTATCGGTCATCACGTCACGCCAGGGGAGGAGAAGAGAGGTCGGGTTCACTGGTACTGGTATACTTCTGGTTGTTTATGGTTCGTTTTGATATCGAAATAAGGGAAAACTAGCAAGTGATTTCGAATGCTAATCCCGCAAAAGTTCGTTGATCCCAGTCTTCGCCCTGGTGCGCTCATCCACTGTTTTCACGATCACAGCGCAGGCCAGCGACGGGCCCCCATTCTCGCCAGCCATCGTGCCCGGCACGACGACCGCATAGGGCGGCACCTCTCCATAGACCACGTCCCCGGTCTGCCGGTCTACAATTTTTGTCGACGCGCCGAGGAAAACTCCCATTGACAAAACGGCGCCCTCACAGACGCGCACGCCTTCGGCAACTTCTGAGCGGGCACCGACGAAAACATTGTCCTCGATGATCACAGGGGCGGCCTGAACGGGCTCAAGAACGCCGCCGATTCCGGCCCCGCCGGAGATGTGGCAGTTCGCGCCGATCTGCGCACAGGAGCCGATCGTCGCCCAGGTGTCGACCATCGTTCCGGGCCCGACATAAGCCCCGATATTCACATAGCTTGGCATCAGCACCGCGCCCGGTGCGATGAAGGAGCCATAGCGGACCATGGCGTGCGGCACAGCACGGAAGCCGGCCTGTTTGAACTCGGCCTCGGTCCAGCCGACGAATTTCGGCGGCACCTTATCGTACCATGTGCTCTCGCCCGGACCGCCGGGGATCAGCTCATTATCGTGCAGGCGGAAAGACAGGAGCACCGCCTTTTTCAGCCATTGATGCACGGTCCACTCGCCGCCCTCCTCGCGGGAGGCGACCCGTGCCTGTCCTGAATCAAGCAGGCTCAGCGCCTCGCGCACCGCGTCTTCGAGCACGGGCGTGCGGACCTCCGGATCATCCATCCGGTCCCGGTTCTCCCACGCATCGTCGATCAGTTGGCTCAGCTCTTGGGTGCTCACGTGTCTTCCTCTGTGTCGGCAAGGGCGCGCGTTGTGAGGTTGCCCAAAAAGCCGGTCAAGTCATCCGTGACATGATGAACATGTGGATAAGTCTCACCGGGCTTTGAGGGACGTTTGTCCTCGGGCTCATCGTCGAACCATTCGGCGGCGGACTGGACCAAGACGGTCCGCATCCCCGCCTCATACGGCACCTGAAGGTTCTGGGGCATGTCCTCGAAAAACGCGGATCGTTCCGGGGTCACATCGAAATGCCCTATGAAGCGGTCATAGGCCGGGGCATGCGGTTTCGGCTGGTAATCCCCTGCCTCGATATCAAAGACACCGTCGAAGAGATCGAGAATGCCGATCTTGCCCGCGACATTTTCGGCATGGCGCACCGAGCCATTGGTGAAGATCAGCCGCCGCCCCGGCAGGCGGGAGATCGCCTCACGCAGTTCAGCATTGTGACCCACATCGGAGAGGTCGATGTCGTGGACATATTCAAGGAAGTCCTGCGGCGCGACGTCATGCTCGGCCATCAGCCCGGCGAGAGTCGTGCCGTGCCGGGCATACCAGTCCTTTTGCAGGAAACGGGCATGGCCGGCTTCGACCTCGAGCCGTTCCTGAATGAAGACCGACATACGCTGGTCGATCTGCCGGAAGAGGTGGCAGTCAGCGGGATAAAGCGTGTTGTCGAGATCAAAGATCCAGGTGTCGATGCCCTGGAAGGGATTACTGTTCCTCATCCGCCTCGGCGCGGACGCGATCCGCGAAGTCCGGGTTGAAGAGTTCCGGGGTGAACTGGAAAGTGAAGGCCTTGTCCGTGCCCGTATCGATCCGGCGGAAGTTTGCCTTGTCAAAGCCCGCCTCATCACAGGCGACATCGCCTTCGGCCTCGAACTGGACTGAGGAGATACAGAACTCGGTGTCTCCGCCGGCGAGCGGGACAGAGCGGCTCTCCGCCTCCATCAGGCCGTAGACGTAGAAACTTTCGCCTGAGAGAGCGCCCCGGCGGACCTTGGCGCATTCCTGACTTTCAAGCCGCCACCAGCCGGAGGAGGAATAGCCCTCCTCACCCTGCGGCTGGGCAATCGCGGCCCAGACCGGCAGCATGGTCGAGTTGCAGAAGAAAAAGCCCTGACGCGCATCGGCCTGGTTCGCCTCGGTGATCAGCGAGTCAATGATTGTGTCATTGATGCTGCTGGCGTTCCCCAGACCCTTTTGCTTGGCATAGCGGGTGAGGGCCGCCTTGGTGTTGCGCCCAAGCGAGCCGTCAATGCGGCCATCATAGACACCGATATCGGTGAGCAGACGCTGCACCCCGGCAATCTCTGCCATGAAGACCGTGAAGTTGTTCTCGTCGGTGAATTCGGTCGTCCAGGTGCCATTGCCTTCATTGGTGACATCGACGGGCTGGAACTCCCGCTGGCGCCGCGGGTCTTCCGCGCACTCATCCTGATCGCGAAGGGTGAAAAGGCTGTCGTTCTGAACGCAGAGCGGGGTCCGGCCGGACCAGGTTTTTAGCTCGCCCTTATGGCCCGGTATGGCCTCGGCATAAACAAAGTAGCGCCCCGGCTGGACCTTCTCGGAAAGGACGCGCTTGCATTCGCCAGCCCGCAGACGCCACCAGCCGCGAGTAACGAGGCTTTCGCCATCGACATAGCCGACAGCGGCGGAGAGCGCGTAGCTGGTCTTGTTGCAGAAATCATACTGGGCAGCGGCTTTGCTGCCCGCCAGCATGGTCATACCGCTCAACACCAGAATGCCGAATAGCGTGATGGCCCCGGAAATAGGCCGCAAACGGACAGAGCGGTTAGACATTTTTGACCTCGAAATGCGTCCAGGCACGGTAAAGCTGTTTTCTAGCAAGCGCCTTCTCGTTGCAAGCCTTGACGCGGCCCGTTCGGTCAGACTTCTTCTTTTTATGTTTCTTGTCATCCTGACCGGTGCCGGTATCAGCGCGGAAAGCGGCGTTCAGACCTTCCGAGATGCGGATGGAATTTGGGCAAAATATGACTATCGGGAGGTCGCCACGCCTGAAGGCTTCGCGAACAATCCGGCGCTGGTCCATGAATTCTATAATCTGCGGCGCGCCGGGCTCCCCGAGGTTGAACCGAACGCGGCGCATCTTGCGCTGGCGGAACTTGAAGAGGCGCTGACCGCGAGAGGGGACCGCTTTCTTCTGATTACACAGAATGTCGATGACCTTCATGCAAGGGCAGGCTCGAAAGCGATCCTCCAGATGCATGGCTCGATCGCGCATGCGCGCTGCAGCTTTTGCGGGCAGGAGCATGAATGGCCGGGCGATCTTTCCACAGAGACGCCCTGCCTCTCCTGTGAGAGTGTCGGCGGGATGCGCCCCGCCGTCGTCTGGTTCGGGGAGATGCCCCGGCATATGGCCGAGATCGAGGCGGCCGTTTCGCAGGCGACCCATTTTGTCGCCATCGGCACATCTGGCACTGTCTACCCTGCTGCGGGCCTAGCCGCCGAAGCCCGCGCAAGCGGCGCCGCACCCTTCTCATCAATCTCGAACGCGCCGAGAATGTGGGCCTGTTCGACGACCACATTCTCGGCCCCGCTGCACGCGAAGTGCCGCGCTGGGCCAAAGACATCCTTTCCGGCAATTGAGCGAGTGCCCCATGCAGAAACTTTCGGCTGAAGAACGAGCAAGCTTTTTCAAAGACTTTCCCAATTGGGAAGAGGTTGAAGGCCGGGATGCCGCCAAGGCGACCTTTACGTTCAAGGATTTCAACGAGGCTTTCGGGTTCATGACGCGGATTGCCATCGAGGCCGACAAGCGCGACCACCACCCCGAATGGCTCAATGTTTACAACCGGGTCGAAATCACGCTGACGACACATGATGCGGATGGGCTGTCGGCCCGCGATGTGGCCCTCGCGAGTTTTATTGAAAGACTTTAAATGCGGCTCGGCTAAAGCTTGCCACAATTCGCCAACAGACTGACCCTGTTGCAGGAGGAGATCCCCGATCTATGGCCAGAGTTGTCCTAGTCGACGACGACCAGAACATTCTCGCTTCCGTCTCGATTGCGCTTGAATCGGACGGTCACGATGTCACGACCTATGAAGACGGTGCCGAGGCGCTCGAAGGCATTTTGCGCGACCGGCCCGAAATCGTCGTATCGGATATCAAGATGCCGCGTCTTGACGGCATGGAGCTCCTGCGTGAGCTGCGCCGGTCGAGCGATGTGCCGCTGATCTTCCTGACCTCAAAGGATGAGGAGATCGACGAAGTGCTCGGCCTGACCATGGGCGCGGATGATTACGTCAAGAAACCCTTCTCCCAGCGCCTGCTGCTCGAACGGGTGAAAGCTGTCTTGCGTCGCCGGGCCGCTCAGAACACGCCGGTTGAGGAGAGCGACAGCTCCCAGCAGATCCGCCGGGGCGAGCTCTGCCTTGATCCCCTTCGTCATGACTGCACCTGGAAAGGTCAGGCGGTCACGCTGACCGTCACTGAATTCCTAATCCTGCAATCCCTCGCCCAGCGCCCCGGCTTTGTGAAATCCCGCGATGCGCTGATGGATGCAGCCTATGACGATCAGGTTTATGTCGATGACCGCACGATCGACAGCCACATCAAACGCATAAGGAAGAAGTTCCGGGTCGTGGACCGGGAATTCGACCAGATTGAGACACTCTACGGTGTCGGGTACAAATATAAGGAAGGCTAAGCGCCACCGTCGCATTCGGGCGGCGGGCAACGGTGCCAAACGGCGCCGCATGTCGGGTCGTAGCTATACGAATGAAGGTACCCAGAAACGATCGCTGTTCTCGCGCTTAAGAGACGAGACCGGGCGCTTTCCGATTTCGCGCCTGACGATCACCATCCTGCTGACCCAGCTTGCGGGTCTGAGCATACTTCTCATCGGCTCCTTGCGGGTCACACAGTACCGTGACGGCCTGATCGAGGCCAAGCTCGAAGGCGTGCGCGCGCAGGCGCAGGTCATCGCCTCGATCATGGCAACTGTCGCCGCCGAGGACGCCAATTGCGATCTTCTGACAGCGGATGATGATTCTGCCCCTTGCGATGTCATGATCGATAGCGACCGCGTGAATGCGATATTCACACGTGTCTGGCCAAGCTTTGAAGGCCGGGTCCGGATCTTTGAGACCCCAGAAGATTACGATGGCGCACCGATCGAGAATGCCCGCTCGCTGCTGCTGCAGGACCAGATCCTGCGAACCGGCGAGCTGCAATATGAAGAGCTGCCCGACCTGACCCCGGCACCTGCCTCTGGGCTGAAGGATCTCGCCGAGGGTTTTCAGCAAACATTCGTCGATACATTCATCGATCCCGGCCTGCGGCAGGCGGCCCGCCGGCGCACGCTGGAGGAGGAGCTGACCCGCGCCTTCCTCTCGACGGGCGAGGCGGCTGACCGCGGCGCGGACAGCCTGCGCTATAACGAAGCCGGAGAGCTGGTCGCATCGGTTTCGGTCCCGATACGAAAGGTGCAGGCGGTCTATGGCGTCGTCACGGCGGAGATCGGCGGCATCGACAAGGTACTCGATGAGGCGCGCGCGGCGCATCTCAACTTCTTCCTCATCGCGGCCATCGTCGCCGGCATCCTGTCGATCATCCTGACCATGACCATCGCTGCGCCGATCCGGAAACTGGCTCGCGCGGCAGACAAGGTCCGCGACGGCCTGCGCGGGACCGGCAAGTTGCGCCTGCCCGAATTCCCCAACCGGCGTGACGAGATCGGCGAGCTCTCTGACTCCCTCCGCTCAATGACGCTGGCGCTGCATAACCGGATCGAAGTGATCGATCATTTCGCCGCCGATGTGAGCCATGAGCTGAAAAACCCGCTAACCTCAATCCGCAGCGCGATTGAGACCCTCGATCTTGCCAACACACCGGAAGCCCGCGCGCGCCTCCTCGCGGTCATCGCCAATGATGTGGCGCGGATGGACCGTCTGATCACGGACATCTCCAACGCCTCACGTCTTGATGCCGATCTTGCGCGGGAAAGCCGCGAGGCGGTCGATATCGCCCAGCTCCTCCGCGACATCGTCGAGACCTACAATATGATGGGCAAGACGGGGCAGGCGCCCGTCCGCCTGCTTGGCCGGTTCGGCTCCCAGCCGCTTTATATCTTCGGCTCGCCCTCGACCTTGGGGCAGGTGTTCCGCAACCTGATCGACAATGCGCTCTCCTTCTCCCCGCAGGACGGTTCCGTCCGGGTGATGATGGAAGTCGAGCGCGACGATTGGGGCCCGGCGGTCCGGATCTCGGTCGCCGATGACGGCCCCGGCATTCCGGAAGAAAATCTCGAAAGCATCTTCAAGCGTTTCTACACCAAGCGTCCCGCGGGCACGCAGTTCGGCAATAATTCCGGGCTCGGCCTCGCGATCTGCCGCCAGATCGTCGAAAGCCATGAAGGGCGGATCTGGGCGGAGAACCGCCTCAATGCGATGGGGACGGAGCGGATCGGCGCGGTCTTCCACGTCACGATCCCGCTGCGGCGCGCCGCATGACCGCCCCCCTGCTTCTGCCTGCAACGACGCTGGCGCTGGCGGTCGATGCCGATGGCCCGCTTTGCGGCATCGCCCTGCTCGGCCCGCCGGGTGCGGGCAAATCCCAGACCGCCATGTCGCTGATGACACAGTGTGCCCATCGCCGCAGCCGGCTGATCAGCGATGATATGAGCTGGCTGGGGGTCAAGGATGATCGGCTGGTTGCCAGCGCGCCCGCCGGTATGGCCGGGCGGATCGAGCTGCGCGGCACCGGGATCAGCGTCGTTCCGGCCATCGAACGATATCCTTTGAGCTTTGCCTTCCGGATGGGTTTGACCACCGAGCGCCAACCGGCTGACCCCGCCCCCTGGGCGCCCCTAGGCGAGCATGGCCCTACCCTGCCTGAATTCCACTGGACCCATGGAAGAGCAGGCTTGATTGTATTTGTCCGTTCCATTTTATCTGGACATTCGCGTCGAGCGGGGTTCGATTATATGCCCGCTGCGGCAGATGAGGGATAATTGCCATGATCGGACTTGTGGTCGTCAGCCACGGACAGTTTGCCCGCGAGCTTATCGCCGCAGCCGAGCATGTCGTCGGCCCGCAACCGGGCATCAAGGCGATTTGCATCGGCCCCGATGATGACATGGAAGAACGCCGCGACGACATCAAACGCGCCGTCGAAGAAGCCGGCGGCGGCAAGGGCGCGATCATCCTGACCGACATGTTCGGCGGCACGCCCTCAAACCTTGCCATCGCTGTCATGGGCAAGACCGGCGGCGAAGTCATCGCCGGGGTAAACCTGCCCATGCTGATCAAGCTGGCCCCGGTCAGCTTCCGCGAGAAATCCACAATCGAAGAAGCCGTCAGCGCCGCCTATGAAGCGGGCCGCAAATATATCCGCGTTGCCTCATGGGAGCTGACCGGACGGAAGGAAGACGACGCGTGAGCGATGAGGTCTCGCGCGAAGTTGCCATCCGGAACATGCGCGGTCTGCATGCAAGAGCGGCGGCAAAATTCTGTGACATGGCCGCTGATTTCGCTTCCGAGATCACCGTCACCAAGGACGACACCACCGTCGGCGGTTGCTCGCTGATGGCGCTTCTTATGCTCGGCGCCGGGATCGGCACATCGATCACCGTTGCCGCCAAAGGGCCGGACGCGGAGGAAGCGGTCTCCGCCCTCGCCGCCCTCATCGAGAACCGCTTTGACGAAGCGCAGTGAGCCTGCCCATGACCAATCCCTATCACGGCGCCAAGGATTATGACTCTGCCATCCTCTTTCACCGGACGGCGTGGGCGTCGGACACAGACGAGCTGGGGCATGTCAATAATGCCGTCTATGTCAAATGGGTGCAGGATGTCGGCGTCGCCCACTGGTTTTCAGTCATCCCCGAAGAGATGAAAGAGACCCATATCTGGGTCTGCCGCCGCCACGAGATCGATTATCGCGAGGAAGTCAAAGCCGGTGATCAGGTCGAGATCCGCACCTGGCTGGGCAAGCACAAGGGCCCAAAATTCGACCGCCATGTCGATATCCGCAAAGTCGGCTCGGACAAATGGTCCGTGCAAGCACAGACGACATGGGTGCTGCTGGATGCAAAAACGGGCCGCCCGCAAAAGGTCGGCCCGGAGATTTTTGCGCTATTCGGGCTGGAGCCCGACGATCACAAATAAGAGCGCTATTCCCCTGCCCGGCGAAGGGCCGAGGCAAGGTTCATCATGATCTCTGCATGCGCGGCATCGGCGCTTTGCGCCTCTTCCTCATAGCTTGCGGCAAGGCGCGCCAGCTCTTTTGTCCGGGGACGGCCCGCTTCCCAGCGCGCCAGCTCCCGCACCGTTTCTACGCCGAGCCCTAACTCACCGACACTGTCCGCGCGCGCAAGCTGATCAAGATAGGCTTGCGCGATGACCGGGCTGTCTGGCCAGACGATACGCCGCTGCCATTGCGGGTTAGTGACATCGACCGTCACCATCTCGGCAGCGGCAATCTCGGCTTCGCTGAGGAATTCGCTGGGCGTCAGCTTGAAAACATCCAGCCCCCGGACGATTTCCGGCGCATAGATCCGACCATTATGCCAATAGGCGGCCCAGTAGCCGGCCAGCACCAGCGTGCCGTCATCAATCGCGCCTTGATCGAAATAGGCGATTTCCTTCGGATGCGCGCTATCGGTGAAGTCGATCACCGAGAGCCCGCCCTGATACCAGCCCTGCACCATGATATCGCGGCCCGGCACGGGGATGATCGCGCCATTATGGCTGACGCAGTTCTGGGTGTCCGGTTGAACGGACGGGATCTTGAACTGGCTGCGCTTGACGAGGCCGTCTTCGGTGATGTCGGCGATGATATCCCCGCCCCAGGCGATGGGATCATCCGCCCGGCAGCGCGCGCCCAGCCCACCGCCCCATTCATCCGCATAAAGAACCTTGGTTGCGTCATTATTGAAGGTCGCCGAATGCCAATAGGCCATATTGGGATCGGCGAGTTCAGAAATCCGCGAAGGATTCTCCGGGTCCGAAATATCAAGCAGAATGCCATTGCCCGAACAGGCGCCCGCAGCGAGATTCATCTCAGGGTAGACCGTGATGTCATGGCAGTGATTGGTCGCGTTGGTCTTCTGCCCGCCATCCGCGACCTGACCACCCTTCCACAATCCATTGACCTCGCCCGTCTCACGATCCGCAAAGATGCGCGGACGATTGACGATGGCTGCCTCTTCGGGCGCATCGAGCATCACCTTGATGATGTCGATACTGTAAAGCGCAGTATCCGGATTGGAGGACGGCTCGCCATTCGAGCAGCCCTCAAGCTCCGAGCCCGGACGGACACCGGATGTCGCGGAGTTATAGATGTAAAGCACATTCGTATCGGTCGGATGCGGCACCAGCGTGTGGGTGTGTGAGCCGCGACAGGTCTGGACGGCCGCGACCTGACGGGGGTTGTCAATATCGCTGATGTCGAAAATCCGGACACCCCGGAAGCGCTCCTCGCTTGACCGGCCGGAGACCCCGCCCCCGCCACAATCGAGCCTGCCCCGGTTCTGCTCCTGCGACAGGAAGACAAGATCTCCGTAGACGGAAACGTCACCCTGCCCGCCGGGGCAGACGATCGAGAGAATGTGATTGAGTGAGCCGTCGCCCGGTGCCTCGAACACGTTAAAGCCGTGGAAATTGCCCATGAAGACGCGATCCCCGCTGAAGGCGAGATCGGTATTGGCAAACATGATCTGGCCGGGACGCTGGCGCGCCTCTCCGGGCTTGGGTTCCGGCGGCAGGCGCCAGACCGCCTCAGGATCAAAGAAACCGGGCGGAGACTGAACGCTGCCGATCCGCTCGACATTCCATGCCGCATTCTCCGCATCAAATAGCCCTGAGCCGAGGTTCGTACGAACATCGACCGGCGCGGTCTCAGGGCCCTCGGTGGGTTCCTGTGCGAATGCCGCGCTTGCCAGCATTGAGGTGGCAAGAAGGGGGAGAAGAATTCTTGTTCTGGTCATGATGGACTCCCGAGGGCGGAAAGAAGGGTTTGCATGCGGAGGATTTCCGCGGACTGGTCCCCGACAATCGAGGAGAGGAATTCAGAAAGAAGGGCGTCCTGGCCGTTCGAGGGATCGGACAGCAGCATGTCGACCATGTCGAGCGCACCCTGATGGTGCTGGATCATGCCCGACAGAAACAGCCGGTCAAAGGCGAGGCCGTCTGCGGCGGCGAGGGTCTTCATCTGCCGGGGGCTGAGCATGCCATGCATCAGCGGCATGTCCATCGGATCCTTGTCACCATGATCCATTTTATGGTCGCCCATATCGTGATCGCCGTGACCACCGCTTTTGAGGAGTTTTGACTCCGTCGATTGCCCCCGCGCGCGCAGCCAGTTCTGCATCAGCTCGATTTCCGAGGACTGGGAGAGCGAGATCCGCGCGCCCATCGCCCGGACGGCTTCATTCTCCGTACGCGCCTCGATCAGCGCGACCATCTCGACCGCCTGTCCGTGATGGACGATCATGTCCTGCATGAAGGCAATGTCAGCCTCGGTGTAGCCCGCATCGCTCATCTCAACGGATGCCTCAGGGGTCAGCCGGGTTGCCGCCTCACCGGGAGCGCCGGGCTGGACGATCGGGGCGTCCTGCACCGTGATCAGCGAGAAGGCGGCCAGCCATGCCGCAGCGGCGGTTACGCTCCCCATCATCGTCATTCATCCCCTGACCTGTGCAGCGGAGGTGACGCTACGGCCACGCGGGGTGTCCCGTCAATTTGAGGACAGGGGGGGGTCTCTCTCCACCAACCCGCGTCACCCCGGCTGACGCAAAGCGAAACGCCGGGGTCCATCGCCAGACCTGACAGCCCAAACGGGATGAGGGATTCGGAGCTGGGCCCCGGGGCAAGCCCGGGGCGACAAGGGTTTTGGTTGGAAAGTCAGGCACCTTGGGTCCCGCAGTCGAGCCGCGGGATGGAGAGAATACACTATAGAGGCAGATCCCCGCCTTCGCGGGGATGAGCGGGTTGAAGGAGCGGCCAGCCGAAAACTTAGCTGCCGTCCTGCGCCGCTTCGAGTTTCTCGCGGAATTCTTTGAGGACTTCGGGCCAGCGGCCGATGCGGCCATTCACATGGTCGCCGGTCACCCCGCCGATCATGTCGAGCCGGAAGTCGACGCCGATCTTCTGCTTTTCTTCCAGAACAAAGGCGCGGCCGAACATGGAGGTGTCATTCCATTCATTGACGACGCGGAAATCCTGCTCCGTCACTTCGCGGTCGAGATTGAAGGTCGCATAGAGCACAAGCTGGCCGCAGGAGACGGGGATGCCAGAGCAATCCATACCGCGCACGGCAAAGACCGTCTCTTTCGGCTGATCGAGGATCGAGCGATTGGCATTGTCATAGAACTTGCCCGTCGCGACCGGTGCGCCGGTCGTCTTGTCCCGCAGCATGGTCGGGTTGAGGCCCGCATTCGAGAGCACATCCTCGAGCTGCTTGGCCGTGATTGCATCCCGGACATTGCGGTCCTGGGCATGGGCCCCCGAAAGGCTGAGCGCGGCACCCGCCACAAGAATTGAAATTGCGCGCAACATGACTGTCATCCCCGGCTAGTCGTGAGTATTAACGTGCCGTAAAGGCGCGTCGATGTCTACGCTGTAAGCGGCGCGCGGCCTTGTCACACGCAACAAGGCTTGCCCGAATGCCGCAATTGCAACAATGAAAGTCGCCATGGCCGAAGAATTCCTGAAGACGCGACCGACCTACGCGCCCGATACCGACAAAATGCCCCTCTCGCCCCATCTCCAGATCTGGAAATGGACCGTCACCATGGCGAGCTCGATCCTGCATCGTGCAACGGGGATCGCCCTTTATGCGGGCTCTGTCCTGTTCACGCTGTGGCTGTTGTCCGCCGCCGTCAGCCAAGCCTTTTATAATCAGGTGACTGGCCTGCTTGGCTCCCCGCTGGGCCTTCTGGTCCTTGCCGGGTTCTCCTGGGCGATGATGTATCACCTCGTGAACGGCATCAAATATATCATTTGGGATTCGGGCCGGCTGCTCGAGAAAGAGACGGCCAAGAAAGTCGTCTGGGTCGTCATCCTTCTCTCATTCGTGCTGACCGGCCTTCTCTGGGCCGTCGCGCTGGGCATGAAGGGGTAGTTCACATGGCCAACAAATCGACCAAGCATTTCAACCACCAGCGGTTCACCGCGATGATCCAGATCCCGCTGGTGGTCTGGTTCATCATCTCGGTCGTGCGCTTGATCGGGGCAAGCTGGACGGAGTTCACCGCCTGGGCGGGCGAGCCGCTGACGGCGCTGCTCCTTGTCATCTTCATTCTCTCGATCTTCTACCACATGCGTCTGGGCATGGATGAAGTGATCGAGGACTATATCCACAAACCCGCGGCACGCTCGCGGCTCCTGATGCTCAACAAGGTATTCGCGGTCATCCTCGGCTTTACGGCCCTTTTCTCGGTGATCGTCATTACCCTGAACGGCACGCATTAGGATGATCTGAGGCCTATCCATGAGTTCGACCAAACCTGCCTATAAATCATATGAGATCACGGACCACGCCTATGACGTCGTGGTCGTCGGCGCCGGTGGTGCCGGGCTTCGCGCGACACTGGGCGCGGCGCAGTCGGGCCTGAAGACGGCCTGCGTCACCAAGGTCTTCCCGACCCGCTCGCACACGGTCGCAGCGCAGGGCGGCATTTCAGCCAGCCTTGGCAATATGGGCGAGGATGACTGGCGCTGGCATATGTATGACACCGTCAAGGGGTCAGACTGGCTGGGTGATCAGGACTCGATCGAATATCTCTGCAAGCACGCGCCCGCCGCCGTTTACGAGCTGGAGCACTGGGGCGTGCCGTTCTCGCGCACCGAAGATGGCAAGATCTATCAGCGCGCCTTTGGCGGGATGACCAAAAATTACGGCGAAGGCCCGATTCAGCGGACCTGCGCCGCCGCCGACCGGACAGGCCATGCGATCCTCCACACGCTTTACGGACAGGCTGTCCGTCAGCAGGCGGAATTCTTCATTGAATACTTCGCGCTCGACCTGATCATGGAAAATGGCGAGTGCCGCGGCCTCGTTGCGATGGATCTTGATACGGGCCGCATTCATCGGTTCCGCGCCAAGATGGTGATCCTCGCCACCGGCGGTTATGGCCGGGCCTATTTCTCCTGTACCTCTGCCCACACCTGCACCGGTGACGGCAATGCCATGGTTCTTCGCGCAGGGCTGCCTCTCCAGGATATGGAATTCGTGCAGTTCCACCCGTCCGGCATTTACGGCTCGGGCTGCCTCATCACCGAGGGTGCGCGCGGCGAGGGCGGGTATCTGACAAACTCCGAGGGCGAACGGTTCATGGAGCGCTATGCGCCCTCCGCCAAGGATCTTGCCTCGCGCGATGTTGTCTCTCGCTCGATGACCATCGAAATCCGCGAAGGTCGCGGTGTCGGTCCGAACAAGGACCACATTCACCTCAACCTCAACCACATCCCGGCCGAGACACTGGCCGAGCGCCTGCCCGGCATCTCTGAATCCGCGCGCATCTTCGCCGGCGTCGATGTCACCAAAGAGCCGATCCCGATCCTGCCGACGGTCCATTATAATATGGGCGGGATCCCGACCAATTATCACGGCGAGGTGCTGACCAAGCGCGGCGATGACAATGATGCGGTCGTCCCCGGCCTGATGGCGATTGGGGAAGCGGCTTGCGTTTCCGTGCACGGCGCAAACCGTCTCGGCTCGAATTCGCTGATCGACCTTGTGGTCTTTGGCCGTGCGGCGGGCCTTCGCTGTGCGGAGGTTCTGAACGCCAATGAACCGGTGCCGGATTTCGGCAGCAATGCGGGCGAGCAGTCGCTCGACCGGCTTGATCATTTCCGCAACGCATCCGGCGGCACACCGACGGCGGAGCTTCGCCTCGGCATGCAGCGCGTGATGCAGAACAATTGCGCCGTCTTCCGCACAGGAGATGTTCTCGAAGAGGGCAAGGTCAAGATCCGCGAAGTCCAGAAGGGCCTTGCCGATATTGCCGTCAGTGACCGGACATTGATCTGGAACACCGACCTCGTCGAGGCGCTCGAATTCGACAACCTCATCGCGCAGGCCATGGTCACCATGGATTCAGCGGCCAACCGTGAGGAAAGCCGCGGCGCCCATGCGCGCGAGGACTTCCCCGACCGGAACGATGATGAATGGATGAAGCACACCATCACCTGGTATGAGGACGGCGCGACCACGATCGACTATCGCCCCGTCCATACATGGACGATGTCGAACGACATTTCCTACATCGAGCCGAAAGCTCGGGTGTACTGAGGAAAACCTCAATGGCAGATCAGGAATCCGCCAAGAAAGCCATGGTTCGCCGTTATCTCGACGGCTTCCGTAAGATGGATCATGCGCAAATCCTGTCCTGCCTGACCGACGACATCGAATGGACCGTGTTCGGCTTTTTCCGTCTCAAGGGGAAAGAAGCCTATGATGCGGCCATCGAAGGCGAGGGCTTCACCGGCTTGCCGCGCCTGACAGAGATCCGCCTCATCGAAGAAGATGACACGGTGATGGGCGAGCTGGCTGGCGAAGCAGACAGAGAAGACGGCACGATCTTCCGCTTTATCTCAGCGGAAACCTTTGTCTTCCGCGGTGAGCTGATCTGTGAACGCCGTGCTTTTCTGACGCCCCTCAACGAAAACGATTTCAAGTAACCTCAGGCTCCCTGACGGCCGGGACGCCCCCAAATCGCCTCGCCATTGCCACAGGCGAGCCCCGTAATAGCGCCGATTGAAGCGCGTTCTCCCGTGCGGATAAGCAGAGGGAGAACCATGATGTCCGACACCACGCTGGAGGAGGCCGCAAGGTCACTCCTCCCCAAACAGACCCGCGCCGTGGGCCTCAAATTCATTCTGGTCGGCCTTCTGGCCCTAATGATGTGGATCCCGGCGCTTTTCATCTATGCACTCGTCTATGAGAGGTCAGGCCGGGCCAGTCTGGTTACGGAAGAAATCTATCAGCGCGAAGGCGGCGAGCAGAAGCTGGCTGGCCCCTTCCTGATCATCCCGGCGGTCGAACAGGTCGAGGGATACCGTTTCGACAAGGACTCAAAGTCGCCGGTCATGCCCGTCCGCCGGACCTATATCCTGCTGCCCGAGACGGTCACCGCCGATATCGATCTTGCAACAGAACAACGCCATCGCTCCATCTTTACCGCAACCGTCTATGAGGCAGGCGTTCGCGTGAACGGCCGGTTCGACCCCAAATCTATCACCGTTCCGCAGAATACGGAGCTTTTATGGAGTGAGGCTCGGATCGCCATGGGTCTTTCATCCCATCACAGCCTGACCGGCGTGAGAGGCGCGCCGGCCTTGAGCATCAACGGCACACCTCAGACCCCGGCCTTTCAGTCCGGATATGAAATCATCGATGGACCCGGGGAGACATCCGACCGCCGGGTCATTTCTGGCCTCAGCGCTCCACTGTCGGTCGGTATACGCCCGCAGGCTTTTGACTATGAGCTGCAGATGACCCTGTCGGGGGGCGGCAGTATCGGATTTGCGCCGCTTGGCGATTCAACCGACGTGACCATGACCGGCGACTGGCCGCATCCCGGTATGACGGGAAGCATCTCACCTCTCTCGCGTACCATCACCGAGGAGGGGTTTGAGGCAGGCTGGCGCACCAGTTCTCTGTCCCGTCCATTGGCGCACAGCTTCATGGCGGACAAGGAGGTCGGCAGCCAGTTGATGCGGCAAATGCTCTCCGTCAATCTCGTCAATCCGGATACGCCCTATGGCAAGATCAACAGGTCGCTGAAATATGCGCTCCTGTTTATGGGCCTGATCTTCCTGACCGTGTTCCTGCTGGAGATCATTTACAAATCCCGGGCACACCCTTCGCAATATATCCTGATCGGCCTTGCGCAGGTCCTGTTCTATGTGATGGTCCTTGCCCTGTCCGAGCATGTGCCCTTCGATACGGCCTTTCTCGGCATGGCGGTCGTCACTGTCCTCCTGTCCGGATTTTATGCCGCCAGCATTTTCAGGCGGCGCGCAGGCGGCATTGTCTCGGCCCTCGCTTTTGCGGGCGTCTATTGCCTGATCTGGCTCCTGATGAAGTCCGAGGATTTCGCGCTGCTGATCGGGGCGTCCTGCGCGTTCACGGCGCTTGCCATCACCATGTTCGTGACACGGAATATCGACTGGTACGGTGTAGGGGGCCGCAAGCCTGACGCCCAGACCACCTGATCCTGACCGGAAGGCCCTTTGTCTTAGCGGCAAGGGGCCTTTAACCGATCATCAAGGTGATTTTTCTACCGAAATCATCGGCAGCAGCGCGCCAATCTGTCGTTTTGCACTCCGCGGCGGGCCCTGCTATCGGAAGCCGGAAAAATCCATCTCTCTTCATGAGGCCGAAACCACATGGTCGAACTCACCCTCCCGCGGAATTCGAAAATCACCGGCAAGGGCCGCGTCCACAAGGCCAAGGCGGACGGCGGCGATATCCGCACCGTCAAGGTCTACCGCTATGATCCCGATGACGGAGAGAACCCGCGCGTCGACAGCTATCAGGTCGATGTCACCGGCGTCTCGATGGTCCTCGACCTCCTCATCAAGATCAAATCCGACTTCGATTCGACCCTCGCCTTCCGGCGGTCCTGCCGCGAAGGGGTCTGCGGGTCCTGCGCCTTCAACATCAATGGCAAGAACGGCCTTGCCTGTATCACGGGGCTCGATGAGCTGGGCTCGGGCGACATCTCGATCTATCCGCTGCCGCACCAGCCGGTCGTCAAAGACCTCGTCACAGATCTTTCGAAATTCTACCAGCAGCATGCCGAGGTGCAGCCCTATCTTCAGGCGGATGACGAGCCCGAGACCGAGCACCGTCAGAGCCCGGAAGATCGCGAGAAGCTCGACGGGCTTTATGAATGTATCCTGTGCGCCTGCTGCTCGACGTCGTGCCCGTCCTATTGGTGGAACGGCAACAAGGACGGCCAGGATGAATATCTCGGCCCCGCCGCGCTGCTTCAGGCGCATCGCTGGATCAAGGACAGCCGCGACGACAAGACCGATGAGCGACTTGCCGCGCTTGAAGACACCTTCAAGCTTTATCGCTGCCACACGATCATGAACTGCGTGAATGTCTGCCCCAAGGGGCTGAACCCCGCAGAGGCGATCAACGAGATCAAGCGGATGCAGGTCGAGCGCCGCTAGGCCTTCCAGTAACGGATAAAAAAAGCCCGGCATCGCTGCCGGGCTTTTTTCGTGGTCGGATCACCCCCCGGTGAAGTCTTCCGCGTGCCTAGAAGCGCAGGACGTAGGACAGCGAATAGGTATCGGCGTTCTCGTCATCCTCGCCTTCTACGCGCGTATATTCCATGCGCAGGCCGTGATGGACGGTGAACATGACATTGAGCCCGCCGCCATAGCCAAGGCCTTTAAGCTCGCCCTCTGCCGTGGTCGCGCCGGATTCAAGATCGAAATGAATTTCCTGATAGCCTGCGCGGACAAAAACATTCGAACCCAGACGGTCAAACGGGACCTGTACGGTCGAATAAAGCCCGTAGGCGATGTCGACACCGATATCGGCGGTCTGCGTGCCGACCGTCACGGTCTCATCAACGATGCCCGTGCTCAGCTCGCCTTCGATGCCGATATATTTGTAAGGCTGGTAGCCATAGCGGGCGGTGATCATGCCCAGCTCACCACCCGTTGAGTCATAATGGGTGTAGCCAAAGCTCGCGCGCGACTTGCCGTCACCGGCATGTGCGGCCGAAGCCAGAAGCATGGTGGCGGCAATACCGCCCAGAATAGGGAAAAACTGGCGCATAACTCTCTCCGGAAGCCCGATATATTTCGCATGACGCAAAACTTGCGCCGAATGGGCCCTTATGCGCGTGATTTTAGGCTTTTGGCCAGTGACCGGAAAGACGCTGGACACAGAAAAGCCCGGCTGGTGTGGCCGGGCTTCTCCGCGAATGACGTCATCAAATTAGAATTTGAAGACGTAGGAAATGCCGTAGAGATCGGCTTCGCCGTCAGCTTCGACGCCGTCTTCGTCCACATCCGCATCAAAGCGGGTGTAGTCGAAACGCACACCGGACTGCTCGTTGAAGAAGTAGTTGGCACCGATGCCGTAGGCTGCGCCATCCGCGCCGACATCAATGTCGCCGAAGCCGTCGACATCGAATTCAAGATCGGTGTCCATATAGCCGATACGGGCAAATACATTCGAGCCGCGGTCATCGAACGGATACTGGACGACACCGAAGAGGCCATAGGTGAAATCAGCCGAGACATCGGCGGAGAAAACGCCGTCGCTGACATCATCATCGACAATACCGAAACCGATTTCGCCTTCAGCGGCGAGATAGTCGGTGAAGCTGTAATTATAGCGGGCGACCGCAAGGCCGAGCGTTGCGTCATCGAAATCGGCAGCTGTGTAGCCGACGCTGGCTTTCGAATTGCCGTCACCGGCGAGGGCCGTCCCGGAAAGAAGGGCGGCCGAAAGGGCTGCAAGAGCCACTGCACTTACTTTAGTCATTGAAATTCCTCAAAAACATTCTGTTCGGCGGGCGTGCCGACAGACGGGGAGATGTGGAGCCCCCTGCGGAATTTCAATTCTTCTAAACGTGCCTCTCAGGAACATCACTTGTGCTTGGGCCGCAATGTCGCAAAAGAGTTCCCTTCCGACGGAGGAGAGACCGAAATGGAAATCAAGGACGCCGCAACCGGGTTCAGTGCGCTGGCTCAAACCACCCGTCTTCAGGTGTTAAGAGAGCTGGTCGTTGCCGGCCCCAAGGGCCTGCCTGCCGGAGAGCTGGCCCAGCAGGTGAGCGTTCCGTCCTCGACCCTTTCCTTCCACCTCAAGGAACTTCTGCTGGCGGGTCTTGTGACCTCAGAGCGGGATGGGCGGCTGATCATCTACCGCGCCAATTACAGCGGCATTCACGGCCTTGTTGAGTTCCTGCTGCGTGACTGCTGCAGCTCGGACAAGGAGATCTGCGGGATCGATGATATGAGGGAAGCTGCACGCCAGGCCCTCGAGGCGACATGACCAACGTCCTTTTCCTCTGTACCGGGAATTCCGCCCGGTCGATCCTGTCTGAAAGCTATCTCAATTCCATTGACGGCTATCGCGCCTTCTCCGCCGGATCGAAACCGGTTGGCGGCCCGAACCCATTTGCGCTCTCTACCCTGAAGAAACATGACATCCCGGTCGTGACCGGGGATGGCGGCGCGCCACGCTCGAAAAGCTGGGATGAATTTGCCGCGCCCGATGCGCCGCTGATGGATATTGTCATCACGGTCTGTGACAATGCGGCCGGTGAGACCTGCCCCGTCTGGCCCGTCCGCCCCGGCGGGCAGATGCCGGAGAAGCTCCACTGGTCATTTCCCGACCCAGCCGCCGCAACGGGCAGCGATGAGGATAAGAAGGCCGAATTCGACAAAGTCTTCGCCGATATCCGCGCCCGGATCGATGATTTTGTCCGCGCCCGTCAGGCCGCGTAACGCAACGCCTGATCCAGCACTTTTGTATCGATATTCCCGCCGGTGATCAGCGCGACGGTTGTCTTGTCGCGGCTGTCGACATGTCCATAGAGCACGCCTGCCAGCGCGACCGCGCCGCCGGGTTCCGCGACAACCCGCAGCTCTTCAGCGGCAAAACGGATGGCACCCATCGCCTCACGGTCGGAAACCGAGATCCCCGTCGCTCCCAGCGATTTGAGGATCGAGAAAGTCAGATGCCCCGGGGTGGGTAGCAACAACGCATCGCAGATCGAACTGCTGCCCGGCACATTGGTGACCCGCGTGCCCGCAACGAGTGAGCGTTTCACATCATCATAGCCATTGGGCTCGACCGTGATCAGTTTTGTCTTTGGGCTGAGCTCTTTCATGGCGATACCCACCCCCGCCGCCAATCCGCCGCCTGAGCAGCAGACCATGACCTGGTCGATCTCGCGCCCCAGACGCATCATCTCCTCGGCGATCTCAAGGCCCGACGTCCCCTGCCCCGCAATGATGTGCGGATCCTCAAAAGGCGGCACAAGGACGGCACCGCGTTCGGCGGCGATCCCGGCGGCGATATCCTCGCGGCTCTCGGTCAGGCGCTGATAGGTGACGATCTCCGCGCCAAGGCGCCGGGTCCGCTCGCGTTTCACCTCAGGGGCATCTTCCGGCATCACGATCGTTGCATCGACGCCCGCCAGCTTTGCCGCAAGCGCTACGCCCTGCGCATGATTGCCGGATGAATAGGCAACGACCCCGACTTTGCGCTCATCCTCTGTCAATTGCAGGATGCGGTTGAGCGCGCCCCGGATCTTGAAGGAGCCCGTGCGCTGAACGCATTCGGCTTTCAGAAACACCGTGCCGCCCGAGCGCATGTCGAGCACCGTCGAGCGCAACAGCGGCGTGCGGTTGATATAGGGCTTCAGCCGTTCGGCGGCTGCCTTGATATCTGCGAAGGTCACCGAAGCGTCGATCATCTGTGAATTGTCTCCCCGACTGAGGCGGCTATATCATGCGTTCCCGCCCGCCTGTACCGTCAGCCAAACAGGATTTCCATGCCTTCACCGCTTTCCGCCTATGACGCCATGGTGCGCGACGGCACGCTGCAGCCCGATCCCGCCCAGCGCGCAGGCGCCGAGGCGCTCGACCGGCTGGCAAAATCCCTCAAGCGATATGATCCGGCGGCAAAGGGGCTGTTCCGCAAAACCCCTAAGCCGCCAAAGGGCCTCTATCTCTGGGGCGGGGTCGGGGCAGGCAAAAGCCTGCTGATGGACCTCTTTTTCGAGAAGGCGCCGGTGCGGGCAAAACTGCGGGTGCATTTTCATGCTTTCATGCAGCGAACTCACCGTTTCATCCGCGACTGGCGCGCAATGGACGAAAAGACACGTCGCGCTCACCCCTCGCGTATGAAGAGCGCCTCGC
The DNA here is from genome assembly GCF_003399445.1 of Parvularcula marina. Taxonomy (NCBI): domain Bacteria; kingdom Pseudomonadati; phylum Pseudomonadota; class Alphaproteobacteria; order Parvularculales; family Parvularculaceae; genus Parvularcula; species Parvularcula marina. The sequence continues at coordinate 1,992,683 of NZ_QUQO01000001.1, read as the reverse complement.
TCGACGATCCGATCCCGCATGCGGCGAACCACGTCTTCTCCGAGGCGCATCTTTTATGTTTCGATGAGTTTCAGGTGTCGGACATCACCGATGCCATGCTGCTGGGGCGGCTGTTCGGCACGCTGTTTGAGCTGGGCGCGGTGGTGGTGGCGACCTCGAACCGGCATCCTGATGATCTTTACAAGGACGGGCTTAACCGTCAGCTCTTCCTGCCCGCCATCGCGCTTCTGAAAGAGCGTCTGGAGGTGATGGAGATTTCCGCCGCCCGGGATTACCGGCTGGGTCATCTCGAAGGGGACCGGGTCTATTTCTCGCCGCTGGGCAAGGACGCCACCGCGAGGATGGACGAGCTTTTCGCGCGCATGACCGCGCGCGGCGAGATCGCGCCGATGGAAATCGATGTCGGGCGCCGCAGCCTTCATGTTCCGTGTGCCTCGCGCGGAGTGGCAAGAGGGGCATTCAAACACTGGTGCAGTGAGAAGTTCGGGCCGGGCGATTATCTGACCCTCGCATCCGAATTCCCCGTCGTCTTCATCGACGACATCCCGCTTCTGGGGCCGGAAAACCGGAACGAAGCCAAACGCTTTGTCACCTTCATTGATGCGCTTTACGAGGCGCGCGCCATGCTGATCTGTTCGGCAGCAGCAGAGCCCGACGGGCTTTATCCGTCAGGGGACGGCGCATTCGAGTTCCAGCGGACGGCCAGCCGCCTTCATGAAATGCGCAGCCGGGATTATCTCTCACAGGAACATGAGGGCGTCTCGGAACAGGCAGCGGAGTAGACACCTCCCCCGCAAGCGGGGGAGGAGAGTTCCTTATTCGTCACTCAGGGCAATGAGCGATGCGTTGCCGCCTGCGGCTGTTGTGTCCTCACAGACATGTTTCTCTTCGACAAAGCGCGTGAGATAGAGCGGGCCGCCCGCCTTCGGGCCGGTGCCCGAGAGGCCATGTCCGCCAAAGGGCTGTACCCCGACGATCGCGCCGACCTGGTTGCGGTTGATATAGACATTTCCCGCCGGCGCCATCTCTGCGAGCGCCTGTTTCTGACCCTCAATCCGGCTGTGAATGCCAAAGGTGAGGCCAAAGCCTGTGCCACGCGCGGCGGCCATGACCTTATCCAGATCCTTCGACTTCCAGCGGCAGATATGCAGGATCGGCCCGAAAGCCTCCGCCTGCAGACGATCCGGCGCATCAAGCTCGACAATGCGCGGCGCAAAGAAGGTGCCGCCAACCGGTGATTTGCCTTCATAGACTACCTTGCCGTGCTGGGTGATCTCTTTCCAGTGCGTCTCCAGCCGCTCGCAGGCATCCTTGTCGATCAGCGGACCGACATCCATACCGAAATCCATCGGCGCACCGATGGCAAGCGCCTCTGCGGCGCCCTTGATCATTTTGATCATGTCATCCGCGACATCATCCTGCACATAAAGCAGCCTGAGGGCGGAGCATCGCTGGCCCGCCGAGCGGAAGGCCGAGGCGATGACGGCATCTGTCACCTGTTCAGGCAAGGCCGAGGAATCAACGACCATGGCGTTGATGCCGCCCGTCTCCGCGATCAGCGGGACGATGGGGCCGTCTTTTTCCGCAAGCGTCCGGTTGATGGCCTTTGCCGTCGGCACCGAGCCCGTAAAGACAACACCAGAAATGTCCTTATGCCCCACAAGGGCAGCCCCGGTTTCGCCAGCGCCCAGCACAAGGCTGATCGCGCCGGAGGGCACACCCGCCTCCAGCATCAGCTCGACCGCGCGCCACGCAATATAGGGCGTCTGCGGAGCAGGCTTGGCAACGACCGTGTTGCCGGTGACGAGAGCGGCCACGACCTGCCCCACGAAAATCGCGAGCGGGAAGTTCCAGGGCGAGATCGCGCCCCACACGCCGCGCCCTTCGAGATGGTACATATTGCTCTCACCGACCGGGCCGGGCAGCTCTTGGGTCACCATCAGTTCTTCAGCGCGATTGGCGTAATAGCGGCAGAAATCGACCGCCTCACGAACCTCCGCAATGCCGTCATCGATGGTGCGGCCCGCCTCATGCGCGATGACCGCGATGAGGTGCGGCATCTGCTCTTCCATGAGATCCGCAAAATGCCGGAGGATGTCGGCGCGTTCAGCCACAGGGCGCGCATTCCAGTCAGGGAACGCCGCTTTTGCCGCCGCCATCGCGGCATCGACTTCCGCTTTGCCGCTGGCGCGCCATTCACCGACCGGCTGGTCAAGACGTGAGGGATTGAGGATCGGCTGGGTCTCGCCCACAAAGCGGTGATCGACCCCATTGATGATCGCGTTGAGCGGCTCACGCGGGCCCCGGAAACGATCCATCTCTCCACGGAGCACATCGATATGCGGCTGATGACCCAGCTCCAGCCCCTTGGAGTTCCGGCGCAAAGGATAGATGCGTTCAGGCGTCCGGATCAGCGGGTGGACGGGCGGTTCACCATTCTCGATATCGGGGCGCAGCTCTTCCTGCGGGAATTCGAGCAAGTCTTCATTCGGGATGCGGTCATCGGCGATCTGCGCAACGAATGACGAGTTCGCCGCATTCTCTAGCATCCGGCGAACGAGATAGGCGAGAAGATCCTTATACCCCCCGACCGGTGCATAGATGCGCACCGGGATGCCGCTGTCCACGACTTCCGCATCATAGAGGACTTCGCCCATGCCGTGCAGGCGCTGGAACTCAAAGCCTTCCTTGCCGCCCATCTCGATAATGGCCGACATGGTCAGCGCGTTATGGGTGGCAAATTGCGGGAAGATCCGTGGACGGCAATCAAGCAATGTCCGCGCGCAATCAAGATAACAAAGATCGGTTGCGGGTTTGCGCGTGAAGACCGGGAAATCATCAAGCCCGCGCTCCTGCGCGCGCTTGATCTCCGTATCCCAATAGGCGCCCTTGACGAGCCGTAGCATGAAGCGACGGTTCGTCGCCTTTGCCAGATCGTCAATATAGTGAATAACTTCCGGCGCGCGTTTCTGGTAGGCTTGCACCGCAAGGCCGAGACCGTCCCAGCCCTTCAACTCCTCCGCCATGGCGAGCTTGCGAAAAATCTCCAGTGAGATTTCCAGCCGGTCGGCCTCTTCGGCGTCCATGGTGAAGTTGAGATCTTCTGCCTTCGCCTTTTTTGCCAGCTCCAGCGTGCGGGCGACGAGATTGTCCATCACCTCATCGCGGTTCTTCAGGAAATAGCGCGGATCGAGCGCCGAGAGCTTGACCGAGATACCGGGGCGGTCCTCAGGCGGCTGATTGCTTTTCGCGCGAGAGCCGATGGCGTCAATCGCGTGCGCGTAGGAGTCGTAATAGTGCTTTGCGTCTTCCATCGTGCGGGCGCCCTCGCCCAGCATGTCATAGGAGTAGCGGTAGCCTTTTTTCTCCTGACGCTTGGCGCGCTCCATCGCCGCCTCGATCGTCTCGCCGAGAACGAAATTCCGCCCGAGGAAGTTCATCGCCTGACGGGTGCCGATGCGGACAGCGGGGCTGCCGACCCGGCGGACAAGATTGCGGATGACTCCGCCCGGTGTCTCGCCGGGGCGGACGATGCGGGCGGAAAGCCCGATGCCCCAGCTTGCCGCCATCAGGAGCCAGCCTTCATCGCCATCGGGCGAATCCCAGTCACCCTCGCCGAGCTTGTCGGCAATCAGCTTGTCTTGCGTTTCCTCATCAGGAATTCGCAGGAGCGCCTCGGCGAGGACCATGAGGGCGAGCCCTTCTTTGGTCGTCAGTGAGTATTCCTGCATGAAGTCTTCAAGGCCCGCGCCTTTCGGGGCATCGCGGATCGCCTCGACATAGGTAAGGGCGCGGTCCTGCACGCGCTTTTTAAATGCGGGATCGACGGCATTCCGTGCCAGCATGGCACGCACCAGAGTCATGTCGGACGGGGCATATTCTGCCTCAAAATGCGGAATGGCCATGAAACCTCCTCGAACTACTTGCCGAAACCCGGCTTTTTCCCCGCCTCTGCAAGAGGATACGCAGGATTTCAAGAAAAGTCGGCGGTCGTTCGGCTTTTGTTGACAGTCGCCCCATAAACGCCCATCTGCGCGGCACGAGCATGACATGCTCATGCCGACACAGACAGCGTGAAGCTTTTCCGGGCGATGCTCGCCGGATCCGGTCTGTCCCTGACGTCACCGAACTGACGCCCCTTATTCACGCGGGTCGTTTACGAACCGCATGCGACCGCCGCATGGCCCGGAAGGGGCTGTGGGCTGCCGCCTTTTTTAGATTGTATCTCCATGACTGATTTTACCGGCTTTGGCCTTGCCGAAGCGATTTCCTCCACCCTGACCGAGGGCGGCTATGACAGCCCGACCCCGATTCAGGAGCAGGCGATCCCGCTTATCCTTGAAGGCCACGACCTGCTCGGCATCGCCCAGACCGGCACCGGCAAGACCCTCGCCTTCACCGCGCCGATCCTCGACCGCCTGGCCCGCGACATGGGCCGCGCCGCGCCGAAAACGATGCGTGCGCTGATCCTTGCCCCGACGCGCGAGCTGGCGAGCCAGATTGCCAAATCCGTGTCGACCTATGGCCGCAAAGTCCGCCCGAGCGTGGCAACGATTTTCGGCGGCGTGAAAATCCAGAAACAGATCCGCCAGATGTCCGCCGGCATGGATGTCGTGGTTGCGACCCCGGGCCGTCTTCTCGACCTGATCGATCAGGGCGCGGTGACGCTCGACGGTGTTGAGATGCTGGTGCTCGATGAAGCCGACCAGATGCTTGATCTGGGCTTTATCCATTCACTGAAACGGATCGTCCGCCTGCTGCCCAAGGAACGCCAGACGCTGTTCTTCTCGGCAACCATGCCGAAATCCATCAAACAGCTGGCTGACACCTATCTGCGTGATCCGGTGCAGGTTTCCGTGACGCCTGAAAGCACGACAGCCGAGCGCGTCGAGCAGCAGGGTTTCTATGCCTCCAAAACCGTGAAGCCGCAGCTTCTTGCCCATGTCCTTAAACAGGATGAGGTCAAATCCGCCCTTGTCTTTACCCGGACGAAGCATGGCGCCGACCGCGTCGTTAAACAGCTTGCCCGGCATGACATTGAGGCCGTCGCGATCCACGGCAACAAGTCCCAGAACCAGCGCGAGCGCGCGCTTGGCGCCTTCCGTTCCGGCAAGGTCTGGGTGCTGGTCGCAACCGACATCGCGGCGCGCGGGATCGACATTTCGGGCCTGACCCATGTCATCAATTTCGAGCTGCCCAACGTACCCGAACAATATGTTCATCGCATCGGCCGGACGGGCCGTGCAGGTGCCGAAGGCAAAGCCATTTCCTTCATCGCTGATGATGAGCGCGGCTTCCTCAAGGACATCCAGCGCGTGACGAAAAGCAAGCTGTGGATGCTGGCCCTGCCCGGTGACCTGCCGCAGCCTTCTGCCGAGAAGACCCCGACCGAAGCCCGTCTTCAGCGTGAGGAAGAAGCGCAGAGCGAAGCCCGAAACGCGCGGACATCGCGCAATCCCCGCAATCGCAAGCCTGCTGATCGAAAAGGCGCGGACCGCAAACCGCGCGGTGCCCGTCCCGCCCAAAGGGCTGAGGATGCACCGGCCGCAGAAGGCCGCCGGTTCGAAGAACGTTCAGAACGTCCGGCGCGGCAGGATGATCGTCGCCGGCCATATAAGGCCCGCTCGAATGATGATGCCCGTGGTGACACGCGCAGTGATCATCGCGGAGACAAGCGCAACGATACGCGCGGCGATAAACGCAATTTTTCTCGCGATGAGGCGCGCGGTGAGACCCGCCGTGACACACGGGGCGAAGGCCGCAGCGACAATCGCCGCAAGCCGAACCCGGATCGTCGTCCCGACGACCGGAATGGCCAGCGCCCCAAGCGCGCAGAGGACCAGCGTCCAAAACGGGCAGAAGGCTCGCGCCCTGAGGGCCGTGACACACGCCCCGGCAACAAATCTGACGCTGCCTGGCCCGCGCGCGCTGAGGGCAAACGCCCGCCGCGCAAGGATGGACGCCGCCCGGAAGGCAAGCCGGGCAAACCCGCCCAGCGCCGGAATGGCCCACCACGCAAGAACGGCACGCAAGGCCGGGCTGCGCGGTAGACAGACGCCTGAAAGGGCCCCTAATGTCCGGCGGTCATAAATCCGTCATGAGGGGCTACCGATGGAAGATATCATTCGTGAGATAAACGGCTTCGTCTGGAGTCAGTACTTCCTGATCCCGTTACTGTTGTTGACGGGCGTTTATCTCACCTTCGGTCTAAGGCTGATGTCGATCATCCGGCTGCCCTATGCCATCGGGCAGCTGTTCCGGAAGCGTGAGGATACAGAGGGCGACGTCTCGCCCTTTGGCGCGCTGATGACGGCCCTCTCCTCGACCATCGGGACGGGGAACATTGCAGGGGTCGCCGCCGCCATCGCGATTGGCGGACCGGGTGCAGTCTTCTGGATGTGGATGACCGCTATTGTCGGCATGGCCACAAAATATTCCGAGGGCGTCCTCGCCCTCAAATTCCGTGAGACGGATGAAGACGGCCGCCACGTTGGTGGGCCGATGTATTACATCAAGAACGGTCTCGGTAAGAGCTGGATCTGGCTCGCTGTCATTTTCGCCAGCTTTGGCGTCCTCGCCGCCTGGGGCACAGGCGCTTCGATCCAGGCGAACTCCATCGCCGATGCCCTCAACTCCAATTACGGGATCAGCCCGTTGATCACCGGCGGCGTGCTGGCGCTGGCTGCCGGCGCCGTTATCCTTGGCGGCATCACCCGCATCGCCAATGTCGCCACCAAGCTCGTTCCGCTGATGGCGATTGGCTATCTGGGCGCCGGCCTCATCGTCATCTTTATGCATGCCGATGCGATCCCCGGTGCCTTCAACATGATCTTCACCGGCGCCTTCGGTCTCAGCAGTGCGGGAACCGGCATCTCGATCGGTCTCATGATGCTGGCTATGCAGAAAGGTGTCGCCCGCGGCATCTTCTCAAACGAATCTGGTCAGGGCTCAGCGCCTATCGCGCACGCTGCTGCGAAGAACACTGATCCGGTGAACCAGGGCATCGTTGCTATGCTCGGTACAGTGATCGACACGCTGATCGTCTGCACCATCACGGCGCTCGTTATCCTCACCTCCGGTATCGTGGGTCCGGAATGTATTCCGACAGCAGAGAACGCAGCGACCTTCCTGATGAACGGTCAACCTGCTGGTTGCGATACGGCAGCTCCGCTGACGGCAGCCGCCTTTGGCTCGAGCCTGCCAGGGGTCGGCGAGCATATCGTCGCCGTCTCGCTGACGATCTTCGCCTTCACCACCATCCTTGGCTGGAGCTATTACGGCGAGCGGTGCTGCGAATTCCTGTTCGGAACGAAATCGATTATTCCGTTCCGGATCTCATGGATCCTTGTCACCTTCCTCGGTGCTGCTGCGCTCGTTTTCGAAGGCGAAGTCGCCAACCTCGTGAACCTGTTCTGGCTGGTTGCTGATACGCTGACCGGCCTGATGGCGGCGCCGAACCTCATCGCGCTGGTCCTCCTCAGTCCGCTGATCTTCAAACTCACCAAGGCGTATTTCGCCAATGAAGAGGCCCGTAAGAAAATCGCCTCCGGCGAGCACCACGAATGAGCGTCTCGGCGCTCATCGCAGCCGCGGCCCTAACCTCAGGTGCTGCGGCTGACACGACGCCCTGCCGTGCTCAGGAGAACTTCGTGCTTGTCGTCCATGGCGGCACGGCCCGCGCCGGACAGGTGCCCGAAGCCAAGCTCGTTTTCATGCGAAAAATGCTCGGCCGTGCACGCAATGACCTCAAACGCGGGGCTCACGGCGTCGATGTCGTCGAGGACGTGGTCACTCAGATGGAGGATTCTGGTCTCTTCAATGCCGGACGCGCCGCGATCGCGAACCAGGAGGGGTTCGTCGAAACCGACGCCTCGATCATGGACGGCCAGACCCTCAATGCGGGCTCTGTTGCCTCCATGCGCTATGTGAAGAACCCGATTACAGCGGCGCGTCTTGTCATGGACAAAACCCGCCATGTGATGATGGTCGGTGACAGGGGTGAGGTTGCTGTGACGAAGCTAGGCGCGACCGTCGTCTCGCCTGACTATTTCCTGAGCAACACGCCGAAATCCGATCCTGAGGACCACGGCACCGTCGGTGCTGCCGTGCTCGACCGCTGCGGGAACCTCGCTGCAGGAACCTCGACGGGCGGATATGGCGCAAAAATCCCGGGCAGGGTCGGTGACAGCCCGAATATCGGCGCTGGGGTCTATGCCAAGAATGGCGTCATGGCGGGCTCTGCCACAGGCCATGGCGAGTATTTCATCCGCTTCACCGCCCTTCGCTCAGTCGCCGCACGCATGGAGTATGGCGGGCAGTCGCTCGCTGAGGCCGCCGCCGCCGCGATTGCCGAAATGGATGCTGCTGGCGAGGGCCGAGATGGCCAGGGCGGCATCGTCACGGTTGACGCTCAAGGGAATGTCGCGATGCCCTTTACCTCGGACGGTATGGTTCGCGGCATGGTCAGTGATGATGCACGCCCAACCGTCGGTGTCTTTGAAGAGATGAACTGAGGGCTGCCTCGACAGCCTCAGTAAGCCGCCGACGAACCTCTCCGAGCGGGGCCGCTACCTTACGGCAGCGACCCCTACCCGCCCGTGCTCCAAGGGGGGAGAGAGGATGAGCAGCGGACAGGATTCTTATCGATTAGTGATATCGAGACTTAATCGCAAATTGATTTCTTTGCTGAGAAGCCGGAAGGGCCGCCATCGGTAAGTGCGGGGAAGGGGGAGAGAGACATGCAAAAACCGATGGCGGCGACCAAAGTCACAACTGTTACGCAAGTGACAGTGGCGGGTTACGAGAGACATTAGAGACCAAAGAACACGGTATCATTGCCTCTGGCAACGGAGATATAGAATAACATTGCTGACATCAACTAAAAAAAATGATGACTCACGTATCAACGTGACAAGCCAGACGAAATAACGGCACAGCAATGTCCTAATGCGCATTCTCTATTCCCATCGCACCCGCTCGGCGGATGGCCAACGCGTCCATATCGATGCGCTGACAAGGGCATTCTTGAAATTAGGCCACGAGGTCCTGATCTGTGGACCCGAGGGGATATCGACACCGGATACCCCCCAAAGGTTGTCGGCTGGGAGTGATGGCCCTCGCGGATCACACCTCCCCAAGCCCCTCTATGAGCTCGCCGAGTGGGGCTACTCCCTCCCTGCGTCACATCGCCTCAGGGGGGCTGCGAAGCTGTTCGAGCCCGACATTATCTACGAACGCTACAACCTTTATTATTATGCTGGAGAAAAAGTCGCCAAATCGTTGAATTTGCCGCTGATTCTCGAAGTGAACTCACCGCTCGCCGATGAACGTGCCTCAAATGACGGACTGGCGCTGGAGGGCCTTGCCCGGCGCTCTGAGCGGCACATCTGGCAGACCGCCGATGCCGTCCTGCCGGTGACTGGCGTGCTGGGTGAGATCATCGAAGCGCAGGGCGTCCCCAAAGAGCGGATCCATGTCGTGCCCAACGGTGTCGATGAAGCAACGCTCGAGTTGTCCGACGGTAAGGACCTTCGCGCCGCCTATGAGATCACCGAGCCACTGGTGCTCGGCTTTGTCGGATTTGTCCGCGACTGGCACGGGGTCGACCGCGCCGTCGATTGGCTCGCCACCGAAACGGGTAAGTCCTGTCATCTTCTATTGGTCGGGGATGGCCCCGCCGCACCTTCCCTCAAAGCTCAGGCCGAACGCTTGGGCGTGGCAGACCGGCTGACCGTGACAGGCGTCGTCCAGCGCAACGAAGTCGCCGCCCATATCGCGGCATTCGACATTGCCTTGCAGCCAGCGGTCACCGCCTATGCCTCCCCCCTCAAGCTGCAGGAATATATGGCGCAGGCCCGCGCGGTCATCGCGCCCGACCAGCCCAATATCCGCGAAGTGGTGACCCACGGAGAGACCGCCTTCCTGACCCCGCCAGGCGATACCCGCGCTTTCCATCAGGCGCTTGATCTGTTGGCAGAGGATGCCGCGCTACGTGAGGGGCTCGGCCGGGCCGCGCGTCAGGTGCTGCTTGAGCGGGATCTCACCTGGGCGGCGAACGCCAGACGGGTCGTCGCCATTGCCAATGATCTAATCCTTGCGCGGCGCTAGGCGTTCGTCTGGCCGAGGCGATAGCCGCCCTCGACCGTGATCAGCAGCCTTGCCTCGCTGGGATCAGGCTCGATCTTCTGGCGCAGCCGGTAGATATGGGTTTCGAGCGTGTGCGTCGTGATCCCCGACTGATACCCCCAGACCTCGCCGAGTAGCTCCTCGCGACTGACCGGCCGCGTGCCCGCCCGGTAGAGATAGCGCAGGATGGCCGCTTCCTTGTCGGTCAGGCGGATGGGTTCCTCGCCGGGAACCGCAAGCACGCGTTCCGCCGGGCTGAACTCGTATGGCCCGAGCTGGAAACGGGCATCCTCCGAACGCGTATGATCATGAAGGGCCGAGCGGATGGTCGCGGCAAGGGTTGAGAACCGGCAAGGCCGCTCAAGACGTATCTGAACGCCCTCACCTGCCCTGAACGCGATAACCGGCCCCCGAAAGCCGCGCGCGGCAGCGGCAGACAGCGTTTCGGGCCGCGCTTCATCCGTGAGCAGTACATCGATATGCGAAAGACTGCTCTCTTCATCCGGCAGGCCATCGACATCAGCGGCGGCAATGGCGTGGAATTCGCCTGCGACGGCGAACTGTTCGACCAGCGCCGCGCGGATGGCGGCGTCAGGCTCAAGCAGGATAAGGCGTATCTGACCGGCCATATTGCTCCTTACCCCTCCTTCGGGCGGCGGGGGCCGAAAATCGCAGAGCCGACCCGGACATCCGTCGCCCCCAGATGAATGGCCGTCTCGTAATCGCCGGACATCCCCATGGAGAGACGCGGCAGGCCAAGCTCTTCAGACAGCTTATATAGAAGCGCGAAATGCGGGGCCGGCGGCTCATCCGCAGGCGGAATGGCCATCAGCCCCGTGACCGGGAGGGCGAGGTCATCCCGGCAGTAGCGCGCAAAATCCGCTGCCGCCTTCGGTGCGACGCCCGCTTTTTGCTCTTCCTCACCGGTATTCACCTGCACGAGTAGTTCGGGGATCAGCTCGCCATCCTCGGCGAGCTTGGCGAAGCTCTGCGCGAGTTTTTCCCGGTCGAGGGTCTCGATCACATCAAACAGCCGGACCGCGTCCTTCGCCTTATTGGTCTGAAGCGGACCGATGAGGTGAAGCCAGACACTATCATAGGCATCTTTCAACTCCGGCCATTTGCCTTGCGCTTCCTGCACCCGGTTCTCGCCAAAGCGGCGATGCCCGGCATCAAGGAGCGGGCGGATATCGTCCGCCTCCCAGGTCTTGCTGACCAGCGTGAGGAACACTTCCGCCGGATCGCGCGCGGCATCTTCCGCCGCGGCGGCGATTTTCGCCTCGACGTCCTTCAAGTTTGCGATCACATCAATTTCTGTCATGGCCCCTCCGATGCCCGATATTGCGTCAAATGTCAGGAGCCTGTGTGAGGCCGCAACGGCATTACGGCAGGCCGCCCCGGTATGGCCGGGGGCATTGCCGCCTTTCTCGCTGGTCCTGTTCACAGATGACCGGCGACAGGCGGATCTTCTCTCTTTATTGCGCGAGGTGCCGGAGGCCGGAGATGTCCCGCCGCTTGCCGTCCTCTTCCGCCATGACGGGTTGCCTGCAGAAGCACGCCGGGCGCTGGCGGCGGAAACGATGGCTGTAACCAAGGCAAAGGGTCATTTCTTTTTGACCGCGCGCATGGTGCTGGCCGGAGCCGATGGCAGCCATGCCTGCCCCTCCACGGGGTTTGTGAGCTGGCCCGTTCATGACGCGGCGGAGGCTCGGATTGCAGAAGAGAAGAGCGCGGATTTCGGCTTCGTCTCGCCAGTATGGCCAACGGCCAGTCACGAGGATGCACAGCCCCTCGGCGCAGAAAACGCAGCGGCGCTGGCGCGGCGCATGTCCATCCCCGCCTTTGCGCTTGGCGGAATGACCGCAGACTCCGCCTGCGGACTGCATGGATTGCCATTTTACGGAATGGGCGTGATCGGCGCATGGAGCGGGTAGGACCGCCGGGGCCGGATCAGAACTTGATCGAGCTTTCGAACATGACGGCAGCGGCATTCTCTGATCCACCAATCGCTTCGTCACGCTGGCTGTCGACGAATTGCGCGGCAGCGCCCAGCGTCACGCCATGATCAAAGACATAAGAGACACCGGCCTGCGCGGTCTGGGTCTCGCGGTCGAGCCGGCCGAAAGCGGCATCCGGCGTCGCCGGGCCGACCAGCAGGGTCGCATCGCGCTCGGCATCGGCATTCCCGTAGCCTAGCATGAAGTTCCATTCGCCCGCTTCGAGGGTCACCCCAGCGTCAAAGGCGAGATAGTCCTCATCCCGGTTCTCATCGAACCCGGCATTGGTCGATTTCATCGAGCCGCCGAAGGTCACATTGCCGTAAGCGAGGTTCAGCCCGAAAGCGTAGCCTTTGTAATCGCCGAAGACAGGGACGACCGGTTCGACCGGCTGGCCGCTCTCATCCTTGTCGGCGGTGACGTAACTTGCGCTCAGACCGACCGTCAGGCGGTCATCCCGCACCTTGAAGCCGTTCTGGTAGTAAAGTGCTGCTTCGAGCACATCCTGCCAGCGCTGGTTTGCGCCCAGAAGGGACACATCGCTCGGCGCGCCAAAGCCATCTTCAGGCGCGCAGCGACGGTCACCGCAATTGTCGAGTTCCGGCGCGTAGGAAACGCCAAGCTGGAGCTGGCCAATCAGCCCGCCCAAGAAACCCGGCGGCGGCATATAGGTGATCTTGGTCGACTGGCCGGAGAAATCATTGATCGTGTGAACGTCATTGAGACCGGTCAGGTCCGTCTTCCAGTCATTGACGCCAACGGCGCGGAAAATGTTGGGAGATGTCACCGCCAGACGGCTGGCCGCCCCGGCATCCTTGCCCAGATGAATGCTGCCGAAGCCGCCTCTGGCAAAAAGATAGGCGCCTTCAAGGAAAACATCGCCGCCTTCGGGCCCGACACCACGGTCACCACCGGACAGAAGCGAGGAATAACGCCCGGCCGCATAATATTGCGACGGCCGGTCAGCATCGGCTCTGACAGAACCGGACGCGCCCAGTTCGACGCCATTGTTGAGGATGTGAGTCGCAGTGACGTTCAGCTCGGCATTGGCGTCGGCTTTCGTTTCGCCATCGACAACACCCGTAACAACACTGAGCTCACCGGACACTTCAATGGGGTTTTCGTCCTGCGCCGCAGCCACGCCGAGTGCCAGGCAAGAGACAAAAGCCCCTGCCAGCCCATTCAACGCATGCTTACGCCGAAGCGCCATCAGACATTTCCTCATCATTTTTACGCCCTTGTGGAGCGCTCTCATCCTTATCTGGCAGGTAATTCGGCGGCTTACAAATAAACTCGACGGCAAACTTCTACGGTTACAGGATAACGTGGCAGGAATGACACGTGCATATTCCTGTTGCGAGTGGCATTGACGCCGCGGGCCGACTGGTTAGGTATAGGCCAAAATGAATAAGGGTCGACAGGCTATGACGCCGGAACGTTTTCGTATGCTCAAAATTTTCGGCATTGCCGGAGCTGCAGCGGTTCTCGCCGCCTGCGCTAACAACGATGTTTCGGTCCCGGGCCGGGATGCGCCGCTGATCAAGGCTGATCGCGGTGGCAGCGTGCCGACCAATGTGAACCGCTATCTGTGGCTGGCATCGCTCGACACGATCGATTTCATGCCGGTCGACAAGGCCGATCCCCTTGCCGGGATCATCGCCACTGACTGGTACGGCAACCCGCAGGTGCCGCAGGAACGCTTCAAGACGAATGTCTATATCCTCGACACGGCGCTTCGGGCCGACGCGCTGCGCGTCACGGTCTTCCGCCAGCAGCTCACGGATTATGGCTGGGTCGATGCCCCGGTGAACCCGGCAACCGCCCGCGAGATCGAAAACGCGATCCTGTCCCGCGCGCGCGAGCTGCGCCTGAACAGCCTTGATGGCTGATCCCCATACGTCATTTTGACATCAGGAAGGCGGCGAGAGCCGCCTTTTTTGTGGCCAGAATTTTGCGCGCCTGCGCATCGGTCACCTCTGTCAGGGTCACCTGATCGCCGGGGCGGATCTGCCCCAGCCGATGACGGTCCGCGCGGATGATCTGGGCAATTCGTGGATAGCCGCCCGTCGTCTGGGCATCCGCCGACAGGATGAAGGGATGCCCGCTGCCCGGGCATTGCACCGTGCCCGGAAAGACCGGCGCGCTGAAAGGAAGCCCTTTCTCACGGACTTCCAGCGGGTCATCGCCTACGAGTTCAATCCCCATACGGCTCATCTGCCGCCCCGCAATGAACGGCGCACCGAACAGGCGGGCGCGGGATGTCTCGGACAGCCAGTCCGTTTCGGCAGAGGCAAGCGCCGGCAGAGACCAGCCTTCCGAGACGAAAGGCCGTAGCGAGGCCGGCACCGTTGCCGGTTCGGCGATGGCATCGGTGCCTGCGATGACAAGCTCATCGCCCGCCTTCAGGGCTCGCCCCTGATATCCGCCAAAGCCTGCCGGCAGATAGGTCGAACAGGAGCCCAGAAACTGATCCGCCTTCAGACCACCGCGTACAGCAAGATAGACCCGCGCGCCTTTTATGGCCGGGCCGATGCGGATATCCCGCCGTCCTCGGCCAATATTGATCGGCGCCCACGGCGAGACTTTCAGCCCATTGACGGTGATCTCCGCCTCAGCCCCGCCGACCGCGAGCGTCAGCGGGCCATCAAGAGCCGCCGCAAAGCCGCCATAGGTGATCTCAAGAAGCGCCGCATCGGGACGATTGCCTGCAGCCCGGTTGACGAGCGCGGCTGAAATTTCATCCGCAGGCCCCGATACCGGCACGCCCTTGTGACGCAGGCCCCGCCTTGCGCCTGCCTGGATCGTCGTCTGAATGCCGGGCTCACTGATGAGAAGCGTCATTGCGCAGCCTCGAACCGGATCTTCATGCCGGGGACAAGGCGGAAGGGATCTTCTTTATCAAGATCAAAAAGCGGGAAATCCGTCCGCCCGATGATCGGCCAGCCGCCGGGACCGGCAAGCGCATAAATACAGGAGAACCCCTTGATTGTGCCTACAGACCCCGCCGGCACATGCGGCCTTGGTGTCTCAAGTCGTCCCGCTGTCACGCGGTCATCGAGCCCGCCGAGATAGGCAAAACCCGGTGTGAATCCCATCATCTCGACAGGGTACTCGCGCGCGCCATGCAGCTCGATGAACTCCGCAACCGATAGCCCGGCAGAGGCCGCGACCAGCTCAATGTCGGGGCCGTCTTTGCCGCCATAATGGACGGGCACGACAAGTGTTTTAGCTTCACCGGACGCCCCCTCGACGGCATTGCGTTTCGCATTCGTCAGCAGGGTGAGCACATCTTCTGCTTCGATGGAGAGAGGATCGAACTGAACGGCTACCTTTCGCATGGTTGGCACGATCTCTTCGAAACTGCCGCTTTCGCGCAGGAGGTCCGCAACTGCCTGCGCAGCCCCGCCGTCTTCAACCGCCAGCTCCGCCAGATCATCGCCAATCATCCTTGCCCGCATCATGGGGTCGCCACCCTGACGGCCAGCCCGTCATGTTCCAGCGCGGCGCGGATCGCCTTTGCACTATTGAGCGCGCCGGGCGTATCGCCATGAACGCAGATCGTCTCGACGGGGATCGTGATGTCATCGCCCTTCGCCGTTGCTACGGGACGCCCCTTTGCGAGCGCCAAGGCTTGCGCGATCCGGCAGCTCTCCGCCTCGATCACCGCCCCCTCTTCCGATCGCGGCAAAAGAAACCCTTCTTCCGTATAGACACGGTCCGCAAACCCCTCGGCAATGAAGGGATGGCCAGCCGCATGCGCGGCCTGCTCAAGCGCTGAATTGGCAAGGCCCACAAGCGCGGCGTCCGGTAACACCTTCCGAATGGCGGCCAACACGACCGCTGCCAGCGCCGGATCGCGTGCGGCATCGTTATAAAGCGCGCCATGAGGTTTGACGTGGCGCAGTGTCACGAACTCCTCCGCTGCAAAACCGGCAAGATTCGCAATTTGCATCGAGAGAGTCTCTAGCAGCGCCTCAGGCTCTACAGTCATCGACCGCCGCCCGAAATGCTCCTTGTCCGGATAGGAAGGGTGCGCGCCCGCCGCCACACCATGCCGTTTGGCCAGCTGCAGGGCCGTGCGCATCGACATCTCATCCCCGGCATGGCCGCCACAGGCGATATTGGCGCTGGAGATCACCTCCATCAACCCTTCGTCATCGCCGCAGCCTTCGCCGAGATCGGCATTCAAATCGATCGTTCTGGTCATGGTCCTAAAGTGGCGCAATTGGCCTTATGGCTCAAACACCAAAGCCAGCCTCCCATCCTCAATCCACCCACGACTTGCAGCCACCTCCGCTCCAGCGCAAAGTTGGCAATCACCCGCAAAGATTAAAGCCCCATGTCCGACGAAAAACCCGCCCATCATTTCCGCTATTACGATCTGGCACTCGGCGCCTTCGTCGCCGTTCTTCTGTGCTCGAACCTGATCGGGGCAGCCAAGATCGCGGACGTCTTTGGCGCGACATTCGGCGCCGGTATCCTGTTCTTTCCGCTGTCATATGTGCTGGGCGACATCCTGACCGAAGTCTACGGTTATGCCGGTGCGCGCCGGGCCGTCTGGGCCGGGTTTGCCGCTAACCTATTCGCCGTCTTCATGGCATTCGCGGTGGTCAGCCTGCCGCCTGCTGAGGATTGGGGCGGACAGGAGCATTACGCCTATGTCTTCGGGCAGACGCCCCGCATCGTGCTTGCCTCCCTCATCGCTTTCTGGGCGGGGGAATTCGCAAATGCCTATGTGATGGCAGAGATGAAGCTGATGAGCGAAGGCAAACATCTCTGGCAACGGACGATTGGCTCGACCGTCGTTGGTCAGGGGATCGACAGCCTGATTTTCTATCCCGTCGCATTCTTAGGCGTCTGGTCGATCAGCCAGATCCTGCAGGTCATGATGCTGAACTATGTCCTGAAAGTCGTGTGGGAAGCGATCCTGACCCCTGTCACCTATTACGTGATCGGACAGCTGAAAAAGGCCGAAGGGGTCGAGATCTTTGACCGCGGCACGAATTTCTCCCCCTTCTCACTGAAGAAGTAATCCGTGCCGTGATAGTTACCCCTATTCGACGGTCAGCTCGAACGGCACTGCAGGTTCGCCATCCTCGCCGAACAGCGTGCAGACCGGGGCATCGCCCCAGCAATAGCGTATCGTCTGTACCTCGGTCGAAGAAGGGATCGTGACGTCCACAGTCTTTTCATCCCGCAGGGTGGCGGTTGCAGGCTCACAGCCCTCGGCACCACAGACAGCGAACGGGCCGGCCATGCCGCCCGCCGCCATCAGCCCGCCGCCGATACGGTCAAAGCTCACTTCAATCGTCCGGCGCCGACGGCGCTCGGCTTTCACCGGCACAGGGCCGCCCGCCTCGATATCCTGTCCGTAGACGGCCTCTCTGATCCAGTCAGCCATGCGCTGGCCCACCACCTGCTTGTTCGGCGGGTGGATATCCCAGCGGTCGCCCGCATCAATCAGCACAACGAGTTCCATATTCGGGTCGGCAAGCGTTGCCTGACGCTGGGCTTCGCGCAAAGTGGACCAGTTCGAGTCCCCGCCGCCCTCACTCAGCCCGCCGAAATTCGGCAGCTGGGCGATAAAGACCGGCAGGTCCGCAACGCCGGACTGCTCGCGCCAGCTTTCGGCGAGCGCGATCAGCTGATCATCATAGATCGCGGCTAGTTCATCCGCGTTGGATTCCCCCTGATACCAGAGGGCGGCCTTATATTTCGTCGGGCCAAGCGGGGCGATCATGCCATTACCGATGGTCGTCAGGCCACTGACCGACTCCCATGGCCCACGCGGCGGCGAGCCGATGCCGTCCGGGCTGAACCAGAATTTGAAATCCGTGACCGGCACTTTCTTGCCCGATGCCATCTCGATGGAGATGACATCCTCCGGACCCGTCATACCGCCCGCGCCCCAGCTGTTATAGACGCCGGAGATGATGACATTCTCGCCTTCGGTCAGTACCCCTTCGGGGATGTCATAGCTGCGCGGATCGCCCCAACCGAAAGTCGTGCCAACGAAGGTGCCGTTGATCCAAGTATAGTCGACATCATCCGCCGGGCCGAGGCGCAAGATTTCCGCCTTCTCCGCCTGTGCATCAGTCAGGGTTGCTGTGCCGCGATACCAGATGAGCCCGGTCTTGCCGGCGAGGTTCTCCGACGCCCAATCGGTATAGCTGCCCAATCCTTCGGGCGCGTCTTTCCACGCAACTTCGTCCGCCCCCGGCGCATAGGGCACGGGGCCCTCCGGCATGGCGCCATTCCACCAGTTTTCGAACTTACCGCCGATCTTCAGCGAGGCTGTATGCGGGCTCTCCCCATATTCCGCGAGCAGGGCGAGGTCGGCCTCATTGCCGCCAAGTTTTTCGAGCTTGGCCTTGGGCAGCCACGCCTCAATCTGGCTGCCGCCCCATGAGGAGTTGATGAGCCCGATGGCGAACCCGGCAGGCAGATGCGGTTTCAGGTCGCGCGCGGTGAAATAGCAGACAGCCGAGAAGTGCCCGGCGGTTTCCGGCGTTGCTTTCTGCCAGCTCGCATCCGCTGACATCTCCATCGTCGGTTCGGGAAGATAAGCTTTCGGCACGGTGAAGTGCCGGATCAGCGGATCATTCGCCGCGCCGACCTCGCGGCCTGCATTGAGCGCGCGGGAGACAGGGAATTCCATATTGGACTGGCCCGAGCAGAGGAGCACATCGCCGACCATGACATCCTCCAGCGTCACCCGGTCGCGGCCCTCGCTGACCGTCAGCTCGTACGGCCCACTGGCCGATTGCGGGCTGAGATCGACGCGGAAGCGGCCATCTTCACCCGCCGTCGCCGTGCCGCTCGCCGCCTCACCCAGCGAGACCGTGACCTCGGCCCCCGGCGTCGCTGTGCCCCAGACGGGGATCGGCTCCCCGCGCTGAACCACCATGGAATCAGAGAAAATCGGCGCCAGCTCCGGCGCGGCTTCTGCCGCAGCAAACAGGCTGCCCAGAATGGCGGCACTCGCAAGCAAGGTCTGTTTCATCGCTTTTCCCTCCCATGGGTGTTTTGTGTTTGCGCATTGGTAGCGCTATCAGCGGGAAAATTCCAATGCCGCGGCTCAGTCCCTTGCCGCGCCCCGCGCCCCGCGCCAGAAGGCGGGCTCCGCATGAACTGAACGACGAAAAGAGAAGAATTTCCAGCATGGCCAAATACGCCTTCAGAGCCGCCGAAGAGAAATGGCAGAAAGCATGGGAGGAGGCCGACGCCTTCCGCGCCGAGCTATCCGGCGACCGGCCGAAATACTACGTGCTCGAAATGTTTCCCTATCCGTCGGGGAAGATCCATATCGGCCATGTCCGCAACTATGCCATGGGCGATGTGATCGCGCGGTTCAAACGCGCGCGCGGCCATGATGTTCTGCACCCGATGGGTTTTGATGCCTTCGGTATGCCGGCCGAGAATGCCGCGATGCAGACCGGCAAGCATCCGGGCGAATGGACCTATTCGAACATGGATGTGATGCGGGACCAGCTCAAACGCATCGGGTTCTCGTTCGACTGGAGCCGTGATCTCGCCACCTGCGATGTCGATTATTATGGCCAGCAGCAGCGGCTGTTCCTTGAGTTCCTCGAAAAGGGCTTCATCGACCGGCAGGAAGCGCAAGTGAACTGGGACCCCGTCGACATGACGGTGCTCGCCAATGAGCAGGTGATCGACGGCAAGGGCTGGCGCTCCGGCGCGCCCGTGGAACGCCGTACACTGAATCAGTGGTTCTTCAAGATCGTGGAGCGCGCGGATGATCTTCTCGCAGCGCTTGATGATGGCCGTCTTGATGGCTGGCCCGCCCACGTCAAGGAGATGCAGCGCAACTGGATCGGCAAATCCAAGGGCCTACAGATGAGCTTTCCGCTCAATGGCGAGGGCCTGCCGATTTCGGGGCTGGAGATCTACACGACCCGGCCGGACACGCTTTACGGCGCAAGCTTCCTGGGCGTCTCCCCGGATCATCCGCTGGCGAAGCATTTTGCGAAGTCGGATCCTGACCTCGAGAAATTCATTCAGGAATGCCAGGCCGCCGGCACCTCCGAAGAAGCCATCGAGAAGGCCGAGAAGAAAGGCTATCGCCTGCCCGTCACCGGCAAGCATCCTTTCGATGATCGCGAACTGCCGGTCTTTGTCGCGAATTTCATTCTCTCGACTTACGGCACGGGCGCGATCTTTGCCTGCCCGGCACATGACCAGCGCGACCTCGATTTTGCGCGGAAGTATGATCTGAGCGTCATTCCGGTCGTCCTGCCAACGGGTACGGATGAAGAGGGTTATGATGTCGCGGATGAGGCCTATGTCGGCCCCGGCACGATGATCAATTCAGGCTTCATGGACGGCATGAAGGCCGAAGAGGCCCTGCCCGCCGCCATCGCCAAAATCGAGGAAATGGGCTGGGGCCAGGGGACCACGAATTATCGCCTGCGGAACTGGGGGATTTCCCGCCAGCGTTACTGGGGCTGTCCGATCCCGGTCATTCACTGCGAGAAATGCGATATCGTCCCTGTCCCTGTGGATCAGTTGCCGGTTGAGCTGCCGAAAGTGCCTGCCGAAGCCTTCAAGGAGCCGGGCAATCCTCTTGATAAGGATTATGCCAAGGACTGGCGCGAGACGACCTGTCCCAAATGCGGCGGCGCGGCGCGGCGCGAGACCGACACAATGGACACATTTGTGGACTCCTCGTGGTATTTCGCACGGTTTGCCAGCCAGCCCGGCGACAAGCCGGTCGATGCGAAAGAGGCGAGCCGCTGGCTGCCCGTCGATCAGTATATTGGCGGCATCGAGCACGCGATCCTGCACCTTCTTTATGCGCGCTATTTTGCACGAAACATGAAGGATTGTGGTTATCTCGATACAGATGAGCCCTTCGCCCGCCTCTTCACGCAGGGCATGGTGACACATGCGACGTATAAGGACGCAGAGGGCAATTGGCGGACACCCGAAGAAGTCGAAGTCAAGGGCAGCAAGGCATTCCTGATCGATGGCGGCAGCGAGATCGCAATTGGCCCCATCGAGAAAATGTCCAAGTCCAAGAAGAACGTCGTCTCACCAGAAGAGATGGCTGACACCTATGGCGCGGATGCGATCCGGTTCTTTGTCCTCTCTGACTCCCCGCCTGAGCGCGATGTCGAATGGACGACCGCCGGCGCGGAAGGCGCCTGGCGCTTTGCCAACCGGGTCTATGATCTCGTCGCTGGCTTCCCCGGCGCAGCAAAAGGCGCCCCGGCAATCTGCCCTGCGGATCTGCCCGGTGATCTGGTAGAACGCCGCCGCGCGGTGCATGGCGCGATTGCGAGCATCACGGAAGATATCGAGGAGTTCCGCTTTAACAAGGCGATTGCCCGGCTCTATGAACTGCTTGGGCACCTCAAGGGCCTCAGCGTGTCGGATGACGCCAATAAATTCGTGACCGCCGAAGCGCTGTCGGCGCTGACCCGTATGGTCGCCCCCTTCATGCCGCACCTTGCCGAGGAATGCTGGGAGACACTCGGCGGTGACGGCCTCTGCTGTCATGCCGACTGGCCGAGAGCCGAGGAAAGCCTGCTCGCGACCGACACCCAGACCCTGATGGTGCAGGTGCAGGGCAAGAAACGCGGTGAGCTGACCATCGCAAAAGACGCCCCGAACGCCGACATCGAGGCCGCCGCACTCGCAATGCCTGACGTCCAGCGCTTTACCGAGGGCAAGAATGTGCGCAAAGTGATCGTGGTGCCCGGACGCATCGTCAACATCGTGGTGGGATAATGCTGCGCCCTCTCCTCGCTGCCGCTCTTCTGATTTCTCTGCCCGCCTGCGGTTTCACGCCGCTTTATTCGACGGGCGGCGACAGTGCGGTGGCCGAGGGGCTGCGTTCGGTTGAGATCGCCGGGATCGAAGCCAATCCCGAGATCCAGCGGCTGGTAAACCGAGAGCTGCGCGACCTGTTACCCGAGCCCGCCGGTGGGGCGCCGCGTTACGAGTTGCTTGTCAGTCTTGAAGACCGCCGGGCCGCCACCGTCGTTCGGCGCTCTGCTGCCACGACACGGTTCGATTACACGCTCTTTGGCTCCTATCGACTGCGCGACACGGAGACCGGCAAGATCGTTCACCGCCAGAGCATTTCGGCGATGACGAGCTATGGCGTTGTCTCCAGCCAATATGCCTCGCTCGTAGGCCGCGAAGATGCCGCCCGCCGCGCCGCCGTCGAGATTGCCCGACGCATCGAAACCGACATGGCGCTTTATTTAGCCGGGCGCCCGCCTGAGGCCAATGAGGTTGAGCTGCCGGATATTCTGGACGTGGACGGACGGTTTGACACCGGCACCCCGCCGCAGGGCCAATGACAGCGATCAAGACAGGCGATATTGCCCGTTTCCTGAAAAGCAGGCCGCAGGGCACACATGTCGCACTGTTTCACGGCCCCGATCAGGGCCTGGTCCGCGAACGCGCAGCGCAGCTTTCCAAACATGTGGTCGATGACCCCAATGACCCCTTCAACGCGGTTGAGCTGGGCGAGGCGGATATTACCTCCACCGGGCAACTGGCCGATGAGGCTGCCGCGCTTTCCTTCATGGGCGGGGAGCGGTTGATCCGTGTGCGCGGCAGCGGCGATCATGTAACCAAGGCCGTCAAACATCTCCTCAAGGCGCTGGAAAGCGATGAGCTGACCCCCAATGCGCTGGTCGTGATTGAGGCCGGGGAGCTGAAAAAGACAAGCGCCCTGCGCAAAGCCTGTGAGGCCAGCCGTGCCGCAGCGGCGATTGCCTGTTATGCCGAGGACGGACAGGATCTGCTCGACACGTTGCGATCAGCTCTGAAAGCCGAAGCGCTCGATATCGAGGAAGAGGCGCTGATGGCGCTCGCCAGCCGATTGGGCGAGGATCGCGGCATCACCCGCTCGGAACTGGAAAAGCTCATCCTCTATAAGGGCACGAAAGCCCAGCGCGGTGAGGCCGCAACGGTGAGCACGGAGGATATCCGCGAGGCACTGGCCGAGAGCACGTCCGATGCGACCTTCGAGATCATCGACCTTGCGCTGGGCGGGGAGACGAGCCGGCTGTCCGAAGCGCTCTACCGCGCACGCGGCGCCGGGGTTTCGCCGCTGGCGATCTTACGCATCCTTCAGAACAAGCTTCTCCGCCTGCAGACGGTGCAGGAAGCGGTTGATCGCGGCACCGCCCGCGAGGCGGCCATCAAATCCCTGCGTCCGCCTGTCTTTTTCGGGGAGCAGCGCAGTTTCTCCCGCGCCCTCACCTCCTGGCCGCTGCCGCGCCTCCGGCAGGCAGTCAGGGATGTTTATGTGACGGATCTTGATTCCAAGCGAACCGGCATGCCGCAGGCGGAACTTGTCGAGCGGACGCTGCTGCGCCTCTCCATGATGGCGGGACGCTCACGCAGCTAGTTCCATAGAAAAAGGGCCGGACATTGCCGCCCGGCCCTTCCTCAATTCATGTTCCCGTCAGGGAATTATTTCGGCATGCCGTTTTCGTCGAGTTCGACGATCTCACGGCCCAGCGCTTCGAGCTCATCCCAGATGGCCTCCTTGTCGCCAACCACGACCAGCGCCATGTCACCATCGAGCAGCTCGGCTGCCAGCATGTCGACATTCTCCTTCGTCAGGTTGCGGAGGATGTCCTGCTGCTCATCAACAAAATCATCCGGCAGATCATAGGTCAGGATCTGCGAGAGGAAGCCGAGCTTCTGGAACGGCGTTTCATAATCGCGGGCTTCGGACTGGCCGATCGCCTGCTTGGTGAAGGCCAGTTCGTCCTCGGAGATGCCATCTTCCTGATAGCTGCCGATCTCGCTGAAGAATTCAACGATGGACGCGGCCGTTGCATCCTTACGGACACCTGCCTGCGCCCGATACTCCCCATACTGATCGGAGCCGGAGAAGAATGAGCGAGCCCCGTAGGTATAGCCCTTGTCTTCACGCAGGTTGAGGTTGATCCGGCTGTTGAACGCGCCGCCAAGGGCGTAGTTCATCAGCGTTGCTTTATAGTATGTGCCCGTCGCATCGAATGGCAGGGCGCGCTTACCAATCCGGATCTCGGATTGGGCCGCACCCGGCTTGTCGATGAGATAGAGCTTGCTCGCATCGATGGCTGGGAAGGGCGCGAGCTCCTTCTGCGGCATTGCATCCCCGCTCCACGGCGAGAAGGCCGCAAGGCTGGCCATCATCTTCTTCTCAGGCAAGTCGCTGACCGCAATGATGCTACCTGCACCAGACTTATAATAGGTGTCATAGAACGCTTTGACATCATCGAGCGTGATGGTCTCGACCGTGTCGACACGGCCCGCATCGCGCCACGCAAAGGCATTGTCATTGCCGTACATAAGCTGGGTGAAGACCTGGCTGGCGGTCGCCGACGCTTGCGTCTTCGACTGCTTGATGCCCTCGATCGTCTGGCCTTTCACCCGCTGGAAGTCGTCCTCGTTGAAGGCCGGCTCAAGCAGGCGTTCGCGCGCAATGGCGAGCGTCTCATCGAGATTTTCCGTGAGCGAACGAACAGTGATCGTCGTGTAACGGCTACCGGCGCTGACCGAAACCGACGAGCCGAGCTTCGCCAGACGGTTCGACAGCTCTTCGTTGGTCGACTCTTGCGTTGCTTCATTCAGCATCGCCGCCGTGATTTCGGCGAGGCCGAGTTTCTCAAGCGGTTCATCGCGCTGGCTGACCTCAATGCGGAGCGAAATGGCCGTCGTCGGCGTTTCGTCGTTGATCGCGCCGAGGACTTCAACGCCGTTCGACAGCTCATCGCGCCACAGGGTCGGCAGGGTGACAACCGGGTTCTCACCCGAAGCCGCCGGCTGCATCGACCGGTCAAAGTCATCCGCCGGGATGCGCAGCGCTAGAGCGCTGTCATCATCTGAGGCTTCCGGGATCGTCCGTCCCGGGAAGGTCCAATTGTCAGGCGCCGCGACCATGTCCGGCTGGCCCTTCGGCACAACAGAGAGGATCACCGCGGACTTGTCTTTGATATATTTCTCATAGACCCGCATGACGTCCTCTTTCGTGACGGCGTCATAGCGGTCGATCTCTTTCTGGATGTAGTTCGGCGTGTCAGCGAAGGTGGCGAAGGCCGCCAGCTGGCTGACCTTGCCGCGAACACTTTCAAGACCAAAGATATTGCTCGCGCGGATACCGGCCTTCACACGCTCAAGGTCGTCATCGAGCACACCGCGCTCTTCGAATTCCTTGAGGCTGTCGCGCATGATCTGCTCAAGATCGGTGAGCGACTTGCCGCTGGCCGGGTTCGGCAGGGCAAACATCGTGAACTGACAATGAAGCTCGCTGCAGCCATGGCTGGCGCTGGCCTGCACGGCATAGCCGTCCTTGACCATGTTCTTGTAGAGAAGCGAGGTCCGGCCATCGCCCATGATGGAGTAGAGCACGTCAAGCGGCGCCTCATCCGGGTGATAGACATGTACCGTCGGGAAGGTCATCCATACCAGCGGCAGGGAGACATTGTCCTCATACGAAATATAACGGTCAGCATCGAGCGTGACCTCGGTCGGCACGGGGTCTGCGACTTCCGGGCCAGCCGGGATCGAGCCGAAATATTTGTTGACCCATTCGAGGGTCTGCATCTTGTCGAGGTCGCCACCAATCGTCAGTACCGCGTTGTTGGGTCCGTACCAGCGCAGGAAGAAGCGCTTGAGGTCATCAAGGTCGGCGCGGTTGAGATCTTCGATATAACCAATCGTCAGCCAGCTATAAGGATGGCCTTCCGGGTACATCGCTTCGGCGACTTTTTCGCGGATCAGGCCGTAAGGGCGGTTGTCATAGTTCTGGCCGCGCTCGTTCTTCACGGTCTCGCGCTGGACCTCGAACTTCTCCTGCGTGACGGCGGGGAGAAGGAAGCCCATGCGGTCCGCTTCGAGCCAGATCATTTTCTCAAGCTGGTTTGACGGGACGGTCTCGAAATAGTTGGTGCGGTCGGTGTTGGTCGTGCCGTTCAGCGTGCCGCCCGATTCAGAGACGATCTTGAAGTGCTCTTCGTCGCCGACATTTTCCGACCCCTGGAACATCATGTGCTCGAAGAAGTGCGCAAAGCCCGACTTGCCGATCTCCTCACGGCCAGAGCCGACATGGTAGGTCACATCAACATGGACCAGCGGGTCTGAATCATCTTCGTGCAGGATGACGGTCAGGCCGTTCGGCAGGACATATTTGGAATAGGGGATGACGACTTCATCGCCCTTTTTCGTGACTTTCTCGACGAGCTTGATGCCGCCGGGCAGCGCCATGTCCTCCATCGAGCTGCCGGTCGAGCCGGTCGTTTCACAGGCCGTCAGCGCCAGCGCGGCGGCAAGAGCGGTCGAAATAATGAGAGATCTGCGCATTTTTGGCTCCCCAAGGAACATGCTGCGGGAAAGGCCCGCTGGCTTCTGGATTTGCGGCGGCACCGTGGCCCCACCTTTATTGATAGTCAATGAGGGGCGCTTTACCGCCCGGAGCTGTCTCTGTCGCCCCTTAAAGCCTTGTGATCCCCCGGAATTACGGCGCTAGGCCGCTTTGCAAGTGCCCGCGCCGGTGGCATCCTTTCCTTAACAGGCACCCGCAAGCGGGCTGCCCGGCAGGTCAGTGGAGCCGAGGAAGATGACGGTGCTCATTCGCATTCCGGCCATGGAGGCGGATCGCTTCAGGGGAGGCGATGTCCTTCCCGCGCACCGGCATGAGAATGCCTATGCCGCCATCATTCTGACCGGGCGCTATATCGAAAGCGGGCTTGATGGCCGGTATGATTGCGGCCCCGGCCATATTGTCATTCATCCGACCTATCACGCCCATGCCAATGAATTTGGCGAGGGCGATTGCGAAGTCTGCAACATCCCCCTGCCCGCCGGGCCCGCCGATGAGACAGGCTATGGTGTCTATGCGACCCCGGCGACGGATGAGCTGATCCGGCTGGCCGAAGCCTCAAAGCATGACGCCGCGCTCGCCCTTCTTGAGGAGGCGACCCCGCAGGCCCCGATTGCGCCGCCGCAATGGCTCGATGAGTTCCTCGCGCTCCTTTTCTGCGGCTGGCGGATCGAGGCCGCCGCGACGGCCTGCCGTGTCAGTGTGCCGCATGCCAGCCGGGTCTGCCGGCGCTGGCTCGGCAGCCCGCCCACCGACATCAGGCGGGAGGCCCAGATCAGGCGCGCCATTCAAGAGCTGCGGGACGGCGCCTCCATCGCCGAGACGGCCCAGCTTTGCGGCTTTGCCGATCAGCCGCATCTGACAAGGGCGCTCAAATCCGCCACCGGCCGGACACCGGCCACTTTTCGCGCGGCCTGATCAAATCCGTTCAAGTCGGGAGCCCCGCCAATGAGCTAGGCATCGCTGATCACCGGCAGGGGCCGGACTTCGGAAGGATAGTGCGATGTCATTTCTCGGCTGGAGACGATCAGGGATTGCCCTCGTCCTGACAATCATTCTGGGGGCCTGCGCCACCGTTCCGCCGTCTACGGATAAGGTAGAGCAGACGCAGACCCAATGGGTCGTCAGCACTTCGCCGGGACTTGATGCCCTCCTCCTGATCGGGGTGATCTCGGGTGATGTGCTGCAAGCCCCCTATTACGCCGAGACCATCGGGTTCCTGCGCGAGAAAATGCCGCCTGCGTCCGTGGCAGCGCTCGACCGCATCGACCAGAACCTCCGTGTCGAGAAAAAACGCCTGACCGGCCCGACGCTAGTCAATTTCTTCTCCGCTGGCCCCACCGATACGCTCGACGATGTCCTGCGCTCAGCCAAAGATCCTGAGACCTATCTGAAACCGGGACTGATGGCGGAGGCCGACTGGAGCGAGCGGAACTACGCGGCCGCCCTACAGATCATGCCCGACATCGCTCTCGCGCTTGAAGGGCTGAAGGAAGTCGGTCTTGAGGAGTTCTATGCGAAAGACACGCTGCCGCGCCTCAATGAGGCCATTGCGGCGATTGAGCCTGCTGTCTCCGGTTACGATCTCATTCCGTATCATGAGCTTTATCTTGGGCGGGATCTTGATCCCGAAATCGAGCTGATCGTTGTGCGCTTCGTGCATCCCTACGGTATCAGAATCAAGGGGCAGCGCTTCCTTGCTGTCTATCATCTTGATCCCGACACTCATCTGCACGTCGCAGCGCATGAAATTTTCCATCCGCCCTTTGATCGTCAGGACAAGGAGCTGCTTGAGAAGCTGAAGCCTCTTGAGGAAGACCCGTGGATCATCTCCATCGTTGAGAACCATAACCCGGCCTTTGGCTATAACAGTTTCATGGGACTGATCGATGAGGATTCAACGCAAGCGCTCGACCAGCTGCTGGCGGAGCATTTTGACTTCGCTGCCGAACCCGGTCCGCGATGGAGCAGCCGCGATGACGGCATGCACCTCCTCGCCGCCGCGCTTTATCATGCGATGAAAGAAGACGGCTTTGCCGAAACAGGCGGCGTCTATGCGGACTGGTTCAAATCCGCGCTCGATCGGGGTCTTCTGACCCCGGACGAAGTCCGCCGCCGGGCCGCAGAAGTCGCTGGGCAAGAGGCGGTCCAGAAATGGTATGATATCGCAGAGGAAAAGGCTGCCGCCGCCCGCTGAAACGGGCGTGGCCCCGCGCTTGCCCCTGCTTTTTTATTCTCGTCTAATGTGCGCCGGGTAAGGTGAGGCACGCGGCAGTGAAACGTGCATTTCTGATCATGGCGGTCCTTGGAATTGCAAGGCCGAGATTTAAGCAGAGAGGCGCCGCGCCTTGGCGTGGAAGATTTAAACTGTAGACAACTTCGAACGATTGATAGAGTTCTGATATTCTTGACGCACCTTGTTCCAAGAAAAAGTCCTACCTAGGCCGGAATGCATAGCTAATGGCATAACCCAGTAGCGCACCGATCAAAGTGAAGCTGACATTTATCAGGTAGTCTTGTCTTTCTCGCTCTTCCTGTCTTTTGATTTCTTCATTCCGATAGATTTCAAATTTGTCGTCCAACCGATCCAAGCGCCGCATCAGAGTAATATCGCGAAGCTGAGAGGGGTCGTCGCCTTTGGCAACAAAGTCCGTCATCAGTGCCACTTGCTGATCCAGCCTCTCAAGTTGATCCTGGGCACTCGAAATTGACGCGTTTATTTCGTCTAAAACTTTTAGTTTTGCTTGAATCTCTGAGTCACCCATGAGCTCAGCAGATCTTGTATCCGTCCGTATCACTACGGTGACAACCGCGAGTACAGTTGCCAACAGCAAAATACCTAGGAAGATTGATTCCGTTCGCCCCATTTTCACTCCCCTTATAACCGCAGCAAATCAGGTTGGCTGTTCTTGGTCAACAAGGGTTTTGCTACATCGATGAAGTATGCGCCTGGGGCATCATCCTCACACTAACTGCAAGTCCGAAATTTCAACAACCTTTCTCGCGTTGCCGAGCCATCCTTGATTATTGTTCAAAATGTAGGCTCACTTAGATCGTTTGGCCCTTCCGCAATGGTGATTACATTACTTCGTGTATGCACCATCCGAATGCGCACAAAATGCACTCCGCAAAATGATGTTTGAGCACCTCTCCCACAACTAGCCGAAAACCTTGCCCCTCGCGTCGTCCTCCGCCAAACCCCTCCTCCCATGTGGAAAGCGTCCGTCATCTCTCTATATCCCGATGCCTTTCCCGGCGTGCTCGGCGTCGGGGTGCTGGGCCGTGCGCTTGCCGACGGGCTGTGGAGCCTCGACACGCTGAACCCGCGTGACATTGCAGACGACAAACACCGCACCGTCGATGACACGCCCGCAGGCGGCGGGCCGGGCATGGTGATGCGCGCCGATGTGCTTGCCCGAACCATCGACGCCTTGGGCGATGAGACCCGCCCGCGCCTCCTTCTCTCCCCTCGTGGGCGCCCCTTCACGCAAACCCGCGCCCATGAGCTGGCGCAAGGGCCCGGCGCGGTCTTTGTCTGCGGCCGGTTCGAGGGGGTCGATGAGCGAGTGATCGCCGCCAGAAACCTTGAAGAAGTCTCGATTGGTGACTTCGTCCTCGCCGGCGGCGAAGTTGCCGCCCAGGCCCTGATAGAGGCTTGCGTGCGGCTGATCCCCGGTGTATTGGGCGCGCCTTCTTCAAGGGCAGAGGAATCCTTCGAGCAGGGTTTGCTTGAATATCCTCAATATACCCGGCCAAGAGATTTCGAGGGGGCCTCAATCCCTGAAGTGCTGTTATCCGGTGATCACAAGAAGATCGCGGCATGGCGGCGGGAAGAGGCTCTTAAATTGACGCGCGCGCGACGACCCGACCTGCTTTCCGATGGGAATGGCGGGGTCCAATCCGGCGACAAGGAAAAGGACGGATCGCCGTCATGAATATTATTGAACAGCTCGAGGCGGAACACGCCGCCGAACTCAAACCCGAAGTTCCTGCCTTTGCCGCCGGCGACACGCTGCGCGTGCTGGTGAAAGTCCGTGAAGGTACGCGCGAGCGTCTCCAGGCTTTCGAAGGCGTCTGCATTGGCCGTGGCGGCCGGGGCCTCAATGAGAGCTTCACCGTCCGCAAGATCTCCTTTGGTGAAGGTGTTGAGCGGGTTTTCCCGATCTACTCGCCGCTGGTTGATTCCATCGAAGTCGTCCGCCGCGGTAAAGTCCGCCGCGCCAAGCTTTACTATCTTCGTGGCCGTCGCGGGAAATCTGCCCGGATCGCCGAAAAGGTCGATTATCGCGGCAAGGCTGCGGCGAAAGCTGGCAAGAAAAAGTCCGGCAAAGCCGCCGACAAAGAATAAGCAGAGCCCCAAAGCTCAAGCGAAGGCCCCTTTCCGGGGCCTTTTTGCTGTCTGCGTCTCGCCAACCGCCGTTTTCGCATGATCGGGAGTTTCGCTCGCCCGAGTTTCATGCTGGATGACGGCAAGTTTGATTGTCTGGCCCTCGAAAGGGCCGGTTAGCCCAGTTGAGATTGCATGTCCTCGACCCCTACTTCTGACGCTCCCCAGCCCCCTGCGGCCCGCCCCGACCTCACGGTCGTGATCCCCGTCTTCAACGAAGTCGAAAATATCGGCCCGGTGATCGAAGAAGTGCTGGCCGCCCTCGCTGGCCGATCCGCCGAACTCCTCATCGTCGATGATGGCTCGGATGACGGCACGGGCGCCGTGGTCGAAGGAATGCTGGCGGCCAATCCGCAGCTCCGCTTCGCCCTTCACCCCAATCGGGCGGGCAAAAGCGCGGCCCTGCGCACGGGCGCGTTGCAGGCACGCGGGCGCTGGATGGCGACCATGGATGGTGACGGCCAGGATGATCCCAAAGACATGCTGGCGCTGACTGGCGAGGTTGATCTCTCGACCATCGAGACGGTCGGCATTGTCGGCGGCGTCAGAAAGCAGCGTACGGACGGCAATAACCGCAAATATGCCTCGCGCTTTGCCAATGGCCTGCGCCGCAGCCTCCTCAAGGATGACTGCCCGGACACGGCCTGCGGGCTAAAGCTGCTGCCGGTCGATGTGTTCCTGTCGCTGCCTTTCTTCGATGCGGTGCACAGATATCTGCCCGCGCTCGTTCAGCATTTCGGCTATGAAGCGCGCTATGTGCCGGTCGATAACCGCCCGCGCGTTCACGGCGCCTCAAAATATTCCAATATCGGCCGCGCCTTTGCGGGTCTTTTCGACCTGATGGGTGTCATCTGGCTGATGCGGCGGACACATTATCCGTCAAAAGAGCTTCTTCTTCGCCCCCATGAGGACAAAGCGTGACTGGCGATCTGCGCAAGACACTGAACACACGAGAATGGGGCGCACTGATCGCGATCCTGCTCCTTGCCCTCCTGCCCGGCTTTTTCTCGATTCCCGTGATGGACCGGGACGAGGCGCGTTACTCGCAAGCCTCATCACAGATGATGGAGACGGGCGATTATATCGACATCCGCTTTCAGGAAGATCCGCGCTGGGTGAAGCCGGCGGGCATATACTGGATGCAGGTGGCAACCTCCGCCCCCTTTGGCGGACCGGACGCGCCGATCTGGGCGTTCCGCCTGCCCTCCCTCATCGGTGTACTGATCGGCGGGATCCTCACCGCATGGCTGGGCGCAAGGATCATCGGCGCGCAAGGCGGGATGGCCGCAGGCGTGATGCTCGGCCTGACCCTGATGGCGGCTGTCGAGGCGCGCACAGCGAAGACCGATGCCATGCTGCTGGCCGCAGGCGTGATCGCGCAGGCCGCACTCTTCTTCCTTCTCACTCAGGCGAAGGGATCGCCAAGACCGAAATTCATCGGGGCACCGCTCATCTTCTGGGCAGCAACGGGCGCCGCGCTGATGATCAAGGGGCCGATCGTCACCCTCGTTTCGGTCTCGACGATCGCGGCTTACGGCATCTGGACGCGCGACTGGGGCGTCCTCAAACGCATCCGTCCGCTATTCGGCGTGCTGGTGGCTGCGGCCATCGCTCTGCCATGGCTGATCGCCATCAACATCAAGACCGATGGCGGTTTCTTCATGGAATCGGTCGGGCACGCATTATTGGGCAAGGTCGCCGAAAGCGATGACAGCCATGCAGGGCCCTTCGGCTATCACACGCTCCTCCTGCCGATCACCTTCTGGCCGGGCACTTTGTTTGTCGGGCTCGCTGCGGGCCTTGCCTGGACGAAACGCGAGCACCCGGCCGTCAAATTCCTGATCTGCTGGCTGGTCCCGACATGGCTGATCTTCGAGCTGATCGCGACCAAGCTGCCGCATTACATTTTCCCCGCCATGCCGGCGCTGGCAATCCTTGCCGCATGGGGCATCAAGGATGCCGCCGAGCTCTGGTCGAAGAAATGGCCGCGCCGGATCCATCTGGCCTTCCTCGGGCTTTTCGTGCTGGCCACCGCCATCCTCGCCGCCGTGCCGATGATTGCGGCGGATTATCTTGGCACCACAATGATGAGCGCGCCGAATGTGCTGGCGATCATCTTTGGGCTGATCGCTATCGGTGCCGGGATCATGGCCGCGCGACGCCCGTCAGCACTGCCCCGCCTCGCCGTCCTGATGGCCGCTGGTATCGGCACATACTGGGCTGTCTTTCAGGGTGCCATTCCGGCCCTCAAGCCACTCTGGCCGTCTTACTACGTTGCGCAGGAAGTCGGGAAACTGACCGGCTGTGAAGAGATCATGGCGACGACCGCAGGCTATCGCGAGCCGTCCAATGTCCGTTATCTCGGGACACGGACATATCTTGCCGATACCGGCGCGCAATCGGCAGAGTTCCTGCTGGGCCACTGGGAATGCGGTGTCGCCATCATCGATGTGACCGAGCAGCAGGGCTTTCTGGCCGCAATGTCAGAAGAAGGGGTTGCGCCCTATCCGGTCAATATCGTCAGTGGGCACAATTACGTCAAAGGCGACGATCTCGACCTGACGATCTTTATCCTGGAGGAAGGCCAGCTGAACTGGCCCTCCGCACAGGAATAATCACACCCAGGCGCGGGTGACGGTCGCGCGGCCTATCACCAGCACCAGCGCCCCAGCTACAATTCCCATCGCGATGTAGTTGGCAACCTCAAGCGGCGCAGCGAGCCAGACGGCGCCATGAGCCAGTCCCGCAATCACGAAAACCCACCCGGCAAACCGACGCATGTTTTGCCCTTTTGAGGGGCTGCATTGCGCACAATTGGTTTCCGGCCCCTGTTTGGGCATGATATTCCCGAACCAGGCGAGCATGAAACCAATCATGACACCATAGATTCGTTCATCGGCAGGCTCCTTCAGGCCGAGCTGATCCGCATACGCCATAGCCAGCGCTGAACCGATCATCATAACAGCAAAAATAAGGGAAGTTGTGACCTGTTTCATTTTGCCGTTTCTCCTTTGGCAACGCCCCCGCTAGCCTGCTTTCCCGGCATCGCGATCCCGAATGATCCGGCAAGACCGAGCAAGGCTTCTTCGAGTACGGAGAGCTTGAGATGATAGATGACCTGCTTGCCGTCCTTTTCCGCGTGAACGAGGTCCGCTTCCTTGAGGACCGAGAAATGCGCCGACATGGTCGGTTTGGAGACGACGAAATGGCCCGCCAGCTCGCCGGCCGACATCGGCCCCTGTTTGAGGAGCTCGAGCACTTTGCGCCGGGTCGGGTCGGAGAGGGCCTTGAATACGCTGGTCATGAATTGATAATTAGCTAATTGTCTAATCGTTGTCAAGCCTCGCTTGACGGCAAGACCGGCGGCAGGCCAACAGGGATCTTTATCTGCCGGGCCGCTATCATGACCAAGACGCCACTCTATGACCGTGTGACCCTGATCGGGCTGGGCCTTATCGGCTCCTCGCTTGGCCATGCCATGCGCCGCGCGGGCGTTGCGGGCGAGATCATCGGCGCGGACCGGGACGAGGCTGTCTGCAAGAAAGCCGTCGAGCTGGGCTTCGTTGACCGCGCCGAGACCGATGCCGCAAAAGCCGTCGCGGACGCCGATCTGGTCGTTCTGTGTACCCCGGTCGGCACCTTCGATGCGCTGGCAAAGGAGATTGCCGGCGCGCTGAAACCCGGCGCCACTTTAAGCGATGTCGGCTCGGTCAAGCTCTCCGCCCTCAAGGCGATGGCCGCCCACGCGCCTGAGGGCGTCCACCTGATCCCCGCTCATCCCGTGGCGGGTACGGAGAATTCAGGCCCCGAGGCCGGGTTTGCCGAGCTTTTCGAAGGCCGCTGGACAATCCTGACCCCGCCTGATGGCGCCGATGCGGCGGCCACGGAGAAACTCAAATCCTTCTGGGAAGCGCTGGGGAGTAAAGTCGAAGTGATGGAGGCGGAGCATCATGACCTCGTCCTTGCGATCACCAGCCACATCCCGCACTTGATTGCTTACAACATCGTCGGCACGGCCGCCGATCTTGAAACCGTGACCGAAAGCGAAGTCATCAAATATTCCGCAGGCGGCTTTCGGGACTTCACGCGGATCGCCGCCTCGAACCCGGATATGTGGCGCGACATCTTCCTTGCCAATAAGGATGCGGTGCTCGAGATGCTGGGCCGGTTCTCCGAAGACCTCTCCTCCCTGCAGCGCGCCATCCGCTGGGAGGACGGCGACGCGCTTCACAAGCTCTTTACCCGGACAAGAGAGATCCGCCGTCAGGTGATTGAGGCCGGACAGGACGAGTGAGTTTCCCGTTTGGTGGCGGTCGCCGCCTCCTTTAGAGTGTCCCTTTCAGGGGGAGACACCAGAAACATGAAAGTTATTGGCGCCGGCGTTGGCCGCACGGGAACCTATTCACTCAAACTTGCCCTTAATGTGCTTGGCCTCGGCCCATGCCATCACATGGAAGAAGTGCTGCTCAACATGCCGACGCAGGTGCCGCTGTGGTCTGCTGCCGCTGACGGCAATCCGGACTGGGCGGCGATCTATGACGGGTATCAAAGCGCGGTCGACTGGCCGACAGGAGCGTTCTTCCGTGAACTTTCCGCCGCCTACCCGGAAGCCAAATTCGTCCTCTCCACCCGCAGCCCAGAAAGCTGGACGGAGAGCTACTCCTCTACCATCCACACGCTGATCTGCAGCAAAGATCAGGCCCCGGAGGAAATGCGCGACTGGCTGAATATGGCCGAGCGGGTGATCGCGAAATCCGGATTTGCCCCAGAGAAAAGCAAGCAGGAACTGCACGACGCGTTCATCGCGCATGAGCAAGCGGTGAAGGCCGCCATCCCGGCCGACAGGCTCCTCGTCTTTCAGGCGAAAGAAGGATGGGCGCCGCTTTGCGCCTTTCTCGGCCAGCCAGTTCCGGACACGCCTTTTCCGCGCACGAATGACCGCGCCGAGTTCTGGGACAAGGTGTCGGGCAAAGGCTGACGCCTACGCGACAATTCCGTCACGTGACGGTCACCTTCCCGCCGACTATCATGCCTGCATGAACACGCGCATCCGCACATTAGAGACCATGGCGCCGA
This sequence comes from Parvularcula marina, assembly GCF_003399445.1. NCBI lineage: Bacteria > Pseudomonadati > Pseudomonadota > Alphaproteobacteria > Parvularculales > Parvularculaceae > Parvularcula > Parvularcula marina. The sequence goes on along the minus strand of NZ_QUQO01000001.1, from coordinate 1,956,748 downwards.
CCGTGACGGGCAAGGCCCGGCGCGAGGACATGCAGCCTGTCGCGCGGGATGAGGACTTCGCCTTTCACGCCCTTCTCACCCCTAACCGTTCCTTGAGCTGGGAAGGATTCCGGCAGGTCATGGCGGTGGTGATCGCGGTCAATGTCATGAATGCGCTGATCTATTTCACGGCCGGTGCGTGGCCGGTCGCGTTTTTCTGCGGCGTCGACATCTTTATTGTCTGGCTCGCCTTCAAGCTCTCCTACGTTCAGGGGCGGCGGCATGAGCGGATCATGCTGACCGATGACGCGCTCTGGGTCTCTCGCGTCCTGCCCTCCGGTCATGAGACGCGCTGGAAGCTCAACCCTTTCTGGGTACGGGTCGAGATCGACCGGCCGATCGAGCATGAAAGCCAGATGCGCCTCATCGAGAAGGGCAAGACCCTGATCGTCGGCAGCTTCCTCTCTCCCAAAGAACGCGGCGAAGTTGCGGACGCCCTCAGCGCGGCGCTGGCAAAGGCGAAGGTCTGAGCGACATTGCCCAACGCCCCTTTCGCCCTTTAAGGAGCCTCTCCAACCGAGGCAGGCTTTGATGCTCTACTATCTTCTCTTCTGCGCCGTCGTGATCGGCGGCGGCTATGGCGCGCTTCATTACTGGCAGCGCCGCATCCGGACTGATCTGAGCATCGGCGCCAAGGAAGAGTTCGCCCGCATCGGCCGGACCGATGCAGCCCTGCTTGAGGGCCTCAGCGAAGCCGATTTCGAGGTCATTTATACCGAGACGAACATGCCGCGCTTTCCGGCCTATCTGCTCGCGACAGTGGGGACTTTCCTGCTCGGCTCGCCGATCATCCTCGGCCTCTTGGCGGGGCTTGCTTATTACGCCCAGCAATGGGGCTGGGTCCCGCAGCCCAATGACATGGCCGCCGAGCTTTATCTTGGCTCGGGCGATGCCTCGCTCTTGCGTAAGACGACACCGGAAACGCTGTCCTACATCATCGAGGACATGGCCGGGTTCTATTATTTCTTCGGGCTGCTCTTCTTCTGGATCGCCGTCGTCTATGTCCTGATGCGGCGCTATCATAAGAAAGCGCCGGGCGATTTGCGCGAAGAGATCCTGCGGCGGCGTTAGGCGCCGGGCGCCGCCAGCGCGAGGACAGCCTCGCCCTCGACCTGCTCACCGGCCCGCGCCGGGTCATAGACGAACAGCCGGTCGCAATATTTGCACTCGGCATAGCCTTCATACCCGACCGTATAGAAAGTCCGCGGGTGCCCGGACGCGCCGCCCGGCCCTTCGCAGGCGACCCGCGCCTGGTCGACAAAGACGACTTCGAGCGCCTCGGGGCGGAAGGTCACCTTTTGCAGGATCGCGGCAAGATCGGGTTTGGCGATGGTGGGTGCGGCCATGATCGAATTCCAGTTCTCACGTCAGAGGCCACCTGATGAGAGAAAATGCGCGCGCTTTCAAGATCGCTCAGCCCTGATAGGCCTCATCGATCACCCGGATCAGGCTGCCGTCGGGATCGAGCATGTAGAAAAGCCGGATGCCGTGGGGTTCCACGACCGGCTCGCCGAGGCGGGGGATGGCCTTGTCATCCTGCGGCAGACCCGCGGCAGAGAAGGTCTCATATAGGCCATCGAGATCATCCGTGCGGAGACAGGCCGAGAACCAGCTTGAAGCGGGGTCGATATTCATCGGGAAGAATTCAATCTCGTAAGGCCCATTGGCGAGGATCATCCAGCCCTCATCCCGGTAGCCGCGCGCGAAACCCAGCCTGCCGTAGAACTCTTCGGTCCGGTCGAAATCGGCGCTCGGCAGATTGGCGGTGACGCGGGATGCCATGAGAGATCCTCCTGTTGCCTCCCCCTCTGACACATATTCGGGAGGGGGCCTCAACCCCTCCGGCTGCCCTTTGGATTAGCTGAGGTAAAACACTCTTCCGCTCTGCTTGCTTGACCCGCCCCCCATGCGCGCCGACATAGCCCCAATGCCAGATGATGCTCGCCCCGTTTCCACAGCAGATGCCGAAGTCTCCGACGCCGCGATTGTCGCACGCGGGCTGAAGAAGATCTATGCAGGCACCAAGAAGTCCCCGCCCAAAGAAGCCCTCAAAGGGATCGACCTGACCATTCCGCGCGGCTCGATGTTCGGCCTGCTCGGCCCGAATGGCGCGGGCAAATCGACCTTCATCAATATCCTTGCGGGCCTTGTCACCAAGACCGAAGGCGAGGTCTCGATCTGGGGCTTTGACATCGACAAGAACCACCGCTCGGCCCGCGCCTCAATCGGGGTCGTGCCGCAGGAAATCTCGGCGGATGTCTTCTTCACCCCCAAAGAAGGGCTGGAGATTCAGGCCGGGCTTTACGGTGTGCCCAAAGACCAGCGCCGCACGATGGAAATCCTCCGCGCGCTGGGGCTGGAGGACAAGGCCGACGCCTATGTCCGTATGCTGTCGGGCGGGATGAAACGCCGCCTGCTCGTTGCCAAAGCCATGGTGCATTCCCCGCCGATCCTGATCCTCGATGAGCCGACCGCCGGGGTCGATATCGAGCTGCGCAAACAGCTCTGGGAGCAGGTCGTCGAGATGCACCAACGCGGCGTCACGATTATTCTGACAACGCACTACCTCGAAGAGGCGCAGACCCTCTGTGATACGATCGGCATCATCCATCAGGGTGAGGTGAAAACCGTGAAGCCCAAGGATGAGCTGATCGCGAGCCTCGACCGCAAATCCTTGATGGTCGTGCCGGAAGATGAGATCACGGCGTTGCCGCAGATCGGCGATGCCTGCCGCACCGAGCTTCGCGATGGCGCGCTATATATCGACTACACCCCCAGCACGACGCGGGTCGCCGACATCCTCGCCGCGCTCAGCCAGAGCGGGATCAGCGTCAAAGACCTCTCCACCGTCGAGGCCGACCTCGAAGATGTCTTCATGGAGATGACTTACGGCTCGGACAGCTAAGCTCCGCCTTGATTGACGGGCCCCCGGGCATCCCATAGTTTTGTCGCAAGTCGATAAGGGACTGCCCCATGCTGACCAGCCTTCTGATTGCCAGCGCCGCGCTCAGCCAACCGAGCCTTGAGACCTGCCGCGTCATTGATGTGCCCGCCGAGCGGCTCGCCTGTTATGACCGCTTGGCCGGCCGTGAAGAAGCCGCTCCCGAAGCGCTGGCGCTTGAGGCTGCCGCCCCACGCTCGACGCTTGCCGCGCCGAAAAGCGAGGAAGAGCTGAAAGCGGAATTCGAGGCCAAACGCGAGCTGGTCAAAAGCGGTGATGCGCCTGCCATCTATTCGGACATTACAGAGATTGTCGTTGACCGGACCGATCACCTGACGATCATTCTTGATAATGGTCAGGTCTGGCGCCAGCTCTCAAGTGACCGGCCCATCCGCGTCAATTCGAAGAAGCCGCCGAAAACCGTCACGATCACCGAGGCGGCGATGGGCAGCTACCGGCTGAAACTCGATGACAGCCGTCAATCCATTCGTGTGCGGCGCGTCAAGTAAGCTCGTTTTTCCGAACACCTCTCCCCATATAGGGGATCAGCGATCCTTCAATTGGAGAATTCCATGACCCGGACCCTTAAATCTGCGCTTCTCGGCGTTTCGGCTCTCGCCTTTGCGGGCGCGACCTCATTCGCCGCCGATGACGCCCCCAAAACACTGGCCGAAGCGACAGAGGGGCCGTCCAATGTTGCGATCTGGAAGACAGGCGACGCGGACACGACCGTCTATATGATGGGCACGATCCACATCCTCCACCCCGATCTCGACTGGGAGACGGACGCGTTCGAAGCCGCCTGGGCCGAGGCGAATGCCGTCTTTTTCGAAGCGAATGTGACCTCGCCCGAGGAAGTCCAAGCCGCCAGCCCGCTGATCATGTCAGAAGGTTTTTATACGGATGGACGGAAATTCGCCGACCTTTTCACCGCTGACCAGCGCGAAGAGCTGAATGAGGCGCTGAAAGAATATGGCCTCACCGCTGAGGCGCTCGGCAATATGCGGCCATGGTTTGCGAGCATCCAACTGACACAGCTTGCCATGGCGAAAGCCGGCGGTGACCCGGCCGCAGGCATTGAGATGCTGCTCGGCGCTCGGGCGAGTGAAGAAGGCAAGACGCAGCGCTATTTCGAAGGCCTCGCCGAACAGATCCAGATCATTGCCGATGTGCCGGACGAAGTCTGGGCGAAATCGCTCATCGAAGGCGTTGATGAGCTTTCAGATGTCGAAGGCTATTTCGCCGAGATGGTCGGCCTATGGTATGATGGGGATGCGGACGGTTTGGCCGAATTCATGTCCGATGGCTGGGAAGAAACGCCAGAACTTGCGAGCAAGCTGCTCTATGAGCGCAATGAGAAATGGGCCGTGAAGATCGACAGACTGATCGAGGAAGAGGAAGGTACCTTCCTTGTCGCCGTCGGCGCCGGGCACCTTGCTGGCGCTAAATCGGTGCAGGATTATCTCACCCAGCACGGCCACGAAAGCGTCCGGGTCAATCCGTAGTCGTCATTCACGCAAGCGCGGCTGCGATCCGTTCGGCGAGCCGCCGCGCGACTTCCTGTTTTGACGTGAGGGTCCAGCTCTCCTGACCCTCATCGGAGAGAATGGTCACCGCATTCTCATCCCCGCCCATGATTCCGGTGCCGGGTGAGACGTCATTGGCGATGATCCAGTCACAGCCCTTGCGCTTACGCTTGGCCTCGGCATGGCCGAGCACATCATCCGTCTCCGCCGCAAATCCCACGACCAGCGCTGGACGGCGATCCGCCGGTAATTGCGCAATCGTTTTGAGGATATCAGGGTTTTCCGCGAGCGTGATCGCGGAAAGCCCGCCGCGCTCCTTCTTGATCTTGTGCGGCGTTTCAATATCAGGCCGGTAATCGGCCACCGCCGCGCACATCACCGCGCTGTCGGCTGGCAGGGCGTCCTCACACGCTTTCAGCATCTGCCGGGCCGTCTCGACACGGATCTTGTTGACCCCCGGCGGAGAGGTGAGCCCCACCGGCCCGCTGACCAGTGTCACCTTCGCGCCGAGCGCGGCGCAGGCGGACGCAATCGCGTAGCCCTGCTTGCCTGAAGACCGGTTCGCCAGATACCGCACAGGATCGAGCGGTTCATGGGTCGGCCCTGCCGTCACAAGGATATGCCGCCCCGAAAGCGGGCCGTCCGTAACGGGCGATTGCGGGATCTCCCTGCCCGAAAGCGCAGCGTCGATGGCAGCAACAATCGCCTCGGGCTCAGCCATCCGGCCGGGGCCATATTCGCCGCAGGCCATTTCGCCATCTTCCGGCCCGACGAACAGCGCGCCGTCCCCTTTCAGCGTAGCAATATTCCGCTGGGTCGCGGGGTGCTCCCACATGCGGACATTCATGGCTGGGGCACAGAGCACTCGTTTGTCCGTTGCCAGAAGAAGGGTCGACGCAAGATCATCGGCGAGGCCATTGGCTGTCTTGGCCATCAGATCCGCACTGGCAGGCGCAACGACGACAAGGTCGGCTGCACGTGACAGCTCGATATGCCCCATCTCCGCTTCATCGGTGAGATCGAAAAGATCCGTGTAGCACTTCTCTCCGGTCAGACCGCCGACACTGAGCGGGGTCACGAATTCCGCGCCGCCCTTTGTCAGAACACCGGTAACGGCGCAGCCGCGAGTCTTGAGCAGCCGGATCAGAAACAGGGATTTATAAGCAGCAATCCCCCCACTGATGATAAGGAGCACGCGCTTTCCTAAAAGGCCATCTGCCGTCATGCCGCGCTCGGCGCATCGGATTTGCGCCGCCTCCTGCCCCGCAGGGCATCAGCCAGCCGGTCGACCGTATCGTCCGACAGATTGACGCCGCCATTGAGGATCTGCTCGGCAGCTTCCTCTGCTGCTGCCGCAAATTGCGGAAAAGCTTCGAGCAGATGCAGCGCCGCCTCGCCGCTTTTCTTTGCATTGCCGAGGATCGCTCGCGGGCCGACACGGGCGGCAATATATTCCTTCACGACGGGTTCGGCCGTCTCCCACAGATTGATCTGGGGATCGAGGATCCGCGAGACGCCTTCGACCACGACCATCGTCCGTTGAAGGAGCACCAGCTCGGGCCGCAAATGCATGTCAAAGACGTCGGTCACGTCAAAGAGCTGCTGGAGGACGCGGGACATGTCCATCTTTTCCGCCGTGCGCCCGAAAATCGGCTCGCCGACCGCACGCAGGGCGGTGGCAAACGCTTCCATATTATAATGGGCGGGCACATAGCCCGCATCAAAATGCGCTTTGGCCGCGGCCCGGTAATCACGCCGGATGAAGCCATAGATGATCTCGGCAAAGACCCGGCGCGCCTCTTCATCAAGCCGCCCCATGATCCCGAAATCGATCAGCACAAGGCGGGATTTCTCATCAATCAGGAGATTACCCTGGTGCATGTCGGCATGGAAGAAACCATGCTCCAGCGCTTGCGTCAGGAAAGTCTGGAGCACCAGCCGCGCCAGCGCCGGGCGGTCAATCCCCCGCGCATCGAGCGCTGCCGTATCCGATACCGGCGTTCCATTGATCCACTCAATCGTCAGGACACGGCGCGCGGAGAGGTCCCAGATCACGTCCGGCACCCGGATCTCCGGCGTCTCGCGCAGATTTTCCATGAGCTCTGATGCCGAGCCCGCCTCGATCCTGAGATCAAGCTCGACCTCTGCCGCTTCCGAAAGCGTGCGGATGAATTTGATCGGCTCCATCCGGCGGACAGTCTTGAAGAATTTCTCCAGCAGCCTTGCGCCGAGGAGGAATGCCCGGAAATCCTGCCGCGCCTTCTGTTCGATCCGGGGACGGAGAACCTTGACGGCGACCTCTCCGCCATCTTTTAGCCGCGCCCTGTGGACCTGCGCGACAGAGGCGGCCGCAATAGGTTCGGAAAATTCAGCGAAAATATCTTCAACGGGGCGCCCTAATGCGCGGGCAATCTCTGCCTTTGCCTGATCCGTCGGGAACGGCGGCATCCGGTCCTGGAGCGTGCCCAGATCATTCGCCATCTCAAAGCCGACAATGTCAGGACGGGTCGCAAGAAGCTGGCCGAATTTGACGTAAGCCGGACCCTGCCCCGCCAACGCTTTGGCGAGCCGCTCACCGGGCCGAAGGCCCCGCCCCCGCGCGCCAATACGCGAGAGGCGCCCGAGCAGGCGAACGGGCGCCGGCAGAAGGTGCGCAAATTCACGCGGGATCAACGCGTCATGCCGGGAGAGAACCCAGCCCGCGCGGATAAGCCGCCGAAAATTGCTTAGTGTCCGGAACATCGCGTCAGATCTTCCACCCTGAATGAATGGCCACAACCCCGGCGGTCAAATTCTCGACATTGACGCGAGAAAAACCCGCCGCCCGCACCTCTGCCGCGAACGCCTCCTGCGGCGGAAAGCGGCGAATGCTTTCGATCAGATATTTGTAACTGTCCGCATCCCCCGCAACGGCACCGCCGAGCCGCGGGATCACCGCATCGGAATAGGTATTATAGGCGGCCTCAATCAGCGGCGTGATGGGCCGCGAGAATTCAAGGCAGGCAAAACGCCCGCCCCTTTTCAGAACACGGAACGCTTCTTTGAGCGCTCGGTCGCGATAGGTGACATTCCGGATACCAAAGCCGATCGTATAGGTATCAACCGACGCATCGGGCAGCGGCAGCGCCTCGGCATCGCCGCAAACGCGGGTCACACTCTCGGTGAGACCTTCTTCCTCATCCCGGCCCTGTCCGGCTTCGAGCATTGCGTGATTGACGTCGATGATGAAGGCACTCGCCTCATTGCGCCCACGTGCAGGCCGCGTGCCCGCCCGGCGGATGAAGCCATGGGCGATATCGCCCGTCCCGCCAGCGACATCGGCGAGGGTCTGGCCCGGCTGGGGGTTCAGCCTGTCGAGCAGGACATCTTTCCACACCCGGTGCAGCCCGCCCGACATCAGGTCATTCATCAGGTCGTAATGTGGCGCGACCGATCCGAAGACGGCCCGCACCAGTCCGCCCTTTTCCTCGGGCGCGACATCACGATCCCCAAAACTGACGGTCTCCATGGGCATGCTCGCCTTTATGCAAATATCAGGCGGTATGTGGACCATGCATGCCACAGGGGCAATCGCGTCATTTTCGCAAATTGTTGTTGCCTCTGGCATTTTAACCTTACTCGTTATACACATAAGGCTGTGGGGCACGCGCAAAGGGCAAAAATTGCGTGTGTTGATATTGAGGCAATGGGGAGCGAGGCGTGATTAAATCAGAGCTCGTACAGGTGCTTGCGGCTGAGAATCCGCATCTTTTCGTCAAGGATGTCGAGAAAATCGTCGGCGCCATTTTTGACCATATCTCAACTGCGCTGGCCGAGGGCGACCGTGTTGAGCTGCGCGGATTTGGCGCTTTTTCGGTGAAACATCGCGAAGCGCGCGTGGGCCGCAATCCGCGGACCGGCGATCCTGTCGAGATCGAGGAGAAATGGACGCCTTTCTTCAAGGCCGGCAAGGAAATGCGCGAGCGTCTGAACCAGGAAGACGTCGCCCTCGCCGCGGCGGAATAACACCCGCTTCGCCACTGGCCGTGAGCTGCGAAAAGCCCTATTTCTGGCGGCATGCGTAAACTGCTCGCCTATTTCCTGTTCTTTGTCTTCGGGCTGTTGCTGGTCGTCTTTTTCGTCGCCAACCGTCAGATGGTGCGGATCAGTCTCGACCCGACAAGCCTTGAGAACCCGGCGCTGGCGACCCCGGCCATTCCGCTCTGGGCGGCGCTGATCGCCTGCCTCATTGTCGGCTTCCTCCTTGGCGCCTTTGGCATGTGGCTGAGCGCGGGCTCGCTGCGCCGTAAGGCAAAGGACAGAAAGCGCGAAATCCGCCGCCTTGAGGACGAGCTGACGCTCGCTGTGGGCGATACACCGAAGAAGTCGCGCTTGCTCGCGCTGCGACGCTAGTCCCTTTCTCGTGCAAGACCGTTTCGATATCAAAATATGTGGCCTGACGACTCAGGACGCCGTCGAGGCCGCCATTGATGCCGGGGCCACGATGATCGGGTTTGTCTTCGCCCGTGTCTCCCCGCGATATGTGGCGCCGGAGAAAGCCGCCGCCCTAGCCGAGCTGGCGCGGGGGAAAGTGCAAATCGTCGGGCTGTTCGCGGATCAGGGCGCGGAGGAGATCCACGCCATCAGGGACAGTGTCGGGCTCGATATCGTCCAGATCCATGGCCGGGAGAACCGGGCGGAACGGTTTGAGCTGGTCCGCGCCTTCCCCGATTGCATGCTGGCCAAAGGCATCTGGCAGGAAAGCGACCTGCCCGGCGAGGGTGACCCCGTCCCCGGTAGCTGGATTTTCGATGCGCTGCCGCCAGACGGCTATAAGCGTCAAGGAGGGCACGGCACGCCCTTCGACTGGTCCGCCCTCAAAGCCTATCGCGGCGAGACACCCTTCATCCTAGCGGGCGGGCTGACCCCGGCGAATGTCGCGGACGCCATCCGCGCCTGTGACATGTTCCCGGCCTTCTCGGGCGTCGATGTCTCCTCCGGCGTCGAGCGATCCAGAGGCGTTAAAGACCCCAAGAGAATTGCCGCATTTGTCGAAGCGGCTCTTGCTGCTAGGGCCGCGCTTCGCACCCCTTGAGAGAAAGCCCGCCAGATGAGCAGTCCGAGCCCTGACGCCCGCCCCAATTCCTATCGCTCCGGCCCGGACGAAGAGGGAAGGTTCGGCATCTTCGGAGGCCGTTTTGTTGCCGAAACGCTGATGCCGCTCGTCCTATCGCTGGAGAAAGCATATGAGGCGGCCAAGGAAGACCCGGCGTTTCACGCCGAATTCGAGGATCTGCTCACAAATTATGTGGGCCGCCCCTCCCCACTTTATGAGGCGAAACGCCTGACCGAGCATGTGCGTGAGACAGCGCCCGAGGGCCACGGCGCGCGCATTTTCTTCAAACGCGATGAGCTGAATCACACCGGCGCGCACAAGATCAATAATTGCCTGGGGCAGATCCTGCTCGCCCGCCGCATGGGCAAGACAAGGATCATTGCGGAGACCGGCGCCGGCCAGCACGGGGTCGCGACCGCGACCGTGTGCGCCCTCTTTGGCCTTCCGTGCACGGTCTATATGGGCGCCACCGATGTCGAGCGGCAAAAACCCAATGTCTTCCGCATGAAGCTGCTGGGCGCGGAAATCGTGCCCGTCACCTCCGGCCGGGGGACGCTAAAGGACGCGATGAACGAGGCCTTGCGTGACTGGGTCACCAATGTCGCGGACACCTTCTACATCATCGGCACGGCAGCGGGCCCCCACCCCTATCCGGCCATGGTCCGGGATTTTCAGTCGGTGATCGGCCGGGAAGCCCGCCAGCAGCTCCTCGACCGCGAGGGGCGCCTGCCCGACACGATCATGGCCTGTATCGGCGGCGGCTCGAATGCAATCGGGCTTTTCCACCCCTTCCTTGATGATACCGATGTCGAAATCATCGGCGTTGAAGCAGCGGGTTTGGGTCTTGAGACCCCCGATCACGCCGCATCCCTTCAGGGTGGGCGCCCGGGCGTTCTTCACGGCAACCGGACCTATCTTTTGCAGGATGATGACGGCCAGATCGTCGAAGGCCATTCGATTTCCGCCGGCCTCGATTATCCGGGCATCGGGCCGGAACATGCCTGGCTGCATGAGATCGGCCGGGTCGAATATCAGAGCGCGACCGACAAGGAGGCGCTGGACATGTTCCAGCTTCTCTCAAAACTCGAGGGGATCATCCCGGCGCTTGAGCCCGCCCATGCGCTTGCCCGGACCCTCGATAAGGCCCGTGAGCTGAAACGCGATCAGATCGTCCTGATGAATCTCTGCGGAAGGGGCGATAAGGATATCTTCTCCGTCGCCGAGCATCTGGGAGTCGAAATCGGGTAAGGCTTGCCCCCGCCCTCCATTTTCGCCACACGCCGCCAATGTCCCGACTGACCGCCACCTTCGAGAAGCTGAAAGCTGAGAACCGCGCCGGGTTCGTCCCCTTTGTCATGGGCGGCGATCCGGGGTTTGACGCCTCGCTTGAGCTGATCCGCGCCCTGCCCGGCGCAGGCGCAGACATTATCGAGATCGGCGTGCCCTTCACCGACCCGATGGCGGACGGCCCAGCGATCCAACTGGCCGGCCAACGCGCCCTTGATGCGGGCCAGACCCTGCCCAAGACGCTTGATCTGGTAAGATCGTTTCGAGAGCAGGACAATGAGACCCCGTTGGTCCTGATGGGCTATTACAACCCCTTCTATTCCTATGGGCCGGAGCGCTTTGTGAAAGACGCACATGACGCTGGGGTAGACGGTCTGATCATTGTCGACCTGCCGCCTGAGGAAGATGCCGAGATGTGCCTGCCGGCCCGCGCCGCGGGGCTCGATTTCATCCGACTTGCGACCCCAACCACGGATGATGAGCGCCTGCCCGCCGTCCTGAAAAACTCGTCCGGTTTCGTCTATTACGTCTCGGTTGCTGGGATCACCGGCGCGAAGACCGGCGCGGCGGCCGCTGTTTCCGGCGCCGTTGAACGCCTTCAGAAGGCGAGCTCTTTACCTGTCGCCGTTGGTTTCGGTATCAAGACAGAAGAACGTGCCGCTGAGATTGCCCGTGAGGCTGACGCCGTTGTCGTGGGCTCCGCCCTTGTCGACACGCTCGCCAAGGGGCTCGAAAAAGGTCACGATCACGCGATTAAACAAACCGTGAGTTTGGCTGAAGGGCTATCTCGCGCTATCAAAACCGCAAGAAAATCTGGGTAATAGATCGAAATGAACTGGCTGTCCGACATCACCCCGCCCGGCATCAAGAAGATCTTTCGTCAGCGAGACGACAGAGGCGACACCCTCTGGTCGCGATGCCCGAATTGTGCGGAGATGACCTTCCTCAAGGATCTGGAGGCAGCGCTTCAGGTGTGCCCGACATGCGATCACCACCAGCGGATCAGCCCGACCGAGCGTCTCGCCGCGCTTTTTGACGACGGCAAATGGGATCAGGTGGAGCTGCCGGATGTCCATGAGGACCCGCTGAAATTCCGCGACACCAAGAAATATTCTGACCGTCTGCGCGACAGCCGCAAGAAGACCGGCGAGAAAGACGCCCTCGTCATTGCGCGCGGCACGCTCGACCATCTCCGGCTTGTCGCCGCAGTGCAGGATTTCGGCTTCATGGGCGGCTCGATGGGCATGGCGCTGGGTGAAGGCATCATCAAGGCCGCCGAGACTGCGATTAAAGACAAGGCGCCGCTGGTGCTGTTTGCCGCTTCGGGCGGTGCGAGGATGCAGGAAGGGATCCTGTCCCTGATGCAGATGCCGCGCACGACGATCGCCGTGCAGATGCTGCGCGATGCGGGCCTGCCCTATATCGTTGTTCTGACCCACCCGACAACGGGCGGGGTCACCGCTTCTTATGCCATGCTGGGCGACGTGCATCTGGCCGAACCCGGCGCGCTGATCGGATTTGCTGGTCCCCGCGTCATTGAGCAGACAATCCGCGAGAAACTGCCCGAAGGCTTTCAGCGCGCGGAGTATCTTCTCGAAAAAGGCATGGTCGATCAGGTCGTCCATCGCCACGCGATGCGCGAAACGCTTTCCTCTCTCCTTCGTGTCCTGATGAAACAGGGCGTGAAGAAGGCTGTTGCCGCCCCTGTCGTTGAGATTGCCGAGGAAAAGGCACCTGAACAGGCAAGCCTGCCGGCACCGGCCCCTGAGGAAGAAGAGCTTCCCAAAGCTGCCGAGTGAGATGATCCCACAGACTGCCGCCCAGGCGGCCATTCAATCCATTCTCGATGGCTTCGCCGAGCGGAGCCTCGCCGAAATCGTACTCGGTCTCGACCGGATCACCCAAGCGCTCGACCGGCTGGGCAATCCGCATGAGAAGCTGCCGCCCGTCATCCATATCGCCGGGACCAACGGGAAGGGTTCGACCTGCGCCTATATCCGCTCGATCCTCGCGGCTGGCGGGCTGAAGGTTCATGGATTCACCTCCCCGCATCTGGTGCGATTCAATGAGCGAATCGTGCTGGCCGGTGAGGAGATCGGCGATGAGCAGCTCGCGAGCGTGCTTGGCCGGTGTGAATCGGCTGCCGGTGATCTGCCGCTCAGCTATTTCGAAGCCGTAACAGCAGCGGCGTTCCTGGCCTTTGCCGAGACACCCGGCGATGTCGTGGTGCTGGAAACCGGCCTTGGCGGGCGGCTCGATGCGACCAATGTGATCGAGCATCCGCGCGCCGCCGTGATCACCCCCATCGCGCTCGACCACCAGTCATGGCTGGGGGAAACCCTGCCCGAGATTGCAGGCGAGAAGGCAGGCATCCTCAAATCGGGCGCCGCTTTCGTCACCGGCCAGCAGCGCGCCGACGCGCTCGAAACCCTTAAATCCAAGGCCCTCGCCATCGGCGCCAATCCGCATGTCTATAATGAGGATTGGAGTTATCGGCAGGAGAGCGGGCGGCTCGTCTATGAAGACGAGAACGGGCTATGCGATCTCAGCCTGCCGCGGCTCGCGGGCAATCACCAGATCGACAATGCCGCCCTCGCCGTTGCTGCCGTAAAGGCCGCCGGCTTGGCGCCAAGCGAAGACGCGATCTCCGAAGGCATCGAAAAAGCCCATTGGCCCGCCCGGATGCAGCGCCTGACCGAAGGCCCGCTCGTTCACATGGTCGAGCGCCATACAGGCGACCCCGGCGAGATCTGGCTTGATGGCGGGCATAATCCGCATGCGGCGCAGGCCCTCGCCCGCACCCTAGCCGACCTCGAAGAGCGCAGCCCCAAGCCCGTCATCCTGATCTGCGGGATGCAGGCGAACAAGGATGCGCACGGATTCTTCCACGCTTTCGAGGATCTCGTCTCAACCGTCCTGACCGTGAAATCGCCGACGAATAATTCCTATGATGCCGAGGATCTTGCCCGTATCGCGCAGGATGCCGGTGTCCCGGCCGAGGCGATGGAAAGCGTGACGGCAGCCGTCGAACAGGCCATGAGGGATACCGGACGCTCCGGCGAGGGCATGCCGCGAATCCTGATCTGCGGCTCGCTCTACCTCGCCGGTCATATTCTGGAGGACCATAAATGAGCCGAGGCCCCGTCATCGAAGTCTGTCGCCTGCCGCATGGCGAAGACCTGCCCCTGCCGTCTTACGAAACCGCAGGCGCCGCCGGGGCCGATCTGCGCGCCGCCATCGCCGAGGATCAGTCGCCCATGCCGCTGCCGCCCGGCGCGCGCGCGATGGTGCCGACCGGCCTGACCATGGCCATACCCGAAGGCTATGAAGTGCAGGTCCGCCCGCGCTCCGGCCTTGCCGCCAAATTCGGCATCACCTGTCTTAACTCCCCCGGCACGGTCGATTGGGACTACCGTGGTGAGCTGCGGGTCATCCTTTATAATTCCAGCAATGAAGAGTTCCTGATCGAGCGCGGCATGCGCATCGCCCAGATGATCGTTGCACCCGTTGTGCAGGCCGGCTTCGAAGAAGTCAGCGAGCTTTCAGAGACCGTCCGCGGCACGGGCGGGTTCGGCTCGACGGGGCAATGAGCCTCTCCAAGCAAGAGATCGAACGCTATCGCCGCCAACTTCTGCTCCCGGAGATCGGCGGTCAGGGCCAGCAGCGCCTGAAAGAGTCAAAAATTCTCGTGGTCGGCGCGGGCGGTCTTGGCTGCCCGATCCTCACCTATCTGGCTGCTGCTGGGGCCGGGCACATCCACATTGTCGATGCCGACATGGTCGCGCTCTCAAACCTCCAGCGACAGGCGCTTTATACGACCGAGGACATCGGCAAGCCGAAGGCCGAATGCGCGGCACGCGCGCTGGCCGCACTCAATCCCGAGATTGAGGTGAGCTTCACGGCTGAATATCTCGATGCCGAAAATGCCAAGGATCTGGTTGCCGGATGCGTCCTCGTGATCGAAGGCGTTGACCGTTTCGCGCCGCGCTATCTCATCAATGAGGCCTGCCGCACCGAAGGCGTGCCGCTCCTCTCCGCCGCGATCGGGCGGTTCGACGGGCAGATCGCTCTTTTCCCCATGGATGAGGCCTCCGCCTGCTATCGTTGTCTTGTGCCCTCGCCCCCTGAAGATGCCGCCGATTGCGAGACCGAAGGCGTCCTTGGCGCGGTGCCCGGCGTGGTGGGCAGTCTTGCAGCCCTCGAAGCCATGAAATATCTCACTGGTATGAAGGGGGCGATGAAAAACGAACTCCTGATCTATCAGGGAAGGGAAGGCCGACTGCGACGCATTTCGGTGCCGAAAGATCCTGCCTGTCCGGTTTGCGCTGCCGAGGTGCGCGCTTGACCGACGCAACCGCCCCCATAGTGGCCCCCGGCCCCTCGCTGCCGCTGCTCGATTATCTCGAGATCCGCAAGGAGCTGTCGGCAGGCCCGTGCCGATCCGCGCCGAAAAGGCTGCGCGATGCGGCGGCCGTCATCATTCTTGCCTCCGGCGCCGAGCCCGCGCGCGCCGCCAACTATGCCCTCGACATGCAGCGCTCGGAGGGGAGCTTCGGCAGTTTCGAGAATTGGGAAGCGCTGATCCTTGCGCCTTTCCTGATGGGCTCACCCGCCGTCAGCGGCCATATCGGCACGCATCTCTCCGCTTTTCGCGCGCAATGGACTAGCTTTTCGCTGCGCAGCACCTCGCCCTGGATCGAGCTGTCAATTGCCGCGCTCCTCTCCGGCGGGCACCGCGCGGATGACAGCTATCTGCTCTCGCGGATCAGCGCGGCGTGGAAGGATCTGAAGACCGGCCATTTCTGGCAGACGGGCCCGGCCCTGATGCCGGACCTTGCCCTGCTCGCCGCCTTCAAACCCGATAATCTGATCGATCTTGATCTGGCGGTTGAGGCGATTTCCGAAACCGACCTGCCCCGCCCCTCGCGTATGGAAGCGGCGATCCTCGGCACGCTCGCGGAGGACAGCCTTGCCGATCATGCAAAGCAGATCGAGCGGCATCGCGCGGCCCTGATTGAAGAGCGGCTTGAGCACGCCGCCGAAGCCCTGCCGCTTTTATCGCTCGCCGCGATGCGCGAGCCGAACCCAGATGATTTCCGTGCGGATGTCTCAACCGGCTATGACGCGCTACGGATTGCGGGCGGCGCCCCCGCCATGGCGCAATGCATCGCCTTGGGGCTGGCCATTCTTGTAAGGTCCGATCCGACCCAGACACGGGTCGCCGCCATCGTGCTTGCCAAGACCTTGATCGAAGCGTGGCGACGTCAGCAGGCAGCCCTCATCCCGGTCTATGTCGCTGCGCCGTAAGGGAGAGCGTCCTTTGGTAAAAGCTGAATGCAATTGCGGCGGCGTCGCGTTCGAGATCAATGCGGAGCTCAAAGACATTTATGTCTGTCATTGCTCGATCTGCCGGAAACTGACTGGCAGCTCAGGTATCCCTGTCGTCATTGTTCCCAACAAGGACTTTCGCTGGCTACGCGGAGAAGAGCTGGTTTCGAACTGGAAGAAGCCCGATGCCGACTGGCAATCTTGGTTCTGCAAGACTTGCGGCTCGACGCTTCCCGGCATGAATGATCCGGACACGATGTTTGTCCCGGCTGGCATTCTTAGCGAAGGCGGTGAGACCTTGCGTGTCGCCCACCATATCTGGGTCGGCTCCAAGGCTGTCTGGGATGAAATCGGCGATTCAGGAAAGCAGCATCAGAATGGCTTTGAGGCATAAGCCCGGAACCAGCGGTAACTAATCTTTTCCCCGCCGCTTGCTGGAACCCGCAATTTAGGTCACCCTTCACTCTGCGGAAGCAACTGAAAGGAGGTGATCTGATGTCGAGTCAGAAAATTCGCCATTGGAACGTGGTTGGTGTCGAGCTTTTGGATCGGGAGCAGCCTCTCGCCTGACGGCGACGTCCCACAGTCCCTTCTTTCAGGGACATGGCCCGGATCAATGGCGGGTCTGACGGGGTCACGCAGCAATGCGTGACCCTTTCTCATTTTAAGGGGATCAGACGAAACCGCGCGAGAACTGACGCCCGGCGGCCACCTCTGCAAAGAAGGCTTTCTTCGCCGGATAAAGATCGCGTGCAGCGTAATTATTGGTGATCGTCTCGCGCGCCGCTTTCCGGATATGCTCGTGATCATCCTTGGTCGAGAGAAGTTTCTCAAGATCGTCGGCCAGACGCTCTTTATCCTGATAATTGGTCAGATAGCCGTTCTCGCCATGCTTGATCAGCTCCCGGACGGGGGCGGTGTCAGAGGCGAGCATCAGGCAGCCCGTGCTCATCGCTTCCATCATCGACCACGACAGGACGAAGGGCACGGTGAAATAGACATGCACGGATGAAAGCTGGATGACCTTGCGGTACTCGTTCCGCGGCAGAAGGCCGGTAAAGGTGATCCGCGAGAGGTCGAGATCGAGCCGCTCCAGCGCATCTTCCTTATACGTCTTACCGGATTTCAGTGCCTTGCCGTAGGCGGTACGATCCTCACCCACGATGATAGTGCGCAGTTTGGGCCGCCGCTTTTGCAACAGCTCCAGCGCATTCATGAATTCAGGGAAGCCGCGATAGGGCTCCATGCCGCGCGCGACATAGGTGAGGATTTCCTCGCCCTTGGTGAATTTGTCGTCCCCGAATGTGACTTCACCCGGATCGGCGGGTTTGTAACTCTCCGTGTCCACCCCATCATGCATGACGCGCAGCTTGGGCTGGAAAATCTGCGGGAACTGGGACGCCTGATAGGCGGTCGGCACGAGCCCGGCATCGCAGGAAATTAGCTCGGACATGATCGTTGCATTGCGGATGCGCTCGCGCGCTTTCTCAAAATGCGGACGACCGGGGCCATGCATGAAGACGACGTCGTCGGCCTCGCCCTTATAATACCATTCGAAATAGCCGACCTGCGGGGTGTCGGGCCAGGCTTCTTTCAGGAACAAGCCCGGGCCCCAGCCCGAATGGGCCACCATCACGTCCGGCGTATAGCCCTGCTTCTTCTTCAGATGATTGGCGACTTCCAGCGCCGACAGCCCGGTGACGACTGCCTTGCCCGTGCTCTGCAGGTAGGGGTGGCCGACATCATATTCCTTAGGCTGATCGCGGTCGCGGTAGACGGTGACGTTAATCACGTCAGACTTCGTGCCCGCGCGCTGGGTCATGAAACTGACCTCCCAGCCTTCGCTTGCGAGATAATGCCCGATCGCCCCGAACTGGGCCGGGTAGTTGTTGTGCAGGAACAGGATTTTCATCCCAGTATTCTCCCCCGTCATGCAGGACCGCTTGATTAAGAAGCGGTCCTTGCAAGCCTTGCGCCTTTATCAGGCGTTGCCGTTCGGCATTGCCCCTTCGGCAGCGCGTGCCCGCTGCATGCGGTACATGCCAGCGAAATCAAGCGGCTCAAGCATCAGCGGCGGGAAGCCGCCTTCCTTGGTCGCGCTCGCCACGATCTGACGGGCAAACGGGAAGAGAAGACGCGGTGCTTCGACGAGAAGGAGTGGCTCCATCTGATCGTCGGGCACGTTCTGGATGAGGAAGAGACCGGCGTAATTGGTCTCGACCACGAACACGGTCTCGCCATCGCGCGTAGAGGTCGCGTTGCAAGCCAGCTCAACTTCGTACTGATCAGGACCGACCCGGCGGGCATTCACATCGACGCCGACTTCGACTTCGGGAGCGGGCAGATTGCTCATCAGCGATTGCGGGGCGCCAGGGCTCTCAAAGGACAGGTCTTTGAGATATTGCGACATGGCGCGCATGACCGGTTGGTCTGAGGTGGGTTGCTGGTCGTTCGGGGGCGTCTCGGACATGGAGGTTCTTCCTCGGTTATTCGGGAAGCGGGCCGCTACCATGCGAGCGCGGTTCTAAGCAAGGCGGTAGAACGATTTCCCGAGTCGCGCCTAGTGCCGCACGACCCTGATATTGCCATTGTCGACAGCCCGACGCAGCCGCCGGAGCGCATAGCGCGCAATCTCGTGCCGGACCGGCGGCACCAGCAGCAGAAAGCCGATCGTGTCAGTCAGAAAGCCCGGCGTCATCATCAGAGGCGCGGCGATCAACAGGAACACACCATCAACCACCGGTTCGACCGGCGCTTTGCCTTCGGCCATACTGCCGCGCAGATTATGCAGGGCCTGAAAGCCCTGCACCCTGATCAGCGCCGTCCCCAAAACAGCTGTCAGAATGGTAAGGCCGATCACCGACCACCAGCCAATGACAGCGCTGGCCTTGATGAACAGGGCGATTTCGGCAATCGGCAGGCCGATAAGAAGTATGAAAAGGATGAGCGCCATGCTTGCGCCTCCATCGGGGACACTGTGAGAATTGCGGTAAACCCCTATATAGGGCAGAGCCAAGCCGCTACGACCCCAAGAGTTTTGAACCGCTGAAAATAGTCACCCATGATTGATCCAATTCTCCTCTTCTTTGTCGGACTGGCCGCCTTCCTCAGCTACAAGCTGTTTTCCGTTCTCGGAACGCGTGGCGGCGCTGAGCAGAAAGACGCCGAACGCCTGCGCACTCACCTCTCCCAGACAGAGAAGGAGGAAGCCGAGGCGCCTCTGACCATGCCAGAAGAGCCGGTCGAAAAGCCCAAAGCGCCCGCGCCGGCCTGGGCTGAAAAAGTCATCGAGCATTACCCCGGTTTTGATCACGCCCGCTTCGTCGATGGCGCCAAATCCGCCTATGAGATGATCGTGCAGGGCTTTGCCCGCGGCGATCTCGACCGCATCCGTCCCTTTGTCGATCCGAGCGTCATGCGGACCTTTGAGATTGCCGTGAAAGGCCGGGAGAATGCCGGTCAGACGATGGACGTCACCTTTGTCGGCATCGAGAAGGCCGAAGTCGTCAGTGCCGGGAAGCGCAGCGATCATATCGAGATCGTCGTCGAGTATCGCTCTGACCAGATCCGCGTAATGCGCGATGGGGATGGTAATATCGTCGATGGCGACCCGAACCGGATCGATCTCGTCCGTGACCGCTGGACCTATTCGCGCCCGGCAGGCTCGACCGATCCCAATTGGGTATTGAGCGCGACCGAGAACGCCGCAAACTGATCCTGCCCGATTAAAGAAGGGGGTAAGTCCGTGAAGCGTATCGCCCTTGCGTTGTCCCTGCTCGCTGTCGGTTGTGCGACGAGCCCCAAGGAACGCCCGCCAGCGCCTTTGGCTGCCCTGCCGATCTCCTATGCTGCTCTTGAAGGCTGGGAAGAGGACCGCGTTGCCGAGGCCATGCCGGTCTTCCTGCGAAGCTGCGCAAAGCTAACCAAGAACCCTGCGGGTACGGTCGATTTCCTGCCGGGGATTGAGAATTCCGGCGAAGTCTCCGGCGCGGTCATCACCGATCTCTGCCTTCAAGCGGCGATGCTGGGCGGAGAAGACGCGCCTGAAGGCGCCGCCCGGCGCTTTATCGAGACGAATTTCACGCCTGTCCTTGTCAGCCGGAAAACGCCCGAAAGCCGCGAAGCGCTTTTCACGGGCTATTTTGAGCCGACCTATCCGGCAAATAGCGCGCCCGCGCCGGGCCTTGTTCCTGTCCTGACCCGCCCCGATAATCTGATCACGGTGGATCTCGGCGCCTTCGATCCAAGCCTTGCGGGCAAGCGTGTCGCCGGACAGGTCAGCGGTAACCGGCTTGTTCCTTATGCGACGCATCAGGAGATCATCACCGCGCCGCCCGAAGCGACCGCTCCGCTCGCCTTTATGGATCCGACAGACCTTCTGTTTTTGCAGATCCAGGGCTCAGGCCGTCTCGTTATGGAGGATGGAGAGGTCATGCGCGTCGGTTATGCCGCGCAGAACGGGCATAAATATGTCCCCGTCGGGCGAACGCTTGTGAAAGATGGTGCCTTGCCGCTGGAGGCTGTCTCCATGCAGTCGATCCGCGAATGGCTGCGCGCCGCGCCATATGAGGACGCCGCGCGGGTGCGTTATTCGAACCCGTCCTATGTCTTCTTCACAACGCTCGATGGATTACCCGATCCCGAGCTCGGCCCCTTGGGTGCGCAGGGCGTGCAACTGACGACACGGCGCAGCCTTGCTGTCGATGACGAGATTTACGGCTATGGCCTGCCCGTCTGGTTGGAGCGCGATGGTGAGACACCCGAACGCGCACTCTACATCGCACAGGATACTGGCGGCGCGATAACCGGTGCTCAGCGGGCGGATGTTTTCTTTGGCGCGGGCGAGGCAGCGGGTGAAGCGGCAGGCGTTCTGAAAGCCCCCGGCCGGATGATCGTGCTTCTTCCCAATAGCGCCCTTCCCGATGCCCCGTAGGGGCGGCAAGCGGCCCTTGCGGCCCGGGGAGAAAGCACTCTGGCAGAAGGTCACCGACACGGTGACGCCGCGACCGGGCGCGATCCTGCCGATCACGGATTTATCCGAAGAACCCAAACCTGCGCCGTCCATGTCTCCGCGCAAGCGCCGCGCGCCGCCCCTGCCGATCGCGCTTCCCAAAAAGACAACACCGCCCGAAGAATTGCCCCCGGCCTATGAGGCGGGGGATCCGCGGCAGGCCCGGCATGTTGCAAGGGGC
Source organism: Parvularcula marina (assembly GCF_003399445.1). NCBI lineage: Bacteria > Pseudomonadati > Pseudomonadota > Alphaproteobacteria > Parvularculales > Parvularculaceae > Parvularcula > Parvularcula marina. Next base: position 1,935,340 of record NZ_QUQO01000001.1, on the reverse strand, counting down.
CGCGTCGAGATCGACGCCGAGCTAGACCTTCACGGTCTGACTCAAGAGCAAGCCCGCACCCGGCTCGATCATTTCATCGAATTCGCCAGCCTGCGCGGCAACAGGGTCGTGCTTGTCATCACCGGCAAGGGCCATCTGGGCGAAAGCAGATATGACCCCTTTGAAGAGGCGCCCCGCGGCATCCTGCGCCAGCGCTTTCTCGAATGGGTGGAGCGCACCCCGTTGCGTGACAGGATCTCCTCAGTGAGGCCATCGCACCAACGACACGGCGGCCGGGGCGCCTTCTACGTGTTCCTGAAGACCCGGAAACCTGCCCGCCGGTTGTAGTTAGCACAAAATTCCACGGATCTTCGTCGATTTCCCCAACTGTCATGAAACCGTTGCACACCGCGTATAGGGCGACCTGCCTTTTCCGGAAAAATTGGGCAGCGGGTAAATTATGGAATTCGATATCACACTGTGGGCCGCGGTAGGCTTCATCCTTGCGGCCTATGCGGTTGTCGGTAACGACGCGCTGCAGACCCTCGGCACCTTCATCAATTCCAACCGCCACTTGCATTGGACAATCCTGTTTGCCTTCGCAGCGCTGATCCTGGTCGTAACCTTCACCTATGGCTGGCAGGTCAATGACGGGGATCCGTCCTACGGACGCCTGGCCAATACATCCAAATATCCGCCGATCCCGATCGAGTGGTATCACGTCCTGCCGCCCGCCGTTCTCGTGATCATCACCCGGCTGGGTATCCCGGTCTCCACTTCCTTCATGGTGCTGACGATCTTTGCGACGCTCGGGGGCCTTGGCTCCATGATCGAGAAGTCGCTAATTGGCTATGGTGTCGCCTTTGTCACCGGCTTTGGCGTCTACATGCTGGTCACGCGCACTTTTGAAGACTGGTTCAAGAAAAACGACCCTGAAGCCTTCGTGCCCTACGGTATGATTGCCATCGTCGGCACGGTCTTTCTTGCCTCGCAATATTATTATTTCGGGACGATCTCGAACATCAACGAGATGTATGTCGGCATTGGCTGCGTGCTGGTCCTCGAAGCCATCGGCCTTGGCATGGCGCTCTCTGTCGGGCGCGGGCTTTATTGGGTCGTCGCACAGTGGGCGACCACGGCCTATCTCTGGTCGATCTGGCTCATTCAGGATTTTGCCAACATCTTCGTCTTCCTGCCGCGTGAGCTGACGGCGGCCGAAGGCTTTGGCGCGATGGTCATCATCCTCTTGCTGCTGGGGCTGACCTTCGCCAATGGCGGGGGCCCGGTGCAGCGCATCCTGCGCACCAAGACGGCCGTGACCGACATCCGCTCGGCGACCATCGTCGACTTCATCTATGCGTCACTGCTCTTCTTCTTCAAGGAACTGAGCGAGATCCCGATGTCGACCACCTGGGTCTTCCTCGGCCTGATCGCCGGCCGTGAATACGCCTTTGCCATCCTGACTCGCGCAACGCGCTTCATCGTTGCCGTCATCGACACCGGCGAAGACATCGCGAAGGCCTTTATCGGTATCGTCCTCTCGATCGACCTTGCGCTCGGCCTGCCGGCCATCGGCGCCACGCTGTCAGGCGACCCCATCGGCTGGGCCGAACTCTTCCCGACCGAGACGTTCAAATACCTTGTCATAGTCGGCAACGTTATCCTGCTGCCGGTCGTCTGGTTTGCGTTCTCCAAGCCCGAGGATCACCCGAACCGTCAGAAATTCATCATTGGCGGCATCGTCATGGGCATGACTCTGGCGATTTCCGGCACCTCTCTCGTGCGCTTTGTGATGTCACTCGGCTCTTAATGTGGAAAAGCCCTGAGTTCGGGGCTTTTTCCGCTTGATTCGCCAGAACAAGCCGTTAGAACCCGCCGCTTCCACCCGTCGTCTGGCCCAAGGCATGCCTCGGCGACGATTTCCCGAGTACCGGTTTCCCCGGTGCTCCATCCCACAGCGGAGTAGATGAAATGCCCAAAATGAAGACCAAATCGGGCGCCAAAAAGCGCTTTAAGGTCACCGGCAAAGGTAAGCTGGTTGCCTATCCTACTGGCAAGCGCCACGGCATGATCAAGCGCTCGCCCAAGCAAATCCGTCAAAAACGTAAAGCCATGGTTCTCTGCGACGCCGACGAGCGGATCGCGAAGAAATACATGCCCTACGCGCGCTAATAGGAGGCCCGTCATATGTCACGTGTGAAGACCGGGACCGTCCGTTCCGCCCGCCACAAAAAAGTTCTCGCCAGCGCCAAAGGTTATTACGGCGCTCGCCGCCGCCTGTTCCGCACCGCCAATCAGGCGGTCGAAAAGGCCGGCCAATATGCCTATCGCGACCGGAAGGCCCGCAAGCGGGAATTCCGCAAGCTCTGGATCCAGCGGATCAACGCTGCTGTCCGTGAGCATGGCATCACCTATTCGGTATTCATGAACGGCCTTGCCAAGGCTGGCATCGAAGTCGACCGCAAAATGCTGGCCGAACTTGCTGCCCGTGAGCCGGAATCGTTTACGGCCTTTGTGGAGAAGGCAAAAAGCGCGCTCGCATAAGCACGCTTCCCCCTTCTTCACGGCAGAACCCGCTGGCGGCCCTCCGCAAGCGGGTTTTTTGTTACGCCGCCCGCCGCTTGATGAGCCCCCCTGCCTCGGGCATGAGGCGCCAGAGAATTTAGACAGGTACGAACAGCCATGGCCCTAGACGATCTTCCCAGCCTCGAATCCGAGCTGATGGCAAAAATCGACGCCGCCGCGGATGAAACCGCCCTCGAAGAACTGCGCGTCCATGCGCTCGGCAAGAAGGGCGTCATCTCCGAACGGATGAAATCGCTTGGCAAGATGAGCCCCGAAGAGCGTCAGGAAGCCGGCCCCCTTCTGAACGGCCTCAAAGAACGCGTCGGCACCGCGATCACCGCGCGCCGCGATATCCTCGCCCATTCAGCTCTCGAAGCGCGCCTGAAGGCCGAGACGGTCGATGTTACCCTGCCTGTTGATCCCCAGCCGCGCGGCAAGATCCACCCCGTCAGCCAGGTCTTTGCCGAGATCGAGGCAATCTTTGCCGATATGGGTTTCTCCGTCCGCTACGGCCCGGACATCGAGGATGATTTTCACAATTTCACGGCGCTGAACTTCCCGCCCGGCCACCCCGCGCGCGAAATGCACGACACTTTCTTCTTTGAGGAAAAAGAAGACGGCTCGCGCATGGTGCTCCGTACGCATACCTCGCCGGTGCAAGTCCGGACCATGACCTCTGAGAAGCCGCCGATCCGCATCATCGCGCCGGGCCGGACCTTCCGTTGCGACAGTGACCAGACCCACACGCCGATGTTCCATCAGGTCGAGGGCCTCGTCATCGACAAGGAGACCCATATGGGTCACCTGAAGGGCACGCTGGAGGCCTTCGTCAAACGGTTCTTTGAGATCGATGATCTGAGCACTCGCTTCCGCCCGCACTTCTTTCCGTTCACGGAGCCATCCGCCGAGATGGATGTCGCCTATGAGCGTGTCGATGGCGCGATCAAATTCGGTCAGGGCGATAAATGGATGGAGATCCTCGGCTGCGGCATGGTGCATCCCAATGTCTTGAAAAATTGTGGGCTCGACCCCGATGAATATCAGGGCTTTGCCTTCGGCATGGGCGTCGATCGGCTCGCCATGCTGAAATACGGCATCCCCGACCTGCGCGACTTCTTCTCCGGCGACACGCGCTGGCTTGAGCATTACGGGTTCTGAAGCCCATGGCCGAACAGACAGAACCCCAAGGCACGTTGACGACCCGTACACTGACCATGCCGGCCGATGCCAATGGCGCGGGCGACATTTTCGGCGGCTGGGTGATGAGCCAGATGGACATTGCCGGCGCCATCGCCGCGGTCGATCACATCAAGAACCGCGTCGTGACCGTCGCCGTCAACGCGATGCGGTTCCACCAGCCAATCCATGTCAGCGACGTTGTCTGCTGCTACACCGACATCATGCGTGTGGGGACGACATCCGTCACCGTGCATGTCGAGGTCTGGGTTCTGCGCAACATGCTTGGCGAACGCCACCTCGTCACCGAAGCCGATTTCACCTTTGTGGCGCTCGGACCCGATGGCCGCCCCAAACCGATCGACAAAACCGCCCTTACTGCGGAGACAGACCAATGAAATTCACACTCAGCTGGCTGAAAAAGCATCTCGACACCAATGCCTCCATCGACGAGATCGCCGACGCCATGGTGCGGATCGGCCTTGAGGTCGAGGAGATCGAGAACCCCGCGGATCGCCTCAGCGCGATCACGGTCGGCTATGTCAAGCATGCCGAGAAACATCCCGATGCGGACAAGCTGAAGGTTTGTAAGGTCGACACAAAAGATGGCGAGCTGCAGATCGTCTGCGGCGCGCCGAATGCGCGCGAAGGCATCCACGTCGCCTTTGCCCCGGTCGGCACCTATATTGCCGGTCTCGACGTCACCCTCTCGAAAGCCAAAATCCGCGGCGTCGAAAGCCTCGGCATGATGTGCTCGGCCCGTGAGCTGGAGCTTGGCGACGACCATGACGGCATCATGGAGCTACCCGAAGCTGCTGTCGGCACGCCGCTCGCTGATGTGCTGGGGCTTGATGATCCGGTGATCGATTTCGAAGTCACGCCGAACCGTCCGGACACAAATGGTGTTGATGGCGTCGCACGTGATCTCGCCGCTACCGGGCTCGGCACGCTGATCTCTCCTGTTCCCGAAACCGTGGGGGGCAGCTTTGCCCAGCCGATCCCGGTCGAGATTGACGACAAGGAAGCCTGCCCGGCATTCGGCTCCCGGCTCATCCGGGGCGTGAAGAATGTCCCCTCGCCTGACTGGCTTCAGGAACAGCTCCGCGCGATCGGCCTTCGCCCGATCAATGCACTCGCTGACATCACGAACTATGTCTCCTATGACCGCGCCCGTCCGCTGCACGTCTATGATGCCGCGAAACTGACCGGCACGGTCCGGGCCCGGATGGGCAAAAAGGGTGAGAGCTTCCTTGCCCTTGATGGCAAGACCTATGAGGTCGATGAGACGATGTGCGTCATCGCCGATGATAAGGCCGTTCTCGGCCTTGGCGGCGTGATGGGCGGCGAGGACTCGGGCTGTACGGATGAAACAACCGATGTCCTGGTCGAAAGCGCGCTTTTCGATCCGCTAATCACCGCGCGCACGGGCCGCAAGACCGGCATCGTCTCTGATGCCCGCTACCGGTTTGAGCGCGGCGTCGATCCGCAATCAGTTCAGCTCGGTCTCGATCTTGCGACCCAGCTAATCCTTGACATCTGCGGCGGCGAGCCGAGTGAGATCGCCCTCGCTGGCGAGATCCCGGATACCGCTCGCGAAATTGAATTCCCGACATCGGAAGTCGCTCGCCTGACGGGTTTGGACGTCTCTGACAGCGAGAAAGAGCGCATCCTCTGTGCGCTCGGGTTCGAGGTCTCGCGCGGCGGCACATGGACGGTGACCCCGCCAAGCTTCCGCCCCGACATCGAAGGCAAGGCTGATCTTGTCGAAGAGATCGCGCGGATCCACGGGCTCGACAATCTGCCAACGGACGAGCTGCCGCCTTTGAGTGCTGCTGACCGTCATGCCCCGGCCATCCTGCCGCAACGCGAGCGCAAGGCCCGCGAGACGATGTCAGGCGCCGGCTATCACGAAGCGGTCACCTGGGCCTTCTGCGATGCACCTTTCGCCGAGATGTTCGGCGGCAAGGACGCCCCGAAACTCTCGAACCCGATTTCCTCCGATCTCGGACAGATGCGCCCCGGCGCCCTGCCGAACCTCTTGCTCGCTATGGGCCGCAATGCCGCACGCGGCGCACGCCATGTCCGGCTTTTCGAGCTTGGCGGCGGCTATCAGGGGGATCGCCCCGAAGATCAGCGCAGCGTCGTCTCCGCCATTGCGTGGGGCGCCGCCCCGTCCGGCTGGCAGGGCGAGAAATCCGCGCCCGATGTCTTCACCGCCAAATCGCTGGCGATCAGCGTTCTTCAGGCGGCAGGGGTGAACACCGATAATCTCATGACCCTGACGGATGCGCCGGACCATTACCATCCCGGCCGCAAGGCTCGGCTCGGCCTTGGCCCCAAAGTGACACTCGCCCATTTCGGCGAAGTACACCCCAGCGTGCTCGAAGCCCTTGATGTGCCCGGCCCCGTTGCGGCGATGGAAGTTTTCCTCGACCAGATCCCGGCACCCAAAGGCAAGACCGCGAGCGGCCGTCCGCCGCTCAATGCCAGCCAGCTCATGCCGGTCCGGCGCGATTTCGCCTTTGTCCTGCCAGAAGAGACGCCTGCGGAGAAACTCCTCAAAGCCGTTCGCGGCGCGGAGAAACAGCTCCTCACCGATGTGCGGCTGTTCGATGTCTATCGCGGCAAGGGGATTGGCGAGGGCGAGAAGTCGCTCGCGCTCGAAGTCACGCTTCAGCCGCGTGAGAAAACCCTGACCGAAGAGGAAATCGACGCCATCAGCGCCCGGATCGTGGCGCAGGCAGAGAAGACAGGCGCAAAACTGCGCGGCTAATCCTTGTCCCGGCCCGAGAGACGGCGCACCCGCTCCCTCGGGCTAAGCTCATCCAGCTCCGGTTCGCGGTCCTGATCCCGGCCAATGCCGAGAATGCCCTTCGACGCGTCCTTGTCCGTCTCCGACCGGCGCGCGAACCAGTAGAGGACCAGCGCGAAAATCGCGAGCAGGACGAGATAGGGTATGGCGCCCATGGGCGGTGCACTCCGGGTTTGACCGTTCTGTTCATGCAAGAATGGGGACAGCCGCCCGCACCCGCAAGTCAGACGGCGTCGTCGGGCGGTAACTCGTCATCTTCTTCAGGCAGGATGACGGTGAGCTGGCCCCCGGCAAGATCAATCTCTGGCACGGCCTCTTTGGTAAAGGGGAGGAGAACCGCGCCTTTCCGGCCAGGTACTTGCGACAGCTCGACAAGATCGCCCGCGCCATAATTGACGACCGCTTTGACCTGTCCCGCAGGCTCGCCCTCCGGCGTTACCGCCGTCATGCCAATAAGGTCATCGAGATAGAATTCGTCCTCGTCGGGCGGGGGCAGGAGCTCGCGCGCGACATGCAGGAGCGCGCCCTTATAGGCATCGCCCTCTTCTGGGGTCGTGATTTCAGGCGCGGAGCAGAGAAAAAGGCCCGGTTTTAATTCCCTGACGAGCTTGATCGTCAGTTTACGGCCATCTTCGGTCGCCACCGGGCCATAGGCGGCGATATCAGCCGGCTGCTCCGTAAAGCTGCGGAGCTTGAACCCCCCGCGCACACCATGCGTGCCAGCAAACTGGCCGACCACGACCATGCGCGGGGTGTTGGACATCTGTCCTTACTCAGCCTTTTCGGCGTCGTCGGCAGCAGCTTCCTCGACCGGTGCCTCGGCAGGAGCTTCAGCTTCAGCCTTGGCAGCAGCTTCGGCTTCAGCGCGAGCTTCTTCCTTGGCTTTCTTCTCTTCTTCGCGCTCTTGGGCTTTCTTGCCCGGCTTTGCCTTGTTCGGGTTGTTACCGTGCTCCCATTTTACGAGATCAATGGCGGACAGGAAGCGGGCGACACGATCGGTCGGCTGGGCGCCATGCTCAAGCCAATGCTTGGCGCGCTCTGCATTGATCTGCACACGTTTTTCATCGTCCTTGCCGAGCAGCGGGTTGTAGGAGCCGATTTTCTCGATGAAGCGGCCATCACGCGGCATGCGCGCATCGGCAACGACGACGGAGTAGTAAGGGCGTTTCTTTGCGCCACCACGGGCGAGACGGATTTTAAGAGCCATGATTTCCTTCTTTCACTCTTGTGCTTCGATGATGACGTCGCCGTCACCAGGATTGATCTTCCCGTCAGCGGTACACTGACGATAGATGGTTTCATCCGCTGTTGTCACAGCGAAATTCGCTTTGCGGCGCTCAAGGGGCGTTGCGCCCTCCTCCAGCCGCGTAAAGACGCTGACCTCACCTGTGCCGTCGTCCTGACGGCGGACGATGACGGTAACGGGCATGTCCTGATTGAATGTGGCGTCGATCTGTTCGGCGCCGCCGATCTGCCGGATCGAGGTCACGGCCGCAAAGCCCTCCTCATCGATCAGGGCATCGCGCGCGCAGGCCGCCTCAATCGGCGCCTGAAGATAATTCATGGAACTGATCGTATTGTCGTCATTGCTGGCGCAGGCCGCAAGCAGAGCAACAGATGAGATAAGCGTTAGACGGATCATTTCTTTTTATCTCCGCCAAGGCCGGGCAGGCTGCCGCCACCGAGACCCGGAAGACCGCCGCCGCCGCCAAGACCGGGCATCCCGCCCCCGCCCATGCCGGGAGGCATGCCGCCACCAAGACCGCCCATGCCGCCGGGACCGCCGCCGCCGAGCATCTTGGCCATATTCGCCGCCATGCCTCGCTTGCCGCCCTTGCCCATCTTTTTCATCATGTCGGCCATGCCCTTATGGGCTTTGAGCAGTTTGTTGACGTCCTGCACCTGCACGCCCGCGCCAGAGGCGACACGGCGTTTGCGGGAGGCATTCATGAGCGCCGGTTTCTTGCGCTCCTTTTTCGTCATGGAACCGATGATCGCTTCCTGACGGCGGATTTCCTTGTCGTCGAAACCGCCGGCGGCATCGACCGCGTTCTTGATCTTGCCCATGCCGGGCATCAGGCCGAGGATTGCGCCCATGCCGCCCATTTTGCGCATCTGGGCGAACTGATCCCTCAGGTCATCGAGATCAAACTCACCCTTGGCCATTTTCTTGGCGGCCTTGGCGGCTTTCTCCTCGTCGATCTGTTCACTGGCTTTCTCGACCAGCGAGACGATGTCGCCCATGCCGAGGATACGGCCCGCCATGCGCTCCGGGTCAAAGACATCGAGAGCATCGAGCTTTTCGCCCATCCCGGCATATTTGATCGGCGCACCCGTAACGCTCCGCATGGAGAGGGCCGCGCCGCCGCGCGCATCACCATCAAGCCGGGTAAGGACGACGCCTGAGACCGGCACACGGGCTTTGAATTTCTCCGCCGTCTGAACAGCGTCCTGACCAGTCAGGGCATCAAGAACAAGCAGTGTTTCAGCCGGGTTCGTTACTTTGTGGATTTCCTGGACCTCAGCCATGAGGTCTTCGTCAATCGACAGACGGCCCGCCGTGTCGAGCATGACGACATCATAGCCGCCGAGACGGCCCGCTTCCATCGCACGCCGCGCGATCTGGACCGGCGTCTGCCCATCGACAATCGGCAGGGTCGAGACGCTCGCCTGCTCACCCAGTACACGGAGTTGTTCCATGGCGGCCGGACGGCGCGTGTCGAGCGATGCCATCAGGACACGCTTCTTGTCCTTCTCGCTCAACCGTTTTGAGAGTTTCGCCGTGGTCGTCGTTTTCCCCGAGCCCTGAAGGCCGACCATGAGAACCGCGACGGGCGGCGCATGGTTGAGATTGATCTCATGCGCATTATCGCCGCCACCGAGCGTTTCGATCAGGACATCATGGACGATCTTGACGACCTGCTGGCCCGGCGTGACCGAGCGCAGGACTTCCTGACCAATGGCGCGTTCTTTGACTTTGCCGACAAATTCGCGTGCGACAGGCAGCGCGACATCCGCCTCGAGCAGGGCCACGCGCACTTCGCGCAGGGCTTCGGTGACGTCGGCCTCCGACAGGGCCCCGCGGCCGCGGAGCTTGTCGAATACACCGGAGAGTCTGTCAGACAGGCTGTCGAACATAAATCCTTTTCCTTTCGGTCAAGCGGGGCGCCAAACGCAGTTAGCCGCCGCGAGGGCGTTACCCCGGCGGCGGGACATCCCCGGCCTCGTCTTCATATGGTGATGAAGGGTCGTGCCGGTAGACGCTGCGAAAGACACAGCTGGACCGAATTTTGAGCGCGGTGGATAAACTTACGGGGGGCCAAGGTCAAGGTGATCCTTGCCGCCTCAGATCCAGCGGCGGACCCGGCGCTTATACTCGCGATACTCGCCGCCGAACTGGGCTTCGAGCAGCCGCTCCTCCGGCATGATCTGGAACCGGGTGATATAGACAAAGAAGGAGGCCGCAATGGCGCCGCCAGTCACGGACGGCAGGACGATCAGGAGGCCGATGAGGATCAGCAACATGCCCAGATACATGGGATTGCGCGTCCAGCGATACTCGCCCTCGATGACCAGTTCGCTCGATTTGGAGGGTGTATGTGGATTGACGGTCGTCTTTGCCGCCATGAAGCGGCGGACGGCCCGGACCAGCAGGATGACGCCCAAAACGCCCGTGAGCGCGCCCGGAATGAGTAATGCCCAGTTCGTGAGGGCGTCGGGGCTGGCACCGAACCAGAAGATGCCAAAGCCGCAGAGCAACATCAGAAGGAGCGGCGGTATTTTGAGTTCAAGCCAGCTCACCTGCTCCGCCCCTTAAACGTCGAACCGGCCGAGCTTCTCGTTCTTTTTGAGCTCCGATGCCGCAAAAACGAGGCCGTTCATCACGCCATAGACGCCTGCCGGCAGTGTCTGGGCCGCGATCACCGCCCCGCCGAGATTGAAGGCGGCATCCGAGATGAACAGGGAATGCGGCCGCATGGCGCCGGTGAGGACGATGGTCTTGCCCTCCGCCTTGCCGTCGAGGAAGCGCGCCGTCTCCGCCATGGTCGAGGTGCCGTGGGTGATCACGATCCCCTCTTCTGCCGCGGCTTTCACCCGTTCGAGAAGGAGATTGCGATAGGTCTCGGTCATGTCGAGCGAGTCGATCTGAAAGAGCTGCTCGACCTCAGGGTGATAACAGCGGCCATGCTCCAGCACCTCGGGCACCTGGGACTTGCCCGCGCCTGCAAAGGTGATGTTCTCGGCCCGCCAGTCATGGACCTTATCGAGCGTGCCGCCTGTCGTCAGAATACGGACAGATCTCATTCTTTTTCTGCCCGCCGGAAGATTTCCTCATCAAGAGCGCCTTCCCATTTTGCGACCGTTGTTGCGACTGCGGCATCTCCCGTCACATTCGTCATCGTCCGCATCATGTCGAGTAGGCGATCAAACGGGAAGATCAGCGCGATGATGAGGATCGCATCTGCTTCGCTTACGCCGATAGTCGTCAGTACCCCAACCGCAAGGAACAGGCTTGCGGACGGAATACCGGCGGCACCGATGCTGACGCCGACAGCCGCAATCCCGATAGCGAGATACTCAGCCGTCCCCAGATCCAATCCAACTGCCTGCGCTGCGAACAGTGCGACAAGGCCGATATAAAGGCTGGTGCCGTCCATATTGACGGTCGCACCGATCGGCAGGACAGCGCCCGCAACCGATTTCTCAACGCCAAGGTTTTTGTTCACATTGGAGATTGTCACCGGCAGCGTCGCGGATGAACTGGCCGTTGAATAGGCCGTGCTCATCGCATCAAGAATGCCGCTGAAGAACCGGATTAGCGGCAGGCCAACCACAACGCGGATAAGGCCGCCATAGACAAAGAGAATGTGGACGGCACAGGCGATATAAAGAGCCACCGCGAGCTTGGCGAGGTTGTCGAGAACCCCAAGGCCAAGCGTCCCCATGACCCAGGCCATGAGCGCGTAGACACCATAAGGTGCCAGAAGCATGACAAAATGCGTGATCTTCAGAACCGCCTCAGCAGCGGATTCCATGACCTTCCCGACGGGGCCTTCACCCTCTTTCGCCGCGATGATCCCGATGCCGAACAAGATGGAGAAGAAAATGATCGGCAGGATATTGCCGTCCGCCATCGCCTCAATCGGGTTGGCGGGAATGATATCTAAAAGCTTGTCGGCAGCAGTCTGTGACTGGCTGGCTGCCGCCGCCGTTTCCAGCCGTGAGGTCAGATCAGATTGAGCGCTGACATCGGCTGCAGCGTAATCGACATTGACGCCCGGCTTGACGATCAGCCCAGCCAGAACCCCAAGCCCAACGGCAAACACGGTCGTACAAAGATAAAGCAGGATCGTCCGTACACCGAGACTACCCAGCCTTTTGGGATCGCCAAGCGAAATGACGCCCGCAACGATGGTCGTGAAAATCAGCGGAATGATAAGCATTCGGATCAGTTTGACGAACCCGTCACCGACCGGCTTCACACTAGCAGCCACATCCCCAAAGAGATAGCCAACAAATCCGCCCACAAGGAGCGCGATCAGGACTCTCAGCCAGAGCGGGAATTTAAGGACGCTGCCAAGAAAATAGAACAGCACAAACGCGCCAAGCGTAATCCCCCAGAAGGGCAATGCGCCCAGACCCTCAAGACTGCCTTCCATCATCCCTCTCCATATAAAAGTAGCGGGGGCACCCGACCCCCGCTTCTCGTTCTAAGGCTGTTTGTTATTCCGCGTCCAAACCGAGCAGGTTCGCGAAATACACATATTGAAGCGCGAGGCGTTTGGCCTGTTGCTCCTGGTTCGCCGCAGCGCCGTGGCCGCCTTCGATGTTTTCATAATACAGGAAGGGGTGGCCCTGAGCTTCCATCTTCTTCGCCATCTTCCGGGCGTGACCCGGATGGACGCGGTCGTCCTTGGTCGAGGTGAAGAAGTAGGCGCGGGGGTAATCCACGTCCTCTTTCACATTATGATAGGGGCTGATCTTCTCAAGGAAGGCCCGCTCCTCGGGGATCGACGGACTGCCATATTCACCGACCCATGAGGCCCCGGCGAGCAGCTGGTCATAGCGCAGCATATCAAGCAGCGGCACGCCGATGCCGATCGCTTTGTAGAGGTCCGGGCGCTGGGTCATTGCGACCCCCATCAAAAGCCCGCCATTCGAGCCGCCAAGGATGCCGAGCTGATCTGACGTCGTGATGCCTTTTGCGATCAGGTCCTCGGAGACGGCATAGAAATCATCATAGATTTTTTGCCGGTTGGTCTTGAGGCCCGCCTGGTGCCATTCCGGCCCGAACTCGCCGCCGCCACGGATGTTGGCGATGACATAGACGCCGCCATTCTCCAGCCAGAGCTTGCCGGTCGTTGCCGAATATTGCGGCAGGATCGACACCTGGAAACCGCCATAGCCGTACTGGACCGTCGGCGCGGGACCGGCTTCGAGCACGCTTTCCTTAGCGATCACGAAATAGGGAATCTTCGTACCGTCCGTGGAGGTCGCTTCATATTGCTTTGTGACCATGCCCTCGGCGTTGAAGAAATCCGGGGTCGATTTGAGCGCCCGCGGGGCGCCGCCCTTCTTCACATAGAAAAGCGTCTCCGGTGTCGTCGGGTTTTCGTAATAGACCAGCATGTCGCCGGTTTCGTCATCGACGGAGGAGACCGAGATCACGCCGTTTTCCGGCAGGGCGATCTCCTTCTTCTTCCAGCCCTTGCGGGTCGGCGTGAAGCTGAGGAGCTTTCCGTTGATGTTGTCGAGGAGCGAGACGAAGACCGTGTCCTCTGAACTCGACACCCCATCGACCGCGACCCGGTCGGACGGGGCAAAGATCAGCGAGGTCTTTTCCGTTTCGGGATCGTAAGCAACGACGGAGCCGGTTTTATAGGTCTCGCCACCGATCTCCCAATCCTCCTGAAGCGAGACGATGACCTTGCCATCGACATAGCCGGAGTAGCTCGATTTCGCGGGCAGCGGCAGCGCGAAGAGCTGACCGTCTTCACCCAGCGTATTGTAATCGCTCTCATAGAAGGTTCGCGCGCGAACGACCCCGCCGGTATATTTCCCGTCGGCCCAGACCGAGAAGGGGAAGCTGCCGACATCGCTCTTCTCGCCTTCGAATATCACAGGCGCGTCCTCAATCGCGGTGCCGCGCTCCCAGAGCTGGACGAGGCGCGGATAGCCGCTGTCGGTTTTGGTGTCTTCGCCAAGGTCGGTTGCGACCAGCATCGTGTCGGCATCGAGCCAGGCCGTGCCGGCTTTCGCCTCGGCGAGGTTGAAGCCATCCTCAACGAAGCCTTCGCCGATGATATATTCCCGGCGGACGGACGCATCAGAGCCGCCGCGCGACAAGGTGATGATGCAGCGCTCATAGGCCGGCGCGAGGCAGCTCACGCCTTTATAGACCCAGTTCTCGCCTTCTTCTTCGGCGAGGGCATCAAGGTCGAGGACAGTGTCCCAGTCGGATTTGCCCGCGACGTAATCCTTGGTCGTCATCCGGCGCCACAGGCCGCGAACGTTCGTTTCGTCCTGCCAGAAGTTATAGGCATAGCCGCCGCGCAAAGCCGCGCCCGGGATCCGCTCATCAGAAGTCAGGATCGCGCGGGCTTCTTCGAGGAGACCCTCATAGAGCGGGCTTGCTTGAAGCTCTGCCAGTGTCCGGTCGTTTTGAGACCGAACCCATTCCAGTGCCCGCTCGCCTTCGACCTCTTCCAGCCAGAGATAGGGGTCGTCGGATTCAGCCATTGCGGGCGCCTCTTCTTGTGCATGCGTGATGGAAATCGCCGTCGTCGCAACGGCCAGCACGGCCAGAGATGACCGCAGGAAGTTTTTCGGCAGCATGGTTTCCTCCTGCCCGGTTAACTTTATGGGCGGGACCGTAACGCCGCCCACGCGGGGCGCAATCCCTCAAATACCGGGCTCAGCCCTGCTCAGGTAGAATGATGGAAGGCCGCAGGTTTTCGATGACCTGGCGAGCATCATAGGCGGCCGGTTCATCGGCCGGCTTCGCGCCTTTGCCGAGAACGATATAGGCAATCGCCGAATAGCGGCGGCGCTCACGGATATCGACATCGTCATAGAACGGGTCCCAGCGATAGCCGTAGCCATAATAGGGGAAGGGTCGCCCGACGCCGTAATAGGAATAAAAGCCGCGATCACGCGTGCCGGAATAGGTGGTCGATTTCTCGGTATCATCCTTCACGACGATGAAATGGTCATAGCCATATTCAAGCGTGATCTCGGCGGCGCGATAGAGAAGATAGGTCTCGACCGTCTCGCGGTCTGTAAGGGAATTGCCCTTGAAGGTGATGCGGAAGCGGTCGTCCTCGATCCGCTGCTCTGAGAACCCGTATCCATCATCGCTGCCCGCAGCGGCATAGGGAGTGGAGGTCGCGCAGGCGGACAAAACGCCGAACGCAGCAATGGCAAGGGCGGAGCGGAGGAGCTTCATGACATTTCCTTTCCCGAAAGGGTCGGTGCGGCAAACATGCGCAACGATGCGGCAAGTAGCTTGAGCGCCGCGCCTAACATCACTAGCACCCCGGCATGTCAGAGACCAACCGACAATCCGGCAAGGAGATGAACCTGCCGCCCGCGCACCCCTCGGTGAAGACCGGCGGCGTGGCCGTGCTGCTCGTCAATCTCGGCACGCCCGATACTCCAGAGCCAGCCTCCGTGCGCCGCTATCTGCGTGAGTTCCTGTCCGACAAACGGGTCGTCGATTACCCGCGGATTTTCTGGCTGCCGGTTCTCTACGGGATCATTTTGAATACGAGACCATCCAAGACAGCCAAGCTCTATCAGTCTATCTGGCATGAAGAGTCAGGACAGAGCCCCCTCGCCTATTACACCCAACGGCAGATGGAAGGCTTGGCTGAGCGCTTAGGCGATGACGTCACCGTTGATTACGCGATGCGTTACGGGAACCCCTCGATCCCGGAGCGGATCGGCGCGCTAATGGCGAAGGGTCATGACCGGATCATGATCCTGCCGCTCTATCCGCAATATTCAGCGACGACGACGGGGACGGTCGCGGACAAGGTCGCAGAGGCCATGAAAGAGCGGCCCTGGCAGCCCGCTATCCGGATCGCTCCACCCTTTCACGATGAGCCCTCTTACATCGATGCTCTTGAGACCTCGATGCGGCGGCACGTGCCGGAGGAGACAGAGCGCGTAATCCTCTCCTTCCACGGTATTCCGCAACGATATTTCAATGCGGGCGATCCCTATCATTGTCATTGCCAGAAGACGGCGCGGCTGCTCCGTGAACGGATGGGCTGGGATGAGACCTTCGCGCCACTCGGCTTTCAGTCGAAATTCGGCCCGGAGAAATGGCTCGAACCCTCGACCGAAAGCCTTGTGAAAAAGGCCGCAGAGGACGGAATCAAACAGCTCGCAGTTGCGGCCCCTGCTTTTGTTTCCGACTGTATCGAAACGCTTGAAGAGATCGGCATCGGCCTGCGCGAAACGTTCAAAGAAGCGGGCGGGCAGGAGCTGACCCCCATTCCGTGCCTCAATAATGATGAGGCGTTTCTTGCCTGTCTTGAAGAGCTGGCACGGCGGGAGCTGGGCGGCTGGATTGCGCCAAAGGATGTGGCCGCCGCGGCTGCCGAGTAATGCGGTTTTATTTCTCGACGGATTTCACCCTCGCTCTGCCGCAAGGTCACCGCTTTCCGGCGGAGAAATATAACCTCCTGCGCGAGGCGCTGATCTCCAATGAGATCGTCGAGGAAAGCGCCCTCACCTTCTCCCCACAGGCGCCCGAAGATGTCATTACCGCTGCGCATACGGAGGAATATGTTCACTCCTTACGCGACGGCACGATTGACCCCAAGGAGATGCGCCGGATCGGCTTTCCGTGGTCGGATCTGATCCATAAGCGCGGTCAAAGGACCGTAGGCGGGGCACTCGCTGCCGCGCGCGATGCCCTAGAACGGGGCCTTGCGGGACAGCTCGCCGGCGGCACGCATCATGCGCATGCGGATTTCGGCGCGGGCTTCTGTATCTATAATGACTTTGCTGTCGTTGCCAGGACGCTTCTGAATGAGGGCGCCGTTGACCGTATCGCGATCATCGATCTCGATGTGCACCAGGGCGACTGCAATGCCGCGCTGCTTGTCGATCATCCCGGCATCTTCATTCTCGATGTTTTCGGCGAGAAGAATTTCCCCTTCCGCAAAGTGCCAAGCACGCTCGATGTCCCCCTGCCCGATCATACGGGCGATGCGGCATTCCTCGCCGCCATCGAAGAGCATCTGCCGCAGGTCTGGAATTTCGCGCCCGATCTCGTTCTTTATCAGGCCGGGGTCGATCCCCTGATCACCGACCGGTTGGGGCGCCTCGATATCACCCATGAAGGGCTGATGGCGCGGGATCATCTGGTGCTGGAGGGCTGCCATCGCCGGGGTATCCCCGTCTCGATGGGCATTGGTGGCGGCTATGCCGAGCCGATCACCGACACGGTGCTCGCCTATGCGAACACCTATCGCGTGGCGAAATCTGTCTACAGATTTTAGGCGAGAGCTTTGAGCGCGGTCAGGAACGCTTCAACTTCCTTCTCGCTTGTCTGATAGCTTGTCACGAGGCGGCGTAGCTTGCCGTCATAAGAATCGCCAGGCTGAACCCAGTCGTAAAAGGCCGCGCCTTTTTCTTTCAGGCCCTCAACCACCGCATCTGGCAGGATCGGGAAGACCTCATTGATCTGGGTTTCATTGACGAGTTCGAACCCCGCCGCGCTGATCCCCTCTGCAAGACGCGTGGCCATCGCATTGGCGTGTGCGCCCAGCTTCAGCCAGAGGTCATCTTCGAAATAGGCTTTCCATTGCGCGGCGAGGAAGCGGTTCTTGGAGAAGCCCTGCCCTGCCCGCTTCTGGCGCCAGACCAGATGCTCCGACAGCGCCTCATTCAGAACGATGATGGCTTCTGCGACCATGCAGCCATTCTTGGTGCCGCCCAGCGTCAGGATATCAACGCCGGTATCGGTCACGATCTCTTTGGGGCTCGCGCCAAGATGCGCAGCCGCATTGGCAAAACGCGCGCCATCCATATGGACATAAAGGCCGAGCTCGCGGGCCTTGGCCGTCAGCGCACGGATTTCATCAATTGTATAGACTGTCCCAGCTTCGGTGCCTTGTGTCAGGGACACAGCTTTCGGCAGGACGCGGTGCGCCATGGCGGGCGTGTAGATCCGCATCCCCTCTTCGAGAATAGCGGGGGTGAGTTTGCCCCCCTCACCTGCCAGCGGCAGCACCTTGGCGCCGCCCGTGAAAAATTCCGGTGCCCCGCATTCATCGATCTGGATATGGGCATGCTCATGACAGAAGACCGCGCCAAAGGGCGGCAGCATGGCGGCCAACGCTATCGAGTTTGCCGCACTGCCGGTTGCCACAAAAGCCACTTCGACTTTCTTGCCAAACATTTCCGTGAACTGATTGATGACGGATTGCGTCAGCTCATCCGCGCCATAGGCCGGCACCGGCCCCTCATTGGCGGCGATCATGGCGTCCATGATTTTCGGGTGAACCCCGGCCCAGTTGTCGGATGTGAAAAGCATTTGTTCTGACTCCGGGTTTTTCTCTTGCATACTAAATATCGCGCACCACCCAGAATAGGATAACTCCCGCTACTGACATCAAGATTGATATGAATTCGAAGCTGCGGGATCTGGAAATTAGGCTCTGTGATTTCGCGGGAATGTAAACAAATGCGGATAATGTTACGAAAGTAGCAGGAAAAACTATCAACGAATAGAAGGCTATAGCACGCATCGCGTTTGTAGTCTGTAACGTATCTAAACCATCTGCGATATAACTGAGGATTAGGTATATGTTTATCAGTACACATATTACAACAGCCAGAATATAAAGCTTAGATATACTCTTTCCATTGTTCCGTGAATACCGCATTAGCGTCTCTACACACTCTGCCGCGCCTTAAACCGCCGTGCCCATCAGCCGGCGGCAGATATCATCAAGCTGTTCCAGCGTGTCATACGCAAGGGTGACGGTGCCACCCTTCTTGCCGTGATCGATCTCGACCGTCAGGCCGAGCGCCGCTTCGAGATCATTCTCCAGCGATTTGGTGTCCGCATCGGTTTTGCGCGGCGCCTTGGGGCCTTTGTCGTCGCCTTTGTTCTTACCGCCGGAGAAATTCTTGCCCGTGCCGACCAGCAATTCTGTCTCGCGCACTGAAAGGCCGCGCCGGATCACGTCTTCGGCGAGCTTTGCCGGATCAGCCGCCGACAGAAGGGCGCGGGCATGACCCATGGAGAGCTTGCCTTCGACGACATGGGCGCGGACATCTGCGGGGAGGGCGGAGAGCCGCATCATATTGGCGACATGGCTGCGCGATTTGCCCACCGCATCGGCGATTTCCTGGGGTTTGCGACCGAAAACCTCCTTCATCCGCGTATAGGCATCCGCTTCCTCGATGGCATTCAAGTCTGTACGCTGAATATTTTCGATCAGTGCGATTTCCGCAGTCTGGCCGGGATCCGTGTTGCGGATGATCACCGGGATCTCATGCAGCTTGGCGCGCGCGGATGCCCGCCAGCGGCGTTCGCCGGCGATGATCAGATATTTCGCTTTCCCGCCTTCGACCGGGCGGATGAGTATCGGCTGCAAAAGCCCGCGCGCCTTGATCGAGGCGGCGAGCTCATCGAGCTCCTTATCCGTGAAACTTTTGCGCGGCTGGTCAGGATCGGGCGCAATGTCGGCCAGCGAGATCGTCGCCGGGCCTTCGCGCGGGGCGAGGGGCTCATCACCGCCTTCATCGGCGAATATTGATTCAAGCCCGCGGCCCAGGCCTTTTCGTGCTGCAGCCATCAGGCGGCCCTTTCACGCTGGATAATTTCGGTAGCCAAACGAACATAAGCCTGACTGCCTGAGCATTTCAGATCATAGAGCAGGGCAGGTTTGCCATGCGACGGCGCTTCGGAGAGGCGCACATTGCGCGGTATGGCCGTGCGGTAGACCTTCTCGCCCATATGGTCGCGGACATTGTTCTCAACCTCGCGGGAGAGATTGTTCCGCCGGTCATACATGGTGAGGACGATGCCTTGCAGATCGAGGGACGGGTTCAGCCGCTGACGCACCTGGCCGATGGTCCGCAGGATCTGCGCAAGGCCTTCGAGGGCGAAGAATTCACATTGGAGCGGAATCAGCACCGCATCCGCTGCCGCCATCGCATTGACCGTCAGCATGCCCAGCGAAGGAGGGCAGTCGATCAGCACATAGGACGGACCCGTCCCATTCTGGGACACTCTCTCAATCGCGCGGCGTAGCCGGTGATGGCGGCCTTCGGCATTGATCAGCTCGACTTCGGCGGCCGCCAAATCGACACCAGAGGGCGCAACCGTCAGCCCCGGGACCAAAGTTTCCTGAGCAATATCAGAGAGTTCTGCCTCTCCGCGCAGCACATCATAAGTCGTCAGCCTACGGCGCGCATGCTCGACCCCCAGGCCCGTCGAGGCGTTCCCCTGCGGGTCGAGATCAATGATCAGTACCTTCTCGCCAATGGCGGCGAGGGCCGTTCCGAGATTGATCGTGGTGGTGGTCTTGCCGACGCCGCCCTTCTGGTTGGCAATGGCGAGGATACGAGGAGGGGTCACTTAGCGTCTTTCGGGCTCAGTCAGGATAAGGATCGACGCGTCCGGGTCGGTATGGCTGGCGCGTTTCTCATGGTTGAATCTCCACCCCGTGGCGGCTGCCGTCAATTCCTCATCGGCCCGCGCGCCCTTGGGAAATATCAACATTCCGCCCGGCGCGAGCAGGGGGGAGGCAAGGGCGAGGAGGCCATCAAGGGCGGTCACGGCCCGGGCGGTGATGACATCGAAACTCATGCGTTTCACGTGAAACGATTCGACCCGGTCTGACGAGACTGTGATGTTGCTCAATCCCAGTGCATGAGCGGTTTCCGCAAGGAAACGGGCTTTCTTGCCGACGCTGTCAGCCAGCGTGATCTTCAGCGGGCGATCCCGGCAGAGAATGCCAAGCACGAGCCCCGGGAACCCGGCCCCGCTGCCAATATCGAGAAGGGTGGTGGCGTCTTCCCGGATCAACGGGAAGAGCTGAGCGGAGTCCTCGTAATGGCGGGCCCATCGGTCGGGCAGGGTGTTACGGGAGATGACATTGGTATGTGCCGCCGTCTCCAAGAGGCGCTCATCATATTGCGCGAACAGGCCGCGCGTCTCCGCATCCAGCGCATGCCGGTCCGCGAACTCATCAAGGGATCGGGGCAGGGCGGTCTCAGCCATTGGCGGCGGACACCCCACGCAAATGGATAAGAAGAGTGGCTAGCGCGGCGGGCGTGACGCCTTCCACGCGGCCCGCCTGGCCCAGCGTTTCCGGGCGCGCCCGTGTCAGACGGTCTTTCACCTCATTGGAAAGGCCCGTGACGGCATGGAAATCGAAATCGGCCGGAATGGGCTGGCTCTCTTCCTTGCGCAGGGTGACGATCTCCGCCTCCTGCCGGTCAAGATAGCCCGCATATAGCGCATCGGCTTCGATCACCGTGCGCACATCTTCCGGCGCTTCAGCCAGTGCCGGGGCGAGGGCAGCAATGTCGTCCAGCGACACATCCTTGAGGCTGAGGAGATCAAGCAAGGACCGGCGGCGCCCGTCCTGATTGACCTTGATGCCATGGGCACCGGCTTCATTCGGGGTGAGGGTGGTCGTGGTCATGACCTGCCGCAGGCCCTCGACCGCGGACTGTTTCACGTGAAACGCCTCGCGCCGTTCCTCACCGACGCAACCCCATTCAAGGCCCAGTGGCGTCAGGCGCAGATCCGCATTATCCGCCCGCAGGGAAAGACGATACTCAGCGCGAGAGGTGAACATGCGATAGGGCTCGGTCACCCCGCGGGTCACCAGATCATCGATCATCACCCCGATATATCCGTCAGACCGGGTGAGGGTGCGAAGCGATTGGCCCAACGCACGGGCCGCAGCATTGAGCCCGGCCATCAGGCCTTGAGCGCCTGCCTCCTCATATCCCGTGGTGCCATTGATCTGACCCGCCAGGAAAAGCCCCGGCAGCATCCGCAGTCCCAGCGTCCGGTCGAGTGCACGCGGATCGACGTAGTCATATTCAATGGCATAGCCATATTGCAGGACTTTCGCGGTCTCGAGCCCTGGAATGGTCTTGAGAAACGCGTCCTGGATCTCCTCCGGCAAGGAGGTCGAAATCCCGTTCGGATAGATCGTGTGATCATCGAGGCCTTCGGGCTCGAGAAAGACCTGATGAGACGCGCGGTCCCGGAATTTGACGACCTTGTCCTCAATCGACGGGCAATAGCGCGGCCCCTGCCCGGAAATCCGCCCGCCATAGACGGCAGAGCCGGAGAGGTTTTCCTCGATGATCCGGTGGGTCGCATCATTGGTATAGGTGATGCCGCAGGCAATCTGCGGCACGGTGATCTCGCTCGTCAGGAAAGAAAAAGGCACAGGCCGCTCATCGGCTTCCTGCATTTCGAGCCGGTCCCAGCCAATTGTCCGCCTGTCGAGCCGAGCCGGCGTGCCGGTTTTCAGCCGCCCGAGCGGCAGGTTCATGGCTTCGAATCGCTCGCCCAGCGCATTGGCCGGGGCTTCGCCCACGCGGCCTGCCGGGATCCGGTCATGGCCGCGATGGATGACGCCGCGCAGAAAGGTGCCCGTGGTCACGACCACAGCAGAGGCTTCGATCCGCTCCCCCTTATCGGTGATCACGCCCCGGCATTCATCACCGACAACGATCAGATCATCGACCGCCGCTTCGATGACGGTCAGGTTTTCCTGCGCTGTCACCAGTCGCTGGACGGCTTCGCGATAGAGCTTGCGGTCGGCTTGCGTGCGTGGGCCGCGAACAGCCGGGCCTTTTGACCGGTTGAGCAGCCGGAACTGGATGCCGCCCTGATCGGCAGCACGCCCCATGATCCCATCGAGCGCATCGATCTCGCGGACCAGATGGCCTTTTCCCAGACCCCCAATAGCTGGATTGCAGGACATCTCGCCGACCGTCGCCCATTTATGGGTAACGAGCGCCGTGCGCGCACCCGCTCGGGCCGCAGCGCAGGCCGCTTCCGTCCCGGCATGGCCGCCGCCGACAATAATGACGTCAAAATCTCTGCTCATTGCAGGCAGATAGCGAAGGGAAGGCGGCTTGTGGAGAGGGCGCGAGCGCCTGTTTCACGTGAAACGCTATTTTCCGATGCAGAAGCGGGAAAAGATGGCGCCCAGCACATCCTCAACCGTGATCCGGCCGGTCATCTGATCGAGAAGGGCGATCACTGAACGGACATCTTCCGCCAGCAGTTCGGGATCCTGCGCCGGATCATCGAGCACCCTATCCAGCGCCGCCGCGCCGGACTGGAGTAGGGCGATCTGCCGCTCATGTGTAAAAAGAGCGGGGCACGCCGTTGCCTCGATCCTCCCGGTCAGCGCGATGAGGAATTCGTCCCAGCCTTCGCCCGTTAGTGCGGAGAGCCCGAGCGTGCCTTCGGGGGCCGTCTCCCCGAGGTCGATCTTGTTGGTCACGCGGAGGAGGCGGGGGTCTTCCCGGCTTCCGTCGGCGGAAAGCTCGATGATGATGTCCGCCCGCTCCCGCGCTGCACGGCTGCGTTCCATCCCGGCGCGTTCGATGGGGTCATCTGTTTCATCACGCAAACCCGCCGTATCAAGCACCTCGACCAGCCGTCCCGCAATATCGAGCCGGGCACTGACCACGTCCCGCGTCGTGCCGGGAATGTCCGAGACGATGGCCCGCTCCTCCCCGACCAGCCGATTGAGGAGGGTCGATTTGCCCGCATTCGGCGGCCCGATGATCGCAAGCGTCAGCCCCTCGCGGAGCCGGCGGCCCTTGGCGGATTTCGCCAGTTCCTGTTTCAGGGAGACCGACACTTTTTCGAGTGCCGGGACCGCGCGGGAGGCGATCTCCGCAGGGACATCTTCTTCGTCAGGAAAATCCACGGCCGCATCGAGCACTGCGAGCGCGGCCAAAAGCCCGTCGCGCCAGCCCGCCACGACCTCTCGCGCGGACCCAGTATAGCCTCCCAAAGCCTGTTGTCTTTGCTGTTCTGTTTCGGCATCGAGAAGATCACCGAGGCCTTCCGCCTCAAGCAATCCCATCCGGCCATAACGTAAAGCGCGAAGTGTGAACTCACCTGGCTCCGCAGGTCGCAAACCGAGCCCCGTCAGTGTTTCAGTGAAACGGGTGGCCACTGCCTGTGACCCATGAAGATGGAATTCGGCCAAGTCCTCGCCCGTCGCCGTATTGGGACCGGGAAACCAAAGGACGATCCCGTCATCAAGGAGCCCGCCTAGCGGATCCCTGATCTGCCGATGGCTCGCGCGGCGGGCAGACGGCAATGAGCCTGCGAGTTTCGCAACGACCTCGCCCGCTGCCGGACCAGAAATCCGCCAGACAGCAATCGCCGTCCGGCCCGAGCCGGAACTCCGTGCGAAGATCGTCTCCATCGGCCCGGGGCCGCTCTATTTCTTGTCGGATCCGCCGGACGCCTTCATCCCGGCGGCAAACATGTTCTGGAAGGCTTCCATATTCCCGGTGCCGGTCGCCATGGCGCGTTCCCAGAACGCTTTGGGATCACTCAGGGTGTCGAGATTCTGTTTCGTCCGCTCAACCATGGATGACACGATCATGTCATTGACCGGCTGTACATCCGGCAGACCAAAGAAGGCGCGCGCTTCGGCCGGCGTGCAATCTACATTGAATGTAATCTTCATCATGCGTTCCTTGCTGGGTGAGTTGCGCTAGCATGGGCCGGTGAGGGGAATAAACCATGCGCAAACTGCTCTTCGCAGCCATGCTTCTGACTGCCTGCTCTCCCGGGGGAAATTCTCCGCCGGAGGGTCCATCGCCATTTCCGCCATTCCTGAGCCTGCCGGTCTATTTTGACTGTATCGGGGAGCTGGGCCTGACCCAGATTGCCGCGCATCGCGGCGGACCGGCCCCAGGCTATCCCGAGAACGCGCTCGCGACTTTCGAGCGCACATATGGGGAGACCGGCGCTTTCCTTGAGGTCGATGTCGCGACCAGCGCGGATGGCGTTCTCTTTCTTCATCATGATGACAATCTGGGTCGGACGACCACGGGGCGTGGTCCGGCGGCAGAAAAATCCTGGGACGAGCTTCGTGCGCTTTCGCTGAAAGATGATCAGGGCAAGGTCACGGCCTATGGCCTGACGCGTCTTGATGAGGCGCTCGAATGGGCCAAGGGCAAGACGGTTCTCGAACTCGATATCAAACCGTCTACAGACTATGATGACGTGGCGAAAGCCGTTCGGGACGCCGGTGCAGAGGATTGGGTGATCCTGATTGCTTATACGGAGAATTCCGCCATCGCCCTTTCCAAACGCTTTCCCGATTCCATGATTTCGGTGTCCGTAAATTCGGCTGACGATATCGACCGGCTGGTCGACCGGGGGATGAAGCGGGAAAATATTCTCGCCTGGACGGGGATTGAGGCGCCGAATGGCCCTCTCTCTCAAGCCCTGCAATCAGAAGGCATTGAGGCGATTTTTGGCACGCTGGGCGGCCGCGATTCACTCGACAATCAGTATGCCGCAAGCCGCAATGATGAAGGCTATGTCGATATCTCGAAACTCGGGATCGATCTGATTGCAACCGATCGGCCGGAAGCGGCTGCCGAGGCCCTGATGGCAGCGGGGCGCTTTGCGAGCCCCTCCGCCTGTCCGGCCTCGAACTAATCCGCTCTACGTATTCATTGAATCGAAGAAGTCCTTGTTGGTCTTCGTCTGACGCAGTTTCTCGAGCAGGAACTCGATTGAATCCATCGGCGTCATCGGCGACAGGATACGCCGCAGGACGAAGATCTTGGACAGCTCTTCTTTCGGGATGAGGAGGTCTTCTTTCCGAGTACCGGATTTGGCGATGTCGATCGCCGGGAAGGTCCGCTTGTCCGCAACTTTCCGGTCAAGGACGATTTCCGAGTTACCCGTACCTTTGAATTCTTCGAAGACGACTTCGTCCATCCGCGAGCCGGTATCGATAAGGGCCGTTGCGATAATCGTCAGAGAGCCGCCTTCCTCGATATTCCGCGCAGCACCAAAGAACCGCTTCGGACGTTGCAGGGCGTTGGCATCAACACCGCCGGTCAGGACCTTACCCGAGCTCGGCACAACAGTGTTGTAGGCGCGGCCCAGACGCGTGATCGAGTCGAGCAGGATGACAACATCGCGGCCATGTTCAACCAGGCGTTTGGCTTTCTCGATGACCATCTCGGAAACCGCAACGTGACGCGAGGCGGGTTCGTCAAAGGTCGAGGACACCACCTCACCATTCACCGAGCGCTGCATGTCCGTCACCTCTTCGGGACGTTCATCGATCAGGAGAACGATGAGATAGCATTCCGGGTGATTAGTCGTGATGGCGTGCGCGATATTCTGCAACAGGACGGTTTTACCAGTCCGCGGCGGCGCAACGATCAGTGCCCGCTGGCCCTTGCCGAGCGGCGAGACGATATCGATCACGCGGGTCGAGAGATCTTTCTTCTTCTCGTCACCGGTGATGACTTCCATGTGGAGTTTCTGATCCGGGTAGAGCGGGGTGAGGTTATCGAAGTGAACCTTGTGCCGGGATTTCTCCGGATCCTCGAAATTGACGGTGTTGACCTTGGTCAGCGCGAAGTAACGCTCGCCATCTTTCGGGCTGCGGATTTCACCGGAGATGGTGTCGCCCGTCTTGAGCGTGAATTTCCGGATCTGCTGCGGCGAGCAGTAAATATCGTCCGGGCCCGCAAGATAGTTTGCATCCGGGGAACGCAAGAAACCGAAGCCGTCGGGCAGGATTTCCAGCACGCCCGAGCCGATGATCTCGACTTCCTCTTCGGCCAGCTCCTTCAGGATTGCGAAGAGCAGATCCTGTTTGCGCAGGGCAGAAGCGTTATCGACCCCGACCTCTTCCGCAAACGAAACGAGGTCTTGGGGTGTCTTTTCCTTGATCTCATCAAGGGTGATTGTATCGGGCAGCATGGAAAATCCGGATATAGCGAGAAGGCTCAGCGCAAGCGCCGGCAAGTCAACTCGAATGGGAAAAGCATAGGTGTGAACGGCAGGACGCCGCTCCTATCAGGATATATTTAGTAGCTCAGCCGGTCAATCCCAAGGGGATCAGCCGGTTGGATTGACCCCGATCACCATGAAAACGACGATGATCATCAGAAGGAAGGGCACTTCATTCATGATGCGCCAGAATTTCTCGGTCCGCGGCCTTTCGCCATTCTGAAAGCGCTTGAAGCTCGCGGCATAAAATCCGTGGATGCCGGAAATACCGATCACGCAGGCAAGCTTCACGAGAAACCAGATCTGGCTGAGAAGCCCCGGCGCCATGGCGATCATCGCAAGACCCAGAACCCAGACGCCGATCATCGAGGGATTGATGATCCCCTTGAGAAGCCCGCGCTCCATTTTCATGAAATAGGTTTCGGCTTCCCCGCCGGGTTCGGACTGGTGGTGGTATACGAACAGTCGCGGCAGATACATCATCCCCGCCATCCACGCGATGACGAGAATGAGGTGGAGCGATTTGATCCAGGGATAGAGCGCTTGCATGACCGCGCCCTAGCGCTCGCGGATATGTTTGACCAGCGCGGCAACATGTTCCGGCGGGGTCTGCGGGATCAGCCCATGCCCGACGTTGAAGATGAAGGGCTTGCCGGCGAAGCTGTCGATCAACCTGTCCGCCGATGAGAACAGCGCATCTCCGCCTTCAAGAAGCAGGAGCTGATCGAGACCGCCCTGCACCGCGCCATGCGGGGAAAGGTTCTCAGCCGCCCAATCCCACGGAAGACCCGTATCAATCGACACGGCATCGATTTCTTTCAGTTTCGCGACTTCCGAGTAGGCCGGACCTGATCCGCGCGGAAAACCGATCACCGGTATGCCCGTTTTGGCTTTCACTTCCGCCGCGATCCTTCGGACAGGATCAACACAGAGATCATGGAATAGCGCGGAGGGCAGACCTGCCGCCCAGCTATCAAACAGCATGACCGCATTTGCCCCTGCTTGGGCTTGCCGGATGAGGTATTCCGCGGTTGCCGAGGCGATGAGATCAATCAGCGCGGCCATTTTGTCCGGCGACTGATAAGCGGTCATCCGAAGCGCCGAAGGATCCTTCACGCCCTGACCGGCCAGCATGTAGGTAGCAACGGTCCAGGGAGCCCCTGCGAAGCCGATCAACGCCTTTTCCGGAGGTAGGGCCGCCCGAACTTGAGAGACCGTCTCATAGACCGGCGAGAGCGTTTTATGGATGTCATCGCCAGAAAGCTTTCCGGCTGCGGACATGTCATCTTTGAGAACCGGCTCCAGCCTTGGCCCTTCGCCCTGTTCAAACCAGAGCTTCATGCCCAATGCCTGAGGGATCAGAAGGATGTCGGCAAAAAGGATGGCCGCATCGAGATCAAAGCGTTCTATAGGCTGAAGGGTGACCCGAGTGGCTTTGTCAGGATTGTAGCAGAGATCCAGAAAACCTCCTGCTTCCTCCCGCACGGCCCTATACTCTGGAAGATAACGGCCAGCCTGCCGCATGAACCAGATAGGGGGAATTGAGAGGGGCTCACCTCTCAGCACACGCATGAATTTTGAATTCTCTTGAGACATACCGGTAGCGCTTATCTGAAATGAAGTATGAGTCCTATAGGGGTGGATAAAGTGGATATCGCACTTAGTGCGTGTTTATCGACTCGCCTTTTCCCCAGACAGGATGTTTTTCGACTCCGCGATTTTCTGTCTTGACTACCGCGGTATGACTTTAATGTTTCGTTAAGCAACCGGTCATCTTTCTCATGGATATCCCCAGCCGGGGATAATGCGCAACTTTTGCATATGGGCCGGGGATGGCCGTGGTACTCCCGGCATAAACTCGGTAGGAACCGCCGAATGTTGATAATGGCGATGGCAATTTTCCGGCCGGAAAGCACGACAGGATGAGCAGTGTGACTCCCGCCCAGCGCATACGTGCGACGACCTGGTTTCATGTCCATCTTGTCTCCGACTCGACGGGCGAGACGCTCAGCACCATGCTGAAATCAACCGCCGCCCGGTTCGAGCGGGCCAAACCCCTCGAACATGTGGCCTCCCTTGTGCGGTCGAATGCCCAGCTCGACAAGGTTCTCGCGCGGATTGAGCAGGCGCCGGGCCTTGTCATGTATACGATCGTTGATCGCCAGATGCGCCGTAGGCTTGAGGTGAAATGCGCAGAGCTGCAGGTACCAGCGATCCCCGTTCTCGACCCATTGCTCAATGCGTTTGCGGATTATCTCGGTCTCGAACAGACGATGCAGACCGGCGCGCAGCATGAGCTTGATGATGATTATTTCCGCCGCATCGCGGCCATCGATTACACCATGGCGCATGATGACGGGCAGATGACCTGGGATCTGGAAAGCGCGGATGTCGTCCTCGTCGGGGTCAGCCGGACGTCAAAGACGCCGACCTGCATGTATCTGGCCCACCGCGGGGTGAAGGCCGCAAATGTGCCGCTGGTCCCGACCAGCGATCCGCCCCCGGAACTTGCCCAATTGCGAAAACCGCTGGTCGTAGGCCTGACTGCCAGCCCGACGCGGCTCTCCCAGATCCGCCGGACGCGGTTGACCAATCTTGCCGCGAATCAGGATGCCGCGACCTATTCGGATGAAGATCAGGTCAAAGAAGAGGTCACCAAGGCCAAACGGTATTTTGCCAAGAATGGCTGGCCGACCATCGATGTCACCCGCCGCTCGGTCGAAGAAACCGCTGCGAAAGTCCTCACCCTGATGAGCGCCCGGCAGGGCGGGGATATCAGCCAGGGATGAGCCTCGTTCTTGCCTCCCGCTCTGCGTCCCGGCGCGCGCTGCTCGATGGCGCGGGGATTCTTTATGATGCGCGGCCCGCCGATATTGATGAGGGCGTGGTCAAGGCGCGCGAGCTTCTTCGCGGGAAAACGCCGGCAGAAATCGCTCTGATCCTCGCGGAGGAAAAGGCGCTGGCCTGCGCAGCATCGGGGGATGAATTCGTCATTGGCGCCGATCAGGTCATGGAGTTCGATGGCGAGCTTTATGACAAGCCGGTCTCGCTTGAGGAGGCGGGCGACCGGCTCTTCGAGATGGCCGGAAAAATCCATTATCTGCGCTCCGGGTTGGTCCTCGCAAAAGGCGGCGAGATCATCTGGCGGCATCGTGGCTCCGCTTCCCTCACTATGCGAAAGACCAGCCGGGATGAGATTGCTTCCTATCTCGAAACGGTCGGCGAGAGAGTGCTGGCAACTGTCGGGGCCTATAAGCTGGAAGGCGAAGGCGTCCGGCTGTTTGAGAATATCGAGGGCGATTATTTCACCATTCTTGGCCTGCCGTTGATGCCGCTTTTAGCTGAGTTGCGGGCACGCGAGGTGCTAGCATGGTGATGCGTCACGTTGCCGTGATCGGCCACCCGATCGGCCAGTCAAAATCCCCCGCGCTTCATTCAAGGTGGATCAAGGCGCATGGGGTTGAGGCGGATTACACCGCCATCGACGGCAAGGATGAGGACAACTTCAGAGAGTTGATCCGTACCCTGCCCGAAAAAGGCTATGCCGGGGTCAATGTGACGATCCCGTTCAAGCAGCTTGCTTTTGAGCTTTGCGATGAGCTGACCGAACGGGCCGAATCCGTCGGCGCGGCGAACCTGCTGATCTTCCGGGACGGCAAAGTCATCGGCGACAATACGGATATTGCAGGGTTCAGCGCGGCGCTTTCCTCAATGGCGCTGGATCCCGCGCCCCGCTCCGCGCGCATCATCGGGGCCGGGGGCGCTGCACCTGCGATCATCGTGGCGCTCAAAGAGGCGGGGCTTGAGCGGATTGAGATCACCAACAGGACGGCCTCGAAAGCCATTGAATTGGCGGAGCGTTTCGATATCAAACCCATCGGCTGGGCGGCCCGGGACACTAAACTCGGCGAGATTGATCTTCTGATCAACACGACCTCGCTCGGCATGGAGGGCCAGCCGCCGCTCGATATGTTTGTCGGCAGCCTGCCGCCCCATGCCGCGGTGATCGACATTATCACCACCCCGCGCGAAACCGACCTCTTGATAGGCGCGCGGGAGAGGGGCCAGAAAACCATGAATGGCCTACCGATGCTGGTGCATCAGGCCGTGCCGAGTTTTGAAGCCTGGTTCGGCATCCGTCCGGATGATGAGCCGGTAGCGATAGAATTTCTTGAGGGACTGAAATGATCACGATCGGACTGACGGGCGGCATCGGGATGGGCAAGACCACGACCGCGGCCCTATTCGAGGGCGAAGGGATTCCGGTCTGGGATGCCGATAAGGCCGTCCACAGACTATATTCCCCTCGCGGATTTGGCGTGGCGCCGATCCTTGAGCGGTTTCCGGGGGTCGGCGGACCGCTTGGCGGGATCAACCGCGCGCTTCTCGCCGAGGCAGTGCTCGGCAAGCCGGCAGAACTCAAAGCCCTTGAAGAGATCGTCCATCCGCTTGTGGCCGCCGATCAGCGGGGGTTTCTCGAGGCGCAGGAAAGGGCCGGCGCGGAAATCGTGCTGCTCGATATCCCGCTCCTCCTTGAGAACAATCCTGACCGGTCCGAAGGCATTGTTGTCGTCTGCTCTGCGCTGGAAGAGGTCCGTAAAGCGCGCGTGCTGGCGCGGCCCGGCATGACAGAAGAAAAATACGCCGCGATCCTGTCCGCGCAGATGCCGGAAGAGGAGAAACTCAAACTGGCGGACTATGTCGTCCCTACCGGTGAAGGGTTTGAGGTAGCTCGGGAAAAGGTCCGGGAAATCCTTGCCGATATCCGTGCCAAGGCCCTCGACGCTGGCGGCAAATAGCCTCAAGACTGAGCATGCGTCAAATTATATTCGATACCGAAACGACTGGTTTCGAACCCCATAAGGGCCACCGGCTGGTCGAAATCGGCGCCGTTGAAATGGTCAATGGCGCGCTCACGGGGAAGAAATTCCACGTCTATATCAACCCTGAACGGGACATGCCCAAAGAGGCCTATGCGGTCCACAAGCTGTCCTCGGAATTCCTTGCCGACAAGCCGGTCTTCAGTGATCCGAGCATCGCGCAGGCGTTTCTGGATTTTGCCGGAGACGGCGTGCTGGTCGCACATAACGCGCCCTTCGACTGCGGCTTCATGAAACATCATCTGGAGGAGATCGGCCTGCCCTGGCGCTGGACCGAAGCCGATCAGGTCATCGACACGGTGAAGATCGCCCGCAAGCGGTTCCCCGGTTCGCCTGCTTCGCTTGATGCGCTCTGCTCGCGCTTCGGGATCGATCTTTCCCAGCGGGAATCACAAGGCCACGGCGCGCTTCTCGACGCGCGGCTCCTTGCGGAAGTCTATGTCGAGCTGACGGGCGGCGCGCAGTCGGGCTTTTCCTTCGGGCGACGCGGCAGCGGGGAGAATGGGTCGGATGATGAGAATAGGCCGACCCCGGTGCGCGACGGTCCGCGCCCAGTCCTCCTGACGGAAGAAGAAAAAGAGGCGCATACGGCCTTTTTGTCAGATGGGGTGAGTGAGCCAATCTGGGCGAAGCTCAGCTGAAGTCGACGGCGCGGCCGGCCTTTTCCCAGTCGCCATAGCGGGTCGGATTGGTCGTTCGGTCCGCTCCGCCAATTTCCCTCTCGGCGTCTTCAAGCGCGATCTGCTCACGACGTTCTTTGGCTTCGCGGAGGATACCGATCTCCATCTCCGACAGCTCCCGGCCATTCACGATCATCGGAATGCCGTCTTTGGTCATCGGCACAGGCTCGTCAGATGGCGTATCGGTCACTGGCAGCTCCTTTCTCCTCTACCTATCTCTCATCCCAAGAGTTTCAACTAGTCTATCAAGGGCCTTATTCCGATGAATTCATCATTGCGCACTTTCATGCTGATCGCGGCCATCACGGCGCTGTTCGGTGTCATCGGCCTCTTGCTGGGCGGAGCAACAGGCATGGTGATTGCGCTTGCTTTCGCAGCCGTAATGAACTTCATCAGCTACTGGAACGCCGACAAGATCGTCCTGAAAATGTATAATGCGCGGCAGGTCGACCCCGATACGCGGGAGATCAAGCTGCGGCGTTATGCGGAGGGCGTTGTGGGTCTGGCGGGCCGGGCCGGAATGCCGGTGCCGAAAATCTACGTCATCGAGAGCCCCCAGCCCAATGCCTTTGCGACCGGGCGGAACCCGGAGAACGCGGCCGTCGCGGCTACCACCGGGCTTCTCAACATGCTGACCGAGGAAGAAGTCATGGGCGTTATGGCGCATGAGCTGGCGCATGTGAAAAACCGTGACACACTGACGATGACCGTCACGGCAACACTCGCTGGGGCGATCACGGCGCTCGCCAATTTCGCGATTTTCTTCGGCGGCAACCGGAACAGCGCCGGCGGGATGATCCAGACAATTGCGATCATGATCTTCGCGCCCTTGGCCGCGAGCCTCGTGCAGATGGCGATCAGCCGGACGCGGGAATATGAGGCGGACAGGATCGGCGCGGAAATCTGCGGCAATCCGATCTGGCTTGCCTCGGCGCTGGCGAAAATCTCGAATGGCGTCGCGCGCATTCCGAATGTGACGGCGGAGCGCCACCCAGCTTCCGGTCAGATGATGATCATCAATCCGCTGTCAGGGCGCGGGGCGGATAATCTTTTCTCGACGCACCCTGCGACCCAGAACCGGATCGACCGGCTGGTCGAAATGGCAGGTGGCCGCGCGACGGAGCGCCCGTCAGAGCCTGCCCGTCCCTCAGGCCCCTGGGGGTGAAGTCTCGTCCTTTGACGCGTCGCCATCATCATCCGTAGACTGCTGGTCTTCCGGCGCCTCAGGCGCAGGGGTGATGATCGGCGCGGCGGATTTGGGGCTGTCGGGTTGGCCCCCCGGTTCGGGGGTCAGGCCGGCTTCAAACCCGTCTTGCATCCCGCTAGCTGTTTGCAGGTGATCGTCGATCGACAGGACGGCCATCAGGAATTCAGCGAGGATGCGTAAGACCAGCACCCAGAGCAGGAATTTGAACGGGACCAGCAAAAACTCGCCGATATCGAGATGGATCAGATGCCCCACCAGATGAAACAGGTGGATGACGACGATATAGAAGAGCGAGACGAAGTAGGCGAATTTGACGAGGCCCCGGCCGAGATGTTCGTCAAAGCTCAAAAAGCGGCCGATGAGATCGGACATTGCTGCTCTCCCGTTTGGCGCCCCTGCCTTCGTGAGGGCTAACGCGCTTGCCGCAGGACGGCAAGGCGCGGTTTGCCCTTGGATTAATGGGCTCTTTAGTGAGCTTCCTGCCAGTTTTTACCGATCCCGGCTTCGACGATCAGCGGCACGGAAATCTCAAGTGCGGGCAGCGTTGCCTTTTCCATCACGTCTTTGAGGAGCGCGGCGGTCTCATCGGCTTCTGCCTTGGGGCACTCGATCAACAGCTCGTCATGCACCTGAAGCAGCATTCGGCCCGATAGCCCCGCCTCTTTCAGTGCAGGGGGTACGCGGATCATGGCGCGCTTGACGACATCGGCGGCAGAACCCTGGATCGGCGCGTTGATCGCCTGCCGCTCGGCAAAGCTGCGTACCGGATGTTGCTTGGAGTTGATGTTCGGCGCATGAGCTCTGCGTCCGAACAGCGTCTCGACATATCCATCCGCCTTGGCGGCGGCGATCATGTCATCCATATACTGACGGATACCGGGGAATTTCTCGAAATAGTCCTTGATGTACTGGCTGGCTTCGCCGCGCGGGATGGCAAGCTGCCGGGCAAGGCCAAAGGCTGAAATTCCGTAGATAATCCCGAAATTGATTGCCTTGGCCGAACGACGGACGGATGGGTCCATCCCCTCAATCGGCACACCGAAGACTTCCGACGCTGTCATCGCGTGAATATCGAGCCCTTCGCGGAAGGCATTCTGCAGGGCATCGATCCCGGCAATATGGGCGAGCAGGCGCAACTCGATCTGGCTGTAATCGGCGGAGATCAGGACATTGCCTTTCTCCGCGATGAAGGCCTCGCGGATCTTGCGGCCGTCTTCTGTCCGTATCGGGATGTTCTGAAGGTTCGGATCGTTTGAAGAGAGGCGGCCCGTTGTCGTTGCCGCGAGGGAGTAGGAGGTATGAACCCGCCCCGTGTCGGGATGGATCGTTTCCTGTAAGGCGTCGGTATAGGTGCCCTTGAGTTTGGAGAGCTGGCGCCAGGCGAGAAGCTCGGTCGCAATCTCGATGCCTTCCGCTGCCAGATCATCCAGCGTATCGGCGGCGGTCGACCAGGCACCGGTCTTGGTCTTCTTGCCCCCCGGCAGGCCGAGCTTGCCGAACAGGATCTCGGAAATCTGCTTGGGGCTGCCGAGGTTGAAGCTTTCCCCGGCCAGCTTGTGGGCTTCGGCCTCGTGGGCTGCCATGCGCTGCGCGAACTCACCGGAGAGGCGCGAGAGGTGCTGTTTGTCAACGCGGATGCCGGCTTCTTCCATGTCACGGACCACGTGGACAAGAGGACGATCCATGGTTTCATAAACCGTCATCATGCCATCATCCGCCACCTGACGTTTAAGGACATGGAACAGCCGGAGCGTCACATCGGCGTCTTCAGCGGCGTACTTTGCCGCTTCGGGGATCGCGATCTGATCGAAAGTCTTGGCGTTCTTGCCGGTCCCGGCGATCTCCTTGAAGGAAATGCAGGTGTGCCCGAGATGACGTTCGGCCAGCTCATCCATACCGTGATTGCCGATCCCGCTTTCGACAGCATAGGAGAGCAGCATCGTATCGTCATAGGGCTGAATATCGATGCCGTGGCGCGACAGGATCAGGGCATCATATTTTAGGTTCTGCCCGACTTTAAGAACGGAGGCGTCTTCCAGCACGGGCTTGATGATCTCAAGCGCAAGCTTCTGATCCATCTGCTTGGCGGCATTCTCGTCGCCATCAAAATCAAGCCCGTCCGAGCTGCCATGCAGCAAGGGTACATAAACCCCATGCCCGGGGCGTAAGGAAAAACAGAGCCCGACTAGTCTTGCGCGCATGGCGTTCAGGCTGTCGGTTTCGGTATCAACCGCGAGCGTGCCCACCTCAATGGCCTCATCCATCAGGGCACGGAGGTCATCGGGATCATAGATGACCTCATATTTGTCGCGGTCAAAGCCGATAGATGAGGCGGACGGCGCGGAAGCTTTCTTCGTCTCTGGCGCGGCAATGCCGCCTGCCTCGCGGATGCGGCGGGTCAGGGTCGAGAATTCCATTTCCTCAAGGAAGGAAATCAGGGTCTCGTGATCGAAATCTTTGACGATGAAATCAGCGGGATCGTCCGGGACCGGTACATTGCGGTCAAGCGTCACAAGCTGGCGAGAGATGAGCGCTTCTTCCTTGTGCGTCTCGAGCATCTCACGGCGTTTCTTCTGCTTGATCTCTTCGGTTTGGGCGAGGATGTCATCGAGCGAGCCATATTCTTCGAGGAGTTGCGCCGCCGTTTTCGGGCCAATACCCGGCACGCCGGGCACGTTGTCGGTCGAATCCCCCATCAGCGCCTGAAGGTCGATCATCAGCTCCGGGCCAACCCCGAATTTCTCGATGACGGCCGCGGTGTCCATGATCTTGTTCTTCATCGGATCAAACATGACCGTGCGGTCGGTAACGAGCTGGGTCAGGTCCTTGTCCGAGGAGACGATGACGGTCTCGGCGCCGGCTTCTTCGGCGAGGCGTGCGTGTGTCGCGATGATGTCGTCCGCTTCGAACCCTTCCTGCTCAAGGCAGGGCAGGCCAAAGGCGCGGGTGGCATCCCGGATCAGCGGAAATTGCGGGACGAGGTCTTCGGGCGCGGGCGGACGGTTCGCCTTATACTCCTTATAAAGAGCGTTCCGGAAGGATTTGCCGGAATAGTCAAAGACAACCGCAAAATGGGTAGGTGTCCCGATATGCTCCTGGGCGGCATCCTGCACATCGGTCAAAAGCTTCCACAGCATGTTGCAGAAACCCGACACGGCCCCGATCGGCAGGCCGTCTGACTTGCGCGTCAGAGGCGGCAATGCGTGATAGGCGCGGAAGATATAGGCGGAGCCATCGATGAGATAGAGACGGCTATTGCCGTCGAGGGGCTTCGGTTTTGACATCCCACTCCGATAGCCTTGCGCGCGAATGTTGCCTAGTCTGGCATGTGGATTTTGGAGAATGTGATGCTGGTCTGGATCCTTGTCCTGCTGGGCGTGATCGCGGTGTGGCGTGTCCTGCGCCGCGCGTTGAAGCCGAGCGGCTCGGCCTATATGCGCCGCAAGCAGGTGCGACAGGCAAAGCTAGCCATGTTCGAGGCGATCAAGGCCACGCCGCCAAACAAGACAAAGGATGCGACGCCGGGTCAGTCCATCGAAACTGACCCGTCGAGCAAAGGTGAAGAGTAGGGGCCTTAGTTAGG
The DNA here is from genome assembly GCF_003399445.1 of Parvularcula marina. Taxonomy (NCBI): domain Bacteria; kingdom Pseudomonadati; phylum Pseudomonadota; class Alphaproteobacteria; order Parvularculales; family Parvularculaceae; genus Parvularcula; species Parvularcula marina. The sequence goes on along the minus strand of NZ_QUQO01000001.1, from coordinate 1,898,450 downwards.
CCGCGCCGGCATCCCGAAGGGGGAATTTCCCGGCGAGGAATTTGCGTTCTTTTGCCGGATCATACCGTTCCCGGATGAATTCTGCGATCTTCGGCTGGATGATCGTGCGCCAGCGTGAGCCGTTGAAGACCCCGTAATGCCCGGCGCCTTCCTGCACATAGTCGATCTTGTTCTTGGGCTTCAGGCCCGTACACAGATCATGGGCGGCTTGCGTCTGACCGATGCCGGAGATGTCATCAAGCTCACCTTCAACGGTCAGCAGCGCCGTCTTGGTGATGAGGGACGGATCAACTGTCTCACCGCGATGGCAGAGGAGGCCGCGCGGCAGGCTGTATTCCTGGAAGACTTCGCGGATCGTCTGCAGATAAAACTCTGAGGTCATGTCGCATACGGAGAGATACTCATCATAAAAGCGCTCATGCTTTTCTGCTGAATCATCATCGCCGCGGATCAGGTTCTCGAAGTAATCCCAGGTCGCCTCGATATGACGCTCCGCATTCATCGAAATGAAGCTGTAGAGCTGCAAGAAGCCCGGATAGACGCGTCGGCCGATCCCCGCATAGGGGGCGGGCACGGTCTGGATCATGTTCTGCTCGAACCATTCAAAGGCGCGCTGTTCAGCGAGCAGGTTCGTGACGGTCGGGCTGCGCCGCGCATCGATCGGGCTGCCCATAAAGGTCATAGTCGACGGTGTGGCCGGATCATTTTCCCGAGACATCACCGCAATAGCGGAGAGAAGGAGCGGCCCCGGCTGGCAGACGGCCATAGTGTGGGCATCGGGCCCAATCTCACGCATGAATTCGATCAGGTAATCGATGTAATCGTGCATATCGAAGCGGCCGAACCAGAGCGGCACTTCGCGGGCGTCTGCCCAGTCGGTGATGAAGACTTCATGGTCGGGCAGCATGGCCTGAACCGTGCCGCGCAGCAGGGTCGCATAATGCCCTGACATCGGCGCGACGATCAGGACGCGCGGATCGGGTTCGGTTTTGCCTGCGGCGCGCAAGGCATCCGGATCGCGAGCAAAACGAATGAGAGAACCAAAGGGCTTTTCTATGACGGTCTCGACAGAGACGGGGACTTCGGTCTCGCCGATCTGTGTGGTGGGGAGGCCCCAGTCCGGCTTGGTGTAACGGCGCGTCAGAGATTCATAGACTTTAAGTGCAGCAATCGGGGGCCGCGTAAAAATGGTGAGGTGACCTTCATCAATCCCCAGCGCTTCGTACATTTTCAGTGTCGAGCGGGCCGCCGCATTAAAAGGCGAGAGAGCCTGACGGCTGATCTCAATTGCGGAATAGAGCATGAGCGCCTCCTATGACGCAGGTTCCGGCAGGCGATGCTGCACCTGCGAAGACTAGCGCAATATGACCTGAGAAAGAGTCAATTCCAATGGTTAACCACTCGTTAGATTGAGAGATTATTTCAGGCGCTCTTCCAGCAATTGAGCCAGTTGCTCGGTCGGGGCGGCGTCAGAGATGGCGATTTCCGCCGTGCCATCTGGTCCTGTGATGAAAAACAGGCGCTGGTGATCCATCGTATATTCCAGCGCGCTGTCTGGCATGGGGACTTTCTTTGCGTAAACGTTCAGCGCTTTCTTGGCGGCTTCGATCTGCTCGAGCGTGCCGGTGAGCCCCAGAAGGCGGGGGTCATAATCAAGATGCGCGCGCAGGCGCTCGGCAGTATCGCGTTCGGGATCGACCGTGATGAAGAGCGGCTGGACTTTCGCGGCGTCTTTCTCGCCCAGGGCATCCAGCGTTGCTGTCATCTTGCCGAGGGCAGTCGGGCAAACCTCAGGGCAGGTCGTAAACCCAAAATAGATGAACATCGGTTTGCCTTCGAAATCTTCGTCGGTGACCGTTTCGCCTGTCTGGGCGATGAGGTCGAAATCCGCATCAAATCTAGAATTCAGGCGTATTTCACCGGCCCGTGGAATATCTGTCTGGCTGCTCTCACCACCGCAGGCGCTCAACATGAATGGCGCTGCCATGAGGAGAAGGATACTGTGCCGGAGTGTCATGCTGCCTCACCTTTAGATGATGTGAGATAGGCTATAGGCGGTCCTCATGAACAGTGAAACCAGTATTGAGGTCGCAGCTATGCGGCCACAGAGCCTGATCCGACAAAGAACGCTGACCCGGTTGAGGTGGTTTGCGATTGCCGGTCAGACGGTTGTGACCCTTTTCGTGCAATTCGTCCTGAAATTCGATTTGCCCCTGATCCCCATCGGGCTGGCCATTCTCTCATCGATTCTGGTCAATCTCTGGGTCATTCGAACAAAGCCTTTGTCCAATGCGCTGACCCCCAATGAAATTGCTGCGCACCTCATATTCGATACTGCGCAGATCGGTGTCGTGCTCGGTTTTGCCGGAGGGATTTTGAACCCATTCTCGGTCTGGCTGCTCCTCGCGCCAATGCTGGCGGCGTTCGCGCTAGAGAAATGGCGTGCCTATCTCGTCATCGGCGCGGTGATCGCCGTTCTGACCATAACGGCCATCTGGCACACCCCCATGCCTGGCGGTGTCACGCTGCCTCATATCTATATTTTCGGATCATGGGCGGCCCTGATGCTGGGGGTGACGTTCACGGCCGCTTATGCGCGGCAGGTGGCGGTTGCGCAGTCAAAGCTGACGACGGCGCTTGAGGCGACCCAGGCTGTTCTCTCCCGGGAGGAGAGGCTGACGGCCGTCGGCGGGCTGGCTGCTGCTGCTGCGCATGAGCTGGGGACGCCGCTTTCGACCATTCTTGTGACGGCGCGTGAGATGGAGGGCGATCTGCCTGATGGTCCCCTAAAGGAAGACGCACAGCTCCTCATTTCGCAAACGCAACGGTGTCAGAAGATCCTGATGCGGCTTTCGGATGTCGGCTCATCGGATGATGTCCGGCATGCCGAACTGACACTCGAAGAGATGCTCCATCAGGCGGCCAAACCCTTTCTCAATCAGGAAGGCCCGGACGTGCATTTCGTCTTCGATCCAGATTCGGATCTTGCTCCGCCCGAACGGCTAAAGCGGCAACCCGCAATCATCTATGGCTTGCGGACGCTTATCGAGAATGCGGTAAAATTCGCCGACAAGACCCTGCGGATCTCAGCGCGCTGGGACCAGAAAGAGTTGCTTGTCATTATTGAAGATGACGGCCCGGGTTTCCCGCCGGATGTCCTTAAACGCTTGGGAGAACCCTTCGCCAGGCAAGGAACAACACGATATCAGACAAGGCGACAGGGGCTCGGACTTGGGTTTTTTATCGCCAAAACGCTGCTCGAGCGGACGGGTGCGACATTGTGCTTCGGCAATGGGCGCCGTTTGCCGGGGGCGTGGGTTGAGATTTCTTGGCCGATTGCCAACCTTTACGTGAAAGAAAAGCGGGATATATCAGTCGGAAAAGAGAAGCTGAAACATGATGGATGAAACAATCGCCCTGCGCGCCGCCGACCTTCCCGAAGATGCCACCTGCCTGATCGTCGATGATGACCAGCCTTTCCGCACCCGCCTTGGCCGGGCGATGGAAAAGCGTGGGTTCTCGCCGATCCTCGCCGAAAGTGTGAGCGAAGCCACTCGCCTGATTGCTGCCGCACCTCCGGCCTTTGCTGTTGTTGATCTGCGGCTCGAAGATGGCGACGGCATCGAGGTTGTGAATCAGCTGCATGAAAGCCGCCCGGATGCGCGGGCGATCATTCTGACCGGCTATGGCAACATCACGACGGCCGTTGCGGCAGTGAAAGCAGGCGCAATCGATTATCTCGCAAAGCCCGCCGATGCGGATGACGTCCTCAAGTCGCTGCTGGCAGGACCGGGCGAGATGCCAGAGCCCCCGGAAAATCCGATGTCGGCTGATCGTGTCCGCTGGGAGCACATCCAGCGGGTCTATGAGCTCTGCAATCACAATGTGTCAGAAACGGCGCGTCGTCTCGGCATGCACCGTCGGACGCTGCAGCGGATCCTCGCCAAGCGCGCACCGATCTGAGGATCGAGCAGTCAGAAATTCAGGCAAGAAAAAAGCTGAATGCGGATGGCATTCAGCTTCTTTGACTTGATCGGCCGTAGCCGGAAGAAAAGGTCAGCTTACGGGCTGGCTGGCTCATCATCGTCGGTGACGACAGCATCGACGATTGCAACCGTCCCTGCAGCACCGCCGAAGAAGATCAGCGTTTTCGTTGCATCTGAAAGACCGGCCCAGCCGGCGCCAGCTTGTGCTGCGCCAAATGAAATCTGCGAAGTTTCACCGCACATTTCAGGAGCGACCGTGACGAGGCCAAGTTCAGAAACTTCCGTATCGCAACCAAAGGCGCGAACGGTGGCGGCGCTGCCCGTCTTCGCGATGACACGGTCACCTTCGAAAACGACATCACCGGACATCGCAGCTTCAGACTGATCAGCGCGCATGACCATGACTGCGCCGTCAACATCAGCAATTTGGCCGACAGGGGCCGGAGAACTGGAAGCTGCTAAAGCAGCAAGTACTGACAACATAGTAATAGACATGGCGGAACCTCTTCTGCGTCCGGATTATGGTAAAAGGTGATTTCCTATGTGATTCAACACGTAAACGGTTTCTAAATGATGAATGAGACACTAAAGCGGCAGTCTTGCCAGCAACTCATTATAGAGAACGGCAATCATGATTTGAAAAAGCCCGGAATTTCAATAAGTTCATCTTGGTATGCAACTATAGGATGCATATATCATTATATGTATACTTTAAATAGATTGCCTGCTTGGACAGCAGCTTAGAGATGCCAAATTGATTCATTCATCCGATCACGAAGAAAATTTCCGGTCTTCCTTTTGGAGGAAAGGGCCAGAGTTTCAGCAAATCTGATCAGGGGGAGAATGGTGCCGCATGCCGGATTCGAACCAGCGACCTCCTCATTACGAATGAGATGCTCTACCAACTGAGCTAATGCGGCGAGGGAACGGCCAATAGCCGAAGAGCGCGCGGCGCGCAATCAGCTAATCCCAAAGAAAAAGCCGCCTGTTCTGAGGCGGCTTCTCCTTATCAAATTCATGCGTCCGATCAGAGGATCACAAAATCGTCGGCTGTCAGATCGGCGACTTGTGTGTCCTCAATACGGATCGTGCCGTCCGCGAAAGTCAGGAGGACATCATCGCCATCCTGGCTCATCGCCGCTTCGACATCGGCATAGCTGTCGACGCCCTCGAGATTGTTGAGCTGGATCTGGTCGCCATCATTGAGGTCACGGATCGTATCGTCGCCAAAGTCGAGCTCGAAGACGAAGAGATCATCGCCCTGACCGCCGATCAGGCTGTCATTGCCCTTGTCACCATAGATGGTGTCATTGCCCAAATTGCCGAACAGCGTGTCATCGCCATCATTGCCGTAGATGAGGTCGGCGCCGGCATTGCCGTAGCCAAGGTCATCGCCGACACCTGTGTTAATGACGTCATCGCCTTCATTGCCCCAGACCGTGTCATTGCCGGTATTGCCATAGAGCATGTCATTGTCGGCGCCGCCGCGAATGCTGTCATCGCCGGCTTGACCGTAGATCTCGTCTTCCCCGGCTTCACCCATGAGGGTGTCATTCTCGGAGCCGCCCTCGATCTGGTCGTCGCCCTTGCCGCCATAGATCAGGTCGTCGCCCGAGAAGCCGTGCAACGTATCGTCGTCGGTCTTCCCTTTGAGGGTGTCATTCCCATTATTGCCAAAGAGGAAGTCATTCCCCCAACCGCCAGAGAGGAAATCATCGCCATGATTGCCCTCAAGGCTGTCATCCCCGCCATACCCGAGCAGCGTGTCATTGGCGCCTTTACCGTCGATGACGTCGGTATCGACCGTCCCGACAATCTTATCCTCGTCAAAAGTCCCTTCGAATTCCATGGGGCCTCTCCTTCACGCCACATAAACCGGTTTACACATATTAACGCCTTAACGCGTCTGTGGAAATCCCCATTTTTCAATGAATTACAAGAAGAAGGCGGGATGACCAGTGGTCATCCCGCCTTGCGTATTTCTCGTCATCAGGAGGCTTTTGCCTCGATCTGGTGTCAGGCGACGCTTTCGAGCGTCCGCTCGACGCGTTCGACATCGAAACATTCGATAACATCGCCAACTTTCAGGTCGTCGTAATTGGCAAAGCTCATGCCGCATTCCTGACCGGCCGGCACTTCGTTGACGTCGTCTTTGAAGCGCTTGAGCTGAGACAATTCGCCTTCGTGGATGACGACGTTGTCGCGCAGCAGGCGAACCTTGGAGCCGCGTTTGACCTGGCCATCCGTAACACGGCAGCCAGCGACCTTGCCGACTTTCGAGACGTTGAAGACTTCCAGGATCTCGGCATTGCCAAGGAAGGTTTCGCGCAGCTCAGGATCGAGCATGCCGGTAAGCGTGCCCTTGATGTCGTCGATCAGGTCATAGATCACCGAATAATAGCGGATCTCGACGCCTGAACGCTCGGCTTCTTCGCGGGCCTGTTTATTGGCCCGGACGTTAAAGCCGATGACCGGGGCCTTGGAGGCTTCGGCCAGAATGACATCGCTCTCGGAAATCGCGCCGACGCCAGTGTGCAGGACGCGAACACGGACTTCCTTGTTGGCCATTTTCTGAAGCGAGCCGACGATCGCTTCGACGGAGCCCTGCACATCGCCTTTGAGGACGATCGGCAGATCCTTGATCTCGGCATCCTGCAGCTGGGCCATCATCTGCTCCAGCGAGGTGCCGGAGGTGGCCGCATTTGCCTTCTCGCGCTTCTTGCGGGCGCGATATTCAGCGACTTCGCGGGCGCGGGCTTCGTGCTCAACCACGGCGAACTGGTCACCGGGTTCAGGCACACCGTTCAGGCCAAGGATCTCGATCGGTTTGGACGGACCGGCCTCTTTGACCTGATGGCCCTGATCGTCGATCAGCGCGCGGACCTTGCCCCATTCAGCACCCACAACGACGATATCGCCGCGTTTGAGCGTGCCTTCCTGCACCAGAAGGGTGGAGACAGAGCCGCGACCCTTGTCGAGCTGCGCTTCAACAACCGTACCGTATGGCTGGCGATCAGCATCAGCTGTCAGTTCGAGAAGTTCGGCCTGAAGCTGGATGGCTTCGAGAAGCCCGTCGAGGTTCATCCGCTTGAGGGCGGAGACCTCAATGTCCTGAACCTCACCGCCCATGCTTTCGACCTGTACCTCATACTGGAGGAGCTCGGTCTTCACGCGGTTCGGGTCGACATTGGGCTTGTCGATCTTGTTGATCGCGATGATCATCGGGACGCCCGCCGCCTTGGCGTGGTTAATCGACTCGATGGTCTGCGGCATGACGCCGTCATCGGCCGCGACCACGATGATCACGATATCGGTGACGTTCGCCCCGCGGGCCCGCATCGAGGTGAAGGCCGCGTGGCCCGGCGTATCGAGGAAGCTGATGAGCTTCCCATCAGGCGCTTTCACCTGATAGGCGCCGATATGCTGGGTGATGCCGCCGGCTTCGCCTTCGACCACATTGGTCTGGCGCAGGGCATCAAGCAGCGAAGTCTTGCCGTGGTCGACATGGCCCATAATGGTGACGACCGGCGGACGCGAGACACGTTCCGCGTCCGGATTGGCTTCGGCGATCAGGCCGTCTTCGACATCGGATTCAGAAACCCGTTTTACCGAGTGACCCAGATCCTCAACGATCAGCTGAGCGGTGTCGGCATCAAGCGTTGCGTTGGCCTGAACCATCTGGCCCTGCTTCATCAGCTCGCGGATCAGGTCCGTCGAACGCATGGCCATCCGCTGGGCGAGTTCCTGCACGGTGATCAGATCGGGGATCGTGACTTCGCGTGTCTGTTTCTCGGAGTTCTGGCCCCGCTTGGCGCGGTTTGCCTTTTCCTTCTCGCGGGCACGTTTCACCGAAGCGAGCGAGCGCTGGCGCTCGTCATCCTCAAGCGCCTTGGCAATTGTCAGGCGGCCTGTGCGACGTTTGGGCGGCTCTTTGGCTTTGCTCTCATTGGTCGCGCCGAAATTACGTTTCTGCTTGATCCGGCCACCAAGGGCAGAGAGCGGATTGTCTTCGTCGGCAGAGAATTTCTTGCCGCCGCGATTGTCGCCGTCATCGCTATCATCGTCTTCGCGCTGGGGCTTGCCGCCCTTGCCAGGCTGCTTGGCCTTGCGCTCCAGCTCTTCTTTCTCAAGAGCCTGACGAGCGGCTGCCTCAGCCTTCTCACGCGCTTCAGATTCAGCTTTGCGCTTTTGCTCGTCCTCTTCGGCTTTTTTACGGGCCTCTTCGAGACGGGCTTTTTCTTCAGCGGCGCGGCGTTCGCGTTCTTCACGCTCAGCGGCCTCACGCTTGGCTTTCTCCTCGGCCTCTTTCTTGGCACGAGCGAGAACGGCGGCACGCGCCTTCTGCTCCTGCTCGGAAAGCTGGCGGAGGACTTTCGGCTTACCGCTAGCATCGGTGCCGGCGGTGCGGGTGGTCTTGGGCTTGGCAGGTGCTGCGGTTTTCCGCGCAGGCTTTGCCGGGGCCGCATCTGCTGCGGCCGCAGGGGTACCGTCACCGGGTGCACGCACCCGGCGCTTCTTCTCGACCACGACCGTTTTCGTGCGGCCATGCGGGAAGCTCTGCTTTACAGCTCCCGTCTCCGTCTTCCGAAGCGTCAGCGGACGGCGTCCGCTTCCCGATTTTTCCTGGCTGTCGTCGCTCATAAATCTCCAAAAGACCCCAAATGGGCCCCGTCATTCGTCGCCAAAACAGATAAGACGCGCGGGGGGCATTCGCCCGACCCACGCAAGTCTAACATGACTCCGTCGTGGCGAGGACGCGTCACATACTCTTCCACCCGCCTCGGGTCCACCGGGCAAGGCGGGCAAAACGGCTTTTATTGCCGGGATGTTGTGTCAGATCCCGTGAAATGCCTCAGCCGGATCGCCTCGTAAAGGGCGCTTTCGGCCGCCTTACCGGGGATCAGCCCCAAATGCACGGCACCCGGACTGCCGATCGCCTCCGCAAGGGCGGTGCTATCCGGCTCTAATACGATATGGGGGGCGTTCCCCCGTGCCTCAAGCGTGCGCAGGATTTTTCCAACCCCGTCGGGTGCCGCATCGGACGGCGTGACATAGGCAATCAGCTTCGGGACGGCCGCTTTGACGACTTCAAACCCGGTCAGGCACTGGCCTGCTCGGCGGGCAAGGCCGAGCTGGTTCAGCGTCCGGCGGGTCAATTGCGTGCGGATCTCCGCCGCGTAGACTTCGGGCGTCATGCCGTCCGGCAGGCTGATGCCCTCTTTAAAGGACCGGGCAAAGCCGCCTTTCTTGAGTGCGCGCTCGAGGAAGCCAGATTCTGCCTGCAGCCACGCGCCGCGCCCGGGCAGCTTGCCGGAGAGATCGAGCGTCAGGATGCCTTGCGGATCCCGGACAAAGCGCAAGGCCGGGGCGCCCGGCGGGATCGCCTCGCCGGTTGCCACGCAGCGCCTGTCGGTCTGGCGGGATTTATTTGCGCTCATTCGAACTCCCGGCCTCGCCCTTGGAGGGCCTTTCAGGCCACCTCAGGGTGAGGCCAATGGAAGTCCTCATCCTGAGGAGCCCGGCTCGTCCGGACGTCTCGAAGGACGAGGACGTAGCTTATGCGGTCGCGTCTTCGGCGCCCTCTTCGCCTTCTTCATCCGTATCCCAGCCGACGCGGCGACGGGCTTCGGCGATCATGGCTTCGGCGGTGTCCGCTTTGATGCGGAAGCCTTCGAGCATGCCTTCATAATGCTTCTTCTCGCCATCGACGCGCTCGGTCCAGCCGGTGAAGTCATCGGCGACGCAGCCGGCGAAGTCCTCAACCGTCAGCACACCCTCTTCAGCGAGGCGAACGACCATTTTCAGGGTCAGCCCTTCAATGGTGAGAAGGTCATCCTCAACGCCCATCTCCTTGCGCTTGGCATCGAGTTCCTGGCGTTCTTTCTCCAGCCATTCGAGCGCGCGGGCCTGAAGCTCTTCAGCGGTTTCCTCGTCAAAGCCTTCGATCTCGGCAATCTCGTGAAGATCGACATAGGCGATCTCCTCGACGCGCGCGAAACCTTCCGCAACCAGAAGATTGGCGATCATGTCATCGACATCGAGCACCTTCATGAAGGTCTCGGAGCGTTCGGCATATTCCTTCTGCCGTTTTGCGCTCTCTTCTTCCTCGGTCATGATGTCGATCTCAAAGCCGGTCAGCTGGCTTGCAAGGCGGACATTCTGGCCGCGGCGGCCAATGGCGAGGGAGAGCTGCTCGTCGGGAACGACAACTTCGATGCGCTCAAGCTCTTCGTCGAGAACGACCTTGGCGACTTCTGCCGGCGCGAGCGCGTTGACGACGAAGGTTGCGATATCTTCCGACCACGGCACGATGTCGATCTTCTCGCCGCCCAGCTCGCCCACGACGGCCTGCACGCGAGAGCCCCGCATCCCGACGCAGGCGCCGACCGGGTCGATCGAGCCGTCATTCGAGAAAACAGCAATCTTGGCGCGGGAGCCGGGATCACGGGCAACGGCCTTGATCTCGATCACGCCATCATAAACTTCGGGCACTTCCTGCTCGAAGAGGCGCGCCATGAATTGCGGGTGAGAACGCGACAGGAAGATCTGCGGCCCGCGCGGCTCACGGCGCACATCAGCGATATGCGCGCGGACGCGGTCACCCTGACGCAGCGGTTCACGCGGGATCTGTTGGTCACGGCGGATAATCGCTTCGGCACGGCCGAGATCGACGATCACATGGCCATACTCGATCCGCTTGATCAGGCCAGAGATAATCTCGCCAACGCGGTCTTTGAAGTCATTGTACTGATTGTCGCGTTCTGCGTCGCGAACCTTCTGGTTGATGACCTGTTTCGCGCCCAGCGCGGCAACGCGGCCATAATCCATCGGCGGCAGAGGATCTGAAAGGAAGTCACCGATCTCGGCTTCCTGATTTTGGCGCTTGGCAGCCTTCAGCGAGATTTCAGTCGATTCATTCTCGACTTCCTCAACGACTTCCATCAGCCGCCACAGGCGCGTTTCGCCCGTATTCGGATCAATCTCGGCCCGGACATTGGTCTCGGCGCCATAGCGCGAGCGGGCCGCGCGGGAGAGGGCGTCTTCCATCGCCTCGATCACGATGCCGGGGTCGATATTCTTTTCCTGCGCCACGGCGCGGGCGATCTGGACGAGTTCGATCTTGTTATGGGTGACGGTCATTTTCGTCTCTTTCTGAAGGTACCTGTTCAAACGAATTGGACATAAATTGCTTGGTAAGCTTGGCGGCAAATGGAAGGCCAGCGAACGCAACGATTACGCCAAAGAGGACGGACGGGATCAGCGAGTATATGGGGGCGATGCTTGCTTCAGGAGCCGCAAGATAAGCGCCATACTGAGGAACGAATACTGTTGCAGCAAAAAGCGCTGCTCCAATCAGCTTTGCCCATAGCGAATTCATCGCAATGCGTGAGAGACTTCCCGTCAACTGGAAGGCCCAGAGCGTCGTATAAACCATACATCCGGCAATCAGAGCCCAGAACATGTATATGTTCTCACTCCCCATCATCGACCTCCTTCCCCGCGGCTTTCGCGCGGCGGAGGGATTCGGTGACCAGCTCATCAGTCAGGAGCAGCTTGCCGCTCGAGATGAGGGAATAGGGGATGAGGGCTGTGTCTTCTTCGCCCTCAAGATCGATGCAGACATCTTCGCCTTCGATCCCGGCGAGGATGCCGCGAAAGCGCTTCTGGTTCTCAACGGCCTGACGCAGCTCGATCTTGGCTTCAAAGCCCTCCCAGCGCTCATAATCCTTCAGCCGGGTCAGCGGCCGGTCGATGCCGGGGGAGGAGACTTCGAGGATATATTTGTCCGAGATCGGGTCGGCCTCCTCGAGCATGGCGCTGATCGCGCGGGACAGTGTCGCGCAATTCTCCGCCGTCATCGTGCCGTCGGGGCGTTCGGCCATGATCTGGACCGTCTTCGTCTGAGAGCCGGTCAGCCGCAGGCGCACCAGTTCAAAGCCGGTGGCTTCGACAATGGGCGCGATCAACGCTTCCAATTTGGTCTCAAGCGGGGTCACCACTCTTTTATACTCCATTCCGCATCAGAGGCGGGTACGAAAAAAGCGGCCCTGGAGGGGGCCGCTTCCGAATTTTTCCGAAATGCGGGAGGGATATAGGCGAAGAGGGAGAGTGTGTCATCCCCCTACCGACAGAGGACATGGTTATGAGTACCCCCCGGCTCCCTGATTTCTACGTCCTCGGCGCGATGAAGGCGGCAACAACGACGCTCGCGGCGCAATTGGGTGCGCAGGACGGCATCTTCATGGCCGATCCGAAGGAGCCGAATTTCTTCTCCGATGATGATATCTTCGCGCGCGGGCAGGGCTGGTACGAGAAACTGTTCGAGGGCGCGGGCTCCGGCGAGCTGATCGGAGAGGCGTCGACCCATTACACCAAATGGCCGGATCTGCCGGACGCGGCCCAGCGGCTGAAGGCGGCTACGCCGAACGCCAAGTTCATCTATATGATCCGCCATCCGGTCGAGCGCGCGCGGTCGCACGCCTTCCACATGATCCGAAAGCGTCATGAGGCGGCAACGATTGATGAGGTCGCCGCCAAAGAACCTGCCCTCTGGCAATATGGCTGTTACGCCGCCCAGCTAGAACGCTGGCTTGAGCATTTCCACGCCGACCGCTTCCTGATCGTCAGTATGGAGCGGATGTCGGCAGAACCTGAGGCTGAATTTGCGCGGGTGCTTCGCTACCTTGGGATAACGGGCACGTGGTCAGAAGAGCTGGCGCAGATGCACAGCGCCCAGATGGGCTATAGGGTCATGCCGCTTGAAGGCGGGTTGATGAAGCTGCCGCTTGTGCGGGCGATGCGCCGCACTCTCATTCCCCGCGGGGTCAAGCGCGCCTTTCGCCGGGCGCGGGCGATCAACACGGATCAGCGCTTCTCGCCGGATGTCATCCGTATGCTCGAAGAAAAGCTCGCCCCCGACCTTGCGCGGCTAGGGGAGATGTGCGGCACAGAGGTGTCTTTAGAGACGTATAAAGACGTTGTGATGCGTGAGCATCTGACACTTATGTCCGGGTGAACCGCAGATAGGCCGGTGGGCGGCCTTCGCGCCTTGCTTTTGCTTCATAGCGGGTTTGCGGCCAGTCCTCCGGGCGGTCTGTCCAGTCGGCGCGGCATTCGGCTGTCCATTCAAAGTCTGCTGACTGACGATTATGCATCTGGACATGCATTAGCGTCCAGCGGACATAATCGGGGATGTCGGACGCAACTCGTAGCTCGCAGCCGGGCTTGAGAAGCCGTGCTGCTTCTTTGAGGAACGGCAGTGAGATCATGCGCCGCTTGAAATGGCGTTTCTTTGGCCACGGATCGGGATGCAGGACGAACAGCCGCTCAAGGCTCTTGTCAGGTAATGCCGTCATCAGGGGTTTTACATCGCCATAACGGACGGCGATATTCTCCTGCCCCTCATCTTCGATCTGGGTCAGGAGCTTTGCGACCCCGTTCATGAAGGGCTCGGCACCAATCAACAGTACATCTGGATTATGGGTCGCCTGCCACGCCAGATGCTCCCCGCCGCCAAAGCCAACCTCCAGCCAGACAGGGCCACCATGCGCCTGCGTGCGCTCAAAGACAGTTTCCGGCGTGACTTCCACGCGCGGCAACAGCTCCTCCATCAGCCTTTGAGGACGTGGACGGAGCTTTTTTGCCTGATGCCGCCCCCAGAGGCGATCCTTGTCCCATTCGGGGGGCTTCATTGTCTTTTCCGTTACGAGAAGGCGCGTTTGAGTTCGTCGACGAGATCGGTCTTCTCCCAGGAGAAACCGCCATCGGCGTCGGGCTCGCGGCCAAAATGACCATAAGCGGCGGAGCGCTCATAGATAGGCTTGTTCAGCCCCAGATGGGTGCGGATGCCTTTGGGGCGCAGATCCATCACTTCACTGAGTACTTTTTCCAGCTTGGAAGGATCAACTTCGCCATCGGTCAGATCGACATAAACCGACAGCGGCTTGGCGATGCCAATGGCATAGGAAACCTGGATCAGGCATTTGCGGGCGAGCCCCGCGGCTACGACATTTTTGGCAAGATAGCGGCAGGCATAGGCTGCCGAGCGGTCAACCTTGGTCGGATCCTTGCCAGAGAAGGCGCCGCCACCATGCGGCGCGGCCCCGCCATAGGTATCAACAATGATCTTGCGGCCGGTCAGGCCCGCATCGCCATCCGGGCCACCAATGACAAACTTGCCGGTCGGATTGACGTAGAAATCTTCCTCCGCACACATCCAGTCCGCATCGGGCAGGCATTCAAGAACGAAGGGTCGGACGAGCTGACGGATATCGTCCTGGCTCAGACCATCCTGATGCTGGGTCGAGACCACGACGGAGGTCGCGGTGACCGGGCGGCCGTTTTCATAGCGTAAGGTGACCTGGCTTTTGGCATCGGGCTGGAATTCCGGGCGGCGGCCAGAATGGCGCGCATCGGCCAGCGCCTTGACGATCCGGTGGCTGAAGGCGATCGGCGCCGGCATCAGCTCAGGGGTCTCATCGCAGGCAAAGCCGAACATCAGGCCCTGATCGCCCGCGCCTTCTTCCTTGTCTTCGCCCGAATCAACGCCTTGCGCGATCTCGGTCGACTGTTCGTGGACGTAGCAGTCAATCGCGGCCTTCTCCCAATGAAAGCCTTCCTGCTCATAGCCGATCTTTTTGATCACCCGGCGCGCGGTCTCGATCATCTCATCCGCAGAGACGTCGGCTGCGCAGCGCGTTTCGCCGGCAAGCACGACGCGGTTCGTCGTCGTCAGCGTTTCGACCGCAACGCGGGCTTCGGGGTCACGGCCCAGATAAAGGTCAACAATGCCGTCAGAAATCTGATCGGAGACCTTGTCCGGGTGACCTTCGGAAACGGATTCAGACGTGAAGAGATAAGTATCAGAGGGCATCTGGCGCCTTTCCAAATCATATAAGGAAAGGTTTATATCCCTGAATGCCGAGCACATCGCAAGAGCGAAGGATGCCTCAGCGCTCTTCTTCTTCAGCTAGGGCTTTGACGAGCTCGAGAACCCGGCGGCGAACCTGGGGATCATTGATCCGGGAGAAAGCACGAGAAAGCTGCATGCCTTCCGGCGTTGCGAGCGTCGCAAAGAAATCGCCCTTCTCGCCTTCATATTCCGGCTGCTTGTCTTCGGCGAAGCCGATCATGTTGCCGTTCGCGGAGGCGCCGAAGTCATCGTAGAAAAACTGAACGGGGACTTCGAGGATGCGGGAGATATCGTAGAGGCGGCTGGCGCCGATACGGTTCACACCCTTTTCGTATTTCTGGACCTGCTGAAAGGTGAGACCGAGTTCTTCACCGAGTTTATCCTGACTCATCCCTTTCATCATGCGGCGAAGCCGAACGCGGCTGCCGACATGAATATCCATAGGGTGAGGGGCTCTTTTGTTCACTTTATTGGTCACTAAGCATACGCCTCAACAACGGTTTTACACACGAAATGGATTCGCGGCGTCTACGCGTGCTCAACCGTTGCATCAAGTTTAACATAAAAGTTTATGAACGCGGCTGCGAAGAGCAGGAAAACAAACATCAATTCGCCAAAGCTCCCGTAAAGCGTGCGCGCCCCGGCGGACGGCACCGGAATCGATATGACGTCCTGCTGGTATAGCGGGATTTCTTGGAGAAGTCTTCCGCGAGCATCGAAAACTCCCGAGATCCCAGTATTTGCGGCCCGTGCCATGGGAAGGCCGCTTTCGATGCTCCGCAATCTGGAAATGTCGAGATGCTGGCGAGGCCCTGCATTATCCCCAAACCACGCGTCATTGGTGACAACGACGAGCAACTCGGGCCTCTCGTTTTTGGGGTAAAGCTGACGGGGGAATACGTCCTCGTAACAGATGAGCGGCGCGATTTTTATCCCGGCTGCGTCAAAAGTACGCGGGCCCGGACCTGCCGTGAAACCCTCTGCGAAGGGAGCGAGCTGGCTGAGACCGAGTGAGGTGAGGAGGCCCTTGAGGGGTAGATATTCTCCAAAGGGAACGAGGTGATGCTTGTCGTAGACCGCATCGAGCGGCTTCTCGCCATCCATCGTGGTCCCGAAAATCGCGACCGAATTGCCATACCGGGTATGGCTCTCATCCTCCCAGCTGCGGACTGTCCCTGCAATGAGGGTGGTCCCTTGGGGCAGGGTTGAACCGAAAAAGCCCGGCGCATCCGACGCATTGGCAAGATAAGGGTGCGCATTCTCCGGCCAGACGGCGAGGGCGGGCTCTTCCTCGCCCGCTTCCTGGCGGGTCAGCTCGATCATCCGGCGAAAGTTCTCGGCTTGCTTGGCGCTATCGAATTTGTCGCGCTGGGCGACATTGGGCTGAACGATAACCAGCTTCGGCGCGTCCTCGCGGAAGGCGGGCTCCCCAGCGAGGCGGATGATCCCGAATAGAAGGATGCCGGCGATGCCTGCTGCAAACCCGAAAAGCGGCCGCAAGCTTAACCGTTCCGCTCCCGTAATGGCGGCGGCGGGCAGCATGGCAAGAAAGACGAGGATAAGGGAGTAGCCATAAGGGCCGACCCACGCCACGGGCTGAGCAAGAAGGGCCGTCCCCGCAAAGCTCTGGCTGATCAGGTTCCACGGAAAGCCGGTCAGGATATTCCCGCGCAGGAATTCGAAGATGGCCCAGAAGCCGGCGAGCGCCGCAATTCGCGCAATGCCGGGTCGCCAGACAAAGGCGGCCAGCCATGCCGGCAGGGCACTGAATAATCCAAGGAACCCGGTAAAGGCCGGGATCGCAATCGGGATCATCCAGCCGAACTGATCCGCCTGCACCAGAAAGGCAAAGCCGAGCCAGTACATCCCGAAAAGAAAGTAGCCGAAACCGAAGGCCCATCCGGTCAGGAACGCCATGCGCTTCGGTGTTTGAGAGGCCATCGCGCCATCCAGCAGGATCACGAGACCGCAAAGCCCGACCGCCAGCGCCGGCAGGATATAATAGGGAGCAAGCGCCGTTGCCGTCAGGGCACCAAACCCGAAGGCAATGCCGTATCGGCTCCAGCCGCGGGTCTCGGCCAGCCGCTTTGCTTCACGGTTGATAAGGGTACTGATCGCGCCCCATCGATCCGTCGTCTGCTCAGTCGTGACCTTGGGGGTCATTTGGCGGCGGTGGCCTCGTTCAGTTCTCCGCCTTCGGGCGTATCTGCCGCCGCAGGTCTTGGCAACATGCGTAAGGTGACCCGCTGGATGCGCCGGGGATCGGCTTCCTGGATCGCGATCTCTGCCCCGTTCGGATGCGAAATGATCTCGCCCCGCATGGGCACTCGGCCCGCCAGTGAGAAGACAAGCCCGCCTAGCGTATCGGCGTCATGATCCTCTAGCGCAAAGCGCACGCCGAGCTGTTCCTGAAGGTCATCGAGCGGCACGCGCGCATCGACATTCCATTTGCCCTCGGAAATCTTGTCGATGGTAAAGTCTTCCATGTCGTCATGCTCATCGCGGATATCCCCGACGATCAGTTCGACAAGATCCTCAATGGTCACGAGCCCGTCGGTGCCGCCGAACTCATCAATGACGAGCGCCATGTGGACCCGGCTTGCCTGCATCCGCAGCAGCAACTCAGTGACCGGCATGGATGGCGGCACATAAAGGATCTTGCGAACAAGGCTTGAGAGCGCGGTGCCATTGCCGGGCACCGCGTCCGCTGGATCATCCGCGAGCAGGCCAACGACGTCCTTGATGTGCACAACGCCTAGCGGGTCATCGAGATCACCGCGATAGACCGGCAGGCGAGAATGGTTCGCCTCCGAAAAAGTCTTGAGCAAGTCACGGATATCGGTCTCGACATCGACGCCGACAATATCGGCGCGCGGGATCGCGACGTCATCGACACGCTTTTTCTTGAAGGCCGCGATGCGCGTCATCATCTCGCGCTCAGCCTCGCTGGCGTCGTGGAACGCTGCCGCGCCATTCAGGGTGTCACCATGAATGAAGGATTCTTCAGGCTTGCCTGAAAATAACCGCCACCAGCCGCGGCGGCGTGTCTGTTGAGGAATGTCCGGCCCCGCATTTTCTGCGGGGACAATAGACGGCCCGGCGCCGTCAGGCATCGCTTTCTCCATCGGCGGCCGATCCATAAGGGTCGGCTATCCCTATTCTTGCCAGCAGGCGGCGTTCGAGGTCTTCCATCTCCGCCGCGTCACTGTCCGAAATATGATCAT
Organism: Parvularcula marina; assembly: GCF_003399445.1. NCBI lineage: Bacteria > Pseudomonadati > Pseudomonadota > Alphaproteobacteria > Parvularculales > Parvularculaceae > Parvularcula > Parvularcula marina. The sequence continues at coordinate 1,880,328 of NZ_QUQO01000001.1, read as the reverse complement.
ACCCCAATAGATGCAAAATTCCATGAAGGATCAAATGGGAAAGATGCGCCTCAGGGGAGATGTCTTTTTCGTCCGCCTCAGAAAGGCAGGTTTCGAGGGCAAGAGCAATGTCTCCAAGCGGTGCAGCCTCCCCCTCCGGCACAGGGAAATCCTCCGCCGGAAAGGAGAGCACATTGGTCGGCTTGTCCTTGCCGCGCCATTCGCGGTTCAGCTCATGGACGGCGTCATTATCGGTAAAAAGGAGAACGACCTCACCGGGGCGCATGCCGTCCGGGGCTTCGGCCTCTAGGGAAGACAGGCAGGTCGACACGATCGTTTCGATATCGAATTTCTGCCAGCCCTCATTCTCGATCGAGATATCCGGGCTGATCACGATTTGCCCTCACGCGATGGCTTGCGGCTTTTCGCCATGCGGGCCTGATCGCGCGCGTCATAGGCATTGACGATTTCCTTGACGAGCCGGTGGCGGACCACGTCATCGCCGGTGAAGCGGGTGATGGAAACGCCGTCGATGCCGTTGAGGAGCGAGAGCGCGTCCTGAAGGCCGGATTGGCTCGCATCGGGCAGGTCGGTCTGGCTCGGATCGCCCGTGACGATCATGGCGGAGCCTTCCCCCAGCCGCGTCAGGAACATTTTCATCTGGGCGATGGTCGCATTCTGCGCTTCGTCGAGAACGACCATGGCGCGCGACAGCGTCCGCCCCCGCATGAAGGCGAGCGGCGCGATTTCGATTTCCTTGTCGATGCGCCGGTCGACATATTCATGACCCAGAACATCATAAAGCGCATCGTAAAGGGGTCGCAGATAGGGATCGACCTTCTCTTTCATGTCGCCGGGCAGAAAGCCGATGCGCTCACCCGCCTCAACCGCGGGACGCGACAGGATGATGCGCTCGATCTTTTCCTGTTTGAGCTGAAGCGCGGCATGGGCGACGGCGAGATAGGTCTTGCCGGTCCCCGCCGGGCCGACGCCAAAGACCAGCTCGTTCTTCGACATGGAGGTGAGGTATTCGATCTGGGCGCGGGTGCGTCCGACAACCGTCCGCCGGGGGAAGGTCAGGGCCGGACCGGCGGATGTCTCTTTCGTGCCGCTATCCTCACCAATCAGGCGAAGCGCGGCCTCGACATCAGCGCCGGCAATGGGCAGGCCCTTTTCTAACCGTCCGTAGAGGGATTGAAGGGCGGCTTTTGCCTGCAACCGCGCGCCGTCCGATCCGCTTAAAGTGATCTGGTTGCCGCGCGGCAGGACTTTCACGCCGAGCAGGTTCTCGATCAGCAGCAGATTGGTGTCATGCGGCCCGCAAAGGTCCGACATCAGCTCATTGCGATCAAAGGTCAGGGTTTCGGTGTCGGTCAAATCGTTATCCTAAACACAAATCGGTGCCGCGTATCTCTGCATTTGCAAACGCCTGTTCTGCACTGACTGACGTAACTTCAGAGTTAGAAATGCAGTAAGGTTTCGGGCTTCTCCACCACGTCGAAAGATTCATTTCTTCAGCAATCGTTTCGGGTACGTACAATAAAATCTCGTCACTTGGCTTCAGGCTTCCAGCAGATGTTTGGATGATGTGGACGAAACCATTACGGATCGAGTCATCGCCATAATGAATATCAACAACTTCAACGACAAGCTCGTAAACACTTCCCATGACAACGGCACCATCTGAGGTGCGAGTGTTAAGCTGCTCTTCGAGGCCGACATAGTTTACGGATGAAATGCGAGCCTCAAAAAGTGCCGGCCCATCTATCCGTGTAGGGTTAGGTGTGGCACTACAGGCAGCGAGGGCGAGGCTGAAGGCGACTATATGTGATGCCGTTTTGGGCATCTATGCTGCTTCACGCACAAGCTGACCCGACAGGCTGTTCGGATGCGTGCCCGTGATCAGCACAGGGACAATCTGTCCGATCAGGCTCTCGGGGCCTTCGGCGAAAACGCCCTGCAGATAGGGACTGCGGCCGGAGAGCTGGCCGGGGCTGCGCCCTTTCTTCTCGAACAGAACCGGCAGGGTCTTGCCGACAAGACCCGCATTGAAGGTCTGCTTCTGGTCTTCAAGGAGGGCCTGCAATTCGAGCAGGCGCGCGGATTTGATCTCTTCGGCGATCTGTTTGGGCATGGTCGCGCCGGGCGTGCCCGGACGGCGGGAATATTTGAAAGAGAAACAGCTGGCGTAATTCACCTCACGGACCAGCGCCATTGTTTCTTCGAACGCCTTATCATCCTCACCCGGAAAACCGACGATCATGTCGCCGGAAATGGCGATATCGGGACGGGCCGCACGGACAGCCTCGATCTGGCGCAGATAGTCTTCCGCCGTATGCCCCCTGTTCATCGCTTTCAGGATGCGATCGCTACCCGACTGCACCGGCAGGTGCAGATAGGGCATCAGCTTTTCTTCCTCGCCAAAGGCGGCGATCAGCTCGTCATCCATATCGCGCGGGTGAGAGGTCGTAAAGCGGATGCGCTCAATCCCATCGATCCGCGCAATGTGGCGGCAAAGCTGGCCAAGGCCCCAATCATCCGCTCCCGACCCAGCGGGCGCTGCGCCATGCCAGGCATTGACGTTCTGGCCGAGCATGGTGACTTCGCGCACGCCTTGGGCGGCCAGGCTGCGCACCTCGGCGGTAATATCATCCGTACTGCGCGAAATTTCCGCACCGCGGGTATAGGGGACGACACAGAAGGTGCAGAATTTATCGCACCCTTCCTGCACGGTGACGAAGGCGGTATAGCCTTCCGCCTCGCGGGATTGTCCGAGGGCGTCGAATTTCTCCTCCGCCTCGAATTCGGTCTCCAGCACTTCGCCCTTTTCACGGGCGGCGCGGGCGATCATCTCGGGCAGGCGGTGATAGCTTTGCGGCCCAAAGACAAGATCGACTTGCGGCGCGCGGGCGCGGATCTCGGCGCCTTCGGCCTGCGCAACGCAGCCGGCGACCGCGATCTTGGCGTCGGCATTGCGGCCATGTTTTTTCAGGCGCCCCAGCTCCGAATAGAGTTTCTCGGCTGCCTTCTCGCGAATGTGGCAGGTATTCAGGATGACGAGGTCGGCCTCTTCGGCGATCTCCGTCGGCGCATAGCCGAGCGGCTTCAGAAGGCCGGTCATGCGCTCTGAATCATAGACATTCATCTGGCAGCCCCAGGTCTTCACATGGACCTTTTTCGGGGGCGTCGGGGCGGAATTTTCACTCATTCGCAGGGCTCTAGCCGAAAAGGGGGCCATCAGGGTAGGGGGTTGCAGATTTATGGTGGCCGCGCCGGGAGTAGCCGGGCCCGGCCGATGACGGACTTAAACTAGAGGCCCCCTTGCAGGAAACCGACGCCCAGACCGACCAGACGCCGCCCCCCGCCAATGAGGCGGACGCCGCGCCCCAACAGGCCGAGCCGGTCACCAGCGACATTCCCGGCGAAGCGGCTGTGACGCCGCCCGGGCAGACCCCGCCGGCGCAGGGGGATTCGGGGCTCTCAGAGATTCTCGCGGTTGATGGCCTGCGGCAACGCGGGCTCGAGCTATGGGCGTGGACGCAGGAGAATATCCTGACCCTCAACATGCTGATCCAGCTCGGCCTGCTTCTCATCGCCTTCGTGCCGGCGATCATTTTCGGGCCGAAGCTGAAGCGGCTGATCGAGAAACATGTCCGCCACCGGGTACCCGCAGGCATTCTGCGCCGCGCCTGTGATGCGCTGGCAACGGTCGCGACCCTGATCGCGCTCTGGATCACGCTCGGCATCTTCATGAGTTTTGTCGGCGCGATGGATGCCTCGAACGGGTTATTATCGGCTGCGCAAAGCCTTTTGGCGGCGGCGATCTTCATCCGGTTGGTCACGCTCATCATCCGCTCACCCTTCTGGTCGAAGGTGGCCTTCTATGTCGCATGGCCGATTGCGGCGCTCGATGCGTTCGGCATTCTCGGCGATGTCGTTGCCCAGCTTGAGGCGGCGTCCCTGACCCTTGCCCCTGCGGAGGGGGACAATGCAGCGGTCACGATCTCCATGCTCGACATTGTCCGGGCCGGGATCATCTTTGCAATCTTCTTCTGGATTGCGTCTTTTGCCTCCTCCCTGATCAGCCGTCAGCTTGAGAATGTCGAGGAGCTGAACCCGTCCTTCCGGGCACTGCTCGAGAAGATCCTCAACTTTGCCTTGCCGATCATTGCGCTCGTCATCGCGCTACAGATGATCGGCTTTAATCTCGCCTCACTGGCGGTATTCTCGGGCGCGGTCGGTTTGGGGATCGGCCTTGGTCTGCAAAAGGTGATCGGCAATTTCCTTGCCGGGTTCACGCTGCTTGCGGACAAATCGATCAAGCCCGGCGATACGATTGAGGTCGATGGCGTCTTTGGCTGGATCACCGAAATGAAGAGCCGTTACGTCGCGATCCGCACACGGGACGGGCACAATATCCTGATGCCGAACTCGATCTTCATCGATGAGGGTGTCGTCAACTGGTCGCATAGCGACCGGGCCGTGCGTATCCATGCGCCGTTCGGAGTGACGTATGACCAGCGAGATCTGCGGCTGGTCCAGAAGCTCGCAACTGAGGCCGCAGCCGAAGTGCCGCGCGTGCTGGAAACCCCCAAACCTGTCTGTAACCTGATGGAATTCGGTGACAGTTCGGTCAATTTCGACCTGCGCTTCTGGATCAATGATCCGCCCAACGGCATTTCCAATGTCAAATCCGAGGTCATGATGGGCATCTGGGAGCGCCTGCATGAGAACGGCATCGAAATTCCGTTCCCGCAGCGGGACCTGCATATCAAATCGAGCGCAGTGACACTGCCAACCCTTACCGAAGCGAAAGTCGAGGCGTCGGAGTAATCTTTATCTCCGCCGCGCCAAGGCCTTCGTGTCGATAAGGATCGCGAGGACCGTCAGAAGATAGATCCCGGCGACCGATAGCGGCAGTAGGGTCAGGCGCTCATCCGGCAGATAAAGCCAGATCATCAGCACCATGACGGCCCGGATGACAGCATGGGCGGTATAAAGTGAGGTCCGCCCATAGCTCCAGCCGATGACCGGCCAGTGCAGCGACAGGCCGATGGCGAGGATCAGGGGGATCAGCTCCGGCGCAGCCTGCATCGCGGCAATGATCATCGGCCAGAAGAGCAGCATGGATATGAAGGTCGGCACAAGGACGGACGTGACAGCCGTCTTCTCCTTCATGAAGGGATTGCGAAAGAGGGCCGCAAAAATAAGCGCCATGGGAAAGATCGCGCCTGTGCCGAAAAAGGCGGCCATCGACCATTCGCTCAAGCTGAACCCGGTATAGCCGAGGAGGGCGAGTGCCGCCCAATAAACCGTGCCCGCCAGCGGAATGGGCCAACCGCCGCCCAGCCGAAGATAGCTTGCCCGCCGCTCTGCGTTCAGCGCCTCGCGCAATGTATCGGTCTGCATGGGTGGCTCCTGTTCCGGCATCACAGTTTAAAAAGCAAACATATTGCCAAAACAGTTCAGTGCAAGTCCTCCTGCTAAAAAGTCTCAACTTTGTTCGCCGGTAAGTGTGCTAAGGTGACGCCGCACAGAATGTGAGGATAACGATGTCGATCGGCGATCTTGAGCGGAATGCAAGCGATGAAGCGTCGCCGACGAAAGGCAGCAGCCCTAAATGGGCGGCCATCCCTTCGGTGATTTTCGTCATCTACTATCTGTTGCAGATGTCCTTCCCGGACCAGATCGCGGCGAGAATTCCCAACGAGGTCCATGCCGGCATTCTGATCGCGGGCGCAGCCAGCTTCATTCTCTTTGCGTGGCAATTGATGAAGGCCCGGAAATCCTGATTCCTGCCTTTTCCTTGCCATCAAAGCAGGTTTAACACTTCCTGGTTGTTTCAAGCAGGAGGAGAGCCCGATGGCCGATTATTCCGAATATGTCGAAAAAGTCCGCAAATATGATGCTGATGCGGACGAAGGCACCGTAACAAGCATTGCCAAAAAACTTGGCATCGCACTTCAGAACCGGGATTCCTCTCTCGTCTCTTGCTCTGATAATTCAGAGCTCGAGCGCATCCGCGACGGCTTTGCGAAAAAGCATCTCGGCCTTGATGCCGGGCATTCCGATGACCAGATCATGGAGAAGATCAACGAAGTCTGTGTGCAGATGGCTGGTGACGGCGGCAACAAGCACCGCGTGCCGTTCTATTACCTGCTCGCGAAAAACACGGGTACGCTCGACAAGGTCTGAGCCGATTTTGGCTGGGCGGCCTTTGCTGCCCGGCCAATTCCATGTACGGCGTCCCGCATGCCCCGCCCCATGACGCGCGCGAAAATTGCGGAATTCTACGCCCGGCTCTCTGCGGAAATGCCGGAGCCAAAGACAGAACTCAATTTCCATTCTCCGTATACGCTGCTGGTTGCCGTCGCTCTTTCGGCGCAGGCGACCGATGTCGGTGTCAACAAGGCGACCGGGCCGCTCTTCAAGGTGGCGGACACGCCGGAGGCGATGGTCGCGCTCGGTGAAGTAGGACTGGCCGGTTACATCAAGACGATCGGTCTGTGGCGGAACAAGGCAAAGAATGTCATCGCGCTCTCACAGATGCTGATCGACGAATATAACGGCGAGGTGCCGGACGACCGCAATGAGCTTCAGAAGCTCCCCGGCGTTGGCCGCAAAACCGCCGATGTGGTGTGTAATGAGGTTTTCGGTCAGCCAACGATTGCGGTTGATACCCATATCTTTCGGGTCTCGAACCGGACGGGGCTTGCCATCGGCAAGACGGCCGATCAGGTGGCGGACCGGCTGTTGACAGTCACGCCGGAGGAATATCGGCGCGGGGCGCATCACTGGCTGATCCTTCATGGCCGCTATCTCTGCAAGGCGAGGACACCTGAATGCTGGCGGTGCGTTGTCGCGGATCTCTGCGGGTACAGCCCGAAAAAGCTCGCACCGGGTGCGGCGATACCTGCCAAACCAGTTGCCAAAAAGAAGACGGCTTAATTTCCGGGCGCCAAGGCGATATAGGGCGGGCATGAGCCATATCGTCGTTGCCGCCCTTTACCATTTCACCCCGCTTGAGGATCTCGCGCGCCATCAGGAGACGCTGCAATCCGTCATGGCTGCGCATGAGGTTAAGGGCACGATCCTGCTCGCGCCCGAAGGGGTGAACGGCACGATTGCAGGTGACCGCGAAGGGATTGATGCGGTGCTGGCCGCGGTCCGCGCGTTGCCTGGCTGTGCGGGGTTGGAGCACAAAGAAAGCCATGCCGAGAGCCAGCCTTTCCTGCGGGCAAAAGTCCGTCTCAAGAAGGAAATCGTCACCATGGGGGTGCCGGGGATCAGTCCGATCAAGCAGGTCGGCAGCTATGTTGCGCCGGAAGACTGGAATGAGGTGATCTCCGACCCTGATACGGTCGTCATCGATACGCGCAATGATTACGAGGTCGGGATCGGCACTTTTGAGGGCGCGATCAATCCGCAGACGGAATCCTTCCGGGATTTCCCTGCATGGTATGACAAGTTCCGCGCAGAGAACCCCGGTAAGCGGGTGGCGATGTTCTGTACCGGCGGTATCCGATGCGAGAAATCGACGGCGTATGCTTTGTCAAAAGGGGACAATGATGTCGTGCACCTCAAGGGCGGCATCCTCAAATATCTTGAGCATGTGCCCGAAGCGGATAGCAAATGGCAGGGCGAATGCTTTGTCTTTGATGGGCGGGTGTCCGTTGGCCACGGCCTAGAGCTTGGAACTTATGATCAGTGCTTTGCCTGCCGCCGTCCGATCGACGATGAGATGAAGGCGGACCCGGCTTACGTCGAAGGCGTCTCCTGTCCTCAGTGTATTGAGGAATATGACGAAGAGAAGCGCAAAGGTTTTGCTGAACGCCAGAAGCAGATTGCGTTATCCCGCGCGCGAGGCGAGGCGCATCTCGGCACCCCATCGGATAAGTCGTGACGGCTAGCCTGCCCGTTCTTTATTCCTTCCGGCGCTGCCCCTATGCGATGCGGGCGCGGATGGCGCTCTGCCTGATGGGGCATAAGGTTCGCCTGCGGGAGATCTTGCTGAAGGATAAGCCGGAGGAGATGCTCACCGCTTCGCCCAAGGGTACCGTGCCGGCGCTGGTCCTGCCGGATGGGGAGGTGATCGATGAAAGCCTTGCTGTCATGGAATGGGCTGTGCGGACGGGTGAGGGCCCGCTTTTGCCGTTAACGGAGGAAATGCGCGAGCTGATTGCGGAGAATGACGGGCCGTTCAAGCATCACCTCGACCGTTATAAATATGCGACGCGCTATGAAGACGCCGATGCCGAAGTGCACCGCGCGGCGGGCGCCGCATTCATCACGGGACTGAATGAAAGGTTGACGGTTGGTGGGCAGCTTTTCGGTACCGTGCCCTCATTCGCCGATTATGCGATCTTCCCTTTCATTCGTCAGTTCCGGATTGCGGATATGGACTGGTTCGATGCGCAGGACTGGCCGCATGTCCACACATGGCTGGCAAGGCATATGGCATCGCCGCTCTTCACTACGATCATGCAGAAATTCCCGCTCTGGAAAGAGACAGGTGAGGAAGTGCTGTTCGGGCGTGATTATTCCCCCGCGACATCCACAGGGGAATAGCCGAGGCCATCCGACCCTTGGCCCGCGGCGAGTGCGCGGCCGATCGTCCAGCCTGCCGTTTCGATCTCGATGATCCGGGCGGCATTGGTAGCTGCGGCCCAGAGCTTTGATCCGTCCGGGGACCAAAGAAGCGTGACGGGGACGAGCCCGCCGGCTTCCTCAAGGCCAATCACCGCGACCTGTTCATGGGTAACGGCATCGAGAATGATCACTTCATGGCGCGCGGGAAAGCTGATGGCGACAAGGCTGCCGTCCGGGTTCATCTCTACACGAATCGGAATGCCGGCCATGGGCAACTCGGTTCTCATCTCAAAGCTTTCCGCATCAAAGATCATGACCGAGCGGGAATTGTTGTTCCCGACCCAGACTTCCTTGCCGTCCGGGCTGACGGTGATGCCTTCGGTGCCTTGCCCAGCCTTCACGTCGCGAGATTTCGAGCGGACCTCAAGGTCAAGGACGGAGAATGAGCCAGATGCGATATTGGCCGTATACGCGGTTTTCGCATCGGGGCTGAGGGCAACCATATGCGTGCCCTGCTGGCCAGTACTGATGCTCCCCGTCACTTCGCCCGTATCGACATTGGCGATGACGACGTTTTCGCTGACTTCGGTGGTCGCGATCACCTCGCGCGTACCGGGGATCCATTTGAGGCCATGCGGGCCCTGATGATCACCAAGGTCGATGACGCGGATCTTCTCCGCCTTTTCGATGTCAAAGACATGCAGCGTGTTTCCCGTATAGCCTTGCGCCCGATAGGAGACGACAACGGCGAGCTTGCCGTCTGGGGAGACGGCGACCTCATGCGGCGCCTGTCCTGTTTCCAGACGGGCGGCTTCCTTGCCTGTCGTAAGATCGATCAAGCTGATCGTCGCTTCCTGCTTGTTGCCGGTGATCAGTGTGTCGGCATGAGCAGCGCCAGTCAGGAGAAGAGAAAGTGCGGCGGTACGGAACAACATGAGTTTCCTCCTTGGGAGTGCTATCTTGTTATGAGGTTTGGCTCACAGCCGAAGCGGGATGGAATTGCGATGCCTGCCTTGCGGGTAGCAATAATCTGGTGACGATGATGGCGTCCTCGTCGTCGAATTCGTGGTCAATATTAAAACGTATACTGACTATGCCCCATTCTTCACGTTTCACGATGACCATCGTAATTTCAGCATTCTGCTTCTCGTATTCAGCTGTCGCATAGCATTCCGCCCTGCGGACCATTCCTTCGCCGGTAGAAGAATTGAAACTTCTGTTCGGGCAGGAGACTTCCCCGATAAGGCCCCGGAACTCGCCCAGATGCTTTGCGACATATGCCTTCATCTTGACGCTTTCCTGACCCCCAAAAGCGCTCTTTGCATCAGGCGCAGCCCGCCGAACGAGTTCTTCGATATCGTAGCCGGGCAGGATTTCGAGAAGAGAAGTTTCCGCGTATTCGGCGGCGCCTCGTGTGGTCTTTGCCAAGACGAGCATCATTCCTGCAAAAAAGACGATGAGAAACAGGAAGAGCCCTCCCAGGCCCATCAGGCATCCCCGCATGTCACACCCCACTTGTTTTGCTCGAATTATGTCGGCGTGGGGGTGGCTTGTCCATGAATGCTGGCGACACGCGCCGATCACGGCTATTCACCGCCCATGACTCTTACTCCTCAGGACCGCCTTATCACCGCGCTTGATCTGCCTTCTGTTGAGGAGGCCGCGCGTGTCGTTACCGCCATCGGGGAGGAGGGGCAGTTCTATAAGATCGGCTATCAGCTCTTCCCAATTGGCGGCTATGATTTCGCCCGGCAGCTTGGGGAGGCGGGAAAGAAGATCTTCCTCGATCTCAAACTCTTTGACATTGGTGCGACGGTCGAGCGCGGGGTGAAAAGCCTCAGCGCGATTGGCGGCGACATCCTGACCGTTCATGCGGATACGGATGTCATCAAGGGCGCGCTTAACGGCCGGGCGAGCGAGCGGCTCAAGATCTTTGCCGTCACCGTGCTGACGAGCTGGGATCAGTCGCATCTCAATGATCATGGCATTGGCATGGGCGTTCTCGACCTCGTCCTTCTGCGCGCGGAAATGGCGGCAGAGGCGGGCGCCGATGGCGTGATCGCCAGTGCGGCGGAGGCCAAAGAAATCCGTGCCCGTCTGGGTGATGCGCTTGAGATCGTGACCCCTGGCATCCGTCCTGCCGGTGTGGCGGCTGATGATCAGAAGAGGGTGATCACGCCGGGCGATGCCATAAAAGCAGGAGCCGACCGACTGGTCGTCGGCCGGCCCATTGTGAAAGTGGATGATCCCGCTCTAGCGGCAAAAGCGATCCTTACCGAGATTTCTCAATTTCTTTAGTCTTCTCGATCCGCTTTTCGACTTTCATCTTGGCGTTTGCTTTGGCGTTGCAGATGCCCTCGTCACCGGTTTCGAGAACGAGACGCTCGCGCAGGTCATCCATCATGGAGTCAGCCGTCGCTTGAGCTTCGTCCTCTTCCATGTCGGCATCAATTGTCATGTCAGAGGTGGTGATCGAGATCTTGTTCATCTCCGGGTCGGAGAAATTATAGGCGGCCATCTTGATGCTGATGACGCGGGTCGCGTCCTCGCCGTCGGTTTTCTGAATTGAATCCTCACGGCGAACGACACAGCCGGTCGGGCCCTGGAATTCTGAATTCGACAGCGCGCCGTCATCATCGATATCCATGGCCATCACCATGGATTTGGCGGCTTGATAACCTTCGCTGCCTTCGGGCGAGATTTCCTCGGCCGTGACCTTGCCGTCGCCATTCTTGTCGAGGCGGCCAAAGACATCGTCATCGGCCATCGACGGCGTGCCAGCGAAAAGCGCGAATGCACCGAGAGCACCTGCTGTGGCGCCAAAGGTTTTCCGGGGGTTCTTTTTGAAAGTCATGGACAGCTCCTTGAGGCGCGAAGGCGCCTGTTCTTCTTCTGTCTGCTTTGCGTCCTCGATAAAGCCGCTGATGAAGGCGCGAACGACATCCGAAGCGGTCGTCTCCTGATCCTTGCAGATCTCCATGAAGTCGCGTTTCTGGCTGTGGGGCAGCCTGACTTCGAGACTGTCGCTTTTCTTCTCGCGGCGCATTCATCTCTCCGGCAATTCGGGGTCCGCAGGCGGACCTGTCCATCCCGCCATTCTACTCGTTTCAAGCCAACCTGAAACCCGCCGGGACGCAAGCAAATTCCTGTCCGGACGCCCAGCGGGTTATGGTTAGCGGGGGATGAAGCGGCGCGCGCAAATGCTCATCAGCCCTTTCACCCTGTATCAGCCCTTCTTCTTTAAGACCCCGAACGGATCAGACTGAATCCTGTGGGGGGGCTGAAAGAGTATGTCAGTGTTTGTGTTAGTACATGGGGCGTTTCATGGCCGGTGGTGTTTTCGGCGGCTAGTGAGCGCAATCGAGGCGCGGGGGCACCGTGCCATCTCAATTGATCTACCCGGGCATGGTGATGATGAGCGCGATCCAGCGACCGTGACCATGGCTGATTACGTCGAAGCGGTGAGCGACACGATCAAAAGTGTTGAGCACGACAATCCATTTCTTGTTGGCCACTCGATGGCGGGCATGGTGATCTCGCAGGTCGCTGAAGCCCAGGCCAACCGCCTCGCCGGTATGGCCTATATCGCGGCTTATCTGCCGCAGTCAGGCGAAAGCCTGATGGCCATTGAGGCCCGCAATCCGGCGCCTCGCATGGCAACGGCCGTCACACCGGCGCCGGATCTGAGTCACGTTCTGATCAATCAGGAGCTGGCCGCGCCAATTTTCTATAATGACTGTGACGACACCGATATCCGCTTTTGTCAGGACCGCCTCAGCACGCAGCCGGGTGCGCCGTTTCTGACGCCTGTCACTCTGACTGAAGAACAGTTCGGCAGCGTGCCGAAGGGCTATTTCCTGTGTGAGAAGGATCTGACGATCCCGACCGTCCTTCAGGAAGAAATGGTCGCCCGCCGCAATGATGTCGATGTCTATCGTCTGGCGTCCGGGCACTCGCCGTTTCTCTCTCAGGTTGATGCGCTGGCGGACGGTCTGGTCGATTACGCACGTGACGTTCTTGTAAAGTCTGGCCGGGAAGCCGCCTAAGCCCTTCCCAAGCAGGGCATATCCGTTACGTTCCGCCCGACTTCCGGTACGGGTAAGGAGTAGACCCAATGCGTTTGATCTTCGGGCTGGCCGCTGTTGCGGCCTTGGGTGGTGTTGCGTCCGCGCAGACTTTCACAGGAACAGGGTCCGGAGCGCGCGCCTTCGAACAGCTCGATGACAAGCTGCCCACGCCGAATGTCTTTCGGGCCGCAACCGGTGAGCCGGGGCCTGCCTATTGGCAGCAGCAGGCCGACTACGTCATCGACGTCTCCCTTGATGAAGACAGGAAGCGCATTACCGGGTCGGAGACGATCCTCTACACCAACAATTCTCCGCATACGCTCCGCTACCTCTGGGTCCAGCTTGACCAGAACCGGTTTGCCGAGGGCTCCTTGGCCCGGATGTCTGAGACATCTGCGACCAGCGGCTCGCGCCGTTCCGGCGGCAGCAGTTCGGACCGTCTCGCCTATGGCACGCTGGCTCGGCAGAACGCGCTGAAAGATGGCGATCACGGCTTCAAGATCGAAGCCGTTCTTGATCGGCGGGGCCGGGAGCTCGATCACACGATCGTCGATACGCATATGCGGATCGACCTGCCCGAACCACTGCGTTCCGGCGATACGTTCGAACTCGACATCGACTGGACATTCAACATCATCGACGAGAGCGTCGTTGGCGGCCGCGGCGGCTATGAGTGCTTCCCCACAGGTGAAGCGCCGGATAATCAGGACAAGGATTGCATCTACTTCCTTGCGCAGTGGTTCCCGCGCATGACTGCCTTCTCGGACTATGAGGGCTGGCACAATAAGGCTTTCCTCGGCCGGGGTGAGTTCACGCTCGAATTTGGCAATTACGATGTCTCGATCACGGTGCCTGCGGACCATATCGTCGCCTCGACCGGTGAGCTTCAGAACCCCAATGATGTTCTGACGGCAGAACAACGCGACCGTCTCGAAGATGCAAAAGACTCGAGCAATCCGGTCTTCATCGTGACCCCGGAAGAAGCGGCGGAGAACGAAAAAGAGGGTACGGATAATCGCCGCACATGGCGGTTCAAGGCAGACAATGTCCGTGACTTTGCCTGGTCCTCCTCGCGCAAATTCATCTGGGATGCGCAAGGATTTGAGCAGGAATGGGAGAATGCTGAGTATCAGTCAGTGATGGCGATGTCATTCTATCCGAATGAGGCCGAGCCGATCTGGTCGAAATACTCGACAGAGAGTGTCATCCACACGATGGAAGTCTACTCGAAATTCTCTTTCCCATATCCGTATCCGACAGCGATCTCCGTGAATGCGTGGGAGCGCGGCGGGATGGAATACCCGATGATTACATTCAACGGGTACCGGCCGAATACGGAAGATGCGCCCGATGGTGAGATCACCTATTCACGCGGCATCAAATATGGGTTGATCGGCGTTATCATTCACGAGATCGGCCACATCTATTTCCCGATGACGGTGAACTCAGATGAGCGCCAATGGACCTGGATGGATGAGGGGCTTAACACTTTCCTTGAATATGTTGCTGAACTGGAATGGGAAGAAAAATATCCTGCCTTCGGCGGCGAAGTGAATCTTCTCGACTACATTACGGGTTATATGACGAGCACGAACCAGGTGCCGATCATGACCCAGTCGGATTCGATTCTTCAATTCGGTCCGAACGCCTATTCCAAACCTGCAGCTTCACTTGTTGTCTTGCGGGAGACAGTCCTAGGCCGAGAGCTGTTTGATGCGGCGTTCCGGGAGTATTCCCGTCGCTGGGCCTTCAAACGTCCGACCCCGGCAGATTTCTTCCGCTCCATGGAAGAGACCAGCGGCGTCGATCTCGATTGGTTCTTCCGCGGCTGGTACTACACGACGGATCACGTTGACATCGCAATCGCCGATATTCGTGAGTACCGGATTTCAACGCAGGATCCTGATATCGAATCCGAATTCGAGCGTGAGGAGCATTCAGAAGCTTACCCCGAGCCGCTGGCCGTGAAACGCAACAGGGAAGAGGGGATCCGCACCCGTCTTCAGCGTCGTCGCAATCAGCTCTCTGATTTCTATACAGAACAGGACCGGTTCGAGCCGACCAACAAGGATCGCAACGACTATAAGAAATTCCTTGAAGGTCTTGATACGGCCGAACGCGCGATCTTTGACCGGGCGCAGGAAGAAGATCCCTTTGTCTATTTCATGGACTTCCGAAATGTCGGTGGCCTTGTCATGCCGATCCCGCTGCTCATCACCTATGAGGGCGGCGAAGAGGAATTCATGATGATCCCGGCCGAAATCTGGCGCCGTGATGCCGAGGGGGTGACGAAGCTCTTCATCACCGATAAGGCCATCGCGTCGGTTCAGATCGATCCCTATCATGAAATTGCGGATGCGGATAAAAACAACAACAGTTTCCCGCCGAAGATCAGCCGCTCACGTTTCGATCTTTATCGCTCATCGGGCTCCTCGAATAACCAGATGGCAAATGCGCTGGTTGAACTTGATGAGGGCGAAAAAGGTGAAGCAGCTGAAGGGGAGGATGTTCCCCTGACGGATGAGCCGCGAGAAGAGGATCAGCCTGCCGCCACCGAGAATGAAGATGACGGAGACGACGGCGAGGATGAGGCAGAAGAGAATGATGATGAAGACGATGCGTCTGACGACGACCGCTGATCATCGCGGGGAGGCGGGTCTCCGCCTCCTTCTCATCTCCGTTCTGACCCTCCTTCTGGCCGTGCCCGCTTGGGCACACCGTCAGCCGGAGGTGGTTGGCACGCTCCTTCATGACACGGAGAATGGCGCCCCGGTGACCAAAGTCACCTGGCGCTTTCATGCTCATGACGCGATGGGCGTGCTCGAGGCACTGCCCGAGGTGGGCGTCCCCAATCTGGATGATGAATCCCAGCTGATCGAGCTTGCGGGCTATGTCGCCTCATGGGTCGATTATTCAGGCGGCGAGGTTCTGACACTCGGCGCCGAGGTCGAAGGCAATTACGCCTATGTCTACCAGCTCATCCCCGGTCACGTGACAGTGACGAAGGCGGGCATTCTCTCTGATTATGATCCAGCCTGGTCAAACCTCATCAATATCGAGGAGCCGGGCGGCAAGATCCATTCGGTGACCTTCACTGCTGATTACCCCCAAGGTACCGCAGCCGCCCTCGTTCATTAACGCGGCGACAGAAAAGCATGGGCACACAAGCGGAACGTGGTAAGGGGATGTGGGAACACACCTTACGGGGGAAGTGATGAAGCACCTCAAACTGACCGCTCTGCTCGCTAGCCTTTTTACGTTGACCGCTTTGCCTGCGCAGGCTGGGGAAGTTCGGCTCGGGGTTGCCAAGCACGACATTTCCGATCGGGAAAGCGGCTTTGATATCCAGTTCGAATATGTGTTCGGCAGGATGCCTGAATATTCGGGCCGCCGCTGGGGCATTCGCCCTTATCTCGTCGGCGTGACCAACACTGATGGCTATATCGATTTTGGCGGCGCCGGGCTCCAGCCGGAGATCGCCTTCCGCGAAAACTGGTTTGCCGAGTTCCAGCTCGGTGTCGTTGGGCATAATGGCCGGACCGAGCTGCCGCCCGCCAACATGCCGGTCGAGCGCCAGCGTATTCTGGATACGGAGCGCACCTATGGCTGTGACGCGCTATTCCATCTGGCGCCCGCGATCGGCCGCAAGGTCAGCGAGAATATGAGCGTCGCCTTTTATTGGGAGCACCTCAGCCACGGGCAGGTTTTCTGCTCAGGCAAGAATGAGGGTCTCGACAATTTTGGCGTCAGGGTCGGCTATCAGTTCTAGCGGCGAGCCGCTGAAGGCCGGGCCTGATCTTCAGGAACTCTCTATAGATCAGGTTGAGCGCCCCGCGTGTCGGGGCGAAGCGACCGATTGGCCGTAGCCAGATGAAATAAGGAATCCGGCTCCATGCCTCGGTGAAGGCACGCGCGCCACTGACGATTTCGCCTGAGGGCAGTCGGCTGTGAAACCGCGCCATCAGTACCTCCCGTTCAATCGAGCAGGAGGGCGCGGCGTCCGGTTGCGAGACATCCTCGAAATTGATCCGCCCGCGCCGGCCATCGAGTCGCCGGAGCAACCCGATCTCCCGCTGGCAAAGCGGGCAGGCGCCGTCATAAAAGACGGTGAGGGAAGGTGTGCTGGCCATCCTCTGAATATAGGACGGCCTCTGGGGCTTTCGACGGGATTATGTGTCGCAGGTGCGGGTGACTTTTGCGGCATAACAGCCGGGCAGGGCGTAATGGACATGAAGATATTCCGCCCTCGGATTGGCAAAGAGCCGTCCGATGGCTTCTTCGAGTTCCGTGCCCTCCAGCACTTCTGCGCCGGTCAGCATGTCGTCCTTGCCGAATGCCCGGACCGAGAGCAGGCGCCCGCGCATTTGGTCCGGGATCGTGTCCTCTTCTGGTTCGGCTTGGCTGACGCCGGGCCGGACATAAATCGCGTGGCTGGAACGATAGGGCGAGTCCGCTGGCTGGTGCTCATAATGGAGCAGGATGACATCTTCACCGACGGCTGCATCCTCAAGGCTCACGCGGCAGGGGCAGCCGGGAAAGCTGGTGGCTTTGACCCGGCGGGCCCGGTTGGCGGCCAGCTCCTCCTCGGACATGGAAAAATAGCGCGCGAAAGGCGCAGCGGGCAGGGCGTGTATCTGGAATGACATGGCTTCCTCCTTGATGGAGGGGAGACTGTCCGTTCACTTCTCAATCGGCAATCTGGAACATAAGCCCGCGTCCGAATCCCGCGAACGGCGTGGCGTCAGACGCAGTCCGGTGTCTTCGGGCTTGATTTCTCTGGGATGCCCTCTTTGACATCATAGGTGCCGTCTTTTTCCCGCCACTCGTCAAAGCTTAGGCCCTCATCAATCCCGCGGACACAATAGGCGCGCATCTCGGCGGCGGCCTCGTCATTGTCTTTCAGGATATCCGTATAGGGAATGGGCTTCTGGATGCGAATACGAAACGTCTTGCCGGCCTTGTTCAGCAGCTCATGGAACAGCGTCATGTCGCGCAGCTCCTCATTGACGTTCCACAACCAGTAATAAAGCCAGCTATTGCGCGATTTGATGTTGGCGGGGACGACCGGAACCTTATAGCGCTTGGCGAGCGCTGCGACGGTCGTCTGCCAGACACGCTCATGCAGGACCTTGTCCTTGTCCATATAGGCAAGACGCCCGGCGGGGAACAGGATGATCGCCCGTCCGCCCTCAAAGGCGGCGTTCGAGGCTTTCAGCGTCTCGCGGGATTTGGCGCGGGTCTTTTTATCCTCCCGCCACTCCACCGGGATCAGTTTATCCGTCAGCAGAGGATTAAGCCGCAAGGCATCGCCATTGACGAAGACGATGGCGTCGGAGCGCACATCGACAATCGCATCGTGCACGGCGAGCCCGTCAGCAATCCCCGTCGGATGGTTCATCGTCAGGATAAAGGCGCCATCGCGCGGCAGGTGCTCGAGCCCCTCGACATCCAGCGTCATGTTGAGGAGGCCCGAAGCGTAGCCAAAGGCTTCCTTCGCCCGCCAGCGCCCGGCGGTATCGACCATCTTCTTGGCCGCCTTATAGTTCAGCAGCCAGTTGAAGAAATG
Source organism: Parvularcula marina (assembly GCF_003399445.1). NCBI lineage: Bacteria > Pseudomonadati > Pseudomonadota > Alphaproteobacteria > Parvularculales > Parvularculaceae > Parvularcula > Parvularcula marina. The sequence continues at coordinate 1,862,127 of NZ_QUQO01000001.1, read as the reverse complement.
CCGGTAAAGCGGCCACAGCCGGGATTTCGACAGCTTGACCGCCCGCTCTTTGATCAGTGTATCAACAATGTGCGGGTGCTTGGCATCGCCGGGCGGCACAAAATAGGGGCTGTTCTCCTGCCAGTGCGCAATATCCCGGTCTTCCGGAGTTTGTGCCGGATAAAGCGGCTTGCCGTCAGCAGCCGGATATTGCGGGACCAGGGGTTGGTCAGGCAGGGTCTCAGCCAATCTTATGCGGTCTCTTTTTGTTTTTGTGTCAGCTCATCACAGGCGCGGCGGGCAAGGCTGAGGAGGGTCGTGAACTGTTCCTCAGAGAACGGATCGCCTTCCGCCGTTCCCTGCACCTCGACGATGCCGCCGGAGCCGGTGAAAACGAAATTGGCATCGGCCTGCGCGCTTGAATCCTCATCATAATCGAGGTCGACAACCGGGCTGCCATTATAAAGCCCGCAGGAGATCGCGGCGACCGTGTCGGTGATCGGATCATTCTTGATGATGCCGTTCGACTTGGCCCACTCGACGGCCTGACGCAGCGCGACATAGGCGCCAGTGATCGAAGCCGTCCGTGTGCCGCCATCGGCCTGAATGACATCGCAGTCGATCAGGATCTGGCGCTCGCCAAGGGCCTGCATGTCGACAACGGCGCGCAGGGAGCGGCCGATCAGGCGCTGGATTTCCTGCGTGCGTCCGCCCGGGCCCTTGTCGCGTTCGCGGCGGCCCCGTGTGTGGGTCGCGCGCGGCAGCATGTTGTATTCAGCCGTCACCCAGCCCTTGCCGGAATTGCGCATCCATGGCGGCACGCTTTCATCCCAGCTTGCCGTGCAGAGCACATGGGTGTTGCCGAATTTGACGAGGCAGGAGCCCTCGGCGTAGCGGTTCACGCCGGTCTCGAAACTGACCTCGCGCATTTCGTTGAAGCTGCGGCCGGAAGGGCGCATGGGCATCTCCTCAATTCTTGGTGGGCCCGCATAGACGACCGCGTCGGCGCGGTCGAGGCAGATCACTGCGGGCGTTGGCAAAAATCCGCGCGGCAGCATACATCACATCCTGACATGACTTTGCTCACTGACATCGACACCCGCTCCCGGGCGATTTTCAAATCCCTGGTCGAGACCTATCTCGAAACCGGCCAGCCGGTCGGCTCGCGCACGCTGTCGCGCGCAACGGGTCTCGATCTTTCTGCGGCGACGATCCGCAATGTGATGTCGGACCTTGCCGCGATCGGCCTTCTGGATTCCCCGCACGCTTCTGCCGGGCGGATGCCGACCGAAGAGGGGCTCAGGCTCTTCGTCGACGGGCTGATGGAGGTTGGCGCCCCAACGCCCGAGGAACGCGCCGCGCTCGAAGAAGAGGCGGGCAGCGAGGGCCATGCGCAAGGGTTGCTTGATCGCGCGGCCAGCCAGCTTTCGGGCCTGACCCAGACGGCAAGCCTCGTCCTGACCTCAAAATATGACCGGCCCCTGCGGCAGGTCAGCTTCGTGCCGCTTGATAAGGCCCGCGCCCTCATGGTGCTGGTCGATGATGCGGGCGATGTCGAAAACCGGCTGATCTCTGTGCCCGAAGGCCTGCCGGCGACTTCGCTCATTCAGGCGGCGAATTTCCTCAACGCCCAGATGTCGGGCCGGACCCTGACCGAGGCCTCCGCATCGGTCCTTCGCGAGATCGACGAGAAGCGCGGGCAGCTTGATGAGCTGACGACGGATCTTGTCCGGCAGGGGATTGCCGATCTTGCCAAACGACCGGGCGGTGGCCCTCAACTGATCGTGAAGGGGCAGTCGAAACTGCTCGCCGCGGCGGGCGATGACCTTGAGCGCGTCCAGCGGCTCTTTGATGAGCTTGAACGCCAGCAGGGGATCGTCGATCTCCTCAACGCCGCAAAAGAAGGCGAGGGCGTGCGGATCTTCATCGGCTCGGAGAACCCGCTTTTCTCCTTGTCGGGCAGCTCGGTTGTCACCGCGCCCTACCGCGACAAGGACCGGAACATCATCGGTGTCATCGGCGTTGTAGGGCCGACGAGGCTGAACTATGCGCGGGTCATCCCGCTGGTCGATTACACGGCGGATGTCGTCAGCCGGCTGGTTCGATAGCCGTCTCCTCTGCGACCCATTTGGCGTAGCCCTCACCCGCCGCATCGACATCGATCACCAGCAACTCTGGCACCTGATAGGGGTGCAGCTCTTTGAGCCCCTGAAGCAGCGCGTCTTTGCGCGCACCCGACGTCTTGATGTCGAGCCGGATCTCGTTCCCCGACTGGACCTCGCCGGCCCAGCGATAAACGCTGGTGATCCCGCTCATTTGCACACAGGCCGCAAGGCGCCGCTCAATCAGCGCTTTTGCGAGTTTTTCGGCATCGGCCGTCGAGGCAACTGTCGTCTGGACAATCAGGACGGGGGCGTTCATCAGGCTTCGTTCCTTGAATAGGCGGGCCCCTTTACGTACATGCCCTGCCTCCCGATCAGAACAACGGAAAACACGTGACATGAGTGACACCGACGGCAAGCCCGAGGATCCTGTGATGGATGAGGAAAGCCTCATGGACCATGAGCCTGAGGATATCCCCGATCACCTCCGCGATGAGGCTCTGGACGGTCATCAGATCAAGAAACTGGCCGAAGAGCGCATCGCCGAAATGCAGGGCGAGATTGATGGTCTGAAAGACCAGCTGCTGCGCGTGGCCGCAGAGCTCGACAATACCCGCCGACGCGCGGATCGCGAGAAAGCCGATGCCTCAAAATACGGCATCACTTCTTTTGCGCGCGATCTTCTGTCGGTTGCCGACAATTTCCAGCGCGCGCTCGACCATACGCCTGAAGACCCCACGACTATGGATGCCGAGGCTCTTAACGGGTTCGTTGGCGGCATCCGCATGACGGAGAAGGAACTCCTGACCGTCTTTGAACGGAATGGCGTTGTGCGCATCCATCCGGCGGGTGAGCCTTTCGATCCCAATGTGCATCAGGCAATAGCACAGGTGCCGGGCGGCGGCGCGGCAAAGGACATCGTTGTCGATGTCGTGGCGCCGGGCTTTCTCATCGGCGACCGGGTGATCCGCCCGGCCATGGTGACGGTTTCGACCGGCGCCGAGGCCACTGCATCATCCTAAACGTGGCTTTAAGGCTTTCGGGTGGAATGTCCGCCCGATGGCTCACCGTTCCTTCCTTCTTGGCCTGATGGCAACGACCGCGCTTTGCGCGGGCGGAGCGCTTGCGGCTGACAAGATCAAAACGACGGGAGAGGGCGCGCTCGTCATCGCCTCGCGGCTAGTGGATGAGGGGAAGCTGGGAGAGGCGGAGGCGATCCTTCGCACGCTGTCTGCAGCGAACCCGGACGATTTCGATATGCGGCCCGTCGATGCGCTGGCCGCCAAGATCGCCTATAAAAGGGGGGACAAGGAGGAAGCTTTGCGCATCCTTGAGGCGATGGTCGCCTACGACCCTGCCGACTGGCGCCGCCAGAATGATCTGATCCAGCTCCTGATCCAGGAAAAGCGCGATCGCGAGGCCCGCCGCCATATCCGCGCGATGTTGAAACAGAACCCGCCTGATGTTGTCGCGACGCAGGCCAAATCGGACATGCGGATGCTTGAGGAGCGGCGCGTCGTCCATGTCGATTTCCGGGCCGCCGCCGCGCCCACGACGAATGTGAATTCTGCGACCAGCGACGAGACCTTCAACCTTTTCGGCTTCCTGCCCGCCCAGCTTGATGATGAGGCCCGCCAGCAGTCAGGGCTTGGTGTCACTTATGCGCTCTCTGGGGCGGTAACGCCCAAGATCGGCGAGGGGGTGCGCGGGCATTTCGCGGTACGCGGAGAAGTCGCCGATTACGGCAATATTGAATTCGATCAGGCAACCCTTGCGGCGGAACTCGGTGTGCGGCTGGGCAGCGAGAACGGTGTGACAGGCGTCATCGCGGCGACTGCCGACCGGCGCTATTTTGCCGGTGATCCTTATGCGGCAAGTGTCGGTGGGCGTCTTGCCCTTCAGCGGGCGATGAACAAGCGCGTGCTTCTCGCGGGGGAAGTGGCCGCCAGACATGTGACCTATGACGAGCAGCCTGACCGCGATGGCCCTGTCTTTCTGGCAGGAACGCAGGTGACGGTGGCGGCGGCCAAGCGGCTGCGGTTGTCAGGCGGTGTTGCGGCGATCCGGGAGGCGGCAAAGGCTGAAAGCCTTGCGAATACTCAATTTGCGGTCAATCTCGGCGCGCTGGTCGCGCTGCCCTACCGGATCAATCTGGGGATCCGCCCCGAGGTGACCTTCCGGCGTTTTGACAAAGCAACGCAGTTCTATGGCGGAGAGCGGCGCGAGGACGTCACCTATGATCTGACGACCAGCCTGTCGATCCGCGATTTTGCGGTGCGCGGCTTCGCGCCGTCTTTAAGTTATCGCTATACGGATAATGAATCGACGATCAGCCTCTTTGACTATGACCGACATGCTGTTGATGTCGGTCTCGCCAAATCGTTCTGATACCCCTTAATTGTCGGTCGGCTGCGCGACGGTGAAGGCGCCTGCAGCGTAAGAGGCGCCATTGCCAAAGCGGAACGTGCCGCCCGCCTCATTGGCGACAGGGCCAAAGAAAGCGCCCTGGAAGTCCCCTGAGGAATCGCCATTCGGCTCGATCAGATTGCCCGAGAAGATCGTATCGTTGATCGTGCCCGTGCCGTTGAGATCCTTATAGGGAAGGAAAGTCGTGCCGCCCTCATTGTTCCCGCCTTCACGGATCAGGGTCGCGATCGAGAAATCAAGCAGCCCGGTTGAGAAGTTGACATCCATATTGGCAGAACCCGTCAGGGAGCGGACGGAGTTGTTGGTCAGGACCGCGCCCGAGACCTTGCCTTCATAAAGCGCCGTGCCGGTCGCCGGCATCTCGCCCAGTGGCGTGCGGTGACCGTAGACGAAAAAGCCGTAGGTCTGCTCGCCCGTATCGGCAAATTCCGAGAACTCGCCAATTGCGACCGTCTCGGTTTCGCCATTGGTGCCCGTCTGATTCGTTGCGGTGTAATAGCCGTAGCCGCCCGCGAAATTATAGCCGTAATGGAACTGGTCCGGATTATCGATCAGCTGGTTCGCCGCCGTCGTGATCGCATCATAATAATCCTGGTCCGCATCAACATCGGACTCAGCCAGTGCGGTCAGGGCGTTGGCAATGGCGGCCACGGAGGAGTTGCCGTTGATCCCGGCTAGCGGATAGGCATCCTGGAAATTATAAGGCGTGCCATTCGAGTAGAAGCTGAGCGTCGGGTTCGACCCCCACAGCTTTGCGGTCCGCGAATTCTCGAGGCCCGCAATTTCGGATGGATCGTCGATCAGAATGTCGAAGACCGAGCGCGAGAAGGCGCCCGTGTCGGTGTTGATGTCGAAGACGAATTCGCCAGTCGCCGCGGTAAAGGTCAGCGTGTTGCCTTCGCTGAAGCCTTCCATGTCGGCGGAATTCGCAACAAGGCCGAGGACAGCATTGCCGCTTGGGCCGGTCGAGCCATTTGCGTCAGGGGCGACCTGAAAGGTTGAGACCTGAAGCTCGAAAGTTTCATTGATCGCGCGGCCCCGTCCCGGGGAGCCATAAGACATGTCAGAGAGCAGGAGGTTCCGCTGTGGCCCGGTCTGCCCGGTGCTCCCGTCAACGACAGGGGTCGGGGTTTCGGTGAAATCACCCCCGCCCGTGCTCGAGCACGCAGCGACAAGGGCGAGAGCGGCGCTCGCGGTCAGAAAACGGCCAGCCATCGGCGTCAATCCTCTCAAGGACACACTAAAAATCGAGGGATTACCTAGCTCAGCAAAGTGAACGGGCGCTTAAGCCTGATGGCAGACCTTGAATTGAGTTTCATCAAAAGAGGGGCGTTGAAGCCGCGATCAGCTCTGCTTATATGCCCTCCCGGTGAGGGTAAGCCCTGCCATTTTCTGAAGAGACTGTACCGTCAGGGGTGTCTCGTGGCTTGGCCCGAAGATAAAGCACACTGGCAACGCTGTCTGCTTGCAATGGAGAAAAATGACCTATGGCCAAAGTGATTGGCATTGACCTCGGAACGACCAACTCATGCGTCGCGGTGATGGAAGGCAAGGAAGCCAAAGTCATCGAAAATGCGGAAGGTAACCGCACCACCCCGTCCGTCGTGGCGTTCAACGATGCGGGCGAACGCCTCATCGGTCAGCCCGCCGTCCGTCAGGCGGTGACGAACCCGAATAATACGTTCTACGCGATCAAGCGCCTCATCGGCCGCAATTTTGAAGACCCCACGGTCAAAAAAGACCAGGGCATGGTCCCTTATTCCATCGTCAAAGGCGACAATGGCGATGCTTGGGTCGAAGCGCGCGGTGAGAAATACGCGCCCTCCCAGATTTCCGCCTTCGTACTGACCAAGATGAAGGAAACCGCCGAGGCCTATCTCGGTGAGACCGTCACGCAGGCCGTGATCACGGTCCCTGCCTACTTTAACGACGCCCAGCGTCAGGCGACCAAAGACGCCGGCAAGATTGCGGGCCTCGAAGTCCTGCGGATCATCAACGAGCCGACAGCCGCTGCGCTCGCCTATGGCCTCGACAAGCAGGAAGGCAAAACCATCGCCGTTTATGACCTTGGCGGCGGTACCTTCGATATCTCGGTTCTCGAAATCGGCGACGGCGTTTTCGAGGTGAAGGCCACCAATGGTGACACCTTCCTCGGCGGTGAAGATTTCGACCTGCGCATCGTTGATTACCTCGCGGACGAGTTCAAGAAAGAGCAGGGCATTGATCTGCGCTCTGACAAACTCGCGCTGCAGCGTCTTCGCGAAGAGGCTGAGAAGGCCAAGAAAGAGCTCTCCTCTGCCAGCCAGTATGAAGTGAACCTGCCTTACATCACGGCGGACAGCTCGGGCCCGAAACACCTCAACCTGAAACTGACCCGCGCGAAATTCGAAAGCCTCGTCGAGGATCTCGTCAAGCGCACGGTCGAGCCCTGCAAGGCCGCGCTCAAAGATGCCGGCCTCACGCCGAACGATATCGACGAAGTCGTGCTCGTTGGCGGCATGACCCGGATGCCGAAAATCCAGGAAACGGTGAAAAGCTTCTTCGGCAAGGAGCCGCATAAAGGGGTGAACCCGGACGAAGTCGTCGCGAAAGGCGCGGCGATCCAAGCCGGTGTCCTTCAGGGTGACGTCAAAGACGTTCTTCTCCTCGATGTGACCCCGCTGTCGCTCGGTATTGAAACGCTCGGCGGTGTCTTCACCCGCCTGATCGACCGGAACACGACGATCCCGACCAAGAAATCTCAGGTCTTCTCGACCGCTGAGGACAATCAGTCGGCCGTGACCATCCGTGTTGCGCAAGGCGAGCGTGAGATGGCCGCGGACAACAAGAATCTCGGCCAGTTCGATCTCGTCGGCATCCCACCGGCCCCGCGCGGCGTACCGCAGATCGAGGTGACCTTCGACATTGACGCCAACGGCATCGTCAACGTGTCCGCCAAAGACAAAGCGACGGGCAAGGAGCAATCGATCCGGATTCAGGCCTCTGGCGGTCTGTCGGATGACGATATCGAACAGATGGTCAAGGACGCCGAAGCGAATGCCGAGGCGGACAAGGAACGCCGCGAAAAGGTCGAAGCCCGGAACCAGGCCGAAGGCCTCGTCCACTCGACCGAAAATTCGCTCAAAGAGCATGGCGACAAGATCGGCGACGACGACAAGAAAGCGATCGAGGCGGCCATCGCCGACACCCGCTCGCTGCTTGAAAGTGAAGATGCGACCGCAGAGCAGATCAACGAGAAGGTTCAGGCGCTCGCCACCGCCTCGATGAAGCTCGGCGAAGCCATCTACGGTCAGGGCGAAGCCGCCGATGCGGCGGAACAGGCCGCCGCCGCTGATGCGGCTGCCGATGCAGCGCAGGATGCTGAAATCGTCGATGCCGACTTCGAAGAAGTCGACGGCGACGAGAAGAAGTAAGCGTACGGAATCTACTTGATTGAGGCCCCCATTAGGGGGCCTCTTTCATTTTCGGTCAGCGCAGGCGTGCTGAATTTCGAAAAGAGATAGAATATGATGCTCATCCTCAAAGTTATTTGCTCTGCGATGATGGGCCTGGCGTCTCTCGGTACCTGGCGGCAGCGCCCGAGCTCAGAGCCAGCTTATTCAGGTTGCAGTTGTTCTGGTGGTTGTGGGACTACAATGACGATTCCAGACATGATCAGACCCCGCCCACCGCGTCTGACCCGCGGGCAAAAAATCTGAGCATAATTCCTCTTAACGCTTCTGACGTATCAGAGGTCCTCTGATCATTGAGGGCGAGGTACATGGCTGACGCGCGCGGCCCCATGCAGCAACTCTTCCCCGAACGGCGGATCGTGAAGTTCCACCGGCGGCAGGACCGCCTGCTGTTCTTCTCCATGGTCGATGAGCTGGTGACCGAAGACATGACCGTCCTCGATTACGGCGCGGGCCGGAACCGCTTTGCCGAATACGGACCACATCTGAACCGCATCTCGACCTATAAGGGGCGCTGCGCCCGGATCATCGGCGTCGATGTCGATGAGGCCGTCATGACCAATGACGCGATGGACGAGACCCATCTCATCGGCGCCGACGGCACCATTCCGCTGCCCGACAATTCCGTCGACCTCATCTATTCCTATGCCGTCTTCGAGCATATCGCGGACCCCGATCGGGTCTCGGCGGAGCTTTCTCGTGTCCTCAAACCCAGCGGCTGGCTCTGTGCGTGGACGCCGAACAAATGGGGCTATGGCGCGATCGGCGCACGGCTCATCCCCAATGACCGGCACGCCAAGATGTTGGAGGGTCAGCCCGGCCAGCGCGGCGAGGCGGATGTCTTCCCCACCGCCTTTCGCCTCAACACAAGATTCGCGATCCGGCGCTATTTCCCAGGCGAGGCGTTTGAGGACCACAGTTTTTACTACAACGCCCAGCCCGCCTATAATTTTGGCTCGGCGTTCCTCGCGCGGGTATGGCTTGGATATATGGCGGTGACCCCGTCTTTCCTTTCGCAATGCCTGTATATTTTCCTGAAGAAACGCTAAGCGGCCCGTTCCGCCTCCCCGGCGCGCCTGAATTCTGTTCGGGGGCGGGGTTCAACAGGGGCGAATGACTTCATATGTGAGGGGTTAGCTTTGGCCCTTCCGGGCAAACCAGATCCCGTGGGCGGGCGCCCACCTGAGTGAATAGATGAGGCAGTGCGACACGAAAGATGGCGCAGGATTATTATCAGCTTCTGGGTGTTGAGCGGAGTGCCGATGGCGCCGCGATCAAATCCGCCTTCCGCAAGCTTGCGATGAAATACCACCCGGACCGCAATCCGGGCGACGCAGAAGCGGAAATGAAATTCAAGGAAATCGGCGAGGCCTATGAGGTCCTGTCCGATGAGCAGAAACGCGCGGCTTATGACCGCTTCGGCCATGCCGCCTTCCAGAACGGCCATGGCGGGGCAGGCCCCGGCGGCGCGGGCTTCGGCAGTGGTTTCTCCGCGGGCGCTTTCTCGGATGTCTTTGAAGATATCTTCGGCGAGTTCATGGGTGGCCGGGGCGGTGGCGGACGGGGCCGTCAGGCATCGGGCCGCGGCGCGGATCTCAAATACGAAGTCGAGATCTCGCTGGGCGAGGCCTATAATGGCATCCACAAGGAAATCACCGTCCCCTCATCCGAGACCTGCGATAGCTGCGAAGGATCCGGCGCAGAACCGGGGACGACGCCCAAGACCTGCGCGACCTGTAACGGCGCGGGCCGGGTGCGGATGCAGCAGGGCTTTTTCGCGGTCGAGCGGACCTGCCCGAACTGCCACGGCGCGGGCGAGGTGATCTCCGACCCTTGTAAGAGCTGTAACGGACAGGGGCGGGTGCGCTCCGACCGGACACTGGCGGTCGATATCCCGGCAGGGGTTGAGGACGGCACGCGGATCCGCCTGACCGGTCAGGGCGAAGCGGGTGTGCGCGGCGCGCCCTATGGCGATCTCTACCTCTTTGTACGGATTTCCGATCACGAGCTTTTCGAGCGGGACGGGCCGGATCTTTACTGCGATGTCCATGTGCCGATGGCAAAAGCCGCGCTTGGCGGGGAGATTGAAACCCCGACCATTGATGGCGGCCGGGTCAAGATCAAGATCCCCGAAGGCGCCCAGACGGGCCGTAAATTCCGCTTGCGGAATATGGGCATGACCCAGCTTCGCCGGAAACAGCGCGGCGACATGTTTGTCGAGCTGCGGGTCGAGACACCGACCAACCTCACCCCTCGCCAGAAAGAACTGCTGCAGGAATTCTGCGCCGAAGGCGGCGGCAAGGATTGTCCGCAATCAAACAGCTTTTTTGATCGCGCCAAGGATTTCTGGGACAATATCCGTGACACCGGAGCCGGACAGGGATGATCCGGCTGCTTGTCGCCGGCGCCACGGGGCAGACAGGTGGCGCTTCGCTTGAGGCGGCGCGCAGTGATGACCGATTCGATCTTGTCGGCGGGATCTCTTCTTCGAAAAAGGAAGTTGCGGGCTGTCTGATGTCCCGCACGGTTGCTGATGCACCGGATGCGGATGTCCTCATTGATTTCACCCTGCCGGGGGCCAGCGTTGCCCTGATCCGTGATGCGGCCAAGCGCGGCATGGCGGTCGTCACCGGCACGACCGGCCTGTCGGACGAGCAGGAAGATGAGATCCGGGAAGCTGGCGCGCTTATCCCGATCGTCCGTTCGGGGAATTTCTCGCTAGGGGTCAACATGCTCCTCGCGCTGGTCGAGGAAGCAGCGGCCAAGCTCGATGGCTATGACATCGAAATCACCGAGACCCATCACCGGCGAAAAGTTGACGCGCCGTCCGGCACGGCCCTCATGCTGGGAGAGGCGGCGGCGCGCGGTGCAGGGGTCACCCTCTCCGAACGCGGCGTCTTTGACCGGCACGGCCAGACTGGCCCGCGTAAGGAAGGCGAGATCGGCTTCTCGGTCCAGCGCGGCGGCGGCATCAAGGGTGATCACACGGTCAGCTTCTTTGGTGAAAATGATGTCATCTCTCTCAGCCACCGGGCGCTCGACCGGCGGCTATTTGCTGAAGGTGCCTTGCGTGCGGCCCTTTGGGTGAATGGCAAGGCACCGGGCATTTACACCATGCGCGATGTCTTGGGGCTCGACTGACGCGCCTCAAAAAGGCAGTCTTCCGTCCGGGCAGGTAGGGGGAGAACTCCGCATGAAGCGTCGCGTCTTGGTATCCGCTCTGGCGGGTCTTTCGGCTGTCGCTTGCGTGAGTGACCCGGCGGTTTCGACCGGCACCAGCAGCAGCATCGAAATCATCAACGCGCCCAATCTTGATGCCATGGATATGGCCGCAGGCATTGCGGCGGGGCATTTCAGTGCCGCAGACCAGGTCGCTTTCTCTCTTGGGCAGATCGAGACCCTCGACCGGTCGGGCCCGACGCTCCAGTCAGTTCTCTCGATCAATCCCGAGGCCATGGCGCAAGCAAAAGCGCTTGATGAGGAGGCGCGGAATGGTGCCCTTCGCGGCCCGCTCCATGGTGTGCCGGTTCTCGTCAAAGACAATATCGAAACGCGGGAGCTGCCTACGACGGCGGGCTCGCTTGCGCTGCTTGAGAACAGGACTGGCCGGGATGCGCCGATCATCGCGCGGTTGCGCGCGTCAGGCGCGATCATCCTTGGCAAGACCAATCTGTCCGAATGGGCAAATTTCCGCTCGACCAATTCGATGAGCGGCTGGTCCGGCGTTGGCGGGCAGACAAAGAACCCGCACAGCCTTGACCGTTCCCCTTGCGGATCATCTTCGGGCTCGGCGGTCGCGGTTGCTGCAGGGCTCGTCCCGCTGGCGATTGGCACAGAGACCAATGGTTCGATCATGTGCCCTTCGGCGATGAACGGGATTGTCGGGATCAAGCCGACGGTCGGGCTTCTCTCCCGGACGCATATCGTGCCGATTTCCCCGACACAGGATACGGCAGGCCCCATGGCGCGCGATGTGAAAAGCGCGGCGCTCATGCTGGCGGTCATGGCAGGCGAGGACCCTGCTGATCCCGCAACAGCCAAGGCAGATGATCATGTGACGGATTATCTCGCAGAGCTCGATGGTGACCTTTCGGGTTTACGCATCGGTGTGTTGCGTTTTGCCGTAGGTGAGAATGAAGAGATCGGCGCGGTCTTTGCAGACGGCCTTGCCGATCTCGAAGCTGCCGGGGCCACCCTTGTTGATATCGACGCTTTCGAGTCGGGCGAGGCCTTCTCGCAATCCTTCTATATTCTGCAGGCGGAGTTCAAGACTGCGCTTAATTCCTATCTTGCCGATGCGGCCCCTGCCGTCACCGTGCGCTCGCTCGATGACCTCATTGCCTATAACGAGGTAAACGCCGCGCGAGAGCTGGCTCTTTTCGGACAGGAAATTCTTCTCATGTCGCAAGAGACGGGCGGCATGGAAGAAGCGCGTTACAAGGGCGCTTATGCCGCTTTGCGTAAAGCCTCGCGGGATGAGGGCATCCATCACCTGCTCAAGGAGTATGATGTCGATGTGCTGGTTGCGCCCTCACGCCCGCCCGCTTTCCTGATCGATGCGGTCTATGGCGATGAATATCCAGGCGGCACCGGCGCGGATTATATCGCGGCGATTGCGGGCACGCCCAACATGACAGTGCCGATGGGAACCGTGCGCGGCTTGCCGGTCGGCATGAGTTTCATGGCGCGCGCCTGGGACGAGGCGACAATGATCCGCGCTGCCTATGGATTCGAACAGCAATCCCGTGCCATTGTTTCGCCCGGTTTCGCGGCAAACTCTTTTGTGCTGGAGGAGACCGCTGGGGCCATGCGGCCCTATGCAGCGCCCGGGGAAGGAGGCGAGTGATGGAAAGACACGCAGGGTTTTATGCGCTTTTCACGGTCGCAGCGGTGATTGCACTCGTGGTTGCGCGATCCTTCGATGAGCATGGAAAATTCACGGTCGGCAGCTCCTATCGTGCCGATGCGCCCGCCGTCATCATTTCTGAAGATGGCCGCGAGGAATTGTTCATCCGCTCCGGCGCGGGCGGCTCTTTCATTGCCGAAGCCATTATCGATGGCGCAGATGTGACGGTGCTGGTGGATACCGGCGCCAGTTTCCTGACATTGCGCGAAAGCGATGCGAAGCGCGCCGGGATCTTACTGTCTCCGGATGATTTCAACAGCCGGTTCTCGACCGCCAATGGCTATGTCATGGCCGCGCGCGCGGAAGCGGAGATCGTCGATTTCGGCCCCGGCCGGATCGAAAAGGTCACCGTCTTTGTCCTGCCTGATGACAGGCTGGAGGTCAGCCTGCTCGGGATGAACGTGTTGCGGCGTTTCGGGCGCGTGTCCTTTGACAGTGAAGGGCTGACGATCGCCGTCAATTAAGGCCGCATCAGGCGCGGCAGCTCGCCGGTGTCGGCGCCTGCCTGACGCATGAAGAGCACTCTTGCTGGATCGAAATGCTGGACAAGGCCGAGCCCTGCCCCACGTGCCCAGCGGACCGGCGCGATATCATTCGAGAACAGACGGGTCATCGCATCGGTGCCGAAGGAGAGCGCTGCTGAATCAAAGCGCCGCCAACGGACATAATTGGCGAGCACATCGGGCGCGCCGACATCAAGGCCGTGCGAACGGGCCTCATGAAGGACATCGGCCATGACGGCGATATCCTTGATGCCGAGATTAAAGCCCTGCCCCGCAATCGGGTGAATGCCGTGATAGGCGTCACCGGCAAGGACGATCCGCCCCTCGACCGGATTGTTCACATAAACAAAAGTCAGCGGGAAGACGGCAGGCTTGGAAGATAATTCAAGCTGCCCCAGATGGTCGCCAACACGGGCGCGGACTTCCGCAATCAGCTCGTCCTCAGGCAGCCGCGCATAATGATCTGCTCCCGGATTTTTCTCGGTCCAGACAATCGAGACTTCATTGCCCTGAAGAGGCAGGATCGCGAAAGGGCCTTGCGGATAGAAAATCTCCTGCGCCACACCGTGATGCGGCTTTTCGGTTTTCAAATTGAAGGCCAGCGCCTTCTGGTCATAGCCCCATTTGCGGGTACGGAAGCCTTGGGTTTCGCGCAGGCGCGACTGCTTGCCGTCACAGGCGATCAGGAACGCAGCCTCAATCGTCCGTCCCCCGCCTAGCGGCAGGGTAACATTGCCTCGCTTGTTCTCCACCACCTCTATCCGGTCGGTGATGAGATCGACATTCTCATCCTCTTTAAGGCGGGCACGGAAGACTTCCAGCATGTCCGCATTGCGCACGATATGGCCGAGCGGCGTGCCCTCCGGCCCGGCGCTGTGCTCGGGCAGAAGTGAGGATGGGAAATGAAGCCTGCCGCCGGAGAGTCCGCCCTTGCGGAACCGGTCCGCCGGGCGGCCATTGGTCACGAGGATGTCATTGATCGCCGCCGCCCTGTATTCGAGCGCCTCCCACAGGCCGAGGCGCTTGAACAGCCGAACGCTCGCATAGGCGAGGGCCGTGGTGCGCGGATCATCGGCCTGCGCGTCCGCCGGATGCGGGTCGATCAGCGCGACGGAAAAGCCCTGCTGGCTCAAGGCCAGTGCCATCAGCTGGCCAGTCAGCCCGGCCCCGGCAATCGCGACATCGTGACGGTTCTTGTCCATGGGCTAGAGCTAGTCCTTCGCCCTTCAGCCGTCCACTGCCGGCATGCGGCGATGTCGTCGCAGTGTTCAGATGAGGAAAGTCTCGGGATCGAAATACTCAACCAGCGGGATGGGATCCTCCTGCAGCGAGGGCAGGCCATCCTTGCCGTAGAGCCCTGCATCGATGAGCATCTGGGTGATCTCGTCGCTCGCGATTTCTTCACTCAGGGGCGCAGGGGCTGCGCCGGGGCTCTCTGCCGACACGGCTGTCGGCGGGCCATCGCCATAAATGACGTTATTGCCATTGCCGCCATAGATGATGTCACTGCCATCACCGCCGAAAATCGTATCACTACCGCCATTGCCATAGATGGTGTCGTTGCCGGCCAGTCCGTCATAGCGGTCATGCCCGCCGAGCAGCGAGATCATGTCATCCCCCATCGTGCCCATCAGGTTGTCATTGCCTGAGGTCGGGGTGGCCACAGCCCCTTCTGCCTCGTCGGCGCGGGCATCGACCTTGACGTTCTGGCCACTGATCGAAACCGATTTCGTGACAATGCCGCCAAGACTACCGCCAGAGAAGGTGATCTCATAGCTCCCGGCAGGGACTTCGAGTTGATAGCCGCCGGCATCCGCCGTGGTCGTTGTATAGGTGCCATTCGAGCCCGTCAGGGTGACGGTAACGCCGCCCAGCCCTTCGCCGATATCATAAAAGGCATCGCCGTCCTGATCATTGATGACAACGCCTAGAACCTGCGGGTCATAACTGAACCGGTTACCGAAATTCTGGGTCGTGACGAACGGACCGACATCAGTGGAGCTGTTGTTCTCGGCAACGAAACTGATCCCTATTTCCGTATAGTTTGCCGACAGAATATTGATCCGGTGGCCCGGCGGATCCTGAATGCCGTCGCCATTTGACTGGAAATTGCCGCTATTGTCACCGGCGTCAAAGCCCCAGTCGATGACGAAGCCCGCATGGCCGTGCAACGGATCTTTCGCATAGGCATAGATATTTTCGGCCAGATTGCTCCAGCCGGTATAGCCCGCATCGCTGATCCGGTCGCCAAGGCCCGGCTCGACATAATTACCATTCGAATTCTGCACACGGTGGCTCTGCTGATCATATTCGATCATCAGCTCACTGTGGGTCAGAGCCGCCGCAGCAAGATTGGCGTTCCATGCGAGGGGCGCAACGGGCGAGGCATCATCAAGCTGGTCCTCCAGCGCCTCCAGATCGACACCGAAATAATTCAGTGCTGACTGGATGTTTGACTGGACGGCCTGTCCATTCGAATTGATGAGGCGGTCATATTCTCCGGCGGGGTCGAGCCGGTAACGATTGATCAGTTCCAGAACCAGCTGCGCGTAAGCCGAATTCGTCGCCATGAAGGTCTCCTGCACGCCCCCCCCGGGGTGATGGCAGATCCGATTCCGCAATGCTGGCTTTCGGGCTGTCAGATCAGCCGTCAGCGGAAGAATGAAGGAATCGGAAGTCCGGTCATGTGGTGAATGATGCAGGCGAGATGACACCAGAAAGTAGCAAAAATGAGACGGATGCTTCTCAATCTGGTCACTATGGCTGAATTTTCACGCCGTCAGGGCGGGCAAACCGGCCATTTCGTAAAGAAGGCTTAACCCTGAGGCGGACAAAATTACACGCATCAGAAACTATTGTCTTCGCGTGAGTGCCGCCGTCCATGTCCCGATACGCTGAAACTGCCGAAACCGAATATACAGCTCTTGCCCGTTTCATGGCCGGGGTGCGGTTCCTGGTTGTCCGCGCAGGCGGGCTGTCGCTGATCGCGCTGGGGCTTTTTGCCTTTGTCAGCCTCCTGACCCACGACATTTCCGACCCCAGCTGGTCAGTCGCAACGGGCCGCACCTATGTCGCCAATTGGGGCGGGCAAGCGGGCGCGGTTCTCTCGGATGTCCTTTTGCAGATGTTTGGTGGTGCCGCGCTTGTCGTGGTCCTGATTCCCGCCGTCTGGGGGTGGGAAGCATTCCGCCATGGCGCGCCGGAGGGGCACACGCCGCTCAGCGCATGGGTAAAGCTTGGCGCCTATATCGGGGCTGTCCTTGCTGCAGCCGGTCTTGGTGCCTGCCTGCCGGTGCCGGCGGACTGGCCTTATCTTGTCGGTATGGGCGGGCTCATCGGTGCCCCGGTGAAAGCCTTGGCTGCACTGCCGCTCAGCTGGATCCATTCTTGGCTGGGCCTGTTGCTCGCCGCGCCAATTCTGATTTTTGCCGGCGCATGGGCCGGTGCACACGCGCTCAATATCCGCCGCGACCACGTCGATGCAGGGCTCGATGCCTTCTTCTGGTGCTATGATTATGTCGCTGCACAAGCGACTGTTCTGCTGGACCAGTGGCGTGAAGCCCGCGGCGAACGCCAGGAGCCGACCTTCGATGAGGAGGCCGAAGCCGAGGCGGAAGAAGAATACGAATATGAGGACGAAGCCGAATATGAAGCCGAGGACGAGGCGGAGTATGAGGAAGAGTACGAATATGAAGACGGCGAAGAATACGAATATGAGGAAGATGAGGACGAGGCGCCTAAGCGGAAAATCATCCGTGAGGTGAAAAAGGTCCAGCCGCGCCGCGTGCTCGACGAGGCGCCGGAATATGATCCGGGCAATTACAAATTCCCCTCTCTCAAACTCCTCAAGGCCCCGAACCCCAATCACGCTCGCGTCGTTTCGGACGAGGAACTGGAGGAGCGCGCTCGCCAACTTGAGAGCGTGCTCGCCGACTTCAAGATCCAGGGCGAGATCATCAATGTCCGGCCCGGCCCGGTCGTCACGCTTTATGAGCTGGAGCCAGCCGCAGGGGTCAAATCCTCGCGCGTCATCGGCCTTGCCGACGACATCGCCCGGTCGATGTCAGCGGTTGCCGCGCGGGTGGCTGTCGTGCCCGGCCGGAACGCCATCGGCATCGAGCTGCCCAATGACGATCGGGAATTCGTCCTCTTCCACGAAATGCTGGCCTCGGACGGTTTCCATCAGGGCCGCAACCTGACCCTTGCGCTTGGCAAGGATATTGGCGGCGAACCGCAATATGCCGACCTTGCCAAGATGCCTCACCTCCTGATCGCCGGGACCACGGGCTCAGGTAAATCGGTCGGGATCAACACCATGATCCTGTCACTGCTTTATCGTCTGCCTCCTGATCAGTGTAAGCTGATCATGGTCGACCCCAAAATGCTCGAACTCTCGGTCTATGAGGGGATCCCGCATCTTCTCGCGCCCGTCGTGACCGATCCGCGCAAGGCCGTGGTTGCGCTCAAATGGACGGTCAAGGAGATGGAGGACCGCTACCGCAAGATGTCGCAGATGGGTGTGCGGAACATCCATGGCTTCAACGAGCGTGTGGCTGAGGCCGAGGCAAGGGGCGAGCCCCTGACCCGTCGCGAGCACAAGGGCTATGATCCTGATACCGGCGAGCCGGTCTATGAGGAAGAAGAACTCGAATTCGAAAAAATGCCGTTCATCGTTGTCGTGATCGACGAGGTGGCCGACCTGATGATGGTGGCGGGCAAGGATATCGAGGCGATGGTCCAGCGTCTGGCGCAGATGGCGCGGGCGGCAGGCATCCACCTGATCATGGCAACCCAGCGGCCTTCCGTTGACGTCATCACCGGCACGATCAAAGCGAACTTCCCGACACGAATTTCCTTTCAGGTGACCTCGAAAATCGACTCTCGCACTATTCTCGGTGAGCAAGGCGCCGAACAGCTCCTCGGTCAAGGGGACATGCTCTATATGGCGGGCGGCGGGCGCATCACGCGCGTGCACGGCGCCTTTGTGGCGGATGACGAAGTCGAAAAGATCGTCAGCCATCTGAAGAAACAGGGTAAGCCGTCTTACGTTCAGGAAGTCACCGAAGGCGATGACGAGACGGCCGAGCAGCTCGGGCTTGATATTGGCGGGAACACTTCGTCAGGGGACGCCATGTTCGATCAGGCGGTGGCGATCATCGCCCGTGACCGGAAGGCCTCGACCAGCTACATTCAGCGGCGGCTGCAGATCGGCTATAACCGCGCTGCAACTCTCATGGAGCAGCTTGAAGAGCAGGGCATTGTCGGCCCCGCCAATCACGCGGGCAAACGTGAGATCCTCGTCGGCGAGGATGCCGCCTGATCCTCAGCCTCGGAACAGGTTCGCGGTCGTCAGAAACAATCGCTCCGCGGCGTTGGCGCGTTCATTGGGCAGAGGCCCTTCGACATTCCCGAAGATCTGCGCATAGACTTCGCTTCGTTCAGCTGCGCTGAGATCGGCCGGCAGGGGCTCTGGGAACACATCTGCAAAAAGCGATTCTGCAGAAGGCTGAGGAGAAGGTGAGGAGGCGATGATCGCCTCGCCTTCCTGCGTCTTGCGCAGGCTTGCGGCTTCTGCGCTGCGGGAGACTTCCGGCACCGGATTTGGAACATCCGTGCGCAAAGGTTGAGTATTCGCTGCCGCCGGGGCAGCGGAAGAGGCCCCTAGACGCAAATCTGCTCGCGCGGGGGCCTGTGACGGGGACAGGCCTGGGATGTCCATTTCTTCTCCTTTTGGTCCCGCAACCAGGGACCGAGTTAAACAAATCATTTCCACGAACAGGCGTTGTGGATAAGTCACCATTATTGGGGAAAACTATTTCCCGAAGGTTTATTTCGGAACAGCAATAATACTGCCTTTGGCAAGGTAAACGGCGGAATTGTGGCGAATTCTCGGCCCACCAGAACGTAACGAAATGGGGCCTTTCACGGGCCATTGGCGTGCATTACGTCCTCTGTTCGGGTGACGAGGAAGGACCCCAGAATGTTTATGACCCCATTTTCCGCCGTCGCGGCGATGCTGATGAGCTCCGTTTCGTCGACTCCGCTGATGGTAAATAGCGGGACCACCGCCGTGACGATTGAAGCGGCGGCAGTGACTGAAATTGCGCAGGATACCTCCACCGAAATGACGGTGGAGACGACTGAGCCGGCCCCGATTGCGGAAGCGACCGTCGCGCTCGAAACCGAGGCTGCACCCGTCACGATTGCCGCCAACGCGGTGGCGTTCTCCGATCTCAGCGATGATGAGGTTTTCGACCGCGCCGCCGAGGCGCTCGAAGGCATGAAAACCCTCAAAGCCCGCTTCTTGCAGGTCTCGCCGTCCGGCAGCGTCTATGAAGGCGATGTCTCGATCCGCCGGCCGGGCCAGCTGCGCTTTGATTATGATGATCCCTCGCCGCAGCTGATCGTTGCGACCAACGGCCTCGTCTATGTGCATGACGCGGATCTTGAGACGACCGACAGCTATCCGGTCAGCGAGACACCGCTCAAATTCCTGCTCTCGAAAAGCCTAGACCGTGAGGCGGCGGAACTTGTCGATGTCATGCGCTCCGAAGACCGGGTCAGCCTGATCATCGCGGCGACCGACAGCGAGATGGAAGGCGAGCTGGCGCTGGCCTTTACCGCACCCGACATGGAGCTGATCGGCTGGGGTGTGCGCGAGCCGAACAACGCCGTCACGACGGTCGAACTCAGTGAAGTTGAGATCGGCGCGAAGCTGAACAACCGTCTGTTCCGTGCACCTGATGCAGGCGGCACTTTCCTGCGGGATTAAGGGGGCAGGTATTCCCCCTTGCATCCTCGACTAGTTGCGATGATATCACAGTCAAACATTTACGAGGCGTAACTGGAATTGGCCGTGAAAGAGCGTAATCTGACAATGTGGCGCGAACTGGTGGGCCGGCGTTGCCCCCCCGCTGACGGTTCACCCGCGCCGCATCAGCCCTTCGATCCCCAACGGGCGGAAGGCGGCGGAAAATGGTAACGGGCGACGACCCCACCCCCACTATCGATCCCGCCGCCTTCGCATCTCTCGAACAGGAAACCCCTATTCTGGTGCGACTCCGGCGCTTTGCGCAGGGGCTTGAGCGTATTTCGTGGTTTGCCCATCTGGGTGAGCCGCCAACGCCAGAGCTGCGCAAAACAGCCGTCGAATATCTCGACCGGCTGGGGTTTCCCGAGGCGGATCTGGCCATCCTTGCCGATTATGACGATGCTGCCTCCGCGGCGGAGACCCATGATTGGTCCTCACCTGCCTGGGAGGCCGAAGAACTCCTGCGCTCTAACCTGACAGAAACGGCTCTTTCGGTGATGTCCGAGGAAGCCCTCGAAGTAGGGCTTAAACTCGTCGCGCAGGAAGCTGGCGATGCGGCAAAAGCGGCGGCTGAAGAGCAGGCCGCCCTCTGGGATATGGCTGATGAGGCCGCGCTAAATCTGGCGGTCGGGGCGGCGGTGCAGGCGGCCCATGGCGCTGCGCTCGCGCTGATTGCGGCCGCTGCGGGTGAAGAAGAGGCTGACGACCATGCTTTTGTCTGGAAGCTGAGGCTCTTCGAGCAGGGGCGTTGGCCTGTCACAGTGATCGGCTCTAGCTGCAGCGTGTTCTAGAACAGCTTCAGAATCACCAGTAAAATCATATAGATCGCAAGCGCCGTCAGGATCCATTTGAGGGCGCTGCGGAACTGGTTCTCGTCAAACCGTGAGAGGAGCTTCGCGCCCAGCAGCGTGCCGGCGAAGCCTGCCGCAATCGAGAGCAGGATTAGCGGCAGCCAGGGCGCAAAGGCAAAGCCGGCGAGCCCGAACACGACAATTTTCAGCCCGTGCTGCACAGTCATACAGGCCGCAGCGGTGGCCTGCAGATTGATCCGGTCATACCGCGGGACGGCCGCCAGAAGCGCCGTGATGAACGGGCCCGACGCCCCGACAAAGAGGTTGAGGATGGTCGAGACGGTGCCGGCGAGGAAAAATGATTTTCGCCCGAAAGGCAGACGCAGTTTCGGCCCCCACTGGGAGAACAGGATAAACCCCGCGATCAACAGCCGCAGCGCGGCGGCAGGCAGGGTTGTCACGATCTGTCCACCGATCAGCGCCCCCAAGAGGGCGCCGGCAAACACCGCCCCAAAGATCGGCAGATCGAGCCCGCGCCTGAAAACAAAGGCCCTTCCGGCATTTCCACCCATCATGATCGCGCCATGGACCGGCACGACGGCGGTCACCGGTGCAAGCACACCCATGACCCCGATCAGCAGCAATCCGCCGCCGATCGAGAAGGTCGCAGTGACGCCTGCAGCCAGGAAACTGACCACGATGACGGTAATTTCGGCGAATGTGCCGAGATTAGGGGCCAGATCCGGGAAGTTCATCGTGGCCGATTAGCCACGACCGGGCTTTCGGGCAATTCTGGCACGTTGCGCATCTGTTGGCGCTTCCCCACCGCTGTGGTAAGCCGTTAACAGCGTCTTAATGGCCCATTTGGGGGTGCCGTCGGGATGCGGTGTACGCCGCTCGTCGGGCGAAGGGGAAAAGTGATGGCTGACTTGCCGATGCGACTGGTTGATGTGTTCTCGTCGCCACTGGGAATGATGGTGCTGATATTGGCGTTTCTGGGCATTGCCGGAACCATCGCCTGGGCTTTCTGGGACAAGCAGCGCGCCGGACATTCCGCCACTGCGACCAACATGCCGCTGACCCCTGTCGCGCCGCCCATGCTCAATCCGAATGTGACGCGCCCCGCGATCCAGACCAGCGTTGGCAGCGGCGCTGATGGCGGCCTTCGCAATATCGTCATCGCCATCATCGGCATTGTCGCCGTGATCATCGGCGCGCAATTCGCGATCGGCCGCGGCGGTGAGCAGGCCGGGGCGCAGAGCGCGGCGAATAATACGCCTGCGGATGACCCGATCAATACCGCCTCCGTGCCGTCCTCCGCTCCGGTTCTCGTCGATTGCGATGAAGGCCCGGTCTGGACCAAGCGCGATGAAGACCGCGACGTGATCGTCGGGATCGAGCGTGAGCCGATCAAATCCTATGTCATCTGTGCGGGCCGTCAGTCGGCTCAGTTTGATGTGATTGATTTCATGGCCGAAGAAGATGGCGCCTTCATCTTCGAACCGGTCTGGCATCCGGTCGACCTGCCGGTGCTGGGTACACGGAATGACGAGTTCTACTACAAGCGGGAATTCGCACTGTCTCGGGATGAGTTCAACATGGTCGCAGGGCCGGGCTCGAATGTTTCCGACTACGACCTGTTCCTCGCGATTGGTCTTGCTGGCTGGGACATCGAAAGCGGTGTTGCGGATCAGCGCGCCGCCAATCGCGGCTTCCACATTGCGCGCTATGTGCTTGAAGAACTGCGCGGCGAAGAAGACGCCAATGACTGCCGCAGCCCGGCTGTCGTTTATGCGCTTTCCGTTGGTCAGTACCAGCCGGGCGGCTCGACCGCAGCGGCCGAGAATGTCGCTGAAGCCACGCGCAAGATGGTTGGCGCCGGTACGCCAGTTGCTCAACTGACGCGCCAGTCGGCACCGATCCTGTTCGGTGTACGCTATCTGCAGAAAAGCGAGATCGTCCCGAAAAACGAAACTCAGGCTGAGCGCCGTGCCCGTGCGGAACGCCAGCATCGGGCGCTGATCGAGGACTTCCTGCGCTCACAAGGCTCCAGCATTGCCGGCTTCAACCTTCGGGAATTCGGCACACCGCAGACCCTGTTCGTTGAGCGGGCCTGCTCACGCGCCGCCATCCAGTAAGGTGGTTCGTCAGACTGGCATGCGGCGGAACCTTGGTGTAGGCCCGCCGGATGCGCCTCTCCACATGGAACATTAATTCCGTCCGCTTACGTATTGGTCTTGTTGAACGTTTCCTGAAAGAGGCGTCGCCTGACGTTCTCTGCCTGCAGGAAATCAAGTGTCAGAACGATCAGTTCCCGGCCAAAGCCTTCATCAAGGCGGGCTATGAGCACCACGCCGTGCACGGCCAGAAAGGCTATCACGGTGTCGCCATCGTCTCTCGCATTCCGTTTAAAGAGGTCGAGACCCGACAGTTCTGCGGCGAGGCGGATTGCCGCCATGTCGCAGTGACCTTCGAGGACGACACCCTGCTTCACAATTTCTATGTCCCCGCGGGCGGCGATGAGCCGGACCCGGAGAAGAACCCGAAATTTGCGCACAAGCTGGCCTTCGTCGAGGAGATGACGAAGATGTTCCGGCGCACCGGCAAGCGTCCGCAGATCCTTGTCGGGGATCTCAACATCGCGCCGCATGAAAACGATGTGTGGTCGCACAAACAGCTTCTCAAAGTCGTCTCGCACACACCGCCCGAAACCGAGCGGATGGCGAAACTCATCAAGGCGGCGCCCTTCATTGACGTCATGCGAGAGCTGACGCCCGAGGATGAGAAGCTTTATACGTGGTGGTCCTATCGCGCGCGCGACTGGAAGGCCTCAAACCGCGGTCGCCGTCTCGATCATATCTGGGTGACCGAACCCTTGCGTGAGCGGGCGATGAAAGCGGGCGCGGGCGCCTTCACGATCCATGAGGATGCGCGCGGCTGGGAGAAGCCCTCCGACCACGTGCCCGTCACGCTCGATTTTGCAGAATAGCTGACCCCTAACGAAAAACGCCGCCCCGAAAGGAGCGGCGTTTCTGATTTCTGCCTTAATGGCCGGAGGGTGTCCGGCCATCAGTGCGGGAAGCTTAGCGCTTCTTGGCAGCCGTCTTACGCTTGGCCGGAGCCTTACGCTTGGCCGGAGCAGCTTTCTTCTTCGCAGGAGCAGCTTTCTTCTTGGCCGGAGCGGCTTTCTTTTTAGCCGGAGCTTTTTTCTTGGCCGGAGCCTTCTTCTTCTTAGCCGGAGCTTTCTTCTTCTTGGCCGGAGCTTTTTTCTTAGCCGGAGCGCGGCGCGGCGCCATAGCTTCAGCTTCGATCTTGTCGAGAGCTTCAGCGTAGGACTGCAGAGCCTTCATGAAAGCGCCCTGTTGCGTTTTCGGCAGCATGTTGAGGGCTTTATCTTCAGCCGACATCACTTTGCCTTCAGCAGCGCTGAGCATTTTCTTGCCAGCTGCGGTCAGTTTGACTGCGTTTGCGCGGGCATCGTCTTTGGTACGCTGACGAGCCAGGAGGCCTTTTTTCGTCAGACGGGCGATCATGTCAGCCAGTGTCGACCGGTCGATACCGGTGCGGCGGACGAGATCGGTTTGGCTCAGGCCTTCGTCCTGGGCCACCGTGTGAAGCACGGCAAACTGACGCGGAGTCGGGCCACCGGCGCCAACACCGCTTTTGTACAGATCATCAGCATATTGCTGAGCACGGCGCAGAAGGTGGCCGGGGGATTGTTTGAGGTCGAATTTCGCCATCGGGATCGCTCTTTGGTCTCTTTCTGGGCGGGGTTATTTAAATGGTCCGCCTTCGGGTTTGACATAACGAGAGCGGATTGGCCGCCCCCAGAAGTTCTTTGTGCCGTGTCATGGCGCATTGAACGCAGGATAGATGGCACGGTTCAGTTAAAGAACGCTTGCAAAATGATGAGGTTCGGGTACGGATGCAAGACTTTTTGCTGCCGAAACGATGGATTCTCACGATTCGGAGCACCTTTGGAGGCAATTTTTGGCCCATAAGGAAGATTTGTCCCCGTCATTTCGTCTCGAGATCCCTTCTGGAGACGATCGGGAAAGGTCCGTCTGCACCCGGTGCAGCTTCATCGACTACCGAAATCCACGCATTGTGGTGGGTAGCGTGGCCACGGACGATTCCGGCCGGATTCTACTCTGTCAGCGGGCGATCGAACCCAGAAAAAGCTGGTGGACACTGCCTGCGGGCTATCTGGAGACGAATGAAAGTGCCGAAGCGGGTGCTCGCCGCGAAGCGCGGGAAGAGGCGGGAGCGAAGCTCGAGATTGACCGTCTGCTCGCGGTCTATTCGCTGCCTCGCATCAGCCAGGTCCAGCTGATGTACCGTGCCCGGTTGACCAACCCGGATACCATTGCGGCGGGTCCGGAAAGCGAAGACCTGATGCTGGTGTCGTTCGAGGATATTCCCTGGCCGGACCTCGCCTTTCCCTCCGTGTCCTGGGCGCTCAGAGACTGGCGTGCGGTCGAAGGACAGGCGGACTTTGCCGTACGGAGTAATCCCGCCGACGGGCTCTAGGGATCTGTTGCGAAAGGCAGGCTGGGCCTACGCCTTGTCGCCTTCTTCCTCTGCAGCGGTGTGCTTCATAATGAAGGGCATGTTGGCGGCGATGAAGGCAAAGGACGCAATCGGATAGCCGAATGATTTGATCTTCACCCATGTGCCTTCGCCGTCACAGAAGGCATCGGGCACACAACCAGACGTCAGGGTGCGCCAGAAGATCTCGTTCATCACAGCGGCGACAACAAGAAAGCCGATGAAGCGCCAGCTCAGCGTACGCCATGCGGCCTCCGGCATATCAAAAGCCCCATCAAAGGCGGATTTAAGAAAAGTCCGGCCCGAGAGCAGTCCGCCCGCCAATAGCGCGGCGAAGAAGCCATAGATGATTGTCGGCTTGATATAGAAGAAAGTCTTGGACTGGAAAATGAAGGTCAGCGCACCGAGGACGATCATGATCATACTGGAAACCAGCAGCATCGGCGCGATCCGCCGTGTCTTGATCAGTGAATAGCCGAGCGCGATGATCAGCACGGGCAGCATCATGGCCAGCGCCAAATAAAGCTCGTGACCTTCCATGCCGAAAAACTCAGTGCCGACGATGCGGTCGGCCACCGGCCCCAACCGGCTGTGCAGGAAAAAGCCGATCAGGAAGACGGCGATCGGGCCCATTTCGACAGCGAATTTCTCGCGGCCATCGAGTTTTGCTTTCGCTGGGGCGGTGCTGGTTACGTCTGTCATCTGATGGTCACTCCCCCCGAGCCGTCAGGGCTTTTGCAAATTCCTCGGCGTCAAAGGCCTGAAGGTCTTCTACCGCTTCGCCAACACCAATGTAATGGATGGGCAGGGCGAATTTATCGCCCAGCGCGACCAGCACACCGCCGCGCGCCGTGCCGTCGAGCTTGGTCATGATCAGACCCGAAACCGCCGCAGTCTGAAGGAAATTCTCCGCCTGGCTCAGCGCGTTCTGGCCGACTGTCGCATCGAGCACGAGCACGGTGTCATGCGGCGCATCGGGCACGAGCTTTTTAATGACCCGGACGATCTTGCCCAGCTCCTCCATCAGCTCCTTGCGGTTCTGCAGTCGCCCGGCCGTGTCGATCAGGACGACATCGATGTCTTCTTCCTGCGCGCGCTTGATTGCATCAAAGGCAAGGCCTGCCGCATCCGCGCCCTGCTCCTTGGCAACGACCGGCACGCCGACGCGCTCGCCCCAGACGGTGAGCTGCTCGATCGCGGCTGCACGGAACGTATCGCCCGCAGCGAGGAGGACCGACTGTCCCTCATCGGAGAATTTCCTGGCGAGCTTGCCGATGGTCGTTGTCTTGCCTGCGCCATTGACCCCGGTCATCAGGATGACATGCGGCCGGTGCGCGGGGTTCACCTCCAGCGGCGCTTCGAGGTTCTTTAAGGTCGAGGCGACTTCTTCGGCGAGGATCGCGCGGACCTCTTCGTCACTGATCTCCTGATCATATTTGGTCTTTGACAGGGTCGTGATGATCCGCGTTGCTGCCGGCAGGCCGAGATCCGCCGTGATCAGAAGGTCTTCGAGTTCCTCGAGCGTTTCGTCATCGAGCTTGCGCTTGGTGAAGATGTCGCCGATTCCGCCGGACAGTTTGGCGGAAGTCTTGGCGAGACCCTCGCGGAGGCGCGCAAAAAGGCCGCCGCGTTTTTTGGGCTTTTCGGGTGCCGGCTCTGCGGGGGTGTCTGCGACCTGCTGGTCCTCATCGGCGATTTCGGGCGCGAGAGCGGCGGGCACGTCATGCTCACTGCGAAGAGGCGCAGGGTCATCCTCAGGTTCCGGCTCTTCCCCTTCGGTCAGCTCTTCGTTATATATCTCGGCTTCGGCCTCGCGTTCGGCCTCTTCTTCTACGGCGTGAAGATCGTCTTCGTCGGCGACTTCCGGCGCCATAGCGTGCGAGATGTCATCATGATCATCCGCAGGCGTCTCGGCGACAGGTTCTGGACCGGGCTCACTTTCAGGGACAAGGACGACTGGCTCTTCGCCTTTCTCGATGGTGCTGTGTGCCGCATCGAGGTCTTCCATCTCCTCTTCTTCCGTTCGCGGCGCGAAATCCTCCGCGTTCACGTCAGAAGAGGGCTCTTCCTCAACCGCCGCCGGCGCGTCTTCCGCAACGACCTCTTCGGCGGGTTCTTCGGCATCGGCTTTCGGCTTGCGGCCAAAGAGCCGTCCGAACAGACCTTTTTTCTCAGCCACAGGCGGCCTCCAGTTCATCGGTGATCATCTCGCCCGTCAGGCGCCGTCCGTCATGCCCGCTGATACGCACCTCTTCGCGCGCGCCCTTGGGCAGAGGGATATCGAGTACGATGTCGGTGAAATCGTTCAGCTTGCCAATCGCCTGTCCGTGCCGGTTCATCTCGACAAGGACGGACCGCGTCTCGCCCAGATGGCGGCCCAGATGATCGCGCAAGGCAAGGTCGGCGCAGTCGCGCAAACGCGCGGCGCGAGACTTGACCTCGTCGCGGGAAAGCTGGGGCATTTTTGCCGCCGGCGTGCCGACCCTCGGCGAAAAAGGGAAGACATGCACAAAGGCAAGCCCGCATTCCTCAACAAGGCGTAGCGAGTTCTCGAACATCTCTTCGGTTTCGGTCGGAAAGCCAGCGATCAGATCCGCGCCAAAGGCAATTTCGGGCCGCGCGGCTTTCAGCCGCTGGCAGAGCGCAATGGCGTCTTCGCGGGAATGCCGCCGTTTCATCCGCTTCAGGATCATATTGTCCCCGGCCTGCAATGACAGATGCAGGTGGGGCGCAATGCGCGCCTCCTCCGTGACCAGACGGAAAAGCCTGTCATCGATCTCTGCGCCATCGATAGAAGAAAGCCGGATGCCGATCTCTTGCGGCAATGCGTCCAGCAATGCCTCGATGGGATCGGCCAGCGTCATGCCCTCGCCAAGGTCGGGCCCGTAAGAGGTGAGATCGACCCCGGTCAGGACAATCTCCCGCGCGCCCGCTTGCGCCAGCTCCAGCGCTTCGGCGGCACAGTCCTCGGGCCGTTTCGAGCGCGCTTTGCCCCGGCCAAACGGGATGATGCAGAAGGTGCAGCGGTGATCGCAGCCATTCTGGACTTCCAGATGTGCACGCGCCTCGACGGTCGCCATGGGCGCAGGGCCTTTGGGCAGGTGTTCGCGGGCAAAGACATCGGCGACCTCGCCGGGCGCGGCATAGGCTTCGGGCGCGAGCTTCTCGCCATTGCCAATCAGGGCGGAAATCTCGGGCATCTCGGCAAAGCCGTCCGGGTCCGTCTGCACCGCGCACCCCGAAACAAGGATGCGGGCATCGGGATGCT
This sequence comes from Parvularcula marina, assembly GCF_003399445.1. NCBI lineage: Bacteria > Pseudomonadati > Pseudomonadota > Alphaproteobacteria > Parvularculales > Parvularculaceae > Parvularcula > Parvularcula marina. The sequence goes on along the minus strand of NZ_QUQO01000001.1, from coordinate 1,833,340 downwards.
GGCGGCGTGCCTTCCGGATCGCCTGACGGCTCTGGCGCACGGCCTCGCCGGTCACCGCGCAGGTGTTGATGACGACAAGCTCCCCTTCAGGCGTTGCCTCACGGGCCAGCCGCGCCATGCGTTCGGCCTCATAGGTATTGAGGCGGCAGCCGAGGCTGACGATATGCGGGGTCTGGGTCATGGAACGGCCTATGTGACGGTCCGGCTTCGCTGCGGCAAGGGGCGCAATTAGCGGCGATATGGCGAAGCGACTTCGCGGGTGAAAAAGTAAAGCGCTCTTGTGCTGATTGTCTCACCTTCTAAATAGTGAAGGAGAGGACGACCTCTCCCAACAGGGTACGCATGACCAGGACGGCCTGGCTCTTTTTCGGAGGGCCAAATGGCTTGGGTCTATCTCATTCTTGCCGGAATTCTCGAAATCCTGTGGGCTTATAGCATGAAGCAGTCGAGTGGTTTTACGCGCGTCGTGCCTACTGCTGTGATGCTTGTCGCTATGATCGGAAGTTTCGGCCTACTTTCTTTGTCTATGAAGACATTGCCTCTAGGGACAGCTTATCCAATCTGGACAGGTATAGGCACCATCGGGACTTTTCTGGTGGGTATCGCTATTCTGGGCGAAGCATTCACAATGTTACGAATCATAGCCGCAATGCTAATCATGGCGGGCCTAATCATGATGAGAATTTCTTCCCCGGCCTGACAGCTTTGGAGAGGTTCCCAGATAACTGAATTGCACTGCACCTAATCCTTGTGGATATGGTCCGATCACGAGACCGTCTGCACGCGCTAATCGCCGAAAACCCCCTGCCGGGACAGCCTGATCGGCCCGGTCTTGAAGACGTGGTTCGTCGCCTCATCCCATTCGATGATCAGCGCGCCGCCCGGCATGTGAACAGTGGCTTTACGGTCGGTCAGGCGCCGCCGCACGGCAGAGACGAGGGCGGCGCAGGCGGCGGTCCCGCAGGCTTGGGTGAGACCCACGCCGCGCTCCCATGTGCGCACGCGGAGGGTCTCCCGATCCACGGCTTGGGCGACCGAGACATTGGCGCCTTCAGGATAGAGCGGGTGATGCTCGATCATCGGCCCGAAGCGGTCGAGCGCCTGGGTGTCCACGTCTTCCACGAAAAAGACGCAATGCGGATTGCCCATGCTGACGGCGGACGGCCCCCACAGGACCGGCTTGTCGATGGGGCCGAGCTTGATGTCGATATAGCGGGTATCATTCATCTCTTCCGCCAGCGGAATATCTTCCCAGCCGAGCTTTGGTTCACCCATATCAACCGTAATCTGGGCCTCGCCTGCGCGGGTGGCATGAAGCGGACCTGACGGTGAGCCAAAAGTCAGCTCGTTCTCGCCTGTCTCCTCCATCAGGAGCCAGCCGACACAGCGCGAGGCATTCCCGCAGGCACCCGCAAAGCTGCCATCGGTATTATAGATGATCATCGTTGTGCCGCCGGTTTTGTCGCGGACAAGGCCTATGATCTGGTCACAGCCGAACGGGCCTTCGCGGTCGCCGAGATATTGCGCGGCTTCACGTGTCAGCTCGCCGCCCCGGCGCAAATCGACAATGACAAAATCATTGCCCGCGCCGTCCATCTGCCAGAACGGGCAGCCATCAAGACCGGCAAGGGCGGGCGGAAGGTCGGACATGGGGGCGGTGATCCTAAAGCGCGCCGAGGCCTATCACGACTGCCGCGCCGCCTGCAAAGGACAGGACGCTGAGCATGCTGGGCTCGCCCCGCCGGGCGGCAAGGGCATATTGCGCGGTGGCGGCCATCGCGGCGGCGGCCAGCGGATCGGCGCCTGTGGCGGTTGCGGCAAAGGCGCTGGCGACGAGGGCGGCAAGGCGCGTTGCGGTGCCTGACATCGAGGTGATCCGCATCAGGCCGGGTCCACTCAGGATCGTCGCGCAAAGAGAGAAGAGGATCGCGACCGGCAGGCCGGAGGTCATCGGCGCGGTCAGCGGGGTCTCCACCCATTCAAGCCCGAAGGCCCATGCGGCATAGGCATTGGCGCCGGCCAGCATCGCCACGGGCGCAAACAGCGCAAGATAATAAGAGAGCATGAAACGCTTTTGCATATGCCGCGGGGCGCAGAGCCACAGGGTCGCGCCGAGCGGCAGCAGGAAGGCGCTGAAGCCGGGGACGGCCAGCCACGCAAAGGCAATGGCGAGGCCCGATCCCGCCATGCCCTGATGCGGCCTGCGCCGAGGTAATGCTGCGAGGGCCCGCCACAACACATATAATCCGATCACGGCCCATCCGGCGCCGCCAAGAACAAGGGCAAGCGTCAGGGGGTGGGTGCATAGAAGCAGCGCGCGCATCAGCCGCCCGGGGCGCTTGGGTGCTGTCAGGAAACTTGTCAGACCAATGATCGGCACGGCCATGGCGGTGGCAATCGATAGGCCTGCGGCCTCCGATGTGCCCGGCAGGCTTGCGAGCAACCGTCCGAACCACAAGGTCAGATCCATGCCGGGCGCAAAGCCCGTCTCGCCTTCAAGCAGGGTCAGGCGGCCATGAAAGACATGGGCGGTCCAGTCCTCAAACCCGGTCAGCGCCAAGGCGCCCGCCATGGCAAGGACAATGGCGAAGCCTTGGGTCTCCGGCCATTGCCAGAAACTGCGCTGCTGCATAGTGGTCAGGCTCATGTGCTCGCCTCAAGGTCGCGCTCGGCGATCTCTTCATGGGCGAGCCCGGCGCCGTGCTCGGTCTTCTCCCAGTAATGTGGGCTCGTGATGAACTGCCATGCCGCGCGATATCCGGCGGCCATCTGCAGCACCCAATAGGCGGGCGAGGTCAGGGCGTAGGGGACAAGATCGTGCCAGCGCCGCCGCATCGGCGCGAGCATATAGAGCCAGAGAAGGATCAGATTGCCGGCAAGAAAACCGATGGTCGCAAGCGCGCCAAGGGGAGCGGGGAACAGCCAGTCGAGATCGACAATCCCGCTCAGCCAGACAATATACAGCACCCAGAAGATCGGGTTGAACAGTGAGGCGACGATCACGCCGCCAATGACCAGATGCAGGGTGAGTGCATGGGCCGGGCTCTTCGGCAGATATCGCGAATGTACGGCCCAGCTTTGCATATAGCCCTTGATCCATCTCGTCCGTTGACGGAACCAGGCCCCAAGGCCGTTGGTTGCTTCTTCCAGCGTCGTCGTATCCAGCATCCGGCTGGTGTAGCCCTTGGCGGCCAGCCGCATGCCGATATCGGCGTCTTCGGTGACATTGTGCGGATCCCAGCCGCCAATCGCAAGCAGGGCCTCTGTGCGGAAGATGTTGGAGGTGCCGCCGAGTGGCAGCGGTGCGCCGAGCGATGTCAGGCCGGGCAGCAGGATATCGAAGATATAGGCATATTCGGCGGCAAAGATGCGCGTCAGCCAGCTGGCCTCACGGTTATAGTAATTGAGCCGTGCCTGAAGGCAGGCAACTGTCGGCGGCAGGACGGCAAAGGCTTCGGCGGCGCGGCGTAATTGATCCCGGGCCGGACGGTCTTCTGCATCATAAATGACGATGTATTCACCGCGCGCGCTCCAGAGGGCGTAGTTGCACGCCTTTGGCTTGGTCTTGGGCTGCCCTTCCGGAACGATGACCACGTCATATTTGCCGGGCTTGCAGGCTTTGGCCGCGGCCTTGCGGGTGAACTCGTCATCGGCTTCGAGAACGATCTTGATATCGAGCTTCTCGCGCGGGTAATCGAGCCGGTCGAGCGCGCCGAGCAGATTGGGTAGGCTCTCTTCCTCCTTGTAAAGAGGACAGAGGATCGTGATCAACGGTAGGGCGTCATCGCTCAGGGGCTCGGTATTGCGGATCCGCCGGGGCCGTGCCTCGCGGATGATATTGGCGACCAGCGATAGTCGGAAGAGGCAGAGGGCCAGCCCGTAAAGAATGAAGGCCGCGTTCAGCCCGACCAGCACGCCGCGAAAGGAGAAGAGCGCGGCAATGAGGATCAGGACGCCGATACTCCATAAAGTTATGAGCTGAGGCCTCGAAAACCGGCGTTTGGCGGAGAGCTCTGGCGAGGCTTCGGCGAGGGCTTCACATGCGCCGCGGGTCAAGAGATCCTGATGCTGCGCGCGGAACATCGAGACGCTGCCTTCGTGGGAAAGCAGTTCGTTTCGGAACGCCATCAGGGCTGATAACTGCTTATCTTCGGCCATCTCTACGTCGGCCATAGATGCCGACGACCGGAAGGGCAATCATAAGGAGAATCCGCCAGGGCAGGGCCGCCGCCGTAAACTCTGCCGGAAGGGCTGCAAAAGCGCTGCTTCCCGCCTCTCCGAGCGCGCCGATCCCGATCAGGACAAGGGTATAGATGCAGAGCCGCTTCATCATGGCTCTACCCACAACGCAATAAAGCCCCCCGTCCCTGCATCAAGTCCATCAGCTACCACGTCACGCCGGGCGCCAAACTGGATCCTCACATGGGGAGAGGCCCGCATGACCAGCGAGGGCGCAACAGTGACGAGGTCAAACTCTGCGCCGCCGGGCTCGGCATCGCCTGCGGCAAAGGCTGAGTAGATGTCGAGGAGGAACATGCTCGTCTCATCGGTATGAAGCCCGAAGGTGACATCGAGTTTGAGCTGGTCAGCGTCATCACCAAGGCTCGCGCGATAGCCGCCTCGGGTCGATATGAAGGCGGCCTCGTTCCCAGCGCCCCACAAGCCTGAGAGCTCGATGGCGGCGGAGCGCCCGTCGATCTCTTCAGCGAAAAGTGCCGAGCGCGTCGTCGTCTCAAAACCATAGAGGAGCTGGATCGCGGCAGCCTGAGTTTCGGTGCCATACATTTGCCGCTGGATGAAGATTTCCGCATCCGACAAGCCGGTGCGGATATCGGTCATGCCGCCGAATTCGACCCGCTGCCAGGTCGAGCCGAGCTTGCCGCCCAGTGACCAGCGGTCGAAAAACCCCTGCTCCGCATAGGTCTCGAGGACCATCTGCTCGAACTGACGGTCATCCTCGCCGCTGCGATAGTAATCGGTCTTGATGCTGCGGAAGCTGTCCTGATCGGGCTGGCCCCATGGCGAGGCTGCGGCATGGTCAGCAAAAAACACTACAGGAAGGCTGGCTGCCAGCGCAGCCTTCTCCAATATTCCACCCATGCGCGATGCCCCGCGATCCCTAAACCTAAAGGATCATGCTCACAGCGGGCGGGGACAGCAAGGTGCGCGCGAGTTTTTCAACTTGCGCGCGTCAGCGTCAGCGGCACTCGCGTGCGGCGCGTTCAAGCGCGTTGGTGATGCCGTAGAGCGAGAAGGAATATTCGGTATTGGTGCCGCGCTCGGACATCGCCGAAATCCGCATGTCCGAGCCGCGCTTCATCGCACCCACCAGACGGCTTTCATCGCCATCGGTTTCGATGAAGGCTTCATCGCCAGCAGTGAACATGTCCCAGCGGTTCGAGCCGATGCGGACCAGCGGCTTGGGCCGCTCGCGCAGGTCATAACCGGCCATCAGGCTCGGTTGCTCGGCAGCCTTGCCGCTTTTCCATGTTGAAACAGCGAAATAGACTTCGCCGTGATCAACGCCTGCCGGGTCGCGATCGGTCGGCTCGGTCACGGCATAACACACTGTATCGCCACCGACTTCGGCCTTGTAGACGGTCCAGTCGCGGTAATTCGCAACAGCCTCGGGCTCCTGCATCATGGCGGAATTCGTCGTGGTGCTGACGAGTGCGGCGAGAACAGTCAGGGTGAGTGTCATGTCGGCTCCTTTTGACGTCTGTCATTATGGCAAAGGCGCGGGAAGGATAAAAGGCTCCCCACCTGACAATCATGCCATCTGCGCCTTCAGGGCGGCGGATGCAATAAAAGGCGAAAGGGCGAGCGCCTGAAGGCTGAACGCACCGAGGATGAGAAGGGGGACCAACGGTGATGCGCCCGCACTGGCCGGTCCGAAGACAAGCGCCGGGGTGAGCAGCGGCAGCGCGAGAAAGACGATGAGCGCCGTGCCGCGCCGCATACCGGCGCAAAGCGCCCCGAGCGCAGCGGCCAGTAAGGCTAGCCCCGGCGTGCCGAGCAAAAAGCCAAGTGTGCCCGAGACCGGATCTTCCGCGCCAAAGGCGATCAGAAGGACCGGGGCAATCAGGACGAGGGGCAGGCAGGTTGCGCACCAAGCGGCTGCCGTCTTGATCAGCATGACGAGCGGAAAGGGCAGTGGCGAGAGCCGATAAATGGCAAGCCCGCCGGTGCGGAAATCCTCCTCATAAAGACCGTCAAGCCCGATGAGGAGAGAGAGGATCGCCGAGAGCCACAATATTGCGGGGCCCGCCGCGGCAAGAAATTCTGGATCGCGTCCCAGCGCGAGGGGAGCGAGACCACCCGCCACGGCGAAAAGTCCGACCGCCGCCGCCCAGCCGCCGCCGCGCGCCTTCAACCGCCATTCGCGTAAAAAAGCTGCCGACGCCGCGCTCATGCCGCCACCGCCGGGGAGAGGCGCAGGACCGGGCAGCCCGGAATGCCTTCGTCGTGACTTGCCATTAAAAGGATGCCGCCCGTTGCGCGGTGCTCGGCAATGATCGACAGCAAAAGCTCCCTGCCCTGATCATCCAGCCCACTCATTGGCTCATCAAGCAGCCAGAGCGGACGAGGCGCGCAAAGAAGCCGGCCGATCCCGGCGCGCCGCCGTTGGCCCGTCGACATCTTGCCAAGCGGCGTGTCTTCCAAACCTGAAAGCCCCAGCCGCGCGGGCAACTCATCCGTTGCGCCGCCACCCAGCAGGGACGACCAGAAGGACAGACTTTCCTTTAAGGTGAGTTTGTCAGCCAGCGCATCATCACCGCCGAGCCAGTGGATCGCGGTTGCTCGCGTCTCGCTCGCGTCGGCCTCTTCACCGGACAGATCAAAGCGGACTGTGCCCTCAGCAGGGTCTGAAAACCCGGCCACAGCGCGTAAGATCGATGTCTTGCCTGTCCCGTTCGCGCCGCGCAGCGTCAGCGCCTCACCGGGCGACAGCGAGAACGCGAGCCCCGCGACCACGACGCGTCCACCCCGCTCGGCAGCAAGGCCCTCAATGGTCAGCGATAGCGTGTGGTGGTCCATCTCCATGACCGCTGCCTTTGCGGCGGGTAGGGGTGGGGGGTCAAGCAGTCGGGCAGCGTGAACTATATGCAGCGTGCACCGGTTGCGCTGCGGCAAAGACGGGCTGCAACCTCCAGCATCTACCATCAGGACTTTGAGAATCCGCTGAAATCCCGCTAGTGCTGCAAACTGACTAGAGGGGAGAATACATTATGGGATGGGATTTCAGTCTATCTCGATCGATCAATGCCATGATCAAGACGACGCCGTTCATCGTGACGCGCATGGTCGTCTATTTCGGCATTGCACTGCTTTATATCTTTGCGACCGGCACGGGTGGCGCGGTCGGCTATGGCGTCACCTCCTTCGGGGATGGTGAGGGCGCGGGCGCTTTCTACGGCGCGCTGTTTGGTTTTGCCGGCGCGTCAGGCGTTCTCTACTGGCTGCGCGAATACATTCTTTATGTCGTCAAGGCCGGTCACATCGCTGTCCTGACCAAGCTCTACGACAATGAGCCATTCCCGGAAGGCAAAGGTCAGGTGACCTACGCCAAGGATGTCGTTCAGGCGAAATTCAAGGAAGCGTCAATCATGTTCGCGGTCGACCAGCTGGTGAAAGGCGTCCTCAAGGCGATCACCCGCCTGCTTGGCGGCATCGCATGGGTTCTGCCGATCCCTGGTCTCGAAAACCTCATGAAGCTCGTGAACTCGGTCATCCGTATGTCGCTGACGTATGTGGATGAGATCATCCTTGCGCATGCCATTCGGACGAATTCGGACAATATGTGGGCGACGGCGCGTGAGGCGCTGGTCCTTTATGGTCAGAACTACAAATCCTTCATCAAGAATGCCGTCTGGCTGTCGTTGATGATGTGGGGGCTGACTTTCCTCATCTTCGTGATCCTGCTGGCACCGACCTTTGCCATTATGGCGCTGATCCCCGGTGACCTCGGCTTTTGGTCCTTCATCATCGCTTTCATTCTTGCGTGGTCATTCAAGGCTGCGATCATCGAGCCGATTGCGATGTTCTCTCTGATGCAGGTCTTTTTCGAGAAGACCGAAGGCCAGGTGCCGGATCCCGAATGGGAAGCGCGTCTTGAGAAAGCTTCCGACAAATTCCGGGAGCTGACGAAAAAGGCTCGCGACTTCGTCCCCGGCTTCGGCAAGGACAAGGATAAACTTTCGGACGGGCCTGATACTCCGGCGCCGGATCCTGCCTGATCCAGCGGCCCCAGTCGTGACGTCTAGAGACGATCTCGATACCGTCAGGGCCGAAACGAAAGCTGTCTATAACCGGCAGGCCGCTGCGTGGAATGCGCAGCGGCCTCTTTCATTGCATGAGCGTCCCTGCCTTGAAGAATTCGCAGCAAAGCTGCCTAGGGGCGGGCATGTTCTTGATCTTGGTTGCGGGTCCGGTGCGCCGATAGGCGGCTGGTTCCTTGAGCAGGGCTACCGGCTGACCGGCCTCGATTATGCGCCTGCGATGATCGAGCTTGCAAAATCACAGTACAAGGAAGGTGAGTGGCTCGTCGGCGACATGCGGGATCTCAACCTCTGCGGCCGCTATGACGGGGTGATCAGCTGGGACGGATTCTTCCACCTCTCACGGGAAGAGCAGCGGGCGTTCTTTGCTACTCTCGCGCCGTTGATGGTGCCGGGAGCGCCGCTCCTGCTGACGGTCGGCCCGGAGGATGGTGAAGTCACCGGCACCGTCGCGAGCGAGCAAGTCTATCATGCAAGCCTCTCACCTGATGAATATCGTGCCCGTCTCGACGCAGCAGGATTTAGTGACGTCAGGATTACGCCGCATGGGGAAGAAACGGCCGGGCGCACGCTGCTGACGGCCGTCCGGACATAGCGACTGTAAATGAGAGTCACGTCGTAGTTCTAATCTGCTAATCTCCTTGCCGGGGAGAGACATCATGATCCGTATCATTCTGATGATATTCGGCGGCTTTGCGGCTGCAGCGGCACTGCTGGTGCTGAGCGTTTACTGGCGATCCGAGGCCCGGCTTCGGGATTACGAGACGCCTCCGCCCTTCGCCACGGAGATCCCGACAGATGCCGCGTCGTTGGAGAAGGGCAAGCATATCGCCCGCACGCGCGGCTGTTTTGGCTGTCACGGGCAACAGCTCGAAGGCCGGGATTTCTCCGATATGTGGGACTGGGCGAAACGCCCCGTGGCGCCGAACCTTGCGAAGGTCGTGCAGGAGAATGACGCATCCGCGCTCGAGGCGGCGATCCGGCATGGTATCGGGACGGATGGCCGGGCGATGTATTCCATGCCGTCTTATAACTGGTTACACCTCACTGACGACGACCTTGCTGCGCTGATCGGGTATCTGCGGACTGTTCCGGTGTCGGACAAAAAGCTGCCCAAAGGGCAACTCGGCTGGTCATTGCGCTGGCGGCTCATTTATGAGGATGATCCGACGGCAACCGATCTAGCCGCCTTGGTCCCGCCGCTCAGATATTCGGATGCGGATGACCCCGTTCTGCGCCACGGCGAATATCTGGCCATGACCATGTGCAATGAATGCCACGGCTTTGACCTTCGCGGTGATCAGGTATTCGGCAATTCACCTGACCTTGCCATGGTTGCGGGCTATGAGCTTGAGGATTTCACCAAGCTCATGCGGGAATGCGAGCCCGCCGGCGGCCCGCGCGACATCGGACTGATGGGCCTTGTCTGCGGCGACCGGTTCTATGCGCTGACCGACACGGAGGTCTCAGACCTCCATACCTTTCTATCAACGCTTTATCTCGAACCGGTGCCGGAGAATGTTGGCTGGCGGTAAAGCGCTAACGCTTCTTCCGCCAGTTCCGCCACACGGCGCGCAGGAGCCACAGGCCCGGCGCAATAACGATCAACCAAGGGATCATATGCGCGATAAAGCTGATGACCGCGGCCAAGCTCCATGCGAGGTCTGCGAAAAAGTTCGTGAACGCATCGCGTAAGGGCTGGGCCGTCTGCGGCGTCACGGCTTTGGGAATCGACTGATAGTTCAGCGTCAGTCTGTCCATCGCGACACGCGCCCGCAAGACACGCAGCCAGCTTTCGGCGCTTTCGATTTCGCTCTGTACACGCGCAAGCTCCCGCTCGATCTGGAGGAGGTCGCCGACCTCATCGGTCTCGCGTTCAAGCAGACGCAGCAGGCGATCGCGCAGGGTCTTTTGCGCATTCAGCCGCGCTTCGGTGTCGGTGATCTGGCGGGTCAGGTCCTCCGCCCGCGAATTCATCGAAACGAGACTGCCTTTTGCGTCCTCGGCATCACCGGCCAGCCCTTCGCGGAAATTGTCCATGAAATCCTTGGCCGCCCGGATCTCGAGACTGCCATAGACATAATTCTCATTCTGCTCGGCGACGGAGCTCGAGATGACCTGACAGACGCGCGGGCCGGCCTCGTTACAGCGAGCCTCATGCGCGGCGATCATCGCGGCGACATTCTCGGCCGGCAGGCGAAGCGAGGCGTCATATTCATAGGCAAGCTGGCGCGGCACGCTCGCATCAACCGGCTCACCGTCGGAATTGGCGCCACCCGTCGCCATATCGGCCTTGGGCGCCATCCGTGCGGAGGAAACAGCGACGGCATCCGCTTCGGCCATCTCCATGGCCGGCGCCATCTCGGCTTGAAGGCGAGCTTCGTCCCGGCCACCGCCGTCACAGGCTGCCAGAAGGCCGATCCCGGCCAGTAAAATCCATTTGCGCATCTCGCGTGCTCCCTGCCTTGCCGCGTCCCGGGTAAATCTCCGCCGTTCCGCCTCTTTTGTCGATCTGGGCATTCCGTCGCGGCGCTGTCATGGCGCGATTGCGTCCGCCGCAAGGCAGCTTCATAAGACGCTCGAAATGTTGCGGCCGCGAAGGCCACGCCGCCAGACAGAGGAGCCCATATATGATACCCGGACACGACAGTTTGAAGACCAAAACGACCCTCGAGGCGGCGGGCAAGACCTACAGCTATTACAGCCTCGACAAGGTCAAGGACCGTCTCGGCGATGTCTCGCGCCTGCCGGTCTCGCTGAAATACCTGCTTGAGAACATGCTGCGCTTTGAAGATGGCCGGACAGTTACGACCGGCATGATCGACGCTTTCGGCGACTGGCTGAAGAATGATGGCCATAATCCGGTCGAGATCGCTTATCGCCCGGCGCGGGTGCTGATGCAGGATTTCACCGGCGTTCCAGCTGTTGTTGACCTTGCTGCCATGCGGGACGCGATGAAGTCGCTTGGTCAGGATCCGGAGAAAATCAATCCGCTGGCCCCCGTTGATCTCGTGATCGACCACTCTGTCATGGTCGACTATTTCGGGACCGAGGATGCCTTCGAGAAAAACGTCGAGCGTGAATATGAGCGCAACAAGGAGCGTTACCAGTTCCTCAAATGGGGTCAGGGCGCGTTTGACAATTTCCGCGTCGTGCCGCCGGGCACCGGCATCTGCCATCAGGTGAACCTTGAATATCTCGGCCAGACCGTCTGGACGGCTGAGGCTGGCAGCGAAACCTTTGCCTATCCCGATACTTGTGTGGGTACGGACAGCCACACGACCATGGTCAACGGCCTTTCAATCCTCGGCTGGGGCGTCGGCGGGATCGAAGCTGAAGCAGCCATGCTGGGCCAGCCGGTCTCCATGCTCATCCCTGATGTCATTGGCTTCAAGCTGACGGGCAAACTGCCTGAGGGCGCAACCGCAACTGACCTTGTGCTGACGGTCACGAAAATGCTGCGCGACAAGGGTGTCGTTGGCAAATTCGTTGAGTTCTTCGGTCCGGGTGTTGGCCACCTGTCGCTTGAGGATCAGGCAACGCTTGGCAACATGTCACCGGAATTCGGTTCCACGTGTGCTTTCTTCCCCATTGACGATGAAACACTCCGTTATTTGCGGACATCTGGCCGGGAAGAGGACCGCATCGCGCTGGTCGAGGCCTATGCCAAGGCGCAGGGCATGTGGCGTGACGATAGCGTCGAGCCGATCTTCACCGATACGCTCGAGCTTGATCTTTCCACCGTGGTGCCCGTGATTTCCGGGCCGAAACGCCCGCAGGACAAGATCCTCCTGACCGCAGCGCCGCAGGGTTTTGCTGCTGCACTCGACAAGGAATATGGCAAGGCTGACGAAGCCGGCAAACAGTTCGCTGTTGAGGGTGAGGACTTCACGCTCGGACATGGTGACATTGCGGTTGCTGCGATTACATCGTGCACGAACACCTCAAACCCCGCTGTCCTCATTGCGGCGGGTCTTGTTGCACGCAAAGCGCGGGCGCTGGGCCTGAACCGCAAGCCCTGGGTGAAGACATCCTTTGCGCCGGGTAGTCAGGTCGTCACCGACTATCTTGAGAAAGCCAATCTGCAGGATGATCTTGATGCACTCGGCTTCAACCTCACTGGCTATGGCTGTACCGTCTGTATCGGGAATACAGGCCCGCTGCCTGAGGCGATTTCGAACTCCATTCAGCAAAACGACCTTGCTGTCGCGGCGGTCCTCTCGGGCAACCGTAACTTTGAAGGCCGCATCCACCAGGATGTTCGCGCCAACTTCCTTGCCTCCCCGCCACTGGTTGTTGCCTACGCCATTGCCGGGTCGATGGATGTCAATCTGACCAGCGATCCGCTTGGTCAGGATAAAGATGGTAGTGATGTCTTCCTGAAAGACATCTGGCCGACCAGCCACGAGATTGCTGAAATTGTTGGTCAGTGCGTGACCCGCGAGATGTTCCAGGAACGCTATGCGGATGTCTTCAAGGGCGATGCCCGCTGGCAGGCGATTGAAGCCGGTGGTGGCGAGACCTATAGCTGGCCGTCTTCGACATATGTTGCGAACCCGCCCTATTTCGATGGCATGACGACAGCCGTCGGCGATCTTCAGCCGATCGAAGGCGCTCGTGTGCTCGCATTGCTCGGTGACAGTGTGACCACGGACCATATCTCACCTGCTGGTGCGATTGCCGAGAACAGCCCGGCTGGTAAGTATCTCGAAGGCCATCAGGTGCCGCCACGGGAGTTCAACTCCTATGGTTCGCGTCGGGGCAATCACGAGGTCATGATGCGCGGCACCTTTGCCAATATCCGCATCAAGAACCAGATGCTCGACGGGGTCGAAGGCGGGTATACGAAGTATGTCCCGACCGGTGAGCAGATGTCGATCTATGACGCCGCAATGAAATACAAAGCCGATGGCGCGCCGCTCGTTGTCTTTGGCGGTGAGCTTTACGGCAACGGCTCATCGCGTGACTGGGCAGCGAAGGGGACAATCCTTCTGGGCGTCAAGGCCGTCATCTTCCAGTCAATCGAGCGGATCCACCGGTCAAACCTGATCGGTATGGGCGTGCTGCCGCTGCAATTTACCGGTGGCGACAGCTGGGCATCGCTCGGCCTCACAGGCGATGAACTGGTGACGGTGCATGGCGTTGAAACGCTCGAGCCGCAGCAGGAGCTCACCGCTACGATCACATTTGCCAATGGCGATAAAAAGGACGTTACTCTCCTTGCGCGTATCGATACGGCGGATGAGCTCGACTACTACCGCAATGGCGGCATCCTGCATTACGTGCTGCGCAAGCTCGCCTCGTAATGTCGGATAACAGACCAGGCCAGCCGGGCGTTGCTCCCGGCTGGCAGGACCGCCTCAGTTTCAGTGAAACGGGTTACCTGACCCAGAAGCCGGCGCTTCAGACGGCCTGGGCAGAGGTGGCGGGCGAACAGCCCGAAGGCATCGCCTATCAGCGCGGTGCCGTGCCGCCCGGTTTCGTCATTATCCAGAATTTCCTGCCTGCCGGCCTCTGCGACCAGATTGTTGCGGAGTGTGCCCAGAAAGAAGGTACGTCGAGCACGGTCGGCGAAGGTGCCGGGCATAAGGATTATCGCGACGATGTGCGGCGTTCGGACTATATCGACCCCGCCGATATTAGCCTCGATATCACCGGCATTGTCGGGCAGTCGGTCATGGAAACGGTCGCGCCGCTTATGGCGGTGATGCCCGAATGGTTCGAGAAGCCGGAAATCCTTCGCTATCCTGTGGGCGGCGAATTCCTGCCTCATGCCGATGCAGATGTATTCGACGCAGAGGCGCGGCGCTGGAACCGGGTTGAAAACCGGGATGTCAGTCTGCTGATCTATCTGAATGAAGGCTATCAGGGCGGGGAAATCCAGTTTCCCAATTTTGGCCTCTCGCTACCGCCGCGCCGCGGCATGCTCATCGCCTTTCCTTCCGATGGACGTTACGCTCATGCGGCGCGCCCGGTGACGATGGGCACCAAATATGCGCTGGTCAGTTGGATCGCAGGACAAGGCTCACCGCGCGTTGGGCCGCCACGTCCGGGCGTCGTGAAGCTTGCGTAGCACGGCCTTAAAGGCGCCCCTGTAACCCGGCGGTGGGTATGCGCGAATGAATGTCTATGCTGCGTTTAGTGCCCTTCGGCCTGCTGGCCACATTCCTCTCCGCTCCCGCGATGGGGGCGGCGCCCTCTGACCGCCCAGTGCTGGCAGAGCTTTTCACTTCCCAGTCCTGCTCATCCTGTCCACCTGCCGAGGCACTGTTTCACGAACTGGCCGACGATCCCTCGCTGGTGACGCTCGAATGGCATGTCGATTACTGGGATGACCTTGTCTATGGCCGCTATGGCGTGTGGAAGGATCCGTGGTCGGACGCGGCCTTCACCGAACGCCAGCGCCGCTATAATGCGGAAATCCGCGGCACGCGTGCGGTCTATACGCCCCAGGCGGTGATCGGCGGCACGGCGGAGGTTAATGGCGCAAGGCGCAGCGCCGTATACGGTGCAGTCAGGAACATCTCCGCAAGTGACGCCTCGCTCAGCTTCACGCGCGTGGAAAGCGACCGGCTCGCTGTGACAGCCATATCCGCTGAACCGGCGGAAGGCTGGGTCGCCTATTTTGTGCGGGATATCGAAAATGAGGTGCCGCGCGGCGAGAACCACGGCCGCGAGCTTGGCGGCCGACACGTCGTGCGAAAGCTTGTCCCCCTCGGCAAGGTTCGGGGCGAGGTCACTTATCAGATCGCCTTGCCCGAAGAGGGCATGGGCTGCGCTGTTATCATTCAGGCGCCGGGACCGGGCCCTGTTCATGCGGCGGCCTACTGTCCCTGAAACAGCGCCGGGCGTTGACCCTTCGGGCACATTGCGGCAGTCGCGGGAGGAACCGGATCAAGGGGAAATTCCATGACACCGATGATGATGCTGACCGCCGCCTCTGCTGGACGCTTTGACGGCATGTTCGCGCCTGAGACGCGTGCGCGGCTGATCGAGACCGCCGTTGACTGGGGGGTTAAGGCGCTGGGCGCGCTTCTCGTCCTCATTGTCGGCATGTGGCTCGCGGGCCGTTTGAAAAAACTGACCCGCAAGGCGGTCATGAAGGCGCCGAACCTTGATGAGACGCTGGCCGGGTTTTTCAGCAGCCTTGTGTATTATCTGATCGTCGCCTTCGTCGTCATCGCGGTCCTATCGATGTTCGGGATACAGACGACTGGGCTTGCCGCCCTTATCGGTGCGGCGGGTCTTGCCATCGGCCTCGCTTTGCAGGGCACGCTCGGGCATCTGGCCTCCGGCGTCATGCTCCTAGCGTTCCGCCCGTTCCATGTCGGCGATTATATCAATGCTGGCGGGGAAGCGGGCACGGTGAAAGAGATCAACCTCTTCACGACCATTCTTGCGACCCCGGACAATGTCCAGATCATCGTGCCGAATGGGGATATCTGGTCGGGTGCCATCACGAACTATTCCGCTTACGACACGCGGCGCGTCGATATTGTCTACGGGATTTCCTACGGCAGCGACATCGATAAGGCGATGACGCTGATCCGCGACGAGATGGAGAAAGATGAGCGCACACTCTCTGATCCTGCACCGCAGATCATCGTGAGTAATCTGAATGACAGCTCAGTCGACATCACCATGCGCGTCTGGGTGAAAAGTGGAGATTACTGGCCTACGAAATTTGCCCTGACCAAAGCCGTCAAGGAACGCTTTGATGCTGACGGTATCGATATTCCTTTCCCGACACGGACGGTCTATCAGATCCCGCAACAGTCATAGGGCACCCACATGCGCCGTCCGCTTGGCGATACCATTGTCTATCCGGTCTTTCTGGGCGGCGGCCTGATCCTCTGGCTGCTCGGCCTCTTGGCTGTGCGTCAGGTCGGCGGGGCGGTGGAGCGTTTCGGCGGCATGGCGGGGTTGATCCTCGCCAGCCTCCTCGCAGCATTCCTCGTCGCTTATCTCATCCGCATGGTGAGCAAGCCGGGCCGACTCGTCGAAGGTATGGTGGTCGTCACTCTCAGCGGGCTTCTTGCGGATGCGGTGCTGCTCCTTTCCTATCCCTTCGCTTACGGTGCGGATGAGCGGATCATCCGCTTTGTCATGGCCTGGAGGGTGGCGAGTGCCGCTTTCCTGCTCCTTGCCGGGGTGCTGCTCGAGCAGCGTCCCATCGCGGGAAAAGCAAAGCGCCGCCGCTCGTCATCGGCGAAGTCTTAGCGCTCTTTAATCTGAACATTCTGCAACGAGGGCACCTGAGCCCTTTTCTCGCCCCAATCGGAAGGCGGTTTAGCCCCTGACGCAGGGTGCGTGGCCAATTCATTCGTCGGGCTACGTTGGGAAGAGGGAGACTTCCACATGAAATACAGATTACTGATCACATGCGCCATGGCCGCGGGGCTCGTCGCCTGTGCAAGCCATGACAAGGACAATTCCAAGTCGAACCGTTCCGATGCGACGGCAGATGAGACCTTCGCGGAATATGCGCCGCCGCCACAGATGATGCGCGAGATGGCGGCGGGCGCACAGTTGGATCTGGCCTATGCGCCGATGCCTGCGCCTTACGCCCAGCCGGCAGACACGTCGCGCTATTCAAACGGTGTGCAGAACCCTGTCTTCCGGGTCAGCGAAAACCCGGTCTCGACCTTCTCAGCAGATGTCGACACGGCATCCTACTCCATCGCGCGGCGTTATCTGACGGATGGGCAATTGCCTCCTTCTGAAGCGGTGCGGATCGAGGAATTCGTCAACGCCTTTGACTATAACTACCCGCTGCCGAAAAGCAGTAATGAGCCCTTCCGGCCGGATATCGAAATCGTCCCCACGCCTTGGAATGACAAATCCGAACTCATCCGTATCGGTATCAAGGGATATGACATCGAGCCCGATGAAATCCCCGACTCCAATATCGTGCTGTTGCTTGATGTATCGGGGTCGATGAACAGCCCTGACAAGCTGCCGCTATTGGTTAGCTCCATGAAGCTGCTGGTTGATGAACTGGATAAGGACGATACGGTTTCGATCGTCGTTTATGCCGGAGCGGCGGGTGTCGTGCTCGATCCCACACCTGGGAACGAAAAGGTCAAAATCAAGCAGGCGCTCGACCGGCTCTCCGCGGGCGGTTCGACCGCAGGCGGGCAGGGGCTCCAGCTTGCCTATGACCTTGCGATGGAGAATTTCGACAAGGACGGCGTCAACCGGATCATCCTTGCAACCGATGGCGACTTCAATGTCGGCGTGACGGGAGATGATCCGCTAACGGATTTCGTTGCCCGTAAGCGCAAAGAAGGGGTCTACCTCTCCGTTCTTGGTTTTGGGGCAGGCAATCTCAACGACCAGATGATGCAATCCATCGCTCAGAATGGGAACGGCGTTGCGGCCTATATCGACACGCTGGATGAAGCGCGCCGCGTGCTGGTGCGTGAGTTCACTTCGTCCATGTTCCCGATTGCGCAGGACCTCAAATTTCAGGTCGAGTTCAATCCGGCGGCGGTCTCCGAATACCGGTTGATTGGCTATCAGACGCGTATCCTGAATGAAGAAGACTTCAAGAATGACGCAGTTGATGCAGGCGATATCGGCTCTGGCCACACTGTGACCGCGCTCTATGAAATTGTCCGGACGGGCGAGGAAGGCTGGCTGGAGGATCGCCGTTATGCCAGCACCTCATCGGTGGATTATGATCCCGATGCGGAGCTTGGCTTCCTTCGGATCCGCTACAAACGACCCGGCCAGATGAAAAGCCGTCTCATCGAACAGGCAATAACGCCTGATGACCGGGTGCGGAGCTTTGCGGCGGCCTCGGACGATACCCGCTTTGCGATCCTCGCTGCTGGTTTCGGGGAAAAGCTCTCCCGCAGTTCCTATGCGGAGAGCCTGACCTATGACTGGCTGATCGATGAGGCGAATGACGCGAAGGGCCGTGACGAATATGGCGACCGCGCTGGTTTCGTTCAGCTCCTGCGCCGCGCCGGTGAGCTTAGCCCTGAAGACCGGGGCTAAAATCCTGAGTTGGATCGGTGACTTAAATCCGATCCAACTGCTTTTGCCTGCTTCTCGAATGAGTGAAATCGGCTAAAAAAGCTGTCGCATTAACATTTAGCAGGGGTGCATTAAATGGGAATTATCAACGAATTCAAGGAATTCGCCGTCAAAGGCAATGTCGTCGACATGGCCGTCGGTATCATCATCGGCGGTGCTTTTGGCACGATCGTCAAATCGCTGGTCAGCGATATCATCATGCCGCCGATCGGAATGCTCATGGGGGGGATCGATTTCTCCGACCTCATCATTCCGCTGGACGGTAATGAATATGCGTCGTTAGAGGCGGCAAACGAAGCCGGTGCGCCGGTCATCGCCTATGGTATGTTCATCAACAATGTCATTTCATTCCTGATCGTCGCCTGGGCTGTCTTCATGCTGGTCAAAGGCATGAACTCGCTGAAGAAAAAAGAGGAAGCAGCTCCAGCAGAGCCGCCCGCCCCTCCGGCAGAGCAAGTCCTGCTTGAAGAAATCAGAGATCTTCTGAAGGCAAAATAAGCTTCGCCCGGCGATAGCGGTTCTCTACTATCGCCGGGGTTCTATTTAAGGCAAAGCTAGCCCCGAGAGGGGATATGCCATGAATTCACCGCACCTTGATCGTGTGGAACGCCCACGGATCAGATCAGTCGATCTGCTGCGTGGGCTTATTATTATTATCATGGCTCTCGACCATGTGCGGGACTACTGGTCGATCGCGTCATTTGATCCGCTCGATGCGAGCCAGACGACATTCGCATACGGATTTACCCGCTGGATCACGCATTACTGCGCTCCTGTTTTCATCTTGCTCGCTGGTACCAGCGCATTTCTTTACGCTCATGCCCGACAGGCCAGTAAGGCGCATCTTGCTCGGTTCCTCGTGACGCGGGGCCTATGGCTCATGTTTATCGAAATAACGGTGGTGAGCTTCTCTTGGCAGTTTGCCTATCAGGCTGTGTTTCTACAGGTGATCTGGGTAATCGGACTTTCCATGATCGTCCTTGCGGGACTTATCTTCCTGCCGCGTAGGGTGGTTGGTCTTATAGGCCTTGCACTGATTTTCCTACATAATCTGTTTGATGGAATCGCGCCGGGCGATGGCTTCTCTGGCGCGCTCTGGTCCATCCTGCATGTGCCATCCTTCTCGCCGGTTGGTGAGAGCAGCGCGATTCCGGGGATTTTCCTTGTCTATCCACTCATTCCTTGGGCAGGGGTTATGGCGCTCGGTTATGCGGCTGCGCCCATTCTTCTCAAGCCCGCAGCAGAGCGGGATCGAATTCTTTATCTGACGGGTGCAGCGGCTATTGCGCTCTTCCTCGTCTTGCGGGGCTTCAATCTCTATGGCGATCCGGGTGCCTGGGCGGTGCAGGATTCATTTGCGATGAGTGTCGTTAGCTTCGTCAACGTCTTGAAATATCCGCCCTCATTGCAGTTCCTGCTGATGACACTTGGCCCCGCACTGCTGCTCATTCCCCTCCTTGAGAAATGGAGCGGGGCATGGGCCGATCGCGTATCCGTCTTCGGAAAGGTGCCGTTCTTCTTTTATGTCATTCACATCCCGTTCGTGCATGCGACGGCTTGGCTGTGGCAGATCATTCAGTATGGCGACATCATGGAGATGTTCTTTGATCCCTCGACATGGCCGGAGGAGTATGCCCCGAATTTGTTGCGGGCCTATATTGCGTGGGCCAGTACGATTTTCATCCTGTACTGGCCCTGCAAATGGTTTGCGGGCTTGAAGAAACGCCGCAAGGACTGGTGGCTCAGCTATCTGTAAGCTGATTAAAGCCCGACACTTTCCATGCCCATCGGCGGATATCGGTCGCCTGTAATCGCGCCTTCAAAGGCCTGTGCTAACCGATCGAGATCATCCTTGGACAGGGTGAGGTCGGCAGCGCCTGCATTCGCCCAAACCCGCTCAGGCTTGGTCGTGCCCGGAATGGGCAGGATGTCATCGCCTTGCGCCAATACCCAGGCCAGCGCAATTTGCGCAGGGCTCGCCTCATGTGCGACGGCAATGTCTTTGAGGACATCGACGGGTTTGAGGTTCTCAGCCAGCCGGTCCTTGTCGAACCGCGGCAGGTATTTGCGGAAATCGCTGTCCTCCATTTCCGTGTCCGGCGTATAGGTGCCGGAGAGCAAGCCTCGCCCGAGCGGTGAATAGGCGACGTAAGTGACGCCAAGCTCTCGGCAGACCGGCAGCATCTCGCCCGCGACGTCCTGTGTCGACAGCGAGAATTCAGATTGCAGTGCCGTGATGGGATGAACCGCGTGCGCCCGGCGCAGTGTGTCGGCATTCATCTCGGACAGGCCGATATGCCGAACCTTCCCCTCACGGACAAGCTCCGCCATAGCGCCGACACTTTCTTCGATTGGCGTGTCGGTATTGCGGCGGTGCATGTAGTATAGGTCGATCACCTCGACTCCCAGCCGTTTGAGCGAGGTCTCGCAGGCGCGCATCACATAATCTGGTGAATTGTCGATAACCCGGTCAGCGGGGTTGTCCGTCCGTACCGCGCCGAATTTCGTGGCCAGCACGATCTCCTTGCGGTGGGCATTCACAAATCCGGAAATCTGCTCCTCATTCAGGCCGCGGCCATACATGTCGGCTGTGTCGAAATGGGTGATCCCTGCTTCGAGTGCGGCCGTCAGCACCTCATCGACCTGCTCCTGCGAGGCCGGGGCGCCATAGAACTCGGCGAGACCCATGCACCCGAATCCCAGACGGGAGACTTCCATTCCTGAGCGGCCAAGGGCAATTTTGCGCATCTTGTATCTCCAAAAGTAAACTGTACGGTACAGTACAGTCTTGAGGCTCAAATGTCAAAGGCAAAAAGCAGCGGACCCCGCCCCGGCAAGCGCGCCCTCATCCTGAAGGCGGCGCGGGAGCTGTTCCTTGAGGCAGGGCTTGAGGCGACGTCGATGGATCAAATCACGGCGGCGGCGGGGATCTCGAAGGCGACGCTCTATAATCATTTCGAGAACAAGGACGCGCTTTTCGCCGAGGTGATGGCCGAGAAATATGAAGCACTGGCTGAGGAGCTGGGCGAGCTTGATGAAGGCGTGCCGCCAGAGGAGGCGCTGGCCGATTTCGGCCGCCGCCTGATCACGCTTGTGACGAGCCCGGAGCATATTCACATGGTGCGGGTCATCGTCGGGGCTACCGGCTCAAACCCTGCGATTAGCGAGGCCTATTTCCGGCACGGCAAGGCGGCGGCCTTCCGCGCACTCGGGACCTATCTCGAACGGCGTGTGGCGGACGGCACATTTGTCATCGATGATGTTTATCTGGCCGGAATGCAGTTTCTAGGCGCGATCAAGGAGCCGCTCCTGTGGCCGAGAGTTTTTGGCGGTAATCCGCGCGGAGAGGTCGATGACGTCGTGCGCCGGGCGGTTCGCATGGCGGTGAAAGACTGGACCACGCGCTAGCGCTTATGCGGTGCGATTATGCTTGCCGGTATTGTGGATTTGTTTGCGCCCGAGAACGCGTAAGGTAAGATTCCGTGTGCCGCGTAAAGCGGGATAGATCGTGTTCAGGAATTTCGCATTGGCAATGAAGGGCAGCCCGGTCCATTTCGGCGCCAACTGGGAATGGATATAGGCCATTGCCGCGCCATGTGTCAGGGTCTCGCCCTCGACTTCGACGATAAAGCTCTCATCGATCTCATATCCCTTGGCCGCATAGTCTGCCATGAGGTCGGGATTCTCCCGCGCATTGATGAGGTCGACCTTGCCATGGCGTTCCTTCAGGCGGGTATACTTCGTATACGCCACACAGAAGGGACATTCCCCGTCATAAACGACACGGATCATGCGGGCGCCCCTGCTGGGCGATACCCTTGCAGGCGGTCAATCGCCGCGTGTATCCGGTCGGCGGGAATGACGGCAAGGTATCCAATGATCATGGTCAAGGAATAGGTGTCCACGTTCAGCATCAGCGCAAAACATAAATGGAGCGCTATGCCGATCGTACAAGTGACAGGTAACCACAGGCGGCAAAGCACCGCAGCAGCCAGATAATACTCTACGATCAGTACAATGATGGAAGCGGTGATCAGGAACAGCTTGAGCGTCAGCAGGGGATAGAGGATGTGCCCTGCATAGCCCCATTCAAAAACCCGGGCGAGCCAGTCGCCGCTGAGATAGAATACACTCGTCTTGTCGACCGCCGCCCAGAAATAAAGCGCTGCCATCTGCACCGTCATCAGGCGGAAGGCCCAGCCGGGACCCATCTCATCTGGGATCGGTTTGCCCGCATTCTCTGCGGCGCGGATCGCCAGCCACCTGTCAATCGAATAGGCGCGATCCGATGGCCCCATCGCAATGATCAGGGTTGAGAGCATCAGCATGTAAGCATGGTGGTGGGTGTATTCATGGACGCCCAGGCCATAGCCAAAAACGTAATACTGCATCGCCAGCGTGGCAAAAAGGAAGGCGGCAGCCAGCCGTGTCTTGAAGCCGACCAGCACCAGCGCCGTCGTGCCAAAGAACATGAGGCTTAAGAAAAGCTCGGCGTCACTGTCCGCGCCGAACATGCCGTTCATCGCGCCATAGCGGTTCCACAACAGGGCAACAATCCCGATACGGAAGAGCGCAATGGGCCGGGCCGAAACCTGTACGCTCGAAATCTCCTCAATTGAGGCGCGTAGCTCTCTCATCATGCCGGCACCTCACAGACTCGCATGGCTTCCATCCGGGTCCAGTGGCGTCGCTCCGCCAACACGCCATCAAAGGTCAGGCGCGCGCCTTCGGGCAGGGTCGTGCAGGTCGCGGCGGCAAAATGGGCAAGCCCCTCAGGCCCCTTGGCATAGCCATCAAAGCGGTAGATCGGTCGCCGCACAGGATAGCGGGTCATCCCGGCGACCTCGAGCGGGCTCAGATCTTGCGTCCGGCCATCGGCATATTCGATGCGGAATGTGCCCTTTGGCAGCCCGACCCCGACGCCTGAAAACATCGTCCATTGCCGGACCATGGGCGCGCCCGTTCCGAAGAGCTGCGGCAGGGCGGGCGAGAACAGCATATAGGCCGCCATCGCGGTAAAGGCGGCGGCGGCAAAGGGCCGGCGGAGGGGGCGAACGGGTTCAGCCATGACAGGACGTCTCCTTGGAAGCCTGTCTCGTAGCGAAACATGGGAAATATCGGGTTAAACCGGGCCTTGGCCCCCCGATACCGCATTGCGAAAGCCCCGCGGCATCTATAAATCGCCGCGATGACCGAGCTTTCCAAGATCCGTAATTTCTCCATCGTGGCGCATATCGACCACGGCAAGTCGACGCTGGCCGACCGGCTGATCCAGGTCACCGGCGGGCTGACCGACCGCGAGATGAAGGAGCAGGTGCTCGACAATATGGAGCTCGAGCGTGAGCGCGGCATTACCATCAAGGCGCAGACTGTCTCGCTGAAATATACCGCGAAAGACGGCGAGACCTATCAGTTGAACCTGATCGACACGCCCGGTCACGTCGACTTTGCCTATGAAGTGAACCGCAGCCTCGCCGCCGTTGAGGGCTCGTTGCTGGTGGTCGATGCCAGCCAGGGCGTTGAGGCCCAGACCCTCGCCAATGTCTATCAGGCGATCGAGGTCAATCATGAGATCGTCCCCGTTCTGAACAAGATCGACCTGCCCGCCGCCGAACCCGACCGGGTGAAGGAGCAGATCGAAGATGTGATCGGGCTTGATGCCTCTGACGCGGTTCTGATGTCCGCCAAGACAGGCATCGGCATCGACGATGTGCTCGAGGCCATTGTCACGCGCCTGCCGGCGCCAAAGGGTGATCCCGATGCGCCGTTGAAAGCCATGCTGGTTGACAGCTGGTATGACAGCTATCTCGGCGTCGTAGTCCTGATCCGCGTCATCGACGGGAAGATCCGTAAGGGTCAGAAAATCCTGATGATGAACGCAAAAGCGGTCTACACGGTCGATTCTGTGGGCAAGTTCACGCCCCACCGCACCACGGTTGCGGAAATGGGGCCGGGCGAGATCGGCTATATCACCGCCTCGATCAAGGAAGTCGCTGACACCAATGTTGGTGATACGATTACGGATGAGCGCCGCCGCGCGGACAAGCCCCTTGCCGGGTTCAAACCGTCCCAGCCGGTCGTCTTCTGCGGGCTCTTCCCAGTCGACAGCGCAGAATTCGAAGATTTGCGCGACGCCATCGCCAAGCTGCGGCTCAATGATGCGAGTTTCGAGTTCGAGATGGAAACCTCCGCCGCGCTCGGCTTTGGCTTCCGCTGCGGCTTTCTCGGGCTCCTGCATCTGGAGATCATCCGTGAGCGGCTCGAGCGTGAGTTCAATATCGATCTCATCACCACCGCGCCATCGGTTGTCTATCACATGTTCCTGACCGACGGCACGATGGAGGAGTTGCACAACCCCGCCGATATGCCCGACCCCGTCAAGATCGACCATCTGGAGGAGCCGTGGATCAAGGCCACCATTCTGGTCCCGGACGAATATCTCGGCGCAGTCCTGAAGCTGTGTGAGGAGCGCCGCGGCGTCCAGCAGGACCTGACCTATGCCGGCTCCCGCGCCATGGTGGTTTATGAGCTGCCGCTGAACGAGGTCGTCTTTGACTTCTATGACCGGCTCAAATCCATCACCAAGGGCTATGCGTCGTTCGACTATCAGATCACCGGCTACCGCCAGGATGATCTGGTCCGTATGCAGATTCTGGTGAATGAGGAGCCGGTGGACGCGCTCGCCATCATCGTGCACCGGTCAAAGGCGGAATATCGCGGCCGCGCGATGTGCGAGAAGCTCAAGGATCTCATCCCGCGTCACCAGTTCAAGATCCCGATCCAAGCGGCGATCGGCGGCCGGGTCATCGCGCGCGAAACTATCGGGGCCTTACGGAAAGACGTGACCGCCAAATGCTATGGCGGCGATGCGACGCGGAAAAGGAAGCTGCTCGAGAAGCAGAAAGAGGGGAAGAAAAAGATGCGCCAGTTCGGCCGCGTCGACATCCCTCAGGATGCGTTCATCAAGGCCCTGAAGATGGATGGGTGAGTAGTTTACTCTCCTCCTAAACTTACCCTCCACCCGCTCATCCCCGCGCAGGCGGGGATCTGCCTCTGATGCGCTGGTCTCTCATTTTCGAGGTGCGAACAGACAGACCTCAGCCTCATCACGGAAGACCAGATGCCCGCCTTCGCGGGCATGAGCGGAGAGAGGGGGAAGATACGAGGGCGGCCCCTCCCCAATCCCTCACAAGTCGGGCCATCTTTACAGCCGATGCGTCTTGCGGGCACACTTATCGCCTCTGGGGGTGGGTGACATGGCCAAATTCCGTATCCGTGCCGCATTAGCGTCCGCAGCATTGCTGCTCAGCGCCTGCGAGATCACGCCGGAGAACCTGGCCATCATCAACCAGGCGCTTCTTGAGGCGAGTACTACCTATGCGACCCCGACCCCCTATCAGACGCGCGGATCGGAGGTGTCGTGTGTCACCTATCTGCCGACGGGCCAGCGCTTTCGCGTTTACACCCGCATTTTCACGGGCGCCCAGCTCAACAGCGCGACTGGGCGGTACGGGCGCTACGGCTATGATCCTTACAGCCGCTATGCCGTGCTCTATTGGCAGGACGGGCGGGTGACGGTGATCCGGCTCGATGCTTATGGTTCTGTGCAGATCCCATCCTATGGCGTGCAGGGGACGGATGAGTCGGGCCGCCGCTGGCTGATCAGCAACAGCACCTATTCGTGCTATTGAGCAGGCTTAAGCCCTTCATCCCGTTACGGAACTGACACTCGGGGGTGGGAAGGCTGACACTTTTCCGCCACAATTCGTTCCTAGCCTTTTTACCATTCGTGGGCATCACCGGGAGGACATGACAATGAACAAAAGGCTCTTTGCCGCTCTTGGCACTGGCGCCGCGCTCACCCTGACCGCGCTTTCGCCTGCCACAGCTCAGGTGCGGGGATATTCCGCCATCGGGCCGGCCGGTTCGACGCGCGTTGACGTCAATGTAACGGTCCAGACTTCCGATCAGTACCGGGACGACCGTTATTATGACGACCGCGCCTATTATGATGATCGCGACCGCTATTACGAGGATCGCTATTACCGCGAGCAGGCAGCGCGTGACCGGTATTATGAGGATGCCTATTACAATGACCGCAATCGCCGCCGCGGCGAGGTCTATTATCCGCGACAGGATAATTCAGGCGAAGTGATCGCAGGCGTGCTGGTCGGCGCGGTGCTCGGCTATGCGCTGGCGGACAGCAATGACCATCATCACCACTACCGGTCTTCTCATCGCTACAGCCATAACCGGCATTATAATAAGCGCCGCCGCTATTATCGCAGCCATTGGTAGGCTGAACATGAAAACCCCCGCGGAGGGTTTGGCCTCGCGGGGGATTTCTGCACAGTGGGGAATGGGGCCGTTTGGCCTCGGGGGTTACCAGTTGGCGGCGACCTGCACGGCCTCTTCTTCTGTTTCCTGATCATTTTGCGCAAAGCGCATGTCCGGCTTGACGGTGGTGTCATCTTCCAGCTCGGCAAAGCGGGCCTGCATCACGGCGGTCGGGGCGGCGATCTCGACGCTCAGCTCCAGGCTTGCCTGACGGGTGAACTCGCCGACCTGGTTGGGGTCGAACTCAACCTCTTGGGCCTTGGCGGCAGCAACGGCGACGAAAGCGGCGGCAACGGTGGCGGCGGCGGTTTTCATGGTGAAGCTCATGGTCTCTCTCCTCAATTCGATGTTCCGGGGCCGCTTCATCGCGGCGACAAGGATGAGATAGCAATTCGTGCGGCGGGCACGTGTGACGGGCATCACCGGATTAACCATAAAGGGGCAAAAGCGGGCGGGAGATTGCCCGGCGGCCCATTTCCGCCTAGCGTGAGGGCCGGTTTTTGAAGCCGGGGTAGAGGGGGAACGAAGATGCGCAAATTCCTGACAATCGCAGCGCTTCTGGCGCTTGGCGCCTGTGCCAGCGGGCTCTCCGAAGAGCAGTGCGAGAGCGGCGATCCGGCCTCGTTCGGTTATGAAGATGGCCGCAATGGCTATCCGGTCACCCGGGTTGAGGATCGCGTTGCGCAGTGCAGCCGCTATGAGCTGGCCTTTGATCGCGGCGCCTATGCGCGCGGCTGGGAGGAGGGCAACCGGCTCTTCTGTACGCCGCAGGGCGCGCTCGATGCAGCATTGCAAGGCCGGGGCGATATCCTCAGTTGTCCTCAGGCGGATCTTCTGACGCGCGATGCTTTCAGCGTCGGCCGCGACTATGCGCGGGCCAAGAGCAACTTTGACAGTGCGCGCAGCCGCTATGACTCGCTGCTCTCAAAGATCCGCTCGGCCCGCTATACGATTGAACGGTCACGCCGCCAGCTCGTCAATGAAGAAGACGATAATGCGCGCCAAGAGCTTTATCGCCGGATAGAGCGGGCACGGAGGGATCTGCGCGAGGCCGATGACGATCTTTATTACGCGGAGCGCCAGCTGCGCGATACCGAGCGCGATTTTGATCGCGCCGAATATGACCTCTCGCGCATTCAGGCCGAGATCCGTTCGCGCAATTACTAGAGCGGCATTCGGGCTCGAAGTGGCAAGGCATTGACGGCTCCCCCCATAGCCGCGCAAGGCGGGGGGATGAATTCGATGCTCACTCCCGACATCGCCATGGTCGTCGAGACGGCCATCGCGCCGATCTTTTTGCTCGTTGCCATTGGCAGCCTGCTCAATGTCATGACTTCGCGGCTGGGTCGGGTGGTCGACCGAGTGCGGTCACTGGAGGACGGGCTTGAGGCTGGCGAGACCGGCGAGGAACGCGCCCGCCATGTCGATGAGCTGAAAACCCTGTCGCGGCGGATCAACTATTCGAACCGGGCGATCACGCTTTGCACTGTCGCGGCCCTTCTCGTCAGCGTGCTGGTCGCGATCACCTTTTTCGGGGAGATCACAAGCCTGCCAGTCGCTGCGGGGATCGCGCTTCTCTTTGTGCTGGCAATGGGCCTTTTGATCAGCGGGCTTGCCTATTTTCTTGCAGAGATCCGGGTTTCTACTCGGCAATTGCGGGTGCGGCATGATCTTTTCGATCTGCCTGCCGGGAATGATTGAACTCCCCGGCTGACTGGGCTTTCTTCTGGGATGTGACATCATCCGGGAGAGCGTAAGATGGCAAGATGGGATAACCGGCGGCGCAGTGACAATGTGGAGCGCCGGGCGGGCCAGGCAGTTGGCGCCGGGGCGATCTTCATGCTGATCCGCTTTATCTTCAGCAAGTTCGGCATTGTCGGCGTCGCGGTGGTGGTGGCCGGCTATTTCGGCCTGAAGCAGATCGGCATCGACCCGCTCCAGCTTCTTGCGGGCGGCAGTCCGACCCAGTCGACTGAAGTCGGCGATGGTCAGTATGACGATGAAATCCTTGCAGTCGTTGCCAGTACCGAAGACATCTGGGCGCGGGTCTTCCGCGAAGAAGGACTTAATGGCGGTATCTATCCAGCGCCAAAGGTCGTGATCTTCTCAGGTGCCGTCAGCACCGCCTGCGGCACGGCGCCGTCATCGGTCGGCCCGTTTTATTGCCCCGGCGACCGCAAGGTCTATTTCGACACGATCTTTTTCAAGGAGCTCGAGACACGGTTCAATGCGGGTGGTGATTTTCCGCGTGCTTATGTGATCGCGCATGAGGTCGGCCACCATGTGCAGACGGTCGTTGGCATCTCTGATCAGGTTAGATCGGCACAAGGCCGGATGGGCCAGTCAGAAAGCAATCAGATGCAGGTCCGGATGGAGCTACAGGCGGACTGTCTTGCAGGCCTGTGGGCCAATGGCGAGCGGCGTCAGGCGCTCGAGCCCGGCGATATTGAAGAGGCGCTGACGGCGGCGGCGGCCATCGGTGATGATACGCTCCAACGCCGCTCAGGTGGGACGATCAAGCCCGAGACCTTTACTCACGGTACGTCTGAACAGCGCAAGCGCTGGTTCTATCGCGGCTTTGACGCAGGGTCATTCGGCGCTTGCGACACGTTCCAGGTGCCCTACAGCCAGCTCTAGGCTTAACTGCCTTTTGCGGCGGCCGTCTGGGCCCAGTCGCGGTGATCGCGGTCAAGCTCATAGGCGGCAATCGCCGCAAGGGTGACGATATCAGTCCCTTGGGCGCCTGTCGGCATGATCTGAACCGGCCGCTGCAGGCCGATGAGGAGCGGGCCGAGCACAGTTGCCCCGCCGATCTCCGCCATCAGCTTGGACGCTATGCCGCCTGAGTGAAGCCCCGGACAGATCAGCACATTGGCCGGTCCATTCAGGCGGGAGAAGGGATAGATCGCTTCCATCCGGTCATAGTTGAGCGCCATGCGCGGCGTCATCTCGCCCTCATATTCAAAATCGCAGGCCGGATAGAACCGGTCGAGCACGCGCACCGCTTCTGCAATGCGGGCGACATCTTCCGTCTCCGGATTACCGAAATTCGAATGGCTGAGGAAGGCGACGCGCGGGGTAAAGCCCATCTGCCGGACGGCATGGGCGGTCTGCACCGCGATGTCGGCGAGTTCTTTGGGCGTTGGGCGCTCCGTGATCGTCGTATCCGCCATGAAGACGGTGCGGCCCTTGGCCAGCATCACCGACATACCGATGATCCGCTCGCCAGGACGCGGGTCAAGCGCCAGATTGATGTTGTTGAGCGCGACATTGTAGTGCCGGGTCAGGCCCGTCACCATGCCGTCACCATGGCCATGGGCCAGCATGCAGGCGGCAAAAACGTTCCTGTCCTGATTAACCAGACGGCGGCAGTCCCGCTCTAGATAGCCGTCGCGCTGCAGGCGGTCATAAAGATAGCGGGTATAGAGCGAGGTGTTCGCAGAATGCCGCGCATTCCAGATTTCGATATTGTGCGACCGCGGCAGGCCGAGCCGCTCGATTTCGCGGTTCACCAGCTCGTCCCGGCCGATCAGGATCGCCTGCCCCAGCTCTTGCTGCTGGAAGGCATAGGCGGCGCGGATCACCACCTCCTCTTCGCCCTCGGCAAAGACGATGCGTTTGGGTGTTTCACTGGCACGCAAGCTCGCATGGATCTTCTGCAGGAAGCCAGCGGAGGGATCGAGCCGGGTCGCAAGTTTTGCAGCGTAGGCCGGCAGGTCCTTGATCTGCTTGCGGGCAACGCCTGTGTCCATCGCGGCTTTTGCAACGGCGGGCGGGATCTTGGAGATCAGCCGCGGATCGAACGGGGTCGGAATGATATAGCCGGGGCCATATTGCAGGCGCTTGCCGTAAGCGGCGCCCACTTCGTCGGGCACATCCTCTCGGGCAAGCTCGGCCAGCGCGTTGGCGCAGGCGATCTTCATTTCCTCATTGATCGTCCGGGCCCGGACATCAAGGGCGCCGCGGAAGATGTAGGGGAAGCCCAGAACATTGTTGACCTGATTGGGATAGTCAGAGCGCCCGGTTGCCATGATCGCGTCATCGCGGACTTCCCGGACCTGTTCAGGCGTGATTTCCGGTGTCGGGTTCGCCATGGCGAAGATGATCGGGTTCTTGGCCATGGACTTGACCATGTCCTGACTGATCGCCCCGGCAACCGACAGGCCAAGCGCCACATCTGCGCCTTCCATGGCGTCGGCGAGAGTGCGTTTGTCCGTATCCACCGCATGTGCGGAGCGCCACTGGTCCATACCGTCTTCGCGGCCCTGATAGAGAACCCCCTTGCGGTCGCAGACGAGAACGTTTTCGTGCTTAGCGCCCATGGCCTTGATCAGGCCGATCACGGCAAGCGCCGAAGAGCCGGCGCCGGAAACGGCGATCTTCACATCGCCGATCTTTTTGCCGGTGATATCGAGCGCGTTGATCAGGCCTGCCGCAGCGATGATCGCTGTGCCGTGCTGGTCATCGTGAAAGACCGGAATGTCCATCAGCTCTTTGAGCCGCTGTTCGATCACGAAACTGTCAGGTGCAGAGATGTCTTCGAGATTGATGCCGCCGAATGACGGGCCGAGATATTTCACGGCATTGATGAATTCGTCCGGGTCCTCCGTATCGACCTCGAGGTCGATGGAGTCGATATCGGCAAAGCGTTTGAAGAGGACCGACTTGCCTTCCATGACTGGCTTGGAGGCTAGCGCCCCCAGATTACCAAGGCCGAGGATCGCGGTGCCGTTCGAGATCACCGCGACCATGTTGCCGCGGGTCGTCAGATCATAGGCGCTGTCGGGGTCTTCTGCGATCTTCTTGACCGGCACGGCGACACCGGGCGAGTAGGCCAGCGAGAGATCGCGCTGTGTCGCCATCGGTTTCGTGGGGGTGATCTCCAGCTTGCCGGGCTTGCCGCGCGCGTGAAAATCAATGGCTTCCTCATCTGTGAGTTTGATCGAACTGTCGTCGGCCATGGAACCTTATCTTCTTTTTGTGCAAGTCGTTCAAAATTCGCCTTACGATGCACCTAGCGTGGCGGCAACGCGAAACCCTCAGAATGCTGTATCTTTACAGTGGCGAAGTGTCCGATTTGCGTGAACACCCTTGCGTCCTACATAGGGGGCTAAGAAGAAAGAGCTTCATTCATGTTTATTCAGACCGAAGATACACCAAACCCGCAATCGATGAAATTCCTGCCCGGCCGGGATGTGATCGGCCGTGGTGAGCTGGGCGTCGACTTCCCGACGATCGAGGCCGCCAAGCCCTCACCGCTGGCGGCGGCGCTGTTCGATGTCGATGGTGTCACCGGTGTCTATCTAGGCGGGGACTTTGTGACCGTCACCAAAGACCCAAGCGTCGACTGGGTGCATATCAAACCGGCGATCCTCGGGACGATTGCGGATTATCTCGCCGCTGGTATCCCGGTCCTCGATGAGGGGGCGGCGGGCGGCGCAGATACTGCCGGATCCGCCGATGATTATGAGGGCGAGACTCGAGAGATCGTCGAGCAGATCATCGAGCTGATCGAAACCCGTGTCCGCCCGGCGGTGGCCGCCGATGGCGGGGACATTGTCTTTCACCGTTTTGTCGAAGGCGACGGGATCGTCTTTCTGACCATGAAAGGCGCCTGCGCGGGCTGCCCGTCCTCGACCATGACGCTCAAATCCGGCATCGAGAACCTGCTCAAGCATTATGTGCCCGAAGTGACTGCCGTCGAAGCGGTGGCCTGACATTCATACACTCGCGATAGATACATGCCTTGCGGCGTTGAGCGTCGGCATTGGCGGTGGCGGCAAGGATATCGTCCTGACACGACATATCGGTGTCGGCCATGCCGAGCATCTCGCGCCGATGATCGAAGAGCTGCTGGCGGAAGCCGGGCTGACGCCTGCCGATATCGGTCAGGTTGCGGTGACCGTCGGGCCGGGCTCTTTCATGGGGGTGCGTGTCGGGCTTTCATTTGCGTCCGGCTTTGCCCTGACGCGCGGTCTGCCAACCCTGCCGATCACCACACTTGAGGCGTTGTGGCTTTCTGCGCCGACAGGCGCGAAGGGCGCGGTCCTGATCGATGCGCGGCGCGGGCAGGTCTATGGACAGGTCTTTGATGGCAGCTCGGCACAGCCTTTCCTGCTCGATATCGACGCGGCGCGTGCCGCCACGGCGCCGGTCATCGAGGGCGGCGGCGTCCTGATCGGTAGTGGCGCAGAGATCGTCTGGCCGGATCAGAAACCCGTTGCCGGTCCGTACCCCGATCTTGGGCTTCTGCTCGCCGCTGTCCCCCAGCTCAGCCCAGGCCCGCTTCATCCGCTCTATTTGCGTCCGCCTGATGCGGCGCCGATGGCAAAGCGCGCATGAGTGTCCGTACCGCTCGCCCCGGAGACGAAGGCCTCCTGTCCCGTCTCCATCACGCTGTCTTTGAGACCTCCGTCTGGGATGAGAAGTTCTGGTATAACTCGATTACTGATGACAGCAGTCTCGTTCTGATCGCGGAAGCCTCCGGCACGCCCGGCGGGCTGATCGCGACGCGCCAGATTCTCGATGAGGCGGAGATCCTGACCTTGGGCGTCATCGCAATCGAGCGCCGTCAGGGCCATGCAAGGCTTCTCCTCGAAGAGGCGCTGAAAGGTCTTGAGGCCAGCGGGGTGACGCGCGTCTTCCTCGAGGTGGCGACCGATAACGACCCTGCGATCCAGCTTTATGCGGGCGCAGGGTTCAGCAATGTCGGCCAGCGCAAGGACTATTACGGGAGCGGCCGGCCGGCCCTGATCATGGAGTGGTGTCCCGGCTTGCCCGAACATCACGATACCGCCTAGAAGCATCGAATGGACCGCCTCGAAAAACTTTGCGCCGAAAAAGGCCTTCGCATGACGGAGCAACGCCGGGTCATTACCCGCGTTCTCTCTTTGGCTGACGATCATCCGGATGTGGAGGAAATCCACCGCCGGGCATCAGAGCTTGATGACCGCATCTCTATTGCGACGGTGTACCGTACGCTGAAGCTCCTCGAAGATTACGAGATCGTCCAGCGGCATGATTTTCAGGACGGACGCTCTCGCTATGAGGAAGCGACCGAGGAACACCACGATCACCTAATCAATGTTCGTACACGGGAAGTCATCGAATTCGTCAATGAAGAGATCGAGGCGCTGCAGGAAAAGATCGCGCGGGAGCATGGCTTCCGCCTCGTCGATCACCGGCTCGAGCTTTATGGCGTGCCGCTTGATGAGTCAGAGAAAAAGTAGACGGCCTCAGGGCCGTTCATGCGTGAACAGGCCCTCGGTCGCCCCGACCCGCCAGCCTGAGCGCCGCCAACGCGGCGTGTTCCATTCCTTCTCGATATCCGGAAATCCGTTGACCCGGCGCGGGGAGGGGTGCGCCTCGGCATAGGCGATGATCTCATCAAGCAGGAATTCCCGCCGTACCATGATCGATTGATTGGTCCAGGGCAGGCAAGCCGATGAGATGAGCCATCCGCCGTCATCGCGCGCCTGGATAAAGTCAGGGAACATGGCGTCGGGATATTCTTCTGAATAAAGCGCCGTGCCAGCCAGCCGCTTTGCCTTCCCCACACGGATCGTCCGGCGGAGATAGGGCATCGCGCCTTCGCCGTGATAGCGGAGGTATTTGCCCAGCGTGTCGAATTTCTGCCCCGGCTGCTTGCGGTGCCGCAGGCGTACGACCTGCGCTTCGCCATTGGCCAGCATCTCGGTGGCGGCCTCAATCTGGCGGGCGACTTCTTCATGCCCCTCTATCAACGGCAGATCGTTTTCGAGCAGAAGAATGATGTCCGAACTCATCGCAGCGGCAAGGTTCCGGAAGCCGCCCAATATCCCCTGATTGTCGGGTGTGCCGCCATAGGGCAGGCCATGGCGGTCGGCCAGCGCCCGGTCTGCATCGCTCTCTTCCTGAAACCAGATCAGCTTTTCGTCGAACAGGTCCCAAAGTCCCGCGGCGCCATAACCGGCGAGAATGTCGTCGAGCCCGTCATGGGCCCGCCAGCTCAATATGCCGATGCCGCGAGATGTCATAAGTCCTTCTACCAGAATGTTCTTCGCAAGGGACCAGCTATCTTCAGTGCCGCCAGAATGGCCCAATGCGGGATAGTGACGAGCCGCCCCTGCCGCGCTAGATGGCGCATATGCTGAATTTCGAAGCCCTTCGCGCGGCGCGCACCCGTACCGAACCCTTCACCTATATCGTGGCGGAGGGGGCCCTTTCGCTTGACGAGGCGGCAGGTGTCCGCGCCGATTACCCGGCGATCGCCAAGACCGGCTATCTGCCGCTGTCAAAGCTCGACAGCCATGGACGCTTCGCCGAGTTGATCTCGGATCTGCAATCGCCGGAGCTGGCGGATGTCCTTTCCGACAAGCTGGGACTGGAGCTGCGCGACAAGCCGCGCATGATCACGGTACGGAAGCTTTCAAAGGAAAGCGATGGGCGCATCCATAATGATTCAGAGAGCAAGATCTGCACCATGCTGGTTTATCTGAATGAGAGCTGGGATAAGGACGAGGGCGGGGCCATCCGTGCCCTGAATGGCGATCAGTCAATGGACGACTACGCCGAAGAGGTCGAGCCTCTGGCGGGTAATGTCTTTGCCTTTGCCCGGTCGGAGACGAGTTGGCATGGACATCCGCCCTTTGGCGGTGAGCGGTACGTCATCCAGACGACCTTCCTGATCAATCAGGACGAGCTTGACCGCAAGGAGAACCGCGGCGGTTTGCAATATTTCCTCAAAAAGCTGAACCCGTTCGAGGGCAAGCGAGGCTAGTCTGCCCGGCTACTTATGGCGCGTTACTGATGCTCCCGAGTTGCAGGAGACGTCGGTGGCGCGGGAGTTTGTTTCGCCTACGTAAAGTTTTACTGATTTTGTGGCCTCGATCTTAATCATCGATGGCCATTCTCAACTTTAGGTGTTTGTTGCGTGACTTTTCAATCGTCCTGCCGGGTGGCGGCAAGGCGCAAACATGGTGTGGGCAGCAATGGTAGGTGTCGTAAAACATCAGGGCACGAGTGCCCTGCGCGATTTCAATCGCCGCAAGGAGATCCGGTACGACGTCGACCTGCCGGTACAGGTCTATATCGATGGATATAAGGCGGCGGTCGGTTCAACCACAGACATCAGCCTCTCGGGCATCGGGCTTCACCTTCGGAGCCCTTTGGAAGTCGGCAAGATCTATAAGGTCGATATCGACAAGGAACTCGCCCTTCGTGTCAGGATTGTGAGTGGACGAATCGGCATGCGATATGGTGGTTTGTTCGAATTCTCCGAGTGGGAACAGCAGCGGATGACCACGAAGATCAGAAAGCTGATCTCCGTGCATTCATCTGAGACCATGCTCTGAACACTCTCTAAGAGGTGAGCGGAGAATAAAGCTCTGGCCGACGGTCACGAAAAAGGCCCCAAGCGGAGCGTTCGGTTGCCAGCTCATCAAGATCAAAGCTCGCTGTGATGACGCCCGTCTCGGTCCGGTTCAAGTCGGTGACGATTTCGCCGGTCTGGTCAGCGATAAAGCTGGTTCCATAAAAGACCTGTCCGTCCTCATCTCCAAAGCGGTTCGCGGCGATCACCGGCATGGTGTTCGCAACCGCATGGCCCTGCATCCCGCGGCGCCAGCGCGCGGCGGTGTCCATCTCCGGGGCCTGCGGTTCGGCGCCAATGGCGGTCGGGTAGAATAAAAGCTCCGCCCCCTGAAGGGCCATGGCGCGGGCGGCCTCGGGGAACCACTGATCCCAGCAGATACCGACGCCGATCTTGCCGAATTTGGTCGCCCAGACTTTGAAACCCGTATTGCCCGGCCGGAAATAATATTTTTCCTGATAGCCCGGTCCGTCGGGGATATGGCTTTTGCGATAAACGCCCAAGAGCTCGCCATCCGCATCAACACAGACCAGCGAGTTATAGGTGTGCGGACCTTCCCGCTCGAAAATCGATAGCGGCAGGACAACGCCCAGTTCCTTGGCGAGCGGCGCAAAGCGCGTGACCACCGGATGCGTCTGCCAGGGTTGCGCCATGGCAAAATGCTCTTCTTCCTGCGTCTTGCAGAAATAGGGGCCTTCAAAGAGTTCGGGCAGCAGGATCACCTGCGCGCCTTGGCTCGCTGCCTCGCGGACCAGCGCTTCGGCTTCGGCAAAGGAGTCCTTTGCTAGACCCGGCGCATACTGAATAGCGGCAACAGTGACTTTCCGGCTCATGCTACGTCCTCCTCGAATGCGGGGATCTGACAGCTCATGCAGTGGAAGGAGCCGCCGCCGCCTTTCAGGATATGGTCCGCGCGCAGGGGCACGATCTCACGATCCGGGAAAAGTGCATCCAGCTCTTCAGCTGCAGCGGCGCCATTCGCCTCATCATAGGTCGGGAGCAGGACCGCGCCATTGGTGATGATGAAATTGCAATGGCTCGCCGGCACGACATCGCCCTCCTTGTTGGTCACCCGTCCCGGTGAGGGGATGGTTGAGACTTCAAGGCTGAAGGTACGCAAGGCCCGCTCGATCTCTTCAAGGCGTTCCCGGTGCGGATCATCCTCGTCGGAGGCGCGCTGGCAGACGACATGGCCCGGCCCGATGAACCGCGCGATATTATCGATATGACCGTCCGTGTGGTCGTTCACGAGGCCACGGTCGAGCCACAGGATCTCATCGACCCCGAATGTATCGCGCAAGGTGCGCTCCGCCTCGCGCTTTTCCCATCCGCCATTGCGGTTGGGGTTCAGAAGGCAATCCTTGGTCGTCAGCAGGCGTCCTTCACCGTCGATCTCGATCGAGCCGCCCTCAAGAATAAAGTCATGCGAGGTTACATAGGCGCCTTCGATCGCGGCAATCGCGCCTGCGGTATAGCGGTCGTCAGCAGCGCCGAACCGGCCGCCCCAGCCATTGAACCGGAAGGCCTGCGCCGAGAGCGTTCCCTCATCGAAACCGACAATCGGGCCGGTGTCGCGCAGCCACACATCGGTCGCGGAGACGGGATAGAGGTCGGCGACCTCATCCAGCTCGCGTTTAAGCGCATCGGCCATTGACCGAGGGCCGCCGATGGAAACCTTTACGGGAACGAAACGACTGGCGTTACGGATAAGGTTAGCCGCTTCCTCGCGCGCCGTGACGAGCCCCTCGGGCCAGTCATGGGCGAGGCGCGGCCAGCCGATCCACAATGCTGATTGCGGCGCCCATTCAGGCACCAGAGAGAAGGAAATGTCTGTCATTTTTCGCCGATGCCATAAGAGCGGCGTTCTGGATAGGGGAATTTTCAGCCGAATAGCGGCTTGATCGCGTCAAGGTAAACCGACCACGCCTCACGGCCCTTTTCGGTCAGGTGCACATGGGTCACCGGACGGCGATGCTCGAACCCTTTTTCGATGCTGACATAGCCCGCTTCCTCGAGTTTTCTGAGGTGTACGGAGAGGTTCCCATTGGTTGCCTCCAGCACATTCGCAAGCTCCGTAAACCCTGCCGGTGAGACCGAGCCGAGATAGGCCATGATCCCCAGACGGATCCGGCCATGAATCGTCTCATCAATATTGCCCGCATCGAAACCGGCCATGATCACATTGCCTCCTTGAGCGCCGCAGGCTCTGCACGAAGCAGGATGATGCCCGGAATGACCGCAACGAAAAACACGATGACCGCCCCAACCAGATAGGTGAGCGGTGTGCCCGCAAAAAACGGGATGATCCCTGTGCCGATGAAACTGCCGATCGCGGGCAGGCGCATCCATCCCTGTCCGGCGATATAGGAGACGACGAGGAACGCCGTCCCGTATCCCGCAAGGGCGATGGCGACGATCATGTCGAAAAGAACCACAGATGCGCCGGTCAGGCTGATCGCCAGTATCGTGCCGCTTGCAAAGGCGAAAATGCTCATGCCGCCTGCGGTCCAAACCCAGCGCTCGACCTGGTTGGAGACGGCATGAAGGCCGGGTTTGTTCCGGATGGCTTTGGGAAATGTGGCCATGAATCCGCCGGCGATCGCCATGACGATCAACCACATCGCGGCGATGGACCAGCCGGGCCAGGCCAACGTCTGCGACAGGATCAGGTACTGGAAGGTATAGGCGATGGTGATAACCGTGCCCCACATGAGCAGATAGCGCCCGCCCAGTAGCGGGGCGTATCGTCCTTCTTCGCTCACTCGTTTGAGAAACGAAATATCATCTCTGGTGGGGTCGGGCGTCATGATTAGCGCGGAAATCTCCTCTGGTGGGGTAATATAAACAAGCTCGTTTGCAAATCAAACTAATGATTGGAAAGGGCAAATGGATGAGAGGCTGCCGAGGCAGGCCTGATTTTTCAACCGAGATACAGAATCCGTCACTGCGATGTTGCAATCATCCGGTTCATTCGCCACGTAACCCGCCGGAAGGCCGCGCGGACGGGCGCCTCGCCAACCCGGTCAGGTCCGGAAGGAAGCAGCCGTAACGAGTTTCCGTCCCGGGTCGTGTCGGTCTTCCACTTATTCCTCCCTTACATTCTGCTCCCTTATAAGCAGCCGCGTCGCCGATTCTGCGCCGGGAGCTTGGTCGGCTTTCTGCCCAATATGCAGAATGGACGACCAAAAAAATCCATATTTATCAGCTCTCTATGCGATCATTGGTCTATATTCTTGACATGATGTATAATAAATCTAACATTATGTAGCGTCAGGCGAACATGCTCGTTCGCTTCAAGCGGCAGGAACAGGAGGGCAGCATGACATTCAGGGAAAAACTGGCCTGGGTCACTCTGGTGGGGATTATCCTCGTTTATGGCGGGCACTTGGTCTCGCTGATCGAGGGCGGCAATATCGTGGTCGGCACCAATACAGAGCTGATCATCGCCATGATCGCTTTCGGTATCGTCACCGCCGTCGGCTCGATCGGGGTGTCGGTCTTCACATCAAAAGCGGACCGCGAGGCTCGTGACGAACGGGATGAGAAGATCACGCTGCGGGCCGAACGGGCGCAGGGCACGATCATCACCATCGGTGCGTTTCTGGTTTTTATTTATGCGCTGATGACCGGCGATCGGCTGATCGCGCATTTCCTGTTCTTCTGGATGGTCGCAGGGGAGTTCGCCAAAGTGCTCTATCAGATCACCCTCTACCGCGGCGCGTCCGCTTGATCATATCGGGAGTGAAATCATGTCTTTTCAGGAAAAAAGCGCGTGGATCCTGCTGCTGGTCTGTCTCATCGTCGGGGGGCTTTACGGCCAAAGCCTGATCGAGGCGGGCGGGATTGGCGCGGAGAGCTGGATCCTCACCGCCATCATCATTTTCATTGTGCTGGCAATCGTCATCCATATTGCGGTCAGCATTCTCTTCTATCGAGATAGCGATAAGAGCGATGAGCGTGACCGGCGCATTGCGCGGCGGGCGGATATTGTCGGGGCTGCCGTTCTGAATGCCACCCTGCTGCTCATCATCGCGCTGTCGCTGAAGGAGGAGAACTGGATGGTCGCGAATATCGCTTTCCTCGGGCTGTTGCTCGCCGAGGGTGTGAAGGCGTTCTGGCAGATCATTCTCTACCGGGTGGAGGGCTGAACCGGATTTGGCCCTTCCCATCAGTAATAATATCCGTCGCTTACGCTTTGATGCCGATGAAATGACGCAGAGTGAGCTGGCCGACAGGATTGGCATGACGCGCCAGACCATCGCCGCGATTGAAAAGGGCAAATACGCCCCCAGCCTCGAGGCGGCCTATCGCATCGCGCATGTCTTCGGCGTGCCGCTCGATGAGGTGTTTCAGTATCATCCGGAGCAAGATGGAAAGTAGTGCCCCCTTTGGTTGACTCTTTGGGAAACCGGTGCCCCCTTTCGGACACATTCCGCTGGCCCTATCGAGACATCGAAAAGGCCCTTCAGGGAGGACCAACATGCTGAAAACCATTCTCACCGCCGCGGGCGCCATTGCTGCTTCCTTCGGGATTGCCGCTGCCCAGCAGGCGGGTGTCGATCTTAATGTCGAACTGGCCGGCGCCTCATCGCAAGGCGTGAAAGGCCGGGCGGCAGGTGCGCCGCCAGTGGCGCAAGCGCGGCCCTACCGCGACAATGATCGCTATGGCGACCGCGACCGGTATGGCCGCGAACGCACCATCGAATGCCGCTCGCGCGGCGGGTATGACCGTTGCGAGGTCGGCGGCCGGATCTGGTCTTTGCGCTATGTCGCCTCACGTTCGTCGGGCAGTTGCCAGATCGGCCGTGACTGGGGCGTCGAGCGCTACGCAGTCTGGGTCGATAATGGCTGCCGCGCGACCTTTCAGGTCCAGCTTGGTGAAGGCGGCTATGGCGGCGGACGCGACGACGACTATGGTCGCGGCGGTTATGGCGAGCTCCAATATATCAAATGCGAGAGCGACAATCGTCGTTACCGGCTGTGCCGGATCAATGAGAACTTCACTGAACTTCGGCTCTATGACCGCCGTTCGGATGCGCCCTGCCGTCGGGGTACCGACTGGGGCGAGACCCGCGAAGGGGTCTGGGTGAATAATGGCTGCCGCGCGGTCTTCTCCTATGTCAGCCGCGACCGGTATCGCCGCTACTAAAGTATGGCTTGTGGAGAGCGGGACGGTTTCCTCCGTCCCGCTTCTGCCCTAGATGTGAGGCGTGTCAGACGCCGCATCCTCTCCCGAATACCGTGTGCTCGCCCGGAAATACCGGCCGCAGAGCTTCGATGACCTTCTTGGCCATGACGCCATGGTCAGAACCCTGCGCAATGCGTTCGATGCGAACCGCATCGCCCATGCCTTCATCCTGACTGGCGTGCGCGGGGTGGGCAAAACGACCACCGCACGGATCATGGCGCGCGCCCTAAATTACGAGACCGATGAGATTGACCGCCCGACCGTCGATATGGCGGTTGAGGGGAAACACTGCCGCGCCATCGCCGAAAGCCGCCACCCGGACGTCATCGAGATGGACGCTGCCTCGCGCACAGGCGTCGGGGACATCCGTGAGCTGATCGAAGGGGTGCGCTATGCCCCGATCGAGGCGCGGACCAAGGTCTATATCATCGACGAGGTGCACATGCTCTCGAACAGCGCTTTCAACGCGCTGCTCAAGACCCTCGAAGAGCCGCCGCCGCATGTGAAATTCATCTTTGCAACGACGGAGATCCGCAAGGTGCCGGTGACGGTCCTCTCGCGATGCCAGAGGTTTGATCTTCGCCGTTTCGATGCCGAGACATTGACGGGACACCTCGCCGGGATCGCCGAGAAGGAAGGCGCCGCGATTGCGCGTGAGGCGCTGTTCATGATCGCGCAGGCCGCTGAAGGCTCGGTGCGTGATGCGCTCTCTTTGCTTGATCAGGCGCTGGTCCAGAAAGCGGGCGAGGCGATCAGTGCGTCGGATGTCCGCGACATGCTGGGGCTCGTTGACCGGACCCAGACCTGGGCCCTGCTCGAGGCCGCAATGAAGGGCGAAACCGCGACCGCGCTTGGATTGTTCCGGGAGCAATATGATGCAGGCGCGGACCCTTCGGCGGTCCTGCGCGATCTGCTCGACATGACGCATCTTCTGACCCGCACGACGGCGGCGGGGGAGGCCGCCGCGCGTCATGGCCAGGCAGGAGAGGCGGATGCGGACCGCGCCATTGCGCTCTCTAAATCCGTGCCGCTCCCGGCGCTGACCCGCTGCTGGTCGCTCCTGATGAAGGCGCTGGAGGAGACGCTGGCGGCGCCCGATGCGGCAGCGGCAGCCGAGATTGGTCTTATCCGCGTGGCCTATGCAGCGGCCCAGCCGACGCCCGAAGAAGCGCTGAAGGCGCTTGGTGAAGGCTCAGGCACCGGAGGCGGCACGCAAAGCCCGGCCCCTGCGGCCCCGCGTGGCGGGGGCGGTGCGCAGGCCGCGCTCGCGCCCCAAGCCTCAGTCGAAGCAAGGGCTGTTCCGGTTGCGCAACAATCTGCTGATCCCGGCATCACCAGCCTGCTTGAGATCGCGCGGCTTGCTGAACAGCACCGCGATGCGGAGCTGAGGACCCTGATCGAGACCTGCCTGATCCCCGTCCATATCGAGGACGGCCGGCTTGATGTCGCGGTGACGAAAGACGCGCCCCAATCCCTGACCGGGCGGCTGACGACGGCGCTGAAGGACTGGACGGACCGCCCCTGGATGATTTCCATCGTCAAGGATCCGGGCGGCGTCAAAACCCTCCGTATGGAACGCGATGAACAGCTTCACGCCCACCCGCTGGTCAAAGCCGCGTTCGAGGCTTTCCCCGGCGCGAAGATTTCGGCCGTCCGCCCGTTGAAAGGGGCCCCCAAGGATAGTGATGAATGATCACCCCTGAATATGCGCAGATGATGGCGCGCTATAATCACTGGCAAAATGACAGCCTCGTCAAAGCCGCCTCAACTCTCACGGATGAAGATCGGTGGGCGGAGCGAGGTGCCTTCTGGGGGTCGATCGGCGCGACCTTCCGGCATATCTACTGGGCGGATTTCCTCTGGCTTGCCCGCTTCGGGGTCGTTGAGGCACCGAAGATCACGAGCTTCGCGGATGCGCAGGCGCATATCGACTGGGACGAGTTTGTGGGTCAGCGGCGCGAGCTTGATGGCGTCATCCGTGACTGGGCCGATGGCATGACGCAAGGCGATATTGACGGTGTGCTGACCTATAAATCGATCTCTTATGGAGAGCTTTCGAACCCGAAAGCGCCCCTGATCGTTCATGTCTTTAACCATGCCACCCATCACCGGGGGCAGATCCACATGATGCTGACCGCGGCGGGGGCGAAACCCGATGATACGGATATTCCGATCATGCCGCAGGAATATAAGGAGTACTGATCATGATGAAGAATTTCGGCGACATGATGAAACAGGCGCAAGGCCTGCAGCAGAAAATGGAAGAGATGCAGCAGAAGATTGCATCGATGGAGGCCGAGGGCACGGCTGGCGCCGGTCTCGTTCGTGTGGTGCTTAACGGCAAGGGTTATGCCTCGAGGGTCGAAATATCGCCGGAGATGTTCAAGGAAGAGGATAAGGAAGTCCTCGAAGACCTCGTCACCGCCGCGATCAATGACGCGAAGTCAAAACTCGAAACAGCGTCTGCGGAGCAGATGAAATCGATGACCGACGGCCTGCCGCTTCCCCCGGGCATGAAACTGCCGTTTTGATGGCTCCTTATGTCTGACGTCGCCGTCGAAAAATTACCGGAAAAAGAACAAGCGGTCCCAAGCCTTTGGCGATCTACTCTCAAGAAAATCGCCGATTTATACGCGAAAGGTAAGGCGGCGGCCGGAGATGGCATAAGACCAATCGATGCCGAGACACTCACATATAATAGTGGCAATCTGCAGGCCTATCCTGAGCTGATTGGCCCACTTTCCGACCGTGCATGGGAAACTTCAATATACGTATGGGAACGAGATTACTGGCAAGTGCTGGTCGATCTGATAACTGTTCAGGGTAATACGAGTGACCTGGTTCTTCATGTCCGTGTGTATGAAGTATCCGGAGGATATGAGTTTGAAGCGGGTCTGATTTATGTTCCTTAGTTTCTTATCTCTATCTCTTCGCCTGCTCATCCCCGCGAAGGCGGGGATCTGGTCTTGAGTGACGAAGGTTGAGTTCATCTTTGTGCGTGCCGAATATGAGTGAGAGGCGCATCAGAGGCAGATGCCCGCCTTCGCGGGCATGAGCGGAGAAATCGAGAGTAACCTATCCTCGCACAGCGCTTACTTCAGGCGCTCGAGGCGGCCTTTGCGCTTCACGAGGTTCTTGTAGTCCGACTGAATATCACGAGCCTCACCAAGCCACCCTCGCAGTTCCACTGTATCGATCTCACTTGAAGAAGTGTAGCGCTTCTCGGCGGCCTTGAATTTTCCTTCCACGGACAGACCGCCCGTTTCAAAGGACTGGCCGCTCCAGAAGAGTAG
This sequence comes from Parvularcula marina, assembly GCF_003399445.1. Taxonomy (NCBI): domain Bacteria; kingdom Pseudomonadati; phylum Pseudomonadota; class Alphaproteobacteria; order Parvularculales; family Parvularculaceae; genus Parvularcula; species Parvularcula marina. Next base: position 1,788,853 of record NZ_QUQO01000001.1, on the reverse strand, counting down.
GCGGACGCTGTCTTTCAGCTTGCTGTAACCGGTGATGGGATTTCCATCGAGAAACCATACCGGATGACCATGCCAGATCTTGCTTTCGGCATCGGGGAACGCCCGGTCGATCTCCTGACGGAGGAGCGCGCAGATCTGCTGATCCTCGCTGGCCTGCGCGTCATGATATTGATCGATGGTTTCGGGCTTCATGGCCTATCGATACAGCTGGCGCGCCTTGCGAGCAAGTCTCCGGTAGAGGCATCAGCTAGCCGGAGATGCCCTGAAACCGCCCCATTGATCTGCTCTCCTCCGTTCGGGAACAAAAAAGAGGGCGGATGATGTGGAGCCGCATTGGTATCGGGCTGCTGATGATTATCGCGGCCCTCTGGACACGGAATGCTTCGCTATTGGCGAAGCCGATCGGCGAAGACGTCAAGATCATCGCCCATCGGGGTATCCATCACACCTATTCACGCGAAGGGCTGACGAACCAGACCTGCACTGCGACCCGCATCTTCCCGCCCGAGCATGACTTTATCGAGAACACGATTCCCTCATTCGAGGCCTCCTTTGCGGCGGGGGCGGATGTCATTGAGCTTGATATCCATCCGACAACGGATGGACATTTCGTAGTCTTTCATGACTGGACGCTTGATTGCCGCACGGATGGGGAGGGCGTGACCCGCCGCGCAAGCCTTGATTACATCAAGACGCTTGATGCGGGCTATGGCTATACCGCCGATGGCGGGGAGACCTTCCCTCTTCGCGGCAAGGGGGTGGGGATGATCCCCTCCCTGACAGAAGTGTTCGAGGCTTTCCCGGACGGGCAGTTTCTGATCAATTTCAAGAGCAATGACCTCGAGGAAGGCGCGGCCTTTGCAGCTCTCATGGTCGCCCATCCCGAATGGCGCGAGCGGCTCTGGGGTGTTTACGGTGCCCCCGGACCAATTGAAGAGACGCTCAAAGCCCTCCCGGGCTTGCGCTATTTTCACAAGCCCGCGCTGAAGGCCTGCGCCAAATCCTATCTTCTCACCGGTTGGACTGCGAATGTCCCTGCGGATTGCCGCAACCGGACGCTCGCTTTGCCGATCAGCCATGCGCGGCTGGCCTGGGGCTGGCCGCGGGCTTTTGAGGCGCGAATGACGGCTGCGGGATCTGACATCATCCTGATGGGCGAATATGGCAGCGGCGATCCGGGCACGCCCGGCATCGATGACCCCGAAACGCTCGCCCGTGTGCCGGATAGTTTCGGCGGCTATATCTGGACCAACCGGGTGGAGATCATCGGCCCGGCCCTCAAAGGCGAGGACGCTGTCTGGGCGGGCGGGCGCCAATAGGCTAAGGAGCGGTCCGTTTCTTGCCGGGGCCATTTCATGACCAACCCGTATCTGATTGCCGCGCTGTTGGCGGCGACACTGACCCTTATTGTCTACACCCATGTCGGCTGGCGGCCGATCATCGGCTGCATGAAGATGTGGGGGCGCCGCGATTACTGGACCAGCTATAACACGGTCGAGTTTCTCGCCTGGGCGACCAAGGCGGCGGTGATCGTGCCGGGCCTCGTCTTCGGTGTGGAGATCTGGTGGCTGCATGTGCTGACGCTCGGCACGTCCGTGGCGCTGATCTGGGCGTCGATGAAGAAGCTTCTCCCCACTCTCGTTGCCTTCAATACGCTGTGGATCTTCCTCTCCATGACGGTGATCGTCCGTCATTTGATGGGACAGGTCTGACCGCCTAAGGAGGTCAAAAAAGGGAGGTCATGATGCCGGCAGAAACGCGGACGGCGATGTCACATGCGGTGTTCTTCGAGCTGGAGGACAAAAGCCCCGAGGCGGTCAATGCGTTGATCGAGGGCGCGCGGGAATATCTCTCCGGGCACGAAGGGGTTCTCTTCTTCTCCGTCGGTGCGCGGGCCGGGGACTATGCGCGGGAGGTGAATGATCAGGTCTTCGACGTCTCGCTGCTGGTCGCCTTCGAGAGCAGGGAAGCGCATGACGCCTATCAGGTGACGGACCGGCACCAGAAATTCATCGAGACGCTGAAGGATAACTGGAAATCCGTGCGCGTCTTTGATTCCTTTTATGATCCCGAAGGCGCGTGATGGAGGATCGCTTCAACACCCGCGTCAATGAGCTGTTTCCGACCATTGTCCTGATCGGGGATATGCCCGATTGCGAGCCCCTCAATCAGGCGCTGAAAGATGTGATCGAGCAGAACCGCGCGCAAAGCGGGGGGATCGAGCGATCGAACACACTCGGCTGGCATTCAACGACCGACATGATGGCCTGGGGCGGGGAGGCGGCGCAGGCGCTCGGGCGCCGGGCTTGTATCCTGTGTGATCCGCATACGGTTGAGCTGTCGAGCCCGGATGAACGCCGCTTTGGATGGGTGGCGGAGATGTGGGCGAATGTCTCGCCGCCCGGCGCCTCGAACCAGATGCATGCCCATCCCGGCGCGCTGTGGTCCGTCGTCTATTATGTCGATACCGGCTATGAAGGCGATGGCGCGGATCAGGGTGGCGAGCTGGTTCTCCACGACCCCCGCTTTCCAATGAACCGGATGTACACACCCGATATCGTGGCTAAACGGACGGACGGAAAGCCGGAGGAGAATGTGAAGGGCATCCGGCCGCGAAACGGGATGATTGTCGCCTTCCCTTCATGGCTCAAACACAGTGTGCGTCCCTATCAGGGCTCGCGAGAGCGGATCTCGATTGCGATCAATCTGATGGTCGGGCCGGGCGAGCCGGGGCGGTAGGGTTCAGGTGAAGGTATAGGGGTCGACATCCACCGTCTTACGGATCGAGGCGGGGATCTTGATCCGTGACAGCCATTCATCAAGCACGGACTGAATGCTGACCCGCCTTGTGGTCTTGACGAGAAAGCGCAGCCGGTAAGTACCGCGAAGGCGATAGAGCGGAGCAGGAGCCGGGCCCCAGACTTCGACACCTTCCGCATGCGGCACGACCCCGGCCAGCGCGCGGGCAACTTCATTCAGCTTCTGCTCATTCTCACCGCTCAGGATGACGGCGGCGAGCCGTCCATAGGGCGGAAAGCCGAGTGCGGCACGGCCTTCAAGCTCGGCCTCGGCAAAGCCGTCGCGGTCGCCGCGAGCAAGCGCCGCAATGACCGGGTTCTCGGGCTGATAGCTTTGCAGCAGCACACGGCCTTTCTTGGCGGCACGGCCAGCTCGGCCAGAAACCTGTGACAGGGTCTGGAAAGTCCGCTCGGCGGCGCGCAGATCACCGCCCGCAAGGCCAAGATCGGCATCGACCGCCGCAACGAGGGTGAGGTTCGGGAAATTGTGCCCCTTGGCGGCGGCCTGCGTTGCGACAAGAATATCGATCTCGCCTTCAGTCATCCGTTTAAGGAGCGACTTGGCAGCGCCCGGCCCCATCAGCATGTCAGAGGAAAGAATTTCGATCTTCGCGTCCGGCCATGTTTCTTTCGCTTCTTCGGCGATCCGCTCAACGCCGGGACCGCAGGGCGTCAGACTGTCCGCCGCCCCGCAATGCGGGCAATGATCGGGCTTGGGGATCGAATAGCCCGTATGGTGACAGACCAGCCGGTTCGAATACCGGTGCTCGACCAGCCATGTATCCGAATGCGGCGCGGTCATCCGTTCTCCGCATTTCCGGCAGAGCGTGACGGGCGCATAGCCGCGACGATTGAGATAAAGGAGTACCTGCTCCTGCCGCCCCAGCGTCTCATTGACCGCCTCGATCACCTTCGGCGAAAGCCAGCGGCCTTTCTCCGGGGGATGGGCACGCATGTCGACAATGTCTGTGTCCGGCAGAGTGGCGGGGCCAAAGCGGGAAGGCAGGGAGACAAGTCCGTACCGGCCCTCCTCGACATTGGCGAGGGTTTCAAGCGAGGGCGTGGCAGAGACGAGAAGGACAGGGAAGTTTCCCAGCGCTCCGCGTGCGACCGCCATGTCCCTTCCCTGATAGAGAACACCGTCATGCTGCTTATAGGCTGCCTCATGTTCCTCATCGACGACGATCAGAGCAAGATCCGTATAAGGCAGGAAGAGCGCCGAGCGCGCCCCGACGACTAGCCGAGCCTGACCTTCTGCGACCCGGCGCCAGACTCGGCGGCGCTCGGCGGAGGAGACATCTGAATGCCAATGCGCGGCCGCTGCGCCAAAGCGCTCTTCTATCCGCTTGAGGAAGGGCAGGGTCAGGGCGATCTCCGGGAGCAGGATACAGATTTGCGTGCTCGGCCGCAGACGGAGTGTCTCGGCGATGGCTTCGAGATAGACTTCCGTCTTGCCCGACCCCGTGACCCCGTCGATCACCCAGGCGCTATAGCGTTCCTCGCGCACGGCGGCGGTGAGGTGCTCTGCCGCTTCGGCCTGAAGGGGGGAAAGCGCGCGCCCCTTACGGTCAGGGTCCGGCGCTCCAAAGGGCGGGTCCGGATCAATCTCAATGGCTTGCAGCCCGCCCGCTTCGGCCAGCCCCCGGACGACCCCGTCGCTCACCCCGGCCTCGCGGGCCAGCTCAGCGGCGGTCAGCGGGGTCTCGCTGGTCATATCGAGCACCTTCTCGCGGGCGCTGGTCATGCGCAGGCTGTCCGGGACTTCCGCGCGGATATATCCTGTTTGGGGTTTGGGCGGGCTCAATTGCTGGCCCGACCGCATGACCAGCCGCAAGACGGTCCCGCGCGGGCTGATCGTGTAATTTGCCACCCAGTCGACAAAGGCCATGACATCCGCCGAGAGGGGCGGCGCGTCGATCACTTCCGAAACGGGTTTGAGCTTGCGCTCGGGCAGGTCAGGATCGGTCGGCTCGGGCCAAACGACGCCGACCATTTCGCGCGGTCCCAGCGGCACAATTACGAAACTCCCGGGCGGTGCCGTCATTCCGGCAGTCAGGACATAGTCATAGCCGTCGCCAACCGGCATCGGCAGCAGGACATGAACCCGCTCTTTCGGCACCTCCTCGGTCGCGAAAAGCTGGGGGTCAGGTTGTGCGCCGCGCTCGGCCATAAGCTCCTTCAGGTTTCGGCTTCGGGGAGTGCAAGTCTAGCCGAGTCTCGCATAAGGGCACTCGTGATGGCCAGACATTCTGCCCAATTGGGCATGGCCTCCATATCTGCTATCTCAGGCGCATGAGTAAAGCTCCGCGTCTCTTTTTCGTCTGCCTTGGGAATATCTGCCGCTCCCCCGTCGCCGAGGGCGTGATGCGGGCGCGAGCAAAGGCGCGCGGTATACAAGTCGAGGTGGCGAGCGCGGGAACCGGCGGCTGGCATGTCGGCGGGGCGGCAGACAAAAGAATGACGGCGGCGGCAGCCTTGCGCGGTTACGATCTTTCGGCCCACCGTGCGCAACAGGCAGATAGTGGCGACTTCTACATCCATGATATGATCTTCGCGATGGACAGCTCAAACCATGCTGATCTTCTCGATATTCGTCCGCCCGATGCGACGGCCAATCTTCAGATGTTCCTTGCTCGGACGGGCGGCGGCGATGTGCCCGACCCCTATTATGGCGGGCCGGAGGGGTTCGATCATGTGATCGATCTTGTCGAGGAAGCCGTCGACGCCATTCTCGATGATATCGAGGCGGGGCGCTAAGATGCCGGTGCTGTTTGCCGTCGGCTTCGGCTATTCAGTCGAGCCTCTTGCTCAACAATTAAAAGCGGAGGGCTGGGAGATCCACGCAACGACGCGGGATCCATCCAAAGCTGAAAAGCTCGAGGCAAACGGGATCAGGGGGCATCTCTGGAATGGCAAGGGAGCCTTGCCAGAGTTGGCGGGACAAGCGGATGCCATAGTCATCTCCGTGCCGCCAGGAGAGATGGGATGTCCAGCCGTCACATCGATCGAGAATATTTCTCCGGATACGGTGCTTATCTATCTCTCCTCTTCGGGCGTTTATGGCGACCATCAGGGAGAATGGGTTGATGAGGAGACACCCTGCTTGCCGTTGACCGCGCGGGCGCGACGCCGCCTGCTGGCGGAATCACAATGGCGGTATGTGGGGCGTTATTTCGGTGTGCGTCACCATATCTGCCGGCTCGCCGGGATCTATGGACCGGGCCGGAATGCGCTTCTCAGTCTGAAAGGTGGCACGCGCGGTTCGAAAGCGGGCCTCGCCCAGCGCATCATCAAGCCGGGTCAGGTCTTCAACCGCATCCACCGGGACGATATCGCCGCGGGGCTTTATGCCCTCATCGAGGCTGAGACCGCGCCTACGGTTATCAATTTTGCCGATGACGAACCCGCTCCGCCGCAGGATGTCATTACTTATGCCGCTGAGCTCCTCGGCATCGAGCCGCCACCGAAAGTCCCCTTCGAACAGGCGGAGATGTCCGACATGGCGCGCTCATTTTATGAGGACAACAAGCGGCTGAAGAATGACGGGCTTAAGGCCTTGTCAGGATTTTCCTTGAAATATCCTAGCTATCGAGAGGGGCTGCAGGACCTGCTGGCAGGCATATAAAGAAAGCTTTATATCCTTTGCCGCCCCTGCTAGGCGCCCCTCACATAGAAGAATCTCCAGAGGATCCCTCATGACCCAGGACTATGATGTCGCCGATATTTCGCTAGCCGATTACGGCAACAAGGAAATCAGGATCGCCGAGCATGAAATGCCCGGCCTTATGCAGACGCGCGAAGAATTTGGCGCGGCTCAGCCGCTGAAAGGCGCGCGGATCGCTGGCTCGCTGCACATGACGATCCAGACCGCCGTGCTGATCCAGACCCTCGAGGCGCTCGGCGCCGAGGTCCGCTGGGTGAGCTGCAACATCTATTCGACCCAAGACCACGCCGCGGCCGCGATTGCCGCCAATGGCACGCCGGTCTTCGCCAAAAAGGGCGAGACGCTGCAGGAATACTGGGACTATGCCGACCGCATCTGGGAATGGTCCGATGGCAGTCTTGCCAACATGATCCTTGATGATGGCGGCGATGCGACCATGCTGATCCTGCTGGGCTCGGAAGCCGAAAGCGATCCGTCGATCCTCGACAATCCGGGTAATGAAGAAGAGAATTGCCTCTTCAACACGATCAAGGCCCGTCTTGCCCGTGACCCCGGTTTCTATTCGCGCGTCAAAGCCTCGATTAAAGGCGTGACGGAAGAAACGACGACCGGTGTCCTTCGTCTCTATCAGCGCGAGAAGAATGGCACGCTGCCTTTCCCGGCGATCAATGTGAACGACTCGGTCACCAAGTCGAAATTTGACAACAAGTATGGCTGCAAAGAGTCGCTCGTCGATGCCATTCGTCGCGGTACGGATGTCATGATGGCGGGCAAGGTGGCGCTGGTGGCTGGTTATGGCGATGTCGGCAAGGGCTCGGCCCAGTCGCTTCGCGGTGCAGGCTGCCGGGTGATGGTGACGGAGATCGACCCGATCTGCGCGCTTCAGGCAGCCATGGACGGCTTTGAGGTCGTGACCATGGATGATGGTGTGAAGCGTACGGACATTGTCGTCACCGCCACGGGCAACAAGGATATCCTGACCGTCGACAATATGCGCGACCTGAAAGACATGGCGATCGTCTGCAATATCGGTCACTTCGACAATGAGATTCAAGTTGATGGCGTTCGCAACTGGGAATGGGACAATATCAAGCCGCAGGTCGACATGCTGACCAAGCCGGACGGCCGGCGGATGATCCTTCTTTCCGAAGGCCGCCTTGTGAACCTCGGCAACGCCACGGGCCACCCGTCATTCGTGATGTCGGCCAGCTTCACCAACCAGACCCTCGCCCAGATCGAGCTTTATGCGAATAATCAGGACGGGAAATATGAGAACAAGGTCTATGTCCTGCCCAAGCGTCTCGATGAGAAAGTGGCGGCCTTGCACCTTTCGCATGTCGGCGCGCAGCTTTCCGAACTGACGGGCGAGCAGGCCGACTATATCGGCGTGTCAAAGAGCGGCCCGTTCAAGCCCGAAGGCTACCGTTACTGATCCGGGATCGGATAGAATGGAAATGGGGCGCCGACGGCGCCCCTTTTTTGTGCCCGCAGGTGACCTTCAACTGTGGTCGCGCATTGACCGTTATGCGGTCTGTTTTTCGTCCGGCATGGCTTGCACAATTCGAAAGCTTGTTTGCGCAAAATGCACCTAGATACTGAGAATGATGATCGCCCGCCCTTGACCTAACGTTGAGGGCGGGCTTTCTATATCGATAAACGAGAAGGGGGAGACCCATGTCCCGACTGCTGAAGTCCCTGCTTGGCGGGGTTGCGCTGATCTCTCTGGCGGCCTGTGCCACGACCACCGGCGATGCCGGCCCTAAAATGATGGCCGAAGAAGAGGGGCCGATGATCGAGCCCTGGGGCTACCCGCTCGATGCTTTTGATCCCACGACACGCCCGGGGGATGATTTCTTCCAATATGCCAATGGCGGCTGGCTCGCAGCGACGGAGATCCCGTCCGACCGCTCCGGGACCGGATTTTCGGTGATCATGCAGGAGCGCAACGAGGCGCGCATTGCCGAGATCATCGCGGACCTTTCGACCTCGGATGTCGCGGCCGGCTCCGAAGGCCAGAAGATCCGCGATTTCTATAATGACTTCATGGATGTTGCCGCGATTGAGGCGAAGGGTCTCGATCCGATTGCGGAAGATGTTGCCCGTATCCGTGCGGCAAAGACGCATGAGGATATCGCCCGGCTGATGGCTGATCCCTCGCTCGGCCTGCCGAGCCCGATTGCCATCTATGTCACCATCGATTCAAAAAGCCCGTCCGATTATGTGATGGGCGCGACCCATTCGGGCATCGGTATGCCGGATCGCTCCTACTATTTGAGAGAGTCAGAGCGACTCGATGAAACCCGTGCAGCGTATAAGGAGCATCTGGCGCGGATGCTGGAGCTGCTCGGCGAAGACAATAGTGCAAAGCGCGCAGCGGCGGTCTTTGATCTTGAAACCGCGATTGCGGAGCGGCACTGGACACGGGCCGAGCGGCGCAATGCGGATCTCACCTATAATCGGATGACGATTGCGGAGCTTGAGGCGATGGCGCCGGGTATGCCGTGGGAAGCGGCTCTTGATACGCTGGGCCTGCCATCCGAAGGTGATATCGTCGTGCGCGAGAAATCTGCCTTCCCATCGCTGGCAGCGCTTTACGCGGAAACGCCGGTGGCTGTCTGGCGGGATTATCTGCTGGCGAACTATATTTCGTCGAACGCCGCCTTCCTTCCTGATTATGTCTATCAGGCGAATTTCGAATTCTTCGGCAAGGCACTCAACGGACAGGAAGAGCCGCGCGACCGGGAGAAGCGGGGGATTGCTCTCGTGAATGGCCGCCTCGATCAGGCGGTGGGCAAGGAATATATCGACCGATACTTCCCCGAAGAATCAAAAGTCCTGATGACCGAGATGTTCGAGGATATCCGTTCGGCCCTCTCTGTGCGGATCGATAATCTGACATGGATGACGGACGCAACCAAGGTCAAGGCGCAGGAGAAGCTTGCCGCCATGACCGCCAAGATCGCCTACCCTGAGAAGTGGCAGGATTACTCCGAGCTCGACATCGTCTCTGGCGATCTCTTTGGCAATATCAAACGTCACCGCGTCTGGTCACAAGCCGAAAGCAATAACCGGCTCGGCACCAAGGTGGACAAGCGCGAATGGTTCACCGCGCCGCAGACGGTCAATGCCTTCTACAGCCCGAACCGGAACGAAGCCTTCATCCCGGCGGGCTATATCCAGTCCCCGCTGTTTGATCCGAAGGCGGATGCCGCGATCAATTACGGCGCCATCGGCTCCATCGTCGGGCACGAGATCGGGCACGGGTTCGATGATCAGGGCTCGAAATATGATGCGCAGGGTTTCCTGCAAAGCTGGTGGACGGAAGAGGACCGCGCGGCCTTTGATGCGCTGGGTGACAAATTCGCCGCGCAGTTCGATGAATATGAGCCGCTGCCCGGCCTGCATGTGAATGGCCGGCAGACGCTGGGTGAGAATATCGGTGATCTTGCCGGGGTGCTGGTCGCCTATCATGCCTATAAGGAGCATCTGAACGGTGAGGAATCGCCGGTGCTTGACGGCTTTACCGGTGAGCAGCGGGTGTTCCTTGGTCGGGCGCAGGCGCGCCGGTTCAAGCGGACCGAAGAGTCCCTTCGCCAGCGGCTCCTCTCCGCGCCGCACAGCCCGATGTATCTGCGGGTGAACGGCATGGTACGGAATATCGACGAATGGTATGACGCCTTCGACGTTCAGCCCGGCGATGAGCTTTATCTTCCGCCTGAAGAGCGCGTGAAAATCTGGTAGAATATGGTAAGAAGGTAAGCTTTCTGAGCTCAAGGTGTAGGGACGCGACGCGCTTTATCAGTCCTTTGCTGGCGCTTCTGGAGAAGTGGTGGTGTGCGATGGATTTGGTTTCTGAGATACTTGAGGCTGGGTAGGTATCGAGCCTCTTGAGATTGTTGCTCGAAACGAATTTGGCAATCTCATCATCCGCGATCATGATGGAAGATACTGGCGTCTTTGCCCTGAAGACGTCTACTGCGAAGTTGTGGCAGACAGCAAAGAGCACTTTGATAGCCTTTGGCGTGATCTTGATTTTGTCGCGGATTGGGAAATGGCGGTACTTGTTGAAGCTGCGAGGGAAAGTCTGGGTGTGCTGCCGGAGGACTGGTCGTACTGCCTAGTTATTCCGGGTGCTCTCAGCGGTGCCTATGAGATGTCTAATGTAAAGTCAGCTCCGCTTGTGGAGCTGATAAAATTTTCTGGGTACTTAGGAAAGCAGATCCGCGATCTGCCTGATGGCGCGCAGGTCCAACTAAAGTTTACCGATTAAGGGATGTATACGGACTGGTGGTAAACAGTTCTGGTCGTGTGATGCCTAGAAAATCTGTCTCGACCTGAGGGCCGCGGCGAGCGTGCCCTCATCGAGATAGTCAAGCTCGCCGCCCATGGGCACGCCATGGGACAGGCGGGTGACCTTCACATCGATCCCCTCGAGCCGCTCGGCGATGTAACCTGCTGTGGTCTGACCATCGACGGTCGCGGCGGTGGCAAGGATGATTTCCGTGACCCCGCCGGCACTTGCCCGCTGGGCAAGGGAGGCGATGTTCAGATCATCCGGCCCCACCCCATCGAGCGGAGAGATGACCCCGCCAAGCACATGATAGCGGCCATGATGGGCGCCTGAGCGTTCCAGCGCCCAGACATCGGCAACATCCTGTACGACGCAGATGACGCCGGTGTCGCGCGCCTCATCCTCACAGATACCGCAAGGGTTCCGGCTGTCCCAGTTCCCGCAGATATCACAGGCCTGCACATGCTGGGCGGCGGCCGAGATCGCTTCGGCCAGCGGCTCCATCAGCGCCTCGCGCTTGCGCAAAAGGTGCAGGGCCACGCGCTTGGCCGAGCGGGGGCCGAGCCCCGGCAGCCTTGCGAGCAGTTTCATCAGATGATCGAGTTCGGGACCGGCAGGAGAAGAGACCATGCCGCCACTATAGCCTGTCCGGCCCCTCTGTCGCGAGGTCAGTTTTTCGGCAGCGATCCATCAAGCAGCTTCATCACGCCGGAGAAATCAAACCCGTCCGCCCCGGCCGATTCCATCAGCGCATAGAGCTGCTCTGCATGGGCGCCGAGCGGGGTCGGGGCTTTCGCGGTCTTTGCCGCATCCTGCGCAAGGCGCAGGTCTTTGAGCATCATCGCGGCGGCAAAGCCCGGCTGGTAATCGCGGTTCGACGGCGCATTGGGGACGGGTCCCGGCGCCGGGCAATAGCTCGTCATCGACCAGCACTGGCCCGACGCGGTCGAGGAAATATCGAAAAAGGTCTGCGCATCGAGGCCGAGTTTTTCGGCAAGGTGGAACGCCTCACAGGTGCCGATCATTGAAATGCCGAGCAGCATGTTGTTGCAGATCTTGGCGACCTGCCCGTTCCCCAGAGGCCCTGCGTGAAAGACATTCTTGCCCATGGAGTCGAGATAGGGTTTGGCCTTCTCGAAATCTGACGCCTCTCCGCCGACCATGAAGGTCAGTGTACCCCCTTGCGCGGCGGCAACACCGCCGGAAACCGGCGCATCGACGAAAGGAAAGCCGCGCTCCTTGGCGCCTGTCCCCACGGCGCGGGCCGTCTGCACATCAATGGTCGAGCAGTCGATAAAGAGCGTGCCCTTTTCAATCGAGGAGGGCAGGCCGTCAGGGCTCGTATAAACGCTCGCGACATGCGGGCCAGCGGGCAGCATGGTGATCACCACGTCAACGGCACCTTTGAAATCCTTCAGCGAGGGGACCGGCGTTGCGCCTTCATCGGCGAGCTTTGCAACCGCATCGGCAGACAAGTCGAAGGCATGAACGTCATGCCCGGCCTTCACCAGATTGACCGCCATGCCTGAGCCCATATTGCCGAGCCCGATAAAAAGAATGCTGCTCATTCGTCATCTCCCTCATATGTTTCTGCCTCTGCGGGCAGTTGGTAATAGTCACCCTTTTCCCGCACAAAGATGTGCCGGGAAAGCTCAATGCCGGTATCGCCTTTGATGGCGCCGAGCGAAACTGCAACATGCTCCGATGCCGCATCAATCTGGCGGTAGAAGAGCGAAGAGCCGCAGATCACGCAGAACCCCCGCTCGGCGTGTCGCTCGGGATACCACGCGATGCTTTCGCTGCCATTCTCGATGACGAGATCATTCTGCTTTGTCCGGCCCGTCGCCCAGTAATGGCCGGACCATTGGCGGCACTGGTCGCAATGACAGGCAGAGGCATGGGTCAGTGGCGCGGTGATGCGGAACTTCACATCGCCGCAGAGGCATTGTCCTTGGAGCATCACCACGACAGCACCTCGCCATCGAACGTCAAAAAGTCAGGCTTGGCCGTCACAGGCAGGCCCGCGATCTGCTGGCGCAGGCCGGTCACGCATTCCTCGGTGGTGATAAGCGCGCTCGGCCCGCCCATATCGGTCTGGACCCAGCCGGGGTGGAAGATCCCGGCGGCGATCCCCTTCTGGGCAAGACCCGCCGCCGACGCCATGATCGCCATGTTCAGCGCGGTCTTCGATGTGCGGTAATGGGCAAGCCCGCCACTCGTATCGGCAATCGATCCCATCTTGGAGGAGAGGACCGCGAGTTTTTTCTGATCGCCTTTCTCAAGGTGCGGCGTGAAGGCTTCGCAGGTGTGAACGGTGCCATAGAGATTGACCTCCATGACAGCACGCCAGGCCTCGTAATCAAAGCTGCCGAAGCTTTGCTGATCGCTTCTCGGGCCCATCACGCCGGCATTGGCGATGACCACATCGATCGGCTCATCTATCTTTGCGGCTAGCGCGTCGATGGAATTGTGATCCGTGACGTCAATTTCATGCAACCGAATCCCGCCCAGTGCGTTTAACTCACCGGCACTGTGCGGTTGACGGCACGCCGCATGGACCGTCCAGCCGGAAGCAGCATACTGACGCGCAAATTCGAGACCGATACCCCTGTTCGCACCGGTAATCAGAACGGATGACATAAGGCTTACTCCTGCTGACTCACGTGGTGCCGGTTAGCCTGAGACGCACGGGTTTCGCGACCCCAGTTTGCAGCATCTTTCCCCTGCGGAGGGTGGACATTTGTGCGGCTGCGAACCACGTAGCCGATAGGAGTAGAGGAGATTCCTTTTTTCGTGGCAGACGATCATCAGTCACTTCATTTTGTTAGAGACCTTCTGGAGCGCGCCAAGCTTGCCGTCGTGAAAGTTGGCTCTGCGCTTATTACCGAAGTTGAAGAATTTTCCATGGGCGGGGTCGCCGCCGATATCCGTGAGCGGCCATGGCATGCTGTCCTTGTGTCCTCAGGCGCGGTCGCGGTGGGGCATGAGCTCGTGCCATCGCTGGACCCAGAAGCAACGGAGGACCGTCATGCGCTTTCCGCGATCGGACAGGCGGCGCTGATCACCAGATGGCAATCGGCCTTCGAGGCGCATAACCGCGTCGCAGCGCAGGTTCTTCTGACCCCGGACGTTACCGATGACCGGACACGGTATCTGAACGCAAGGGCAGCGCTGCGGGCGCTGCTTTATCATGAGGTCATTCCGGTCGTGAACGAGAACGACGCCGTGACGACGCGCGAGTTCCGCTATGGCGATAATGACCGGCTGGCAGCAAAGACGGCGGGTCTTGTCGATGCCGACATTCTGATCATCTTGTCTGATATTGATGGTCTTTATACGGGCAATCCGGCTGCGGACCCGAGCGCCGAGCACGTTCCTTTCATTCCCTATGGTGAGGCAGGAAAATATTTCGATGCCGCCCAGGAATCCCTGAGTAGTGTTGGTACAGGCGGGATGCGGGCAAAGCTTGCGGCTGCACGGATCGCCATTGACTGGGGTGTGACGACGATCATTGCGTCAGGCCGCCGCCAGCATCCGATCCGGGACCTGATCACTGGTGAGGCGCGCTGCACAGTTTTTGAAGCGGGCGAGAAACTCTCTGCCCGGAAGAGATGGCTCTCAGGCGTGCATGAGCGGGCCGGGGCCGTGGAAATCGACGAGGGCGCAGTGAAAGCTCTCCAGAACGACGCAAGTCTTCTGGCTGTCGGCGTGACAAGCGTTTCGGATCCATTCCTGCGCGGCGACGTTATTGAAATTAGACATAATGATGAGGTGGTCGGATTTGGCCTTGCGGCCTGCGATTTCACGACCGCAAAGGGAAAGACGAGAGATATCGTTCTGCACCGGGATAATCTCATTCTAACTTTGGGAGAAGATGATGACCACTGATGAAAGTGTGACACCGCTCCACCAGACTCTTTTGAATGCAGCATCAGCTGCGCGTTATGCCAGCCGCCAGCTTGGCACTATGCCGGCAGAGGCCCGCGTCAAAGCGCTCGAAGCCATCGCCGCGAAACTCGAAGGCGCCGTGCCGGAAATCCTTGAGGCGAACGCAAAAGATCTGGCGCGGGCCGAGGAGAACGGCCTTGATGCACCGATGATTGACCGGCTGCGGCTCGATGAGGAGCGCATTGCCGGGATCGTTCAGGGCGTGCGCGATGTCGCGGCGCTCCCCGATCCTGTCGGTGATGTGCTGGCAAGTTGGGAGCGGCCGAACGGGCTGCAGATTTCCCGCGTGCGCGTGCCCCTCGGCGTGATTGGTGTGATCTATGAGAGCCGCCCCAATGTGACGGTCGATGCCAGCGCACTGACACTCAAATCGGGCAATGCCGTCATCCTTCGTCCGGGCTCGGATAGTTTCAACACATCCGGCAAGCTGGTCGCGCTCGTGCGAGAGGCTCTCGCTGAGGCAGATATGCCGCGCGATGCGGTCTATATGGTGCCGGAGACAGATCGTGCGGCGGTCGGGCACATGCTTTCCGGCCTCGACGGGAATGTCGATGTCATCGTGCCGCGCGGCGGACGCTCCCTAGTCGAGCGTGTGTCCAAGGAAGCACGCGTCCCGGTGATTGGGCATCTGGAAGGCATCTGTCATGTCTATGTCGATGCCTCAGCGGATATCGAGATGGCAAAGGCCGTCGTCGTCAATGCCAAGATGCGCCGTACAGGGATTTGCGGCGCTGCGGAGAAGGTCCTGATCGATCGCGCGGCTGCCGACAGATTCGTGCCGGAAATTGCAAAGGCCCTGATCGAAGCGGGCTGCGAAGTGCGCGGCGATGATGCCTCCCTGTCGCGCGCTGACGGGCTTATCCCGGCGACCAACGAGGACTGGGTGACAGAGTATCTCGCCCCCCGCATCGCCATGAAAGTGGTCGATGGTGTCGATGGCGCGCTCGAACATATCAGCACCTATTCTTCCGGACACACCGAAAGCATCATTGCCGAGGACGAAAAGGTGGCGGAGAAATTCCTCACCGAAATCGACAGCGCCATTGTCATGCATAACGCCTCAACCCAGTTCGCCGATGGCGGAGAATTCGGCATGGGCGCGGAGATCGGTATTTCGACAGGCCGCATCCATGCGCGCGGGCCGGTCGGCTGCGAACAGCTCACGACGTTCAAATATCAGGTGCGCGGGTCCGGCCAGACCCGAGCCTGACTTGAATAGCAGACACAAAAAAAGCCCCGCCGGATGTGGCGGGGCTTTTCAGTATAGTGGTCTGATAGATTAGTCTTGGAAGACAGCTTCCAGCTTTGGCAGGAGTGGCGTCAGCGTCGCCTTGTCTGCAGCCGGAACATTCTTCGCGGCATTGATCATCTTAATGACCGGGCCCATCTGAGCCTGCACGGACGGCGGCATGGCTGCCATCATTTCCGGGGTCATCTGGTCCATGCCCGACATGTCCTGCTTGCCAAGTTCAATGGCGAGATAGGTCATGATGATCGCATCGGCTTTGGGCGCAAATTCATCCGTAGACGAAAATCCATTGCTCTTGATTGCGCTCACGACTTCTTTGCGCGCCGGTCCCTCAGGCATGTCTGAAAGGACGCGGCGGTAAACTTTCAGATTGCCATTTTCGTCGATCATCTGCGTGAAAGATTTCATGTCACTCGTGTCGACCCCGAGATCCGCATCGGGATAGCGGTCTTCAAGGCCCTTAAGCTCTTCGCTGACCTTGATGAAATTCTCGACGTCCGCGGTGGTGAAATTTTTGGCGGATGCCTGAGCCGTGATCAGGACGGCAAATGCCGACAGGACGGCAACAAAACGGTGCAACATATGGATGTCTCTCCTTCCCATAATACACTGGGAAGGAGTTTAGGCGTTCATTGGCGTTGCGTCCAATGCTGCTCGATCAGCCGGCCTGATAGTCTTTGAGCATCCCGCGTGCGATGATCATCTGCATGATTTCATTGGCGCCTTCGAGGATCTGGTGGACGCGGACATCGCGGAGCATCCGCTCAAGGGGATAATCTCCCAGATAGCCATAGCCGCCATGCGTCTGGAGTGCGGTATTGACGATATCAAAGCCCTGATCGGTCACGAATTTCTTCGCCATAGCGCAAAGCTGCGTCGCCTCGGGCAGTTTCTGGTCGAGCGACCATGCGGCCCGATAGAGGAGAGAGCGTGAGGCTTCCTGCGCGATCTGCATGTCGGCCAGCTTGAATTGCAGCGCCTGGTTCTCATTGAGCCGCTTGCCGAAGGCCGTCCGCTCATTGGTGTAATCGAGTGCCTGACGGATGGCGGCATCCGCCGTCCCGAGAGAACAGGCCGCGATATTGAGACGGCCGCCATCAAGCCCCTTCATGGCAAAGCGGAACCCTTCGCCCTCTTGCCCCAGCAGGTTTTCGGCCGGCACACGGGCATTCTCGAAAGTGATGACGCGGGTCGGCTGGGCGTTCCAGCCCATCTTCTTCTCATTGGCGCCATAGGTGAGGCCGGGCGTGCCGTCCTCGACGAGGATCGCGGAGATGCCGCGCGGGCCGGGCTCGCCCGTTCGTACCATGACGAGATAGAGGTCGGTGGAGCCAGCGCCTGAAATGAACGCCTTTGAGCCATTGAGGATATAATCGTCTCCGTCGCGCACGGCTTTGGTCCGCAGAGCTGCGGCATCCGAGCCCGAGCCCGGCTCGGTCAGGCAATAGCTGCCCAGCATTTCGGCGGTTGCGAGCTTTTCGCCATATTTTGATTTGAGGGCGTCATTACCGAACGCCCCGACCATCCAGGTCACCATATTGTGGATCGAGACATAGGCGGCCGTCGCCGTGCAGCCAGCCGACAGGGCTTCGAAGACGAGGACGGCATCGAGCCGCGACAGGGCTGAGCCGCCGATCTCTTCGGGCGCATAGATCGCGGCCAGGCCAAGCTCGCCCGTCTTCTTGATAACATCGACGGGGAAGTGCTTTTCCTCATCCCAGCGGGCGGCATTCGGGGCGAGTTCATCTGCGGCAAAGCGGCGGGCCATGTCCTGAATGGCCTGCTGTTCGTCATTGAGCGCAAAGTCCATGAGCGAGTCCTCGGCTGTATCGGTCGTTGTTTTGGGCCGCATATCACGCTCGCCGAGCTGCGGGGAGGCCCCCGGATTTCAGCGCATACGTCCTGAAACGGTACAGATTGGGAGGATGTTGCGCTGCGGCACATATATCCCGCTTTCGCGAGCTGGGTTGGTGGAAGAAAAGTCCAATTTGAGTGTGATATTCGCTGCACCCATCTGATGACCGGGACTGTCCCTTGCGGGTATGTCGCGGGTCGAAAACCCATAAGGGAGGGTTCGCAGAGACATGGATGGACATAGTCGTATCGTGGATGATTACGCGCCGCTCAGCCTCACCGTACCGGAACCATCCGGACGCCCGGGAGAAGATGCCGATTTCTCGCATGTAGATATCGGCGAGGCGGGCAAGATGCCCCGCCCGTCAATTGATCTTGGGGCAGAGGAAAGCCGTCCCTTCACGACCGGCCTGATCCGTGTCCTCGACATGGATGGCAAGGCGCATGGTGCGTGGGCGGAAACCGTCACACCCGAAGCAAAGCGCAAGGGGCTGGAGACGATGATCCGTGCGCGGGCATTCGATGCCCGCATGATGAAAGCGCAGCGTCAGGGCAAGACAAGCTTCTACATCCAGTGTCTCGGTGAAGAGGCCATCGCGGCGGGGCACCAGTTGGCCCTGCGCAAGGGTGATATGAACTTCCCGAGCTACCGTCAGGTGGGCATCCTCCTCAGTCAGGATTATCCGGTCCGTCTCCTGATGAACCAGATTTATTCGAATGAGGGCGATCCCCTGAAAGGCCGCCAACTGCCAATCATGTATTCCTCGAAAGAGCATGGCTTTTTCACGATCTCCGGCAATCTTGCGACGCAATGGCCGCAGGCAGTGGGCTGGGCCATGGCTTCGGCGATCAAGGGCGACACGAAGATCTGTGCGGCCTGGATCGGCGATGGCGCAACCGCCGAAGGCGACTGGCATACGGGCATGGTCTTTGCGGGCGTCTACAAGCCGCCGGTCATTCTCAACATCGTCAATAATCAGTGGGCGATCAGCTCCTTCCAGGGCATCGCCGGGGGTTTGGGCGCAACTTTCGCCAGCCGCGGTCTCGGCTACGGCATTCCGGGCCTGCGGGTTGACGGCAATGACTTCCTCGCCGTTCACGCGGCAGCTCAATGGGCAGCGGAACGCGCCCGGCGCAATCTGGGTCCGGTTCTGATTGAATATCTCAGCTACCGGAAGGGCGCGCACTCGACCTCTGATGATCCGTCCGCCTACCGCCCAAAAGATGAGGCGGAGAAATGGCCGCTGGGCGATCCAATTGATCGGCTCAAGCAGCATATGATTGTTGCGGGCGAGCTGACCGAAGCGGAGTTCGATGACCTCTCCGGTAATGCGGAGACCGAGATGCGAGAAGCCGAGCAGGAGGCAGAGGCCATCGGTCTTGTCAGTGAAGGCAATGGCGCCAGCACAAAGCACATGTTCACGGACGTTTATGCCGAAATGCCGGGGCGCCTGAAAGAACAGCGTCAGAAAGCAGGGTTCTGATCAATGTCTGATACTGTCACGAACACCCGCTCCATGAACATGATCGAGGCGCTACGCGATGCGCATGACGTCATGCTTGAGCGCGATCCCGATGTCGTCGTTTATGGCGAGGATGTTGGCTATTTCGGCGGCGTCTTCCGCGTCACCGCTGGCCTTCAGAAGAAATACGGCCAGAACCGCGTTTTCGATGCGCCGATTTCAGAAGGCGGTATTGTCGGTACGGCAATCGGCATGGCGGCCTATGGCTTGAAGCCCTGCGTTGAAATTCAGTTCGCCGACTATATCTTCCCGGCTTACGACCAGATCACGCAGGAAGCCTCGCGTATCCGCTATCGCTCGGCGGGGGAGTTTACCTGCCCGATCACCATCCGTACCCCAACGGGCGGCGGTATTTTCGGCGGTCAGACGCACTCACAGAGCCCGGAAGCCTGTTTTACGCACGTTTCAGGCATCAAGGTCGTCCAGCCCTGCACGCCCTATGACGCCAAGGGCCTCCTGATCTCCGCGATTGAGGATCCTGACCCGGTCATCTTCCTCGAGCCGAAACGCCTTTATAATGGCCCCTTTGATGGCCATCATGAAAAGCCGCTGACGCCGTGGTCCAAGCACGAAGATGGCAAGGTGCCGGAGGGTTATTACAATATTCCTCTGGGTAAGGCGGATATTAAACGCTCCGGCAGTGATGTGACCGTGCTCGCTTATGGCACCATGGTCTATGTTGCCAAAGCGGCAGCCGAAGAGACCGGCATTGATGCTGAAGTGATCGACCTTCGCTCCCTCATTCCGCTTGATCTCGATACGATCAATGAAAGCGTCCAGAAGACGGGCCGCTGCGTCATCATACATGAAGCGACCCAGACGGGCGGCTTTGCGGGTGAGCTGCTCGCGCTTGTCGAGGAGCGCTGTTTCTATCATCTCGAAGCGCCGATCCTGCGGGTCTGCGGTTGGGACACACCTTATCCGCATGCGCAGGAATGGGCTTATCTGCCGGGTCCGGAGCGTGTTGGCGCGGCATTGCGCGAAGTCATGGAGGGGTAAATGAGACTGGTAACCGAAATTCTGGTGATCATCGCAGCGGCCATGATCGGCATGATCCTCGTCGTTGACTATCCGGCGGTTGAAGAGGTCGCGTCCGGCCGGGTCGGCGCCCTTCGCATCATCGCCCCGGCGATCATTATTCTTGCGACGGTCCTGCGTATCGTCACCGGCCGCCGGATGGGGGGCTAAATGGGCGTACACGTTATTAAATTGCCAGATGTCGGCGAGGGTGTTGCGGAAGCCGAATTTGTCGAGCTTCACATCAAGCCCGGAGACGAGGTCGAACCGGATCAGAATCTCGCTGATGTCATGACTGACAAGGCGACCGTCGAAATCCCGAGCCCCCGCAAAGGCAAGGTGTTGTGGATCGGCCCGGCTGTCGGCGAAGTCGTCGCGGTCGGCTCCGAGATCATCAAGCTCGAAGTCGAAGGTGCGGGCAACACGAAGGAAGATTCTGCGTCCGCTGCCGCCACGGCCCCTGCGGAAGAAAAGGCGCCGGTTGCAGAGGAAAGCCCTGCACCCGAACCCAAAGCCGCGCCTGCTCCAGCGCCGAAAACTGAGCCTGCCCCTGTACAAGCGCAACCGGCAGCTTCACGGCTCGTCGATCTTCCGCGTGCGCGCGATGTCAATGACAAGCCGCTGGCCTCCCCGGCAGTGCGGGCGCGGGCTCGCGCACAAGGGGTCGATCTGCAATTCGTCTACGGAACAGGCCCTGCTGGCCGGATCACCCATGAGGATCTCGACAGCTATATTTCAGGCCAGTCTCCGGCAAAGGTGCCCGGCGGATCAGGTGCGACCTTCGCTCCCGACACGTCTGTCGAGGAAGTGAAGGTCATCGGCCTGCGCCGGAAGATCGCCGAGAAAATGCAGGAGTCCAAACGCCGTATTCCGCACATCACTTATGTGGAAGAGGTGGATGTCACTGCCCTCGAAGATCTGCGCGCGCATATGAATGCGGGCCGCGGTGACCGGCCAAAGCTGACCGTCCTGCCTTATCTGATGCGGGCCATGGTGCTCACCTTGCGGAAATTCCCGCATATCAATGCACGGTTTGACGATGATGCAGGTGTCGTTCATCGTTTTGGCGGGGCGCATATCGGTATTGCAACGCAGACGGATAATGGCCTGATCGTCCCCGTGATCCGCCATGCCGAGGCGAATGATGTCTGGCAGAACGCAGCGGAAGTGCTGCGGCTTTCTTCTGCCGCGCGCGATGGGTCGGCCAAACGCGAAGAGCTTTCAGGCTCGACCATCACCATCACCTCGCTGGGGCCGATGGGCGGGCTCGTGACAACGCCGGTGATCAACCATCCGGAGGTCGCCATTGTCGGGGTTAATAAGATCCAGACCCTGCCGCGCTATGACGCGAATGGTCATGTCGTGCCGCGCAAGCTGATGAACCTCTCCTCCGGTTTCGATCATCGTATTGTCGATGGTTGGGATGCGGCGGAGTTCGTGCAGTCGATCAAAGCCTATCTTGAAAACCCGGCGACCCTCTTCATCTGAGGATCGCCCGGTCATTCAGCGTAAGGGATAAAAGGCAGAAGGGCTTACCTTCTGCCTTTCGTTTAACCGGCCCGGCCCTTCACGGCAGACGGGGCTCTGCCGCTTTCGTTGCCGCGCCCCTGACGCCTGTCATCCCTGCGATCATCTCGCCGGTCGCCCCGGTCATCCCTTCTGTCGTCGCGACGATCTCCGCGATCGTCCCGCCGATCATTGCGCCTGTCGCTGTGATCATCACGCCTGTCATTGCGTCGGTCTCCACGATCATCGCGTCGGTCATTGCGGCGATCATAGCGGTCGTCCCGGTGGTTTTCGCGCCGTGCATAACGCTGATCGCGATGATCATTCCGGTGGTCATATCTGACGTCACGCCGATAATAATGAGGCGAGTACCGATAATAACGCTGGAAGCGGTCATTATCGGTCAGGACAATCCGGAAATAGGCGTCCCCGATCGATCCGATCAGATAACCGTTCCGATAGGCATAGTCCCGGTATCGGGGCGGCCCAGCACGGTAATCACTGTAATATCGGCCGTATCGGTCATAACGGTCGCCGACATATACCCACGCGCTGCGCGGGCAGTTCGTGTACCGCCTGTCGATCCGGTCTTCGCGCCGATCCGCCCGCCCGTAATTAACCCGGGCGTCGAGGATATCCTCCCTTAAATCGGGGCATCGCCATGGATCGAGCCGCCATTCACCGGCCTGCGCCGCACTGCCGATACCCAGCAGCGCGCCGGCCGCCGCGAGGGCGGCGACCATCTGTCGTTTTCGCATAACATGCTCCTTTCATTGGCCCTTCCGGGCCGGAATGAGCGTTCCGCTGCGCGATGGCGGGCGGCGGGCCGGATTGCGGCAATCTTGTCTCAAATTGTATCGGATGCAGCCCGGCAGAGCATGGTTTTATAACAGGAAGCCTGCTGTTATGCGGTCATGAAATGTCTGCCCGCCGCATCGGGAAATGCACATCGAGTGGGCTGGTTCAATTCAAGGGAGCGCACATGCCCAGTTACTGGCTGATGAAATCGGAACCTTCCACCTGGTCGTGGGACCAGCAAGTCGCCAAAGGCGATGCGGGGGAGCCGTGGGATGGCGTGCGCAATCATCAGGCCAAGAATTATATGCAGGAGATGAAGGCCGGGGATAAGGCGTTCTTCTATCACTCCCAGAAAACACGGGAGATTGTCGGTATCGTCGAGGTGATCGAGGAAGCAAAACCCGATCCGACGGCGGAGCCTGGCTCCCCATGGGAATGCGTGACCATCAAGGCGATAGAGCCGCTCAAAACGCCGGTCACGCTGCAGGAGATCAAGGCAAAAGACAGCCTTGCCGAGATGGTCCTTGTGAAGAATTCCCGCCTCTCGGTGCAGCCGGTGACGGCGGCGGAGTGGAAAGAGATCTGCAATTTGGGCGGCGTGAAGCCATGAGCTGTCATTCCGGGGCGCAAGCAGAGCTTGCGAGCCCGGAAACCATAATCGGGATGCCGGGCCGGTGGCTGGGGAGGCTTATCATCAATTATGGATCCCGGATCGCCGCTATGCGCCGTCCGGGATGACAGGAGGGGAGGGTGAAAACTTATTCCGTCTACCTCCTCGCATCGGGGAAGCATGGCACGCTCTATATCGGTGTGACGAGTGATCTGGCGAAAAGGGTGTGGGAGCACCGTACGAAACGGATAAAGGGGTTCACGGCGAAATATGGGGTTACCCGTCTTGTCTGGCATGAAGCTTTTGAAGATGTCGACGAGGCGATTGCACGCGAGAAACGGCTCAAAAAATGGCGCCGCGCATGGAAGATCAGGCTGATCGAAGAGCATAATCGCGATTGGAACGACCTCTATCCTTCGCTATTTGGACTGACAGCCAAAGAATTTGAGAGATATGAGGACCAGTTCCCTGAAGGGCGTCCTCAATAGGAGGGAACTCTATGCCAAATCCTATCACTACGAATGTTCTTGTTATCGGTGGCGGGCCGGGTGGCTATGTCGCGGGGATCCGGGCCGGGCAGTTGGGGCTCGATACGATGCTGGTTGATGACGGCCCGCTTGGCGGCTGCTGCCTGAATGTCGGCTGTATCCCGTCAAAGGCGATGATCCATGCAGCCGAGGAATTCCATAAGATATCTCATATGCAGGAGGGCAGCCAGATCGGCATCACGACGGTGGCGCCAGCGCTTGATCTTGCCCAGACCGTCAAATGGAAAGACGGGATCGTCGGACGGCTGAACAAAGGTGTTGCTGGCCTTCTAAAAAAAGCCGGTGTTGAAACAATGCGCGGCTGGGCCACATTCATCGACGGCAAAACCGTGCGGGTGAAGACGGAAGACGGTCATCAGGACATCCGGGCAAAGAACATCATCATCGCGACGGGGTCTTCCTCGGTGGAGCTGCCCTTCATGCCGTTTGGCGGAGATATCCTGTCCTCCACAACGGCGCTTGATCTTCAGGCGGTGCCCGAAACCCTCGCGGTTGTCGGCGGCGGCTATATCGGCATGGAGCTGGGCATGGCTATGGCCAAGCTCGGTGCGAAGGTCACCGTGGTTGAGGCGACGGACGGCATCATGCCGAGCTATGATCGTGATCTCGTGAAGCCCGTCCTTGGACGGATGAAAGAGCTGGGGATCGAGTTGCATCTCGGCACGCTGGCCAAGGGTTATGAAAATGGCCGCCTTGCTGTCGAGGTGGATGGAAAGGCCTCTCACATCGAGGCGGCAAAGGTGCTCGTTACGGTCGGGCGCCGTCCGCGCACAGACGGCTGGGGGCTCGAAGAACTCGACCTTGCGATGGATGGCCCGTTCCTGAAGATTGATGAGCGGTGCCGCACCTCGATGACTGGCGTCTGGGCCATCGGCGATGTGACGGGTAATCCGATGCTCGCGCACCGCGCCATGGCGCAGGGCGAGATGGTTGCGGAGATCATCTCGGGCGAGAACCGGGCCTGGGACAAGCGGGCCATTCCGGAAATCTGCTTTACCGATCCGGAGGTGGTGCAGGTCGGCATTGGCGAGGCGCGGGCAAAAGAACTGGGCATCGACGTCAGGGTCGGTGTGTTCCCCTTCCTTGCAAATGGCCGTGCAATGACGATGGAGAACGAGACCGGCTTCGTAAAAGCCACTGCGCGTGCGGACAATCACGTCATTCTCGGCTTTCAGGCCGTGGGCGCGGATGTGTCCGAACTTTCCGCGCAGTTCTCGACGGCGATCGAGATGGGCGCGCGGCTCGAAGATGTGGCGGGCACGATCCATGCGCATCCGACGAAATCAGAAGGCGTGCAGGAAGCGGCCCTCAAGGCACTCGGGCACGCCCTTCATATCTAAGCTGAGACAGGAAAGCCGATGACGGATCAATTTGAAAACCGGACTGCCCTTGTCACCGGGGCCACGTCAGGGATCGGTCGCGCCACCGTGCTGCGGCTGCTGGCGGGCGGCGCGAAAGTTGTCGCAACGGGGCGCCGGACGGACCGGCTCGACGCGCTTGAGAAAGAGGCGGGGACGGACCGGCTCAAGACCGCCCAGCTCGACATGATGGATCTGGACGCGGTCGATGGGTTCCCCGCAACGCTTTCGGAGGACTGGCAACCCGATATCCTCATCAACAATGCGGGGTTGGCGCTCGGGCTCTCAGGCGCGGCGGAGGCGGAGCTTTCTCACTGGGATCAGATGATTGCGACCAATGTGACGGGCCTTGTGCATCTGACGCGGGGCTTCCTGCCGAGACTGAAATCGCTGCCGCGTGCCGATGTCATCAATATTTCCTCTGTTGCCGGATCATATCCCTATCCGGGCGGTAATGCCTATGGCGCGACCAAGGCCTTCGTGACGCAATTCTCACTCAATCTGCGAGCCGATCTTCTGGGCGCGAAGGTCCGTGTCACCTCGGTCGAGCCGGGTATGACGGATACGGAGTTCTCGCTTGTCAGATTCGAAGGCGACAAAGGAAAAGCGGACAAGGTCTATGAGGGCGCGGACAGCATGACCGGGGATGATATCGCCCGGGTGATCACGGATGTTCTGGCGCTGCCTGCCCATATCAACGTCAACCGTATCGAGTTGATGCCGGTCGATCAGGCCTTTGGGCCGTTTGCCGTACACCGCGAGGGCTAGCTCCGGTACAACTTTTGTGCGAGGCTCTTTCCTCTTGGGGGCAGGGCGTGTGCGAGAATTTCCTGATCTAGCCTCCGATAGGGCCGATGGCTGTCAGTAGAGGGCCGTCATGTCGCCGTGCAAGCTGGCAGGTGCTTTCCTCTATTCCGGGTGAAGTAAATCTGGCCGGCAAGAAGAAGGGGATGCTGATGAGCAGTAAGTTCAAGACGCGTGCGGGGGGCGTTCTGTCTTTCCTCCTTGTGCTGTTGTTAGGCTCGGCGCCGGCTCTGGCCGGGGCTGTTGATGATAAAAAGCCCGTCCCGATCTCACGGCAGGCTCCGCCGCTGGGGCTTTATTATTACTGTATCGATCCGGACAACTACCCGGAAGATGGATTCATCGGCACCGTGACGGTCGGCTATGACGTTGATTGGAATGGCAGGACGGAGAATATCGCCGTCCAGTCTTCGACCAATCCGTGCCTTGATCTTTCGGCAGTCACGATAACGAAAGTCTGGCTCTATGATTATAAATCTGCACGGAAAGGGTCGGCGGAGGACAGGAAGCTCACCGCAACGCTTGAGTACCGGATCACAGAAGAGACGATCCATAAAATCCGTACCCTCATGGAAGAGGAAGGCGGGCTTGATCGTGATGCGCAGCCTCTGTTGCGGGTTCCGCCTGAATATGCCGATTTCAGGCGTTGTGTGAATGGTCCAGGTGTCTGGAATGCGAGGGTGGTGCTCGAATTTGATGTGACGGCAGAAGGCGCGCCGATCAATGTGAAGACGGTTGACGCAACGCGCTCCTGCTACAAAAGGGCGGCGGAGAAGTCTGTCGTGCAATGGGTCTACGCGCCCAAAATCGTGGACCGCCAGCCAGTCGCTCGGGAAGGGGTGCGGACGACTATCGAATTCCAGATAGGCAACTGAGAGGGGCTGACTGGCCCGTCTGGTGGACGACTACGCCGCGCTCTGGTCCCCGCGCCCTCTTCGGGTTAGGCTTCGCACAGAAGCGCCTTGAGGGGGTATGAGGCATGCTAAGATCACGGTTCAGCGGCAAATCGCGCGGCGCATCCGGCGGTGGCGGCAAGGTCGACGTCGTCAATCCCTATTCCCTCAAGAAAATCGGCGAAG
Source organism: Parvularcula marina (assembly GCF_003399445.1). Lineage (NCBI taxonomy): Bacteria > Pseudomonadati > Pseudomonadota > Alphaproteobacteria > Parvularculales > Parvularculaceae > Parvularcula > Parvularcula marina. The sequence continues at coordinate 1,761,806 of NZ_QUQO01000001.1, read as the reverse complement.
TCGCCATGAACCCGTGGGATGTGGTCGACGGTTATCTCGATCAGGCGCAGGCACTGCACCGGAACCGCAATGCGTGGCTGCCGGCGCATAAGCGTATCGACATCCTCGCTCGGGCCGCCGGGATCATGGAGGACAATGCCGACGCGCTGGCGCATCAGATCGCCAATGAAGGCGGCAAACCGCTGCAGGACGCGATCGTGGAGGTCACGCGCGCCATCGACGGCATCGGCCTCTGCGCTCACGGCATCGCGGAGATCAAGGGCGAGGAGATCCCGATGGATCTCACCGCAGCGGGGGCGGGGCGCATCGCCTTTTCCCAGCGCGAGCCCATCGGGCCGGTCGTTGCGCTCTCGGCCTTCAACCATCCGCTCAATCTGATCGTGCATCAGGTCGGCCCGGCGGTGGCGGCGGGCTGTCCGGTCCTCGTCAAACCATCTGCGGACACGCCTCTCTCCTGCCAGACGCTGGTGAACATTTTCCATCAGGCAGGGCTGCCCGAAGAATGGTGCCGCTTTGTCCTCAATGACCGGGTCGGGGCGGAGCAGATGGCAACTGATCCGCGTACGCATTTCTTCTCCTTTATCGGCTCGGCCAAGGTCGGCTGGATGCTGCGATCGAAACTGGCGCCCGGCACGCGCTGCGCGCTGGAGCATGGCGGGCTGGCCCCCGTGATTGTGGCGGAGGATGCCGATTTCTCCGAGATGATCCCCTCCCTCCTGAAAGGCGGGATGTATCATTCAGGGCAGGTCTGCGTGTCGGTCCAGCGGGTCTATGCGCCGCGCAAAATGGCCCCGGCGATTGCCGAGCAATTGGCGCATGGCGCGGCCCGGCTGGTGGTCGGCGATGCGGTCTCGGCCAAGACCGAATGTGGGCCCCTGATCCGTCCACGTGAAGTCGACCGGGTTGAGGAATGGGTCAATGAGGCAAAGGCAGGCGGCGCCAAGGTCGTGACCGGCGGGGAGCGTTTGGGCGAGACGACCTATGCGCCGACCATCCTGCTTGATCCGCCCGCCGATGCGCGGGTCTCGACCTTGGAAATTTTCGGGCCGGTCATCTGCATTTACTCCGTAGACAGCCTTGATGAGGCGATTGCGAAGTCAAACGACCTGCCTTTCGCGTTCCAGGCGGCGGTCTTCACGAAAAACCTCGATATCGCGATGGACGCCTCGCGGCGGCTTGATGCGACGGCGGTGATGATCAATGACCACACCGCCTTCCGGGTTGACTGGATGCCCTTTGCAGGCCGGAAACAGTCCGGGCACGGCGTCGGCGGCATTGGCCACACCATGCACGAGATGACTCAGGACAAGATGCGCGTCATCAAGCTGGGGAAGGTGTGATCACCCCTTCTTCGCCGCTGCCTCGACCGCGTTCCAGACGCGTAAGGCATTCCCGGACAGGATCTTCTTGATGTCCTCATCCGAATAGCCGCGGTCGATCAGGCCCTGAACGAGGCGCGGCATCATCGAGGCATCTTTGAGATTGACCGGCAGGCTGTCGCCGACCCCGTCGAAATCCGACCCCAGGCCCACCGAATCGATCCCGGCAATATCAACGACATGGTCGATATGGTCGAGGACATGCTCGACTGTGGCATAGGGTTTGGGGCTGGCGGCCATATAGCCGGCCTGGAAGGCCTCGCGCTGTTCATCCGTAGGCTCATCAATGCCTTCGGCCTTGAGCCAGCTGGCGCTGGCGGCGCGCAGGCGGCTCGTCCATTCCTGATAATCATTGGTCAGGAAGCTGGAGCCGTAATTGATCATGATGACGCCGTTCTCTTCGCCAAGGCGCTTGATCATGTCGTCGGACATGTTGCGCTCAAACCCTTCGGTGAAGCGACGGGCGGAGGAATGGCTGGCGATCACCGGCACATCGGTCAGTGCCATGACGTCCCAGAAGGCATCATCGGAAACGTGGCTTATATCGACCATGATCCCCAGATCATTCATCTTACGGACGACTTCCACGCCAAAGTCGCTCAGGCCCTCATTGGGCCGGTTGATGTCATAGCTTGAATCCGCAATCGCATTGGGCTGGCCATGCGTCAGAGTGATATAGCGGATGCCGCGTTCATAGAAGTGATCGAGCTTTGCGAGGTCCGTTTCAATCGGGGCGCCATTCTCCATCCCCATGGGCAGAGCGATTTTCCCTGCGCTGGTGATGCGTTTTACATCGCTTACGGAATATGCGACCTCGAATTTGTCGGGATCAGCCTCGGCAATCCCCTCGACCAGGTCGATCAGCGCGTCGGCCTGCTCTGGCGCGGCGCCCGGCGTCGACTGGAAGCTGGAGGCGACATAGATCGACATGAAGGGCGCGTTCAGCCCGCCTTCCATCGCGCGGACATAATCGAAATCACCTGCCTCGGTGCGCACCGCAATGCTCTCCGGTTGGTTCTGCAGGCGGTAGGGAATGTCCACATGGCCATCAAGGATGATCGTTTCCTTGGCGAGACGAATAGCTTTTTCGCTTGGGTTTGCGGGATCGGCCAGCGCCGGGGCGGTGAGGGCGGCGATTACGGCGAGCGAAGCGCTGAGAAGACGGCTCATGGGGCGTGATCCTTGTTAACCATACGGGCCGGACCCTGCCCAATCCCGCGCATCGGAGCAAGATGCGGGCGCTGACAGGAAAACCCCCGAAAGGACAGACCTTCCGGGGGACAAGTTCCAAGCTGAGGTAAGCAAAGGGCGCTTAGAACTTATGCTCATAGGTGACGTTCACGCCGTCGGCATTCGCATCCTCGAATTCATACCGGGTGTAGTCGAGGCGGACGGTTGAGCTTTCCGTCATGTCGAGGCCGGCGCCGCCACCAAAGGCAAAGCCGCTTTCCGAGCCGCCGATGGAGAACTCATTGCCGCCTGCGGTCTCGAAGGTCGCATCGATCTCGGCAAAGGCGTAACCGGCACGGGCATAAAGATCGACGGCATCGGTGACCGGCAGGGTATATTTGCCGTAAAGGCCGACGAGATAGTCGAGGCCTAGCTCACCATCCGCATTCAGAACATCGTCGAGATCGCCGTCATTATTGTCGTCGAAGTCGAAATCGTCTTCGTCGCCATCATAGTCGAACTCACCATCATCGATGCCGAAGGTGGCTTCACCCTCAAGGGCGAAATTCGGAATGATCTGCCAGCCAAGGCGGCCGGTCAGGGCGTTGGTGTTATCGCCAATATCTTCTTCGGATTCGATGTCGATAAAGGTGTAGCCACCCCCGACATAAAGGCCAGTATCTTCCGTGCCCTGACCCATTTGGTCCTGGGCGGCGGCGGTTCCGGTGATGAGAGCCAGCGCAGCACTGCCGGCGAGAAGTTTCGTGAAGGTCATCGTAATCCCTTTCCTTTTCAGGTTACGGGGCCTTCAACACGCGGGGGTAAGGGAGCGTTCCCTCAGAGACGGAAATCTGATTTCACGAAGATATTCATGTTGTTACAATTCAACGTCTACGTCACGATTTGCCACTATCTGGCCATATTGTGACGTAGTCCGCTGGAATTACGATTCGATAACGGAACTATTCCCCGCCGAGCGCCTCAGGGTCGGGCATGCCGACAATGTGGAAGCCGGCATCGACGTGAAGGACTTCGCCCGTGCAGCTTTTGCCCAGATCGGAGAGCAGATAGAGCGCGGCACCGGCGACGCCGACGGGGTCCGTATCCTCACGCAGAGGTGACCAGTTGCGCCCCTCCGACAGAAGCGACCGGCCGCCCTGAATACCGCCCAGCGACAGCGTCTTGATTGCGCCAGCGGAGATCGCATTCACGCGGATGCCCTTGGGGCCAAGATCCCGCGCAATATAGCGCGTTGAGGCTTCCAGTGCGGCCTTGGCGACACCCATGACGTTATAGGACGGGATGACCCGCTCTGACCCCAGATAGGTCAGGGTGATCATCGAGCCGCCGGGCTTCATCATCTCAGCGGAGCGGCGGGCGGAATCGACAAAGCTGAAGGCCGAGATGTCGAGCGAATTGCGGAAATTCTCGCGCGTTGTGTTCTCAACAAAGGAGCCTTTCAGCTCATCCTTGTCCGAGAAGGCGATTGAGTGGACGAGGAAATCCATCTCGCCCCAGCGCTCCTTGATCGCGCCGAAAGAGGCATCCATCGAGGCATCATCGGTGACATCGCAAGGGACGAGGAAATCGACCCCAAGTTCCTCAGCCAGTGGGCGGACGCGCTTTTCCATCGCTTCGATATAGGAAAAGCAGAGCTCGGCGCCTTGGGCCTTGAGCTGCTGGGCGATCGCCCAGGCGATGGAGTTCTTGTTCGCCACGCCCATGATGAGGCCGCGCTTGCCCTTCAACAGATCGCCTTCAGGGTAAATGGGGGCATCGGACATGGGGGGCTCCTTAATCTTTTGATCGCAGGCTTTAGGCGGCGCTTGCGCCTAGGCCAAGTCTGTTATGATTAACTACAGGCTTAACTTCTGAATTATCTCTCCCTTCACGAAGACATCGTATTCTGGGCCCAAAATATGTGGGAGTAACGTGCTTTGGGTCTATCCGAGCGACAGCTGGATGATCTCCGCCTCACGGCGAGGGGGCGCCGTAAGGAGCTGAAAACGCGGATAATTATCGCGTTTTTTGGGGCCACGGTTCTCGCCGTCGAGGTCGAGCCTGTAATCGGGCTGGCCTGGCTGGCGATCGTGCTGTTCAGCCAGTTGGTCGATTTTCTGATCTGGCGTCCCGCTTTCCGAGCAGAGCCGGTACCGATCAGTGAGGCCCGGCTTAATCTCATTGCAGCCTCTGCCTTTCAGGCTTCCCTGATATATTCCGCCGTTGCGGCGCTATTGTGGTTCCTAGGGAACCCGGCGGATGGTGTGTTCTCTTTCGTCTGGTTTGCGGGATCGCTGCTTCATGTGACGCTTCACATGCGGAATGAGCGGCGCACATTCGTTGCCGCAGCTATTCCGCACGCGCTCTATTTCATCGGGATTCCGATATTGGCTGTCGTGGGATACGGGCCAGCCAGCCGGGCGAGCGGGGTAATCATGCTGATAGCCGTGCTTCTTTACCTCGCTCACCTCGTTGTCGCGTTTCGGACGACGCGCCAGCTTTCGCTTGAGCTTCTGGATGCGCGGAAGAACGCTGAGCACGGTCAAAGAGAAGCCGAGCGGGCAAACAAGGCGAAATCCGATTTCCTCTCCAGCACGAGCCATGAAATCCGTACGCCGCTCAATGGAGTGCTCGGCATGGCGGAGGCCCTCAAGCAGGATGACCTGACCCCGGCCGCCATGGAAAAGGTGGAAATCCTTCAGGATTCAGGTCTTCTCCTGTTGCGGCTCCTCAACGATATTCTCGATCTCTCGAAGATTGAGGCTGGCCGTATCGAGCTTGAAGAACAGCCCATCGATCTTGCGCTGATTGCCGACAAGGTCGTCCGTACCCATGCAATGACTGCCGAGGCCAAGGGCATCAAACTCGGTGTGACGGTGCAGGAGGGGTATGCCTGCTTGCGCATGGGTGATGAATTACGCCTAATGCAGATCCTCAATAATCTTGTCTCCAATGCGCTGAAATTCACCAGCGAGGGGGGCATCCGCATCCATATCAAAGAAGATGAGCCGACAGGCCATGTCATGATCAGTGTCCGTGATACAGGGATCGGCATGTCGGATGAGCAGCTCAACGTCATCATGGAGCCCTTCACCCAGGCAGATAAGACAATCTCCCGCCGTTATGGGGGCACGGGGCTGGGATTGGCGATCGTCAACGGTCTTGCCCATGGGATGGGCGGTGATGTGAATGTAACCTCAAAGCTGGGGGAGGGGACAAGTTTCACTGTCCGCTTGCCGCTTGAGCTCTGCGCCGAAAAACAGTCGCTGGTTTCTCAGTTTACAGATGAAAGCGAAGAGTTGAGTGTCTTCCCCGGTGTCAATGTTCTGGTCACTGATGACAATCAGGTGAACCGGATGGTGCTCGAGTCCTATCTCGGTTCGATGCAGGCGCGGGTCGTCATGGCCGAGGACGGCAGGACGGCCATCCAGTCTGCTAGTGAAATGGAATTCGACCTCATCCTCATGGATATCTCCATGCCCGATATGGAGGGCACCGATGCCATGTCAGCAATCCGCCGAGAGCAGGCGGCTCGGGGCGTCGTGGGTAAGGGCACACCGATCATCGCGGTGACGGCCCACGCATTGGCGCATGAGATCAGCGGTTTTCTTGAGGCCGGCTTTGACGGCTATCTTGCAAAGCCGATCTCGATGGATGCTCTGCGCAAGGTGATGGCCGAGTTTGCAGGCAAAAAGGCCGGCGAGACCGTCACCCCACGGATGACCGCTTAATCGAGGCTGCCGCCCGACGCATTCGGCTCAGACTGGAGTTGCAGGAAGTTCTGCATCCCGAGACGATCCGCCAGTTCAAGCTGGGTTTCGAGCCAGTCGACATGCTCTTCCTCATTACGCAGAATGTAATCGAAGAGATCGCGGCTGACATAGTCGCGGACTTTTTCGCAATGCTCCATCGCGTCTTTGAGGAGCGGAATGGCATCAAGCTCAAGTGCCAGGTCGCATTCGAGCAGCTCTTTCACATCCTCACCGATGCGCAGCTTGCCGAGATCCTGCAGGTTCGGCAGCCCCTCAAGGAACAGGATACGCTCGATCAGCTTATCGGCATGCTCCATCTCCTCGATGGATTCCTTGTATTCCTTCTTGCCCAGAACCGTGATGCCCCAATTGTCGAGCATCCGCGCATGCAGGAAATACTGGTTGATTGCCGTCAGCTCGTTTTTGAGCGCCAGATTGAGAAATTCGATTACCTTTGCGTCGCCCTTCATGGGTGCCTTGCCTCTTACCGGATGAATGAGTTGAAGAAGGGCCTATGCGCTTCGGACGGGGGCGTAAATGCGCGCCCTCATCTTATTCTGCTGCGAGGAGTGTTTCGGGCGTGGCCCGGTCATCCATCTCGGAGGCGATCATTTCACCGATCGTCGTCCGGCAGCGGCCGCAATTGAATTGATGGCCGTGATGGGCCTGCACGCATTCAGGCGAGCGCGCGCCAGAGGAGATGGCCTCCTTGACGGCGGTGCAGTTCAGACGGCGGCAGACGCAAACGATCATGAGAGTCATTTGCGGCGGTTAAGAACGATTGTCAAGTAGGGTGCGAGTCATTCTTAACGACGTGTAAGGGCCTGATAGCGGGTCAAGAATGCGCCCGGAAGCCCCGCGCTGCGCCGAACGGCCACGCATCATGGCTCGGCCCTCGCTCTGCTGCTAGCCTGCGCCTCAGGACAGGGAGACGCGAGATGAACGGGATCAGGATATTAGCGGGGCTCACGGCCCTGCCCGCAGGGCTGACAATCGCCATGGCGAGCCCGCCGCAAAGCATGTCGGAAGCAGTCAGCATCGCGCCGCCCGAAGCTGCCGCCGAGCCCGTGCCGGGGGATCCGGTGACCGTGTTCTCGCGGGACGAAATGGCGTTCAGCGATACAGGAAGCGGCGCCCGTGTGCAGCTGATGGATGAGGCCTCGCGCACGCTCGAGACGTTGGAGATCCACATCACGACGCTCAATGCGGGCGAGACCTCGCACGCGCCGCATCGGCATCCGAATGAGGAAGTCGTCGTGTTGCAGGAGGGGACGCTCGAGGTCTACGTCAATGGCGAGACGAAAGTGATCGGGCCGGGCTCGGTCATGGTGTTCCTGTCGATGGACTGGCACGGGGTGCGAAATGTTGGTGACGGCCCCGCGACCTATCAGGTCATCAATTTTCATCCGTAAGCGGCAAGCAGGAGGAGCATCATGTCCCATTTCAACCGGCGCGATGCAGTCAAAGGAGGCGCGGCCCTCGGCGCAGCGGCAGCCTTCGGCATCCGGCCTTCCGGCGCCACCCCGCCTCACAGGCTCGATTTCGGGGTGATCGGCCTCAATCACGGTCATGTCTATAGCCAGTGCGCGGCCGTCATTAGGGGCGGCGGCAGGCTGACCCATTTTTACGCGGTTGAGGATGATCTGGCTGCGGAATTCCAGAGCCGTTTTCCCGAGGTCAAACGGGTCAGCGATGAGCGCGAGATCATCGAGCATGAGACGATCCGGCTGGTCGTCTCCGCCGCCATACCGGCCCAGCGCGCGCCCATCGGTATCCGGGTCATGAAGGCAGGTAAAGACTATATGGCCGACAAGCCCGGCATTACGAGCCTTGAGCAGCTTGCCGAGGTGCGCCGGGTGCAGAAGGAAACGGGGCGCATCTATTCGATAAGCTATTCAGAGCGTTTTGAGAATTACGGCTCGATCCGCGCCAGTGAGCTGGTCGCAAAAGGTGCGATCGGTGATGTTATCCAGACAATCGGGCTGGGGCCGCACCGGATCCGGCCCGCGACCCGCCCGGACTGGTTCTGGGATCTGGCGCAGTTCGGCGGCATCATCTGCGATATCGGTTCGCACCAGATGGACCAGTTCCTTCATTTCACCGGCTCCACCGAAGCGGAGGTCGTGGCTTCCCAGACCGGAAATTTCCATAATGAGGCGCATCCGGACTTTCAGGATTTCGGCGATGCCATGCTGCGCGGGAATGGTGGGGTAGGCTATGTCCGGATCGACTGGTTCACGCCGGAGGGGCTGGGCTATTGGGGAGATGGACGCCTGATGGTCCTGGGGACAGACGGCTATATCGACTTGCGCAAATATGTCGACATTGGCGGTGCGCCGGGTAGGGATCATCTCTTCCTTGTTGACCAGAAAGAGATCCGGCAGATCGACTGCTCTGATGTCGTGCCGCCTTACGGGCCGCAACTGGTCGATGATGTCCTCAACCGCACCGAAACAGCGATGAGCCAGGCGCATTGTTTCCTTGCGACCGAATTGGCGCTGAAAGCGCAAGTACAGGCGAGCCGCGCCGACACCTTCACCCCACCCAAAATGCCGGGGTGAGGGGGAATCCCTACACAAAAAACGCACGGCAATGGGGGCATTGCCGTGCGCTCATGATTTAAAGAACGCCCTCTGATGAAAGAGGGAGCCTTGTTCAGGTGCGGCCGATATCGAACCGGTCGAGCTGCATCACTTTGGTCCATGCCGCGATGAAGTCCTCGATGAACCGCTCTTCGGCATTCTCATAGGCATAATGCTCGACCACGGCGCGAAGCTCCGCATTCGACCCAAAGACGAGATCGACTTCGGTTGCCATCCATTTGAGATCGCCCGTTGTGCGGTCGCGCCCTTCATAGACATTCTCCTGGCTCGCAACCGGGGTCCAGACCGTGCCCATATCGAGCAGGTTCACAAAGAAATCATTCGTGAGCGTGCCGGGCTCATCCGTCAGGACACCATAATCGGAGCCATCCGTATTCGCCCCAAGGGCGCGCATGCCGCCGACCAGAACCGTCATTTCCGGCACGGTGAGGGAGAGAAGATCAGCGCGATCGACCATCTCCTCGGAAGGCGAGAGGCGGGCCGTGCTGCTGTAGTAATTGCGGAACGCATCCGCTTTGGGCTCTAGCGGTGCAAAGGAGTCCGCATCCGTCATTTCGGCCGTCGCGTCCGTTCGTCCGGGCACGAAGGGGACGGTAACGTCATGACCGGCATCGGCTGCCGCTTTCTCAATCGCTGCGGCGCCGCCAAGCACGATGACATCGGCCAGCGACACCCGCTTGTTCCCGGACTGCGCGTCATTGAAGGCCTGCTGTACGCCTTCGAGCGTGGCGATGGTCTGGGCCAGCTCATCCGGATTATTCACCCCCCAGTCTTTCTGGGGGCTGAGCCGGATGCGCGCGCCATTCGCGCCGCCGCGCATATCGGTGTCACGGAAGGAAGCTGCCGAGCCCCATGCCGCCCGCACAAGCTGCGGGACGGTCAGGTCTGTTGCAAGAATATCCGCCTTCAGACGTTCCTCATCTGCGGAGGTGATGAGGAGATGGTCGACCTCGGGAACCGGATCCTGCCAGATCAGCGCCTCGGCGGGAGCCGTCGCGCCGACATAACGGGCGCGCGGGCCCATGTCGCGGTGGGTCAGCTTGAACCAGGCGCGGGCAAAAGCGTCCTCGAACTCTTCGGGATTCTCCTGAAAGCGCATGGAAATCTTGCGGTATTCAGGATCGAATTTGAGCGCAAGATCCGTCGTGAACATGATCGGCTGGTGCGTCACATCTTCGAGGTGGGCATCGGGCACCATGCCTTCCCCAGCGCCATCTTTGGGCACCCACTGGATCGCGCCGGCCGGGCTTCTCGTCTGCTCCCATTCGAAGGCGAAGAGATTGTTGAGGTACTGATGGGTCCATTGGGCCGGGCTTGATGTCCACGCGCCTTCAAGGCCACTGGTGAAGGTGTCGGCAGCGTTGCCGGCGCCGCAGCTATTGTTCCAGCCGATGCCCTGATGCTCGACGGTCATGGCGGCGGGTTCCTTGCCGACACAGTCAGCCTTGCCCTTGCCATGCGCTTTGCCGAATGTGTGACCGCCCGCGATAAGTGCAACGGTTTCCTCATCATTCATGGCCATGCGGCCAAAGGCTGTACGGATGAATTTTCCGGCGGCGACCGGGTCGGGTTTACCGTCCGGGCCTTCGGGGTTCACATAGATAAGGCCCATCTGGGTCGCGGCAAGGCCATCGCGAAGCTCACCATCGCCATGGAAGCGTTCGCGCGCCAGCATTTTCTGCTCCGGCCCCCAATAGACAAGCTCCGCCTGCCAATCATCTTCGCGGCCCCCGGCGAAACCGAAGGTCTTGAAACCCATGTCTTCCATGGCGACGGTCCCGGCAAGGACCATCAGGTCCGCCCAGGAAATGTTCTCGCCATATTTCTGCTTCACCGGCCAGAGAAGGCGGCGCGCCTTGTCGAGATTGGCGTTGTCCGGCCAGCTATTAAGCGGCTCAAACCGCTGCTGGCCGCCGCCGGCACCGCCGCGGCCATCATAGGTGCGGTAGGTCCCGGCGCTGTGCCATGCCATGCGGATGAAGAACGGTCCGTAATGGTCGTAATCGGCCGGCCACCAGTCCTGGGAGGTGTTGAGGACTTCCTTTAGGTCAGTTTTGACCGCCTCGATATCGACCTTTGCGAATGCGGCGGCGTAATCGAAATCATCCCCGAGCGGATTAGATCGGGTGACTTCATTGGCACGCAGGGCAGAGAGATTGAGGGTCTCAGGCCACCAGAAATCGTTGGTGCGGATCTCATCATGCGCGGCGCTGCTCATCTTGGCAGGCTTGGGCGCAGGCGTGGATGGCTCCGCTGCGCTGTTCATCGGGGTGGCGGGTTTAGCTGCCTCGGCTGCGGCGGCGCTAGTGGCCTCAGATGACGATGAGCCATCCGAGCAGGCTGACAGGGCTGTCAGTGCCAGGGCGGCGGCGGTGATACACAACATTGATTTTCTGGACTGTTTCATCACGCGTTCCTCTTCTTTTGAGAGCGTTGAGCGCTCTTGTGCGAAGAGGTTACGGGCGAGTCATTGGTGCGGAATAATAGATTATCACCATAAAGTGTATCGATAAAATCGATACACCTATTTATCCGTGCAAGGGATATCGAGACTTGTTTCTCATCTCCTGCTTTCCCTCGGCACGTGTATGTGCGAAAAGATGCGCCCGGTCCGTGAAGACCGGGCGACAGGGAAGAACGGCCCGCACCGGGGTGCTAATGGATGCGGGCCTCCTTGGGGTGCCGATACCAGGGAGGGATATCGGCGGTCTCCGGACTGGCGAGGCAGTGGGGCAGACGTGCCAGCCGGATTTCGGGGGAACGCCGGCGCAGCTTTCCAGCCTGCCGCCCATGGTCTTCAGCCGGTTCAGGCCTGCGACACTTTCCATTCATGAGGATCGTTCCCGTAGAGATGATTGCTCTATGGGCGCTGTAGCCGAGGGAACGGCAAAAAGTTTGTCGAAATGTATCAGGCCGGATGAGGGATGCGTAAGAAAGACCTCATTCCCGCCATATTGGGGTGAGGTGTCTCAATTTTCAGATTTCAGGGTGTTAAGGCGGCTCGCATGAAAAAGGGGCACGCTTTCACATGCCCCTTCGGAAATCTCGTAATATATAAGGGTGCGATCAGCCCTCATATTTCTCCATGACGAGGCAGGCATTGGTGCCGCCAAAGCCGAAGCTGTTCGACATGAAGGCACCGAGGTCGACATTGTCGATCCGCTCACGGAGGATATTCATGCCTTCGAACTCAGGGTCGAGCTCATCGATGTGGGCGGATTTGGCAAGGAAGCGGTTTTTCATCATCAGGAGCGAATAGATCAGCTCCTGCGCGCCGACCGCGCCGAGTGAGTGGCCGGTCAGCGACTTGGTCGAGCCAAAGGGCGGGGTCTTCTCGCCGAAGACGTCACGGATCGCATTGGCTTCGCGGATGTCGCCGACCTTGGTCGAGGTGCCATGGGTGTTGATATAGCCAATGGCGCGCTTGACGGTTTCCATCGCCTTTTTCATGCAGCGAGTGGCGCCTTCGCCTGATGGCGCGACCATATCGAAGCCATCCGAATTGGCTGCGTACCCCGTAATCTCGCCCCAGATCTTCGCGCCGCGGGCGAGTGCCCGGTCGAGGCACTCAACGACAACGGTCGCAGCCCCACCAGCTATGACGAAGCCGTCGCGGGCGGCATCATACGCACGCGACGCAATCGAGGGGTTGTCATTATATTTGGAGGACATCGCGCCCATCGCATCGAACATGTTCGAGAGCGTCCAGTCGAGTTCCTCGCCGCCACCGGCAAAGATGACGTCCTGCTTGCCCATCGCAACCTGCTCATAGGCATGGCCGATACAGTGTACGGAGGTCGCGCAGGCCGAACTGATCGAATAGTTGAGGCCCTTGATCTCGTAAGGGACGGCAAGGCAGGCCGAATTGGTCGAACTCATCGCGCTCGGCACCGAGGTCGGGCCGATCTTGCGCGGGCTGCCAGTCTCAATTGTCTTCTGCGCCGCCTCGACGATCGTCCGGGTCGAAGGGCCGCCAGATCCCATGACGATGCCCGTCATCGGATCGGAGATGTCTTTCTTCTCAAGGCCCGCATCTTCGATCGCATCGCGCATGGCGATATAGTTCCAGGCCGCGCCCTCGCCCATGAAACGGCGGGTCTTGCGGTCGAGGACTTCGGTGACGTCGAGCTGGGGCTTGCCGTGGATCTGGCTCTTGAAGCCACGCTCCGCCATTTCGGGGGAGAAGCTGATGCCGGATTTGGCCTCGCGAAGGGAGTCCAGCACTTCCGAGAGGCTGCTGCCAATCGAAGATACGATCCCCATTCCAGTTACGACGACCCTTCTCATACGCGTTCCTTACCTGAAGTCTTGCTACCGGCACGATTATGGTTGTGCCGCTTATATAGGCATATTTGGCCGGAATTTCCCGGCTTACATGGCGCCCGAATTAAGCTGGTCCTGGCTGAACAGCCCGACCCGCAGATCATTGGCCTCATAAATCGGCCGATCATCCGCGAACATGGTGCCATCACCGATGCCGAGGACGAGTTTGCCGCGCATTGCCCGGCGAATGTCTATTTCATAGCGGACAATGGAAACCTCAGGTTTCACCTGTCCTGTAAATTTGATCTGACCGGCGCCGAGCGCCCGGCCGTGGCCCATGCTGCCGCCCCATGTCATGAAGAAGCCGACGAGCTGCCACATGGCATCAAGGCCAAGACAGCCGGGCATTACGGGGTCGCCCGGGAAGTGGCATTCAAAGAACCAGAGGTCATCGGTGATATCGAGCTCGGCAATGACCTGACCCTTGCCGTGCTTGCCGCCAGTATCGGTGATCGAGGTGATGCGGTCGAACATCAGCATCGGCGGCACAGGCAATTGAGCCGTGCCTGGGCCGGCATAGCCGTTCATGCCGCAGTCGATCAGCGCCTGCTTGTCAAAGGAATTGGGGCGGGGCGTGACGGCAATATCAGACATGAGACTCCAGCGGAAAAAAGAGGGCGGTGGAGCGCGCTCGACGGCCGCTCCTTCAAACTTCCCGGCGGGTGTAGCGCCGCCCCTTTGTCACCGTCAACGAGAGGGGCCGTCAAACGGCATGGTCTGGACGATGCTGTCCCGGTTTTCATGTGATTTGAGCCATTCGGAGAGGGCCGGATGGGGCTCGAGATAGGCCTGCTCGGGGAAACGGAAGTCGAGATAATGGAGTGCGGAAATGCTGGCGATGGTGCCGAGATTGAAACTCTCATCGGCGAGGAGCTGACCCTCAAGCAGCGGTAGGGCGCGCCGGATTGCCTCTTCCCAGCGGGTGAGCCAATAGGGCGACCGCTCGGACGGATCGCGGCGGGTCTCAAGAACACTCGCGACCGTTGCGTCCATGATGCCGTCTGCAATGGCTTCCAGCGTCTTCACCCTCATGCGGTCGGGACCGGCGGCGGGCACGAGGCTGGGGGTCCGCTCATGCTGGTCGAGGAATTCGCAGATCACGGGGCTGTCGATGATCAGCGTGCCGTCATCTAGGATCAGCGCCGGGACTTTGCCCAGCGGATTGAAGTCAGGAACCTTCGAGCCTTCCGCAGTCGGATGGTGCCAGATCAGCTCAAGATCTATCCCGTCTTCGAGGGCCACGATGCGGGCCTTGCGGGCATAGGGGGAGGCATTGGTGTAGATGAGTTTCATGGCCTGCGATTTAGTCCTTTGGGCATTGAGAGGTCGAGGCGCAAAATCCTGCATTGACAGTCAGTGATGCTGATGCGACAAATGTCGCATACCTGCGACGGATTGCTTATATGTCATCATCCCCTTCTTCCTCTGAGCTTCGGCTTCTTCAGGCGATCTGGCGCGAAGGGCGCCTCTCCGCCCGTGAAATCCATGATGCAACGGAGGTCCAGTCCGGCTGGTCCTATTCGGCGACGCGCAAGACGCTCGACCGCATGGTCGAGAAGGGCCTCCTCGATATCGAGCCGGTCCACGGCATCAAGACCTTCACGGCGGCCCAGCCCAAGGTCGAAACCCTTGCCGGGCTGATCCGCGATTTCGGGCGCAACGTCTTGGGCGCGGATGCGCCGCTGCCGGTGTCGATGTTCACCGGCAGCTCGGTCATCGACGCGGATGAAATTGCTGAGCTTGAGGACATGCTCGCCCGGCTCAATGAGGAGGATGACGCATGACGTTGAGCCTTTCTCCTTCTGCCCTCTTTGTGCTGATGGTTCTCTGTGTGCCGTTTTTGTGGTCGGGCCTTGTGGCGCTGTTGCGCCGGATATGTGCGGGCGAGACGTCACTGAGTGATCAGCAGGAACGGGCCGTCCTTGTCCTGATGGTCCTGCCGGTTCTTTGCGGATTAGCAGTCGTCTTTCTGCCGGAACTGATGCCGCATATTCCATCACCGCTGCCGCCTATGGGAGAGCCGCAGCATATTGGCGGGCTCGGCGTTGTTGTCGCGGAAGAAGCCGCTGCCCCCGGCTTTAATCTGATGCCGTGGGTCTGGGCGACGCTGATTTTGTTCTATCTTGCGGGCGCTGCCTTGGGGCTTGGCCGGTTTGCGCGTGGCTATGTCCGTATGCGTGAGATCTTGCGGCACTCTATCGGCCGGGATGCTGTGGGCGATGTGCGCCTGACCGGCGCGCCGGTCTCGCCTTTCGCGACGCCTTGCGGGCGGGTCATTCTGCCGAGCGCCTATTCAAAGACTGCGAGCGAGGAAGAGACAGCGCTGATCATCGCACATGAGCGGGCGCATATCGCCCGGCGGGACCCGTTCTGGTTCCTCATTCTTGCCGCGGCTGATGCCGTTTTCTGGTTCAATCCGTTCATTCGTGTGCAGACCAGCCATTGCCGCCTTGCTGCCGAACTTGATTGTGATGCGCGGGTTCTTGGCGCGGCGCCCCAGATGCGAAAGGCCTATGCAGCGACGCTGATCCGGGTCCTGAAGCATACCGCCGGAGCAGCACCGACATGCGCCCCGGCGGTTCTCTCACCCAGAACCAAAGGAGATATCCGCGTGAGATTAGGAGATATCATGCAACCAAAGCCGCGCCGCCGCAACCGGCGGGCCACTGCCGTACTGGCTGCGCTCGGCCTCGTCCTGGCGCCCCTCTCGGCGTGGCAGATCGCCCATGCGGCGGAGGTGAACTTTACAGTTCGGCCTGTCGAGGGACATATGAGCAGTCCGTATGGAGAGCGAGTCCATCCCATCAACAAAAAGCCGAAAATGCATAAAGGGACAGATATTGCCGCGCCATTGGGCACGCCGGTCTACGCCCCGGCGTCGGGTAAGGTCTTGCGGGTCACTCTGTCAGACGCAGGTTACGGCAATATGCTGGAGCTTGATCATGGGGACGGTGTGATCACCCGCTACGCTCAGCTCGATACAATCGTGGCGGATGGCAAGGCAACAGTCCGTGCCGGCGAGTTGATTGCGCGGGTTGGTGCTTCGGGGCAGGCGACCGGCCCGCATCTTCATCTCGAAGTGATCGTCAATGGCGAGCATGTCGATCCGGCGACCGTCCTCGACCTGCCGGGACCGAAGGTTAAGCCGCATAAGGACTAAACTTGCTGCCGGCACCTCATTTCGGGGTGCCGGTTCGCTGCCGCTTACCGCGAGCTTTGCGATTGCCTCATCCTGAGGTAGCATCCGCCCCAAACACGTAACTTGTGGGGCAGGAACATGAAATTCTTACGTTATCTGGTGGGCTTTCCAGTGGCGGTTATCGTCACAAGCCTGCTTTTTCTTTTGATGTACCATCTGATCCGTGATGACGGCTCGACAGTGCCTGACGCGCTTGAAGATATCAGGGAGACTGTTCTTCCGAAGCGGACACCCCCTCCGCCGCCGCCAAATCCGACACCACCGCCAGACCTGCCACCGCCGCCCAAGCCGGAGAACAATGGTGATGGTGATCCTATTCCGGGCCCGAAAATTAAAGATCCGAGGCCTGATCCTGGCAAGATCCCCGGTCTTCCAGGGAACCCTGGTGGGATGGAAGGGCCAACGATTACCCCGACCGGTTTCTATCCGGTGCTGCAGAAATTACCGGCCTATCCGGCCAATTGCGCCGCGCGGGAAATCGAGGGCGACGTCACGGTGGAATATGACGTCACCAATGGCGGACAGGTCATCAATGCGCGTGTTCTTGAGTCAGATGACAGTTGTCTCGACAAGGCGGCCTTGCGTGCCATTGAGGGGTGGAAATACTCACCCCTCCCCGATGCCGATCCAGACGGGATCCGCAAGCGAGGGCTACAGAAGACATTCGACTTCAAACTCGAAGAATAAAAAACGGGGCCTTCGGGCCCCGTCCTTCTTTGTGCTGACTGTCTAACGGAGCGAGGTTAGAAATCGATGCGCAGGCCAGCGAAGACTTCACGCGGCTTGCCCGGGCGGAGGCCATAGGGGCGCCGTGCTGCGAGATACTCCTCGTCAAACAGATTTTCCGCCTTGAGGAGAAGGGAGATATGCTCGGTCACTTCATAGCTGGCTGACAGATCGACGAGTGTGCGTGCGTCGATTTCTTCGCTCGCGGGGATGGGATCTCCGCCAGCGACATTGCGAGTCTCGCTCACATGATTGATGATGGCGTCAAGGCGCCATGCGCCTTGTTCAATCCCGGCACTGACGGTTAGCTGATGTTCCGGAACATAGGGCAATTCATCACCTGCGATGACGGTGCCGAAGAACCCGCTGTCAAAGCTCGACTGAAGCTCACTCTCAGTCCACGTATAGGTGACGGCGACAGGAAGGGACATATCCGGCAGCTGCGCATAGTGCGCAAAATCAGTGCTCGCCGTGACCTCCAGCCCGTAGACGTCAACTTCGCCCGCATTGAAGCTGTCGCCGATATCGCAGCCAGATCCACCGGTCGAATTGGTACAGGCACCAATGAGGTTTGAATAGTCATTGAAAAAATAGATGGTCTCGATAGAGGCGGGGCCATTGGTATATCGTCCGCCAACCTCATAAATCCAACTCTCTTCCGGGTCAGTGTCCTCAGATGAGCCGACCCCGGCCGCGGCAAATCCGCGATGCACTCCGGCAAATACGGAGAGTTCCGGTGTTGCGCGATAGAGAACGGCAAGTGACGGAAGAAGCTCCGTATAGCTGTTAGAGCGCTCCCGGCTGATCGTTGCATCGGTGCGGTCGGCGCCCGACCAACGGGTTTCCATGGTCTCGACATTCTCAATGCGAATGCCTGCCGTGATCTCAGTCTTCCCGAAGCTGATGATGTCTTCGAGATATCCTGACCAGGCTTCAGCGGTTGAAAGGCGATTAGATTGCGTGCCCGGCGCATTGTCAGTCGTCAGGACAAGCGTGCCATTATCCATGCGATATTGGTCTTGTTGCTGAAAGCGATCCTGCTCATCTTCGTGATATCGAATGCTCGCGGTCAGATCGTGGCTGGCGCCCAGTCCCTCAAAGGAAAATCCGATAGCGGATTGAATACCGGCCGCATAATAATCCCGGTTATTATGGCGCAGGCCGAGGACATCATCAGGGCTGACATACCCTTGGGGGCCGGCAAGGACGCGGAACTCCAATTCGCATGCCAGCGGATCGATCAGAATTTCATTAAGGCTGTTGCAATCGCCGGACTCTGACAATGCTGAATTGTCGAAAGCATCAAGCTTGCGCCAGTTCCGCGCAAAATCCGTTCGATAGGCGATGGTGTTGAGTTTGATGCCATTCCCGAAAGTGATGTTATGGGTGGCCTGATAAGTGTCGTGATCGCCCTGAAACTGATCAAGCTGGCTTGCGGCATATCGCTGGTAGGGGCTACGAGCGAAATCTGCCTCGGTCAAGCCGAGATAGGTCTCATCCGAGGTCTGCTCCGAATGCTGATATTTAAAGACCAGACTTTGCTCTGCGGCTGCGCCCGGCTTGGAATAAAAGCCCAGCTTTGTGACAAAGTCGGTGATGTCAAAGCCGGTCTCGCCACGAGTGATTTTCTTAAAGCCATCACTTTCATCTGAGTAGAACTCAATCAGTCCGCCAATATGGACAGGGAGGCTGTCAGCAGTCCAACGCTTGCCGGCATAGGCGTGAACGGTCGTCCGGTCTGTGTCGCTGACAAATGCCGTGATATGCCCCGCCGCTTCTTCAGGGATCGGGGTCGAGAAAAACTGGATGGCGCCTGCAGTTGTGTTCGGGCCATAGCGCACAGCGCCCGGCCCCTTCACGATCTCGATTGCGTTCATGCGCCCCGCAGTAGGAAAGTAATAGGCAGAAGGCGCTGCATAGGGCGCAGGTGCGACAGGGACGCCATCTTCCATGATGACAATTTTCGAAGAACGGTCGGCGCCTGAACCCCTGATGCCGATATTGGGACGAAGACCGAAGCCGTCCTCTTCCTGAATATTAAGCCCAGGTACCTGGCGCAGAATGCGGTTGATGTCGGCAAATTCGAAGCGGCGCAGAGCGTCGGCATCGATCCGGTCCACAGCGCCTGCGATCTCACTCGCAGGGCGGCTGCCAGTGACGGTGATCAGGTCAATATCCGCGTTCGCGGGAACGGTCTCCGCTGCAGCGGCGGCGATAAGAGAGGCGCCGGCCATCAATGCGCCAGCCAATATAGAATAAGACACGATTGCAAACCCCATTAAGAGAGGGCGGCTGTGTCGTGCAAATGCGAATGACTGTCAACTGCGATATGCTAAAGGCCACCCTAGCGGATGGCCTTCATATCTTCGAGAACAGTGAAATCAGATCGGCGCGCCCCAGAGCTGTTCCTTGGGTAGCCAGCCGCGATAGTCAGCGGCGCGAACCTGACACCAGTTCTGCTCACAGCGTTCGATCTTTGCCATCACGCCATTATTAAGACGGGCACGGCCTTTCGCATGCGTGTTCGGCGCAGCGCGAAGAATGGTGCTGTCCGAGGTGACGATGCCGTGGGCATTCTCTGACAGCATGGAGCGGTGGATCCACATTCGGCGGCCATCACGGTCTTCGACCCGGCGCCAGATATTGTCACGATCCTCGGCAATCACCTTGAGCGGCAGACCTTCCTGCCGGAATTCATACGCCACCGGATAATCAAAGCTCGGGCCGAAACGGGCGCGGACTTCATCTTTCCGTAGGGCGACGAAACGAGGCACAGGCAGCCCGGAAGGGCTATCAGCCTCAATGATAGGCTGGGGTTTTGCCACTTCGCCAGCCCCTGCAATGGCGGACGGAAGGACGGTCACGGAAAGCGCTATGGCTGATACGGCAGCGGCAATCGGCCAGATACGGACCATGGGAACCTCACACTCTCTTCATGACTCTTGCGAGAGTGTTAATAGTTCATCATGGTTAAGCGACGATAAACAAAGGAAAAAAATCACTCCGTTAAGGGAGTGTCTGAACCCGCTTTCGGGGCCTCATCAAGCCGCCTTGCCTCGGCTTCCAGCATGATCGGAATGCCGCTGCGAATGGGGAAGGCAAGCTTTGCCTTGTCCGAAACGAGTTCCTGTTTTTCTGCATCATAATGCAGCGTGCTGCGGGTGACCGGGCAGACGAGCAGGGTGAGGAGCTTCGGGTCGATCTTGTCGTTCATTTTCTATTGTATCCTGCTGAAGGTGTCGGGCGCCATGTCATCGAGCGCTTCGGCAGCGGCAATTTCCATCAGGGTCATGAGGTCCCTGATGCGCTGGGTCAGGCTCGGCGCTTCGAGGAGTGCCTGCTTTTCATCGGCATCAAAGGGGCAACTCACAGCCACGGAATTAACGATTGTTTCCGTTGCGGCATTGTCGATCGTCTCCCAGTCTGCAGCGAGGCCAGTTGATTTTAAATAGGTCTCCAGTGAGCTGAGCAATTGTGGGCGCAGGCTGTCGGTGTCTTCTTGGGGTGAAGAGGGATCTGACCGAAATGCGCTCCAGTCGACTTCTCCCATGCGGAAATTCCCATCCGTCAGATGATCGGAGATCAGGCGGAAGCGGCTGACCCCAAGGAGCTCCACCAGGAACTGGCCATTGTCCGTCTCAGAGAATGAGACCACCCGTCCTGCACAGCCGATGGAATAAAGCGGCGGGTTCATATCCTCGTTCTCGGAACGCGGACGGATCATACCGATAAGCCGGTTCGCCCCCAGCGCATATTCTGTCATCGCGAGATAACGCGGCTCGAACATGTTGAGCGGCAAGTGCGAGCGGGGGAAAAGGGCTGCGTCGCGCAAAGGGAAAAGGGCAATTTCGTCAGGCAGAACCAATCCGGTGTCTGTCATGCTGTCTCCTTCTCGCCCGCAGCATTTGTAGTCTTTTATGGCTCAGGCAAACAGGAGGGAAGACAGTTTCCGCCGCGCCGATTTGACGCCGGCATCCGCCGGCCCAAGAGCCTCAAAAATCTTGAGCAGTTTCTCGCGAGCGGCACCTTCGCGCCATTCCCGGTCGAGCTCGATAGAGCGTAGGAGAGAGGCCATGGCGCCTTCGGTGTCACCGGCATCGGCCAGCGCTTCACCCAGCACGAAATGGGCTTCAGGGTCTTGGGGGCTGGCTTCTGCGGCTTTTAGCGCATTCTCGACGGCCTCGGGGGGCACATCGCTGCCGCCTGACAGCTCCATCATCGCGCGGACCTGCGCCACCGGGGCAAGGTCGCGCTTTGCCTCGGGGACCATGCCGAGGAACTGCTCGGCCTGCTCCGGGCTGCCGCCAAGGAGCGCGGCGCGGGCCATGCCGGCAAAGGCAGTCACCTGCCCGTCGCTGCCGGTTTCGGAGGCTTCAGCGGATGCACCAAAAGCCTGCAGCGCGGTCGCAAAATCATTCTCTTCGAGCGCCTTCTCGCCCATCTCGGCGAGCGCCTTAGGGTCATGGGCGGGCGACTTGCCGCCGCCGAGACCGGCCTGCGCGGCAGCATCGATCAGCCGGTCGAGGAACTGGCTGACCTGGCTTTCGGGCAGGGCGCCCTGAAAGCCGTCCACCGGCTGGCCGCCGATAAAGCCCATGACAGTCGGCAGGGACTGGATCCTCAGCTGCTGGGCCAACATCTGGTTCTTGTCGGTATCGACCTTGACCATCAGCACCTTGCCGCCGCGGGCCTGCACCTGTTTCTCAAGGATCGGCCCCAGCGTCCGGCAGGGTCCGCACCATGACGCCCAGAAATCAACGACCACAGGAACCTCGAGCGAGGCCTGCAGCACATCGGCCTGAAAGGTCTCGATGGTGGCGTCTTTTACGAGTTGCGCCTGAGTGCCGCCTTCAGGCGTGCCGCCGATAATGTCGGTCATAGGAATCGTCTTTCTTCTCTTGGGGTCTAGATGGCCGTCCCGGCGGGATCGGGCAAGTGGGTCAGGCGCCGTTCTCTGGTGCGGCAACATCGATCAGGACCGGCGCACCGTGATGGTCTGTGATGAAGGCGATTATGGCTTCGGGCGGTACCCCGACAGAGGCGGTATTGCGCAAGGGATGGCACCAGATCGCGGCCTCTTTCATCAGCGGCGCATCAAGGACGACGCGGGCGATCTTTCGGCCGGTGTCATTGATCAGGGCGAGCGGGGTGAGGGAGCCCGGGCGCACGCCAAGCGTCTCCACCATTGTCTCTTCCCCGGCAAAGCTGAACCGCCTTGTGCCTAGCGTCGTTGAGAGTGCCTTCAGGTCAGCGCGAATTTCCCCGCGCGCGCAGATCAGGGTCAGGTCGCCGCCTTTTCCTTCGACGAGCAGGCTCTTTGAATGGCCGGGCGGAAGCTCGACCTTGATGCGCTTTGCGTCGGCGACAGTCGGGGTCGCAGGGTGCTCGCGCTGCTCAATCGCGAACCCATGGGACGAAAACCAGCGGTGAAGATCATCTTCTGAGGGCATGACGCAGGCGGACTGCCTCAGAACGGTAACTGAATCAATTTTTCTGCTTGCATCAGTTCTCGCCGTAGTCTTTAAGGCGAGCTCGCCGCCGCTTTTAAAGCGGCAATGAGCGGGCGTAGCTCAGGGGTAGAGCATCACCTTGCCAAGGTGAGGGTCGTGCGTTCGAATCGCATCGCCCGCTCCATTTTTCCGGGATAGTCATATCCGTTATGCAGACAGAACCTGTCTGCATGCCTCCCGTAAACACGCGATTCAGCCTATCTGACAGACTGGTTTTGTCCTGTTGCACACACGCGTTAGGACACCTCTGTGGTTCCGCGTTCGCGTCAGCGGCGCGAGGGAGAGCGAGCGATGAAACTCACCGTCAATGGCGAGACCCATGAGGTCGATGTCGAAGAGGACATGCCGCTCCTCTGGGTCCTGCGGGACGAGCTGGGCATCACCGGCCCCAAATATGGCTGCGGACTGGCGCGATGTGGATCGTGTACGGTGCATATTGACGGGCTCGCCGTCCGTTCCTGTTCGATCCGCGCAGGCCAGGTGAATGGCGATGTGACCACAATCGAAGCGCTCGGTGCGCCCGACGCCCTGCACGCGGTGCAGGAGGCATGGATTGAAACGCAGGTCGCGCAATGCGGATATTGCCAGTCGGGGCAGATCATGTCGGCCGCCGCCTTCCTGACGATCAATCCGGACCCGTCAGATGAGGAAATCGACCACGCCATGTCGGCCAATCTTTGCCGCTGCGGCACCTATCCGAGGATCCGCAAGGCGGTTCGTCTGGCCGCCGCTAAGCTGAAGGAGGCCTGAGTCATGGCGCTAGTTGTAGATATAGCCCGGCGGACGTTCCTTGTCGGCTCCCTTGCTGTCAGCGGCGGGGTTGTTTTCGGCATCTATAAATATAAAAGCCCGATGAATAATCCGCTTGAGGATGATCTGGGAGAAGGGGAGGCGGCGCTCACCCCTTACGTCCGGCTTGATGCGGCGGGCGTCACGCTGATCACGCCGCGCACCGATCTGGGGCAAGGCGCCTATTCGATCCAGGCGGCAATGATCGCAGAGGAGCTCGATATCGGGCTGGATCAGGTGCGGGTCGATCCCGGCCCGCCCGATGCGATCTATTATAACACCGCGCTAGCGCGGGAGGCGGCGCCCTTTCGCGCGACCGATGACAGCTTTGCCGCAGAGACCGTCCGCAGCACGCTGGACGCCGTCATGAAGTTCGTCGGCATGCAGATCACGGGCGGTTCAACCACCGTGCCTGACGGTTTTGTCAAATTACGTATCGCCGGGGCTGTGGCGCGTGAGACGCTCAAAGCTGCGGCTGCCAAAAAGGCGCGGGTGCCGGTGCGTGAACTGAAAACCGCACGGGGTGCCGTTGAGCTGCCGGACGGCACGACGATCGGCTATGGCGAGCTGGCTGAAGAGGCGACAAAGATCCGCCCAGTGACAAATGTCAAGCTGCGCGATCCTTCTCAATGGCGCCTTCTGGGCAAGCCGATGCGCCGTCATGACATTGTCGCCAAATCGACCGGCACGCAGGATTATGGCATCGACCAGCAGATCGATGGCATGCTCTATGCGGCGATCCGGATCAATCCGCATCAGGGCGCAGGCGTGAAAAGTCATGATGCGAGTGCCGCAGAGAAGATGCGCGGCGTACTGAAGGTGCTACCTGTCACGGGCGGTTTCGGCGTGATCGCTGACAATACGTGGCGGGCGATCAAGGCCGCAGAAGCCATCGAGGTCGAATGGGGAGAGGCGGCCTATCCTGCCGAAATGGACGGACATTGGGCGATGCTCGCTGCCTCTTTTAATAAGGACCACCTCGACAAGCTGGCGCGGGACGATGGCGATGTCGAAAAGGCGCTGGACGCGGCGGAAACAGTTCATGAGGCGGAGTATCGTGCGCCCTATCTTGCGCATGCGCCGATGGAGCCGATCAATGCGACGGTGCTGGTCGGTGAGGATGGGGTCGATGTCTGGACGGCGACTCAGATCCCCCGCTTTGTTGAGCAGAATGTCGCCCGCATCGCCGGTGTCGATGTCAAAAAAGTCCGTGTGCATGTCCTGATGGCAGGGGGCAGCTTCGGTCACCGTCTGGAAGACGAAGTCGTCAAGCAGGCAGCTGAACTGGCCGTTCAGATGAAAGGCACGCCGATCAAGCTTACCTATTCGCGCGAAGAAGACATGATCCATGACTTCCCGCGCCAGATCGCCATGGGCCGGATGCGCGGCGCGGTGAAAGACGGCCATGTCGACGCCTATGACCTCGGCATTGCCATGCCTTCGGTGATTTCCTCCCAGATGGGGCGGCAGGGTTTTTCCGTGCCCGGACCTGATAGTGTTATCACGTCCGGCGCATGGGACCAGCCTTACAGCATCCCGAATTATCGGATGTCCGGCTACAGAGCACCTGAGCTGGCGCCGGTGAGCTCATGGCGTTCAGTCGGCGCCTCGACCAATGGCTTCTTTCATGACTGTTTCCTCGATGAGCTGATCCATGAGGCCGGCGCCGATCCCTTGGAGGAACGTCTGCGTCTGATGTGGCATGAGCCCTCGCGCAAAACACTCGAAGCCGTCGGTGAAATGTCAGGCTGGGGCAGTCCGATGGAAGCGGGGCGCGGGCGCGGGGTCGCCTTCTGTCTTTCCTTCGGCACGCCCGTCGCGGAAGTCGTCGAGGTGACCGATACCGGCCACGGCATCCGCATCGACAAGGTCTATGTTGCCGCCGAAGTCGGCCGCGTTGTCGATCCGGTTAATTTTGAAAATCTCGTGCAGGGCGGCGTCATCTGGGCGCTGGGCCATGCGATGAATTGCGAGATCACCTATTCAGGCGGCCGGGCGCAGCAGACCAATTTCCACCAGCACGAGGGCATGCGACTTTATCAGTGTCCAGAGATCATCGTGCGCGGCCTTGAGAATGGCGAGCATGTTCGCGGCATCGGGGAGCCGCCCGTGCCGCCTGCCGCCCCGGCGCTGGCCAACGCGATTTTTGCGGCCACCGGCAAACGGATCCGCGAAATGCCGTTCAACAAGCATATCAGCTTTGTATAAGGAGGAATGAGATGAAACGATTGATCGCTCTTGCCTTGTTCCTTCTTGTCAGCCCCGCAATAGCACAGGAAGAGGCGTCGCCGTCCCGTGAGGCAGGGCTTGCCGAATGGAACAAGGTCTATGAAGTCCTGTCCCATCCGCGTTGTGCCAATTGCCATGTCGGGGCGGATAATCGGCCGCGCTGGTCCGGGCCGAGCTATGGTTTGGCGCCGGGCGAGTGGCAGTATCACGGCATGAACATCACTGGCGGAGATGACCGGATCGGTCTGATGACCCTGCCCTGCATGACCTGTCACCAGACGGAGAATTCAGACCTCCCGCACGGCCCGCCGGGCGCGCATGTCTGGGCGCTCGCGCCGGTCGAGATGGAATGGTTCGGCAAAGACAGCGCAGCGATCTGTGAACAGATCAAGGATCCCGACCGTAATGGCGGCCGAACGCTTGCCGAAGTGGCCGATCACATTTCGCATGACGAGCTTGTCCTTTGGGGATGGGCGCCGGGGCCGGGCCGTGAACCGGCGCCGGGCTCTGCGGACCTGACGGCAGCAGCGGTTCTGGCGTGGGAAGAGACGGGTGCGCCTTGTCCCGGGGATATGACGCCTGCAGAGGAAGGGGAGTAGATCATGGGTGCTTTGCCATTATATCTTGCAACGCTCTCGGGCCTGATCCTCGCGCTGCTTTTCAGCGCCAGCCCTATAGGGGTGTTCCTGTTTGTCTGCTTCGCAGGGCTTGGTCATGTGCTGGCCGACCTGATGCCGGCCCGCAGTGAGCGGGTTTACTGGTACGGCCTTGGTACGCTCGTTCTTTTCATTGTCGTCAACATGCTGGGGCTCGGCCTGCATCGTTTCTTGATGATTGCGCCAGTTATTTTCATGATCGGGCATTTCATCAGTAGAGTGACGAGCCGTATCATGCATCGCGCAGCCTGACGAGGGCAATCCATTGCGGTTTTCACCCCGGCATTACACCGACTCGGCCGATATTCTCGGCTTTCTCCTTGCGGCAGCGGCACGGGGTGAAGGGACGGCCCTTGTTTTGATCACCAACATCACCGGCGGCGGCATCCGGCCACCTGGCGCGATGATGGCGATTGCAGGCGATGGCCGGGTCTCGGGCTATGTCTCGAATGGCTGCGTTGATGCAGATGTTGTCTTTCAGGCCCGTGAAGCTATTGCCGAGGATAAGCCACGTACCCTGATTTATGGCGAGGGGTCGACCTTCCGCGACGTGAGCCTGCCCTGCGGTGGACGGCTTGAGCTATTGGTCTTGCCCAATCCAGATTTGCAAGTAATCCAGGCGATTTGTACCCGGCTTATAAAGCGATCTGCGGTCACGCTTGAAGCGGGTATTGATGGATTGGCGATCGCTGAAGCGGGTGCTCGCGCTGCGGATTGGGATGGGACACGACTGGCCGTGAAGCTGAAGCCGCGCCTCAGACTGCGCATTGCCGGGCGGGGCACGGAGCCTCTCGCGTTCGCGAGGCTCGCCTCTGTGTGCGGGTATGATGTGCATCTGCAATCGCCGGATGAGGAGAGCCTTGGACTGGCAAAAGGGATGGGCCTTGCGACGGATCATCTGATGGCGCCGGATACTCCGCCGCAGGGCCGCGATGATCCGTGGACAGCCTTTGTGCTTATGTTCCATGAGCATGAGTGGGAGCGGGCCTTGCTGCTCGAGGCGATGGCGGGGCCGGCCTTTTACATCGGCGCGCTGGGCAGCCGTCGGACGCATGAACGACGCTGCGCTGCTCTGCGCGAGACAGGCGTGATGGAGGAGCATATTGCGCGAATCCATGCGCCGATCGGGCTTGTCGCCAAGGCGCGGGACGCTCAGGCGCTCGCGATCTCGGCGCTCGCCGAAGTAACGGCAGCCTGGCAGGCCGTGGACGAATGAACCCGGCGGTGATCGCGGTCCTGATCCTTGCCAGTGGGCAAAGCCGCCGGTTTGGAGAAGGGAACAAGCTGCTCGCGCCTTTCCGGGGGCAACCGCTTGGCGCGCATGTGCTGGCGGCAACGAAGGGCTTCCCAAGCCGCTATGCTGTCGTGCCGACCGCGGAGTCCCCGCTCATCGATCTTTATACGGAAGCAGGCGTTCAGATTGTGCCCAACCCGAACCCTGAAGAGGGACAGGGGGCGTCCTTGGCGCTAGGCATCTCCGAGATTAAGCGAGGGGATGCAAAAGCCGCGCTTATCGTCCTTGCCGATATGCCATTCATTATACCACGTGATCTTAAGGCCGTGTGTGCCGCCGTAGGTGCCGCAGATGTCGTCGCGAGCGAACGGGAAGGCCGCTTGATGCCGCCGGTTCTGTTCAGCCGCGCGCATTTCGAAGCTCTCTCTAGGCTGAGAGGCGAGGTGGGCGGTCGAGACTATCTTCGGCAACACAAAGACATTCGCCGCGTTCCCCTGCGCGATGAAGCCGCAATAGATATTGATACGGAAGAAAGTCTGCATCGATATGATCAGGCGTGATGAAGCCGGTCTTCGGCTTGCGCAATTCCTGCATGGATAGCGATTGCCCTCGGCGGCAATTTTTCCGAGAACGGGCCCATGTCCGACACGTTCTCGACAATCGCCTACGCCGTCGCATCCGGATCAATCGGCTTTGCGTTCGCTATGGCGATGGCCAATCGGGGCCAGCGCGGCGATCGGGTCTTATATTTCCGTGTCGTGCTGATTGCGCTGCTTGCGCATGTGCTTGGCCAGTTGCTTGTGCTGTCCGGCGCTTACCGCATCGCGCCGCATCTTGTGGGGGCTGATCTGTCGGTCAAGGCAGCCTTGGGCCCGGCCGTCTTCTTCTATACGCGGGCCCTAATCTCATCTGAAAAGCGGTCCTTTGGCGGGCTCGACTGGATCGCGCTGCTCGGTCCTCTGCTCGTCATTCTCATCAGCCTGCCCTTCGCGACGCTGAGTGCGGAGGAAAAGCTCGCGCTCGCTGATCCGGCGACGCGAAATCCTGCGCATTACCGGATCGCGCTGTTCACCTGCACCGGATCTCTCGTCATTTTTCTTGCAACGACAGCCGTCTATCTTGCCGCTGCCCTGCATCTACAGATGCGCCACCGGCGACAGATGATGGAGCAGTTTGCGAATATCGAGCGCAAGTCGCTCGACTGGCTCCGCAACATCCTTTTCGTCTTTGCGGGCGCCTGGCTGTTCTTTGCCGTCAAGCAGGCCTTCTGGCTGTCCGGCGTTTCAATCCCGGCCTTTAATGTCACGCTGGCCTTCAGCGAGTCTCTGGCAATCGCGGCTTTTGCGTTTCTCGGATTGCATCAGCCGGCGCTGCCGCTTGGGCGGACGGGCAAAGCCGAGGAGCCCGCCCGGCGTCCGATCCTCTCAGAAGAGCGGCTAAGCAAAACCGCTGGCAAGCTTAGGGCTGCGCTCAACAAGGACAGTCTCTATGCCGACAAGGGTCTGTCGCTTCGCAAGCTCTCAGACGTCACGGGCATCACGAAGAACCACATTTCCGAAACGCTCTCCCAGCAGCTGGGCGTCAATTTCTTTGACTTCGTGAACAGCCGCCGGGCTGAGGAGGCCAAGAGGCTGCTCGCCGAAACCGAGCTCACAATCCTCGAGGTTGGCCTCGAAGTCGGGTTCAATTCGCGCTCGACCTTTAACGCCGCATTCAAAAAGCATGTCGGCTCGCCGCCGAGCGCCTATCGCGAAAGTGCCCGGAATGCGGGGCTACACGCTGCGGCGAAGCCCGAAAAATCTGCCCTGAGAGCGTCCGAATAGCCCCATCCGGACGACAGGCGGTCAGGCCTTCTCCATCTGCAAAAGGGTCACCGGCAGTTGCGCCGGTCTGGATCACTTTTGCTGAGGGGAGCTTTCTTACCATGTCCACAATGCCGTTCAACGATGTCGCCGCCCGCCGAATGGCCCGGCTCGCGGGGCTATCCTATGTCCTTTACAGTGCTGCGGGGATCTACATCACCTTCGGGCCGATCCCGTCGCTCAGTGCGCTAGGTGATGAGAATGCCTCGCCGCTGCTTGCGCTCATGTTCCGCACGGGATTTCTGGCCGAAGTGGTGCTCTACACCTTCGTCTGCGTCTCCGCCGCGGCAATGTATATGGTGCTGAAATCGGTGGGTCAGGGGCCGGCGCTGGTTGCGGCGTTCTGCCGGCTGATCGAAGGCGCGATGGGCGCGACCTTCATCATCTTCAAATATGCCGTGTTCATCACGGTGGTGAATCCGGAACTGACCCCCGGCTTCTCTGATGATCAGCGCGCGTCCCTCGTCTCGCTCCTGCGCGATGTCTATGGCTCGGCGATCTATTTCCTGCTCATCCCAATGGCGGTCGGCGGGGTCCTCTTTTTCTCGCTGTTCTTCCGGTCACGGTTCATTCCGCGCTGGCTCTCGGCCTGGGGGATTTTTACCTATCTGGTGATCGGGTCGGTCGCCGCGACGGTCATTCTCTATCCGGCGCTTGAAGAAAAGATCATGCTCTTCTTCCTGCCGGGTGCGCTCTTTGAATGGGTCGCCGCGTTCTGGCTGCTCTTTGCGGGGATCAACACAAAGCACTGGATGGCGAGGAGCTCTTGAACCTGACTTTCTGCACCGATGACCAAAAGCGAGGGGCGGCGAATAAGGCCGCCCTCGTGGTTCGCTTGGTTAGGTTCAATTCGACGTGAAGGCACCACGCGCTCAAGTAGCCGAAGGCGGTAGCGCGAAATAGAGAGTCTGGCTCGCCAAGCCGTAGCGGCGAAAGTCCGCCTGCTCTTCCTGCGAAGCTCCGGCGTGACAGCCTTGCAGCTCATTTCGCTAGGCTCAATTCGCCGCGAAGGCTGGCGGACAGAGAGGGATTCGAACCCTCGAGACGGTTACCCGCCTACACGCGTTCCAGGCGTGCGCCTTCGACCACTCGGCCACCTGTCCTTCAAGAAGAGCCCCTTTGCCCAGACTGATCGGGAATTTCAAGGCTTTCCGCGCCTATTCCCGCGCCCATCATTGCCGTCGGCACGTCCCTCGCATAATGTCGGGGGAGGTTAGTATTGAGGGCGGGCGCGATCATGGCGGTCTTGCGGATTTTTGCTTGGATTCTGGTGGCTTTGGCGCTGATGCTGCTGGGCTATGACGCGGTGTCGACGCTGGATGAGGGCATTCCCGTCATCACGACGACCGCCGAATTCATGAATATTGCGGGGCTTGAGCTGTCCGTGCCTGAAGGCGGGGTCGGCAAATTCTTCCTCGACCTGCCGCTGTGGACGCTGATCGGCGTGCCGGGCGTGATCCTGACGTTGGTGTTCCGGCCGGTGAACTAAGGCCCGGATTGGCCGCCGATTATTCGGCGGCCGCTTTTTCCGCTTCGGCCGTGGCGATCAGATCCTCGGCCATGGCATTCAGCCTGACATAATCGACCTTGCCGGTCCCGAGGACCGGGATGTCCGGCACATGCAGGACCCGTTTGGGCACGGCGAGTTCCGGCACGCCGTGATTGCGTGCCCAGTCTTTGAGCGTTTCGGGCTTCGGTGAGGGTTCTTCGGTCAGAAGGACGATCTGCTCGCCTTTCTTGTCATCGGGCAGGATGACGGCAGCATGGAGGCTGTCCGGCCAGACGACCCCGGCGCAGTTCTCGACCACGGCCAGGCTGACCATCTCGCCAGAGATCTTGGCAAAGCGTTTCTGCCGCCCACGGATCGACATATAGCCGCCGCCATCGATATGAACGATGTCGCCCGTGTCGTGCCAGCCTTCATCAGGGGCGAGCAGCTCACCGGGATGGTCCGGGTCAAGATAGCCGAGCATGACGTTCGGGCCCCGGACAAAAAGCCGTCCGCCTTCGGACAGGCCCTCAACAGCATCGACGCGGGATTCAACGCCGGGCAGGAGCTTGCCGACCGTGCCCGGACGGATATCGCCCGGCTGGTTGACCGCGATAACCGGCGCGCATTCGGTGGCGCCATAGCCCTCAAGCACGTTGAAGCCGAATTTCTTGCGGGCAAGCGCGCGGGTTTCATCGCGTACCTTTTCTGCGCCGCATACGGCATAACGAAGGGTTGAAAGCGCGCCATCCTTGGCGTTTTTCAAATAGCGCTGAAGGAAGGTGTCGGTCGCAAAGAGGATCGTTGCCCCATAGCGCCGGATGACTTCCGGGATAATCTTCACATGCAGCGGTGAGGGGTAAGGGATGCAGGTCAGCCCATCAATCAGCGGATAGAACTGCCCTCCCGTCAGGCCATAGGAGTGGAAGATCGGCAGCGGGTTGATGAATATGTCGGTGTCTTCAAGAATGACGTGATTGCGCACCTGCTCGACATTGGCGACGAGGTTCTGGTGCGAGAGAACAACGCCCTTGGGTTTTCCTTCCGTACCCGATGTAAAGAGGATGACGGCAGGCGCATCGGGGGAATTCGGGCGGCGCATGAAGGAGGGGAATTTCTCCCCCAGCGCGGCACGCAGCTTGTCGATGGCGGTCAGGTTTTCCTTGATGTCCTCAAGATAGGCGATCTCGCATTTCTTCTTGATCGCCTCGACGAGGTCATCATAGCCGCCGACCTCAACGAATTTCCGTGAGGTGAGAACGAGCTTCACTTCCGCCGTCTCAAGACCAGAGAGGATCGCCGATTCGCCAGCCGTGAAATTGATCATGGTCGGCACGCGGCCGTCGATATGAAGGGCGAGGATGGTGATCACGCCCGCGGGGCTCGTCGGCATCAGGACGCCGACATTCTCGCCGCGCTTGGTGCGTTTGCGCAGGGCGTTGCCGAGCGCGAAAGCGCCGCGCGCGACATCCTTATAGGTTGTCTCTTTGCCTTCCGGATCGATGAAGGCGACCTTGCTGCCGCCGACACGCGCCTTGGTCTCCAGCACCTTGCCGATGACGGTCGCGCGCGATTGCGACCAGATTTTCTTGCGGGTCCGGCGCGCCTCGTCCTTCAGGCGGCCTTCGGCGGTCGCCCGTTCCTTTTCCTCAGCCGCCTGGGCGAGTTCTTCAGGGGTCGGGGCGGCTTTTTTCGCCGGGGCGTTGTCATTCACCATTTTTTCCTCCCGGCCGCTCACAATCCGGCTGCCAGCCTTCTTTCATGCATCGAAACCGTCTAGGAGGCACGACCTTATCTCATGTTCAACGACACTCGGGCCCCGGGGGCAAGGGTGCATGTGCGATGGAGTCCGGACAAGCGCATGCGAAAGAAGAGAAATTTCGGCCTTTCCCGCCTGAAAATGGCGTGGCTGGGGCTGGGGGTGGTCCTGCTTGCGGGCGCAGTATTTGTCTGGCTGTCGCCGGAACCGGTCGATGAACCCGATCTGGTCGTTGATTTGCCGTTAGAGCCTGAGCGCTATGCGGGCGCGCCGCAGGGTGTTGAGCCGGGACAGCCTGTTGTCATGGTCGAGGATGAAGGGGCCGCTACCGGGCCCAAGGTCATCACTGTGCCGGACGATATTGAGGCGGGCCCGACGGGCGTCACCCGGACCAGCGAGCTGATCACGACCGAGGAAGAGCAGCCCGATGGCACGCTGCGGATCACCATTCCAGAAACCAGTGGAGAGGCGGCTGCAGCTGCGCGGCGCAAGATGGCGACCACAGCGCTACCCGCACTGGTCGGCTCGAGCGAATATGGATTAGCGCCGAAAATCGGTTCTGACGGGCTGACGCCTTTCAACGCATATCGGCGGCCAAACGTGTCGGGCCGCGATCCGCAGGTGGCGGTCATGCTCAGCGGGCTGGGGCTTAATGCCGAGCTGACTGAGCAGGCGATCAACCGTCTGCCCCCGGAAGTTGCGCTCAGTTTTGCACCCTATTCCAAAGACGTCACGGCACTGATGGAAAAGGCGATGGCGGCAGGGCATGAGGTCGCCATCGAGCTGCCCATGGAAGAGCCGGGCGTCAGTGCTGAAGCGCTGGGGCCAGCGGGCCTGACGATTGCGCGGCGGGGCGAGGCGAATGGCAAGCGGCTTGGCTGGCTGCTCGCGCGGGCGCCGGCCTATCCGCTGGCGACGAATTATCTGGGCACGTCTTTTGGTAAAGATGAGGCCGCGATCAGTGAAGTCATGTCCGTCCTCAAATCAAGAGGGCTTGGTTATATTGATGACACTGGGCTCGGCGCGCAGGCCGCGATCGAGCAAGGTGTTCCTTATGGCCGGGTCAATGTAATCGTGCCGCGCGGCAGCGGCCTTGCCGAGCAGGGGCTCTCCCAGCTCAAAGCCTCGGCGAGCAGTGGAAGGCCTGTGCTCGCCCGGCTCTATATTTCAGCCGATGCCATTCGCGCCAT
The DNA here is from genome assembly GCF_003399445.1 of Parvularcula marina. NCBI lineage: Bacteria > Pseudomonadati > Pseudomonadota > Alphaproteobacteria > Parvularculales > Parvularculaceae > Parvularcula > Parvularcula marina. The sequence continues at coordinate 1,727,936 of NZ_QUQO01000001.1, read as the reverse complement.
TGAGACGTGGGCGGATGGCCTTGAAAAAGAGGGCTTTGACCTTGTTCCCGCTTCTGCGGTAGCTAATGGACCGTCATGAAAGAACTACCCGACCTTGATCAGTACCGTCCCAATGTCGGGATATGTTTGTTGAACCGCAAAGGCGAAGTCTGGCTGGGCAAGCGCGTTGCCTCCAGCGCCGTCCAGCGCGCCTATAAATATCGCTGGCAGATGCCGCAGGGCGGCGTTGATCCCGGCGAGTCGATTGAAGATGCGGCTGTCCGCGAGCTGCAGGAAGAAAGCGGCGTCAGCTCGACGCGTCTTCTGGTCACGACGCCGGGCTGGCTCGTTTATGACTTTCCTTCCGACTACAAAGCAAAGAAGCGCGACCGCTGGCGCGGGCAAAAACAGAAATGGGCGCTCATGCTGTTCGAAGGTGATGATGACGAGGTGAACCTCGATTCTCATCAGCCGGCGGAGTTCTGTGAGTGGCGCTGGGCGCCGCTAGAGGAGGTTCCTGACCTCGTCGTGCCGTTCAAGCGGGATGTCTACAAATCGCTTGTGCGGGCCTTCTCGCCGCTTGCGGATTATATCGCTTCCGGCAATCGCTAACCCATAAAAAAAGCCCCCGCCAAAGCGGGGGCTTAATCATTTGATCTCGGTCAGGATCAGTCTTGCTTGACCGTGACGTTGAGCGTGTCGAGCACGGCGCCCGGATTGGACTGGCCAGAGGCGGCCAGCGAACCGATCGTCACGGGCTGTGACGGGGCGACGCTGATGGTCAGTGTGCCGCCTTCGCTGACGAAGCTCGAAAGCGCGGTCGCATATTCTGGAACGCGCGGAGAGAATTGCGCGCCCTGCATGGCGCCAAGCGACATGAGACCAACAGCTTGCTGACGAAGGCCGGCAGGATCCTGCTCGGTAAGTGCGCCTGCAATGGCGAAGACAGTGTCGAGGAGTTTCTCATCCTTGAGCTTCAGCGTCATGCCGTCGATGGCTGCGTTCATCACGGCGCCTTGTTTGGCGCCTTCATCTTCAGCGCCAACGATCGTGTCGTAGTCGAAATCCGACATCGCAAAGTTCAGGCTGAGGCCATAGAAACCCTTGGCTTCGCCATCCATGTCGAGCTTGATGCCGCCCGAACGCGGGTCAAACGAATATTCAAGTTCGCTTTCGCCGTTGACCTTGTCGAGACCATTGTCCTTGAGGACTTTGGTGATCGCCGGGTTCTCGTCACCGACATAAGCCGTCATGTCAGCTTTGGAGCCTTTCGACACGATACGGATCTTTTTCGGCATGAAGTGGTGGAAGTCGATCGGATCAACAACCGTGCTTTCAACCGACGCGGCTTTCTTGCCGTTGATCGAGACTTCCTGATCGAGGAATTTCATGCCGCCGATTTTGATGAGGTTCGTCTCGCTGACCGGCGGGGTCTCGCCGTTCTGGATGAACGGAATGAGGTTGGTGAAAGTCAGGCCGTCCCAGCTCATCATGCCGATCTTGCCGGACTGGTGGGCCGGGAAAATCATGTTCTTGAGAAGCGGAATGTCGGTGAGCATGCCAGCTTGCGGGCCCATCCCGGCCAGCTGTTCCTGGATCATCTCGTCCGACTGTTTGATGTCGTATGAGAGGTCAGCTGCCATCAGGCCGCCAAAGACGCCGTTCTTGTAGCCAGCAACGCGGAAGTCAGGGGTCGCAAATTTGACGCCGTCACCTTCGCCCGAGAAAGGCACGTTCATCGACATGTCTTTCAGCGAAAGACCGCCGAATTCGACACTGTCCGGACCCATATCGCCGCCAGGCGTGCCCATCATCTTGATCGTGTCGATTTCGAGTGCGCCGATCGAGATATTGCCGACGGTCGGCTCTGAGCCGTCCCAGCCTTCTTCAACCGGGAAGGTCGATTTGACGTCGAACATGCGGACCTTGCGGAACAGCTCGGTCATGTCGGTGAAGCCAGCGCCAGAGCCCATACCGGCTAGCGCTTCCTGGTTCAGGCCGTAAATTTCGACCCGGCCGATCGATGTCTCGCCGCCATCGTCAGATGCAGGGCGAAGATTGGTGATGACGGCTGCGCCGAGGTCTCCGTCGAAATCTGCACTATCGTAGCTAAGTGCGCCTCCCATCCCGTCGAGCAGAGCCGCGATGTCATAAGGCTCAGCATTCGACAGTTTGAATGGTTTATCGAGCGGGGAGTCAGACTTCATCGTCATCGACTTGCCGTCGACTTCGATTTTGGCATCATCCTTGGCGTCATCTTTGTCGCCGCCGCATGCGACGAGAGCGAAACTTGCGGTGGCGCCAAGCAGAAGCGCCTTCAAACTATTTGTCATGGGTATCTCTCCATAGCCTCAAGGGACACGCCGAATCATTAACCATGAACTGGTTGCGACGCACAGTGCAGGTGCGAAGAAAAATACAATATCCGGTAAAAGTGTGTCCTGAAGGGCGCGAATTAGGTCCTGTGCAGGCTGTTTTGACCAGTCGACGCCGCTGGCGCGGGCGATTTCGCGGTTGTTTCGATAGAAAATCACAATGTGTCGTGGCGACCCGGAAAGGTGCTCGCGATGGGCGCCGCCGAAATGATTGACCCCGATGACGCCCATCGGCAGTGCCGCTTCCCATCTTTGGCCCGCTGAACGCGGAATCTGGCGGGCGATAACGGGGGTGAAGACAGAATTGCTACCCAGCCCCGCGATGAAAGCTTGTGCCGCGGTCTCGCAATGTGTGGTGCAGTCGGCGGGCCAGAAATAGACCGCGATGGCGCCCGGCAGACCCTCGGGTGCGCCGAGGACGTCATAAGTTTCTGCCTCCTCTCCGGGAGCCAGAAAGGCGGCAAGACCGTCCTCATTCGCCGTCAACCTGACGCCGGGCATGCGCGCGGCCAGCTCCTCAAGGCCCGGCGGGCCGGTCCGGGGTTTCTGGGAGGCGGCGAAAACCACAAAGAGGATGAAGCCGGCCCCGATCAGGGCCATGAGCTTGATCAGGCGGCCGAGCGGGGCAGTTCGCGGAGCATGCGGGTCGGTCATGACGGCTCTACTTGACGGCCCCCGGCGAGCGGCGCAATCGGTCGATCATGTCCCGGATTATCTTCGCCCTGCTCATCCTCGTCTCCGCCTTTTCGCTGAGTGCCTGCGGGCGCAAGGCGCCGCTCGACACACCGCCGCCTCCTGGCAATCAGGATCAGTCCTTCACGCGGTAGCAGACCGGGGCCACTCTGATGGATCATTTCACCTATCGTGATGGCGTTCTTCATGCGGAGGATGTGCCGCTTCCCCTTATCGCTGATGAGGTGGGCACGCCGTTCTACGTCTATGCCGCGGCCACCTTGCGCCGCCATTACCGGGTTTTTGCCGAAGGCTTTGCGGGGTCAGGTGCGTTGGTCGCTTTTGCGGTCAAGGCGCTGTCGAATATCGCCGTCCTCTCGTTGCTGGGAAAAGAAGGCGCGGGCGCGGATATCGTATCGGGCGGAGAGCTCTTCCGTGCCCTGAAAGCCGGCATTCCGGCGGATCGGATCGTCTTTTCAGGTGTTGGCAAGACGCGCGCCGAGATGAAGGCGGCGCTCGAAGCCGGCATCCTGCAGTTCAATGTCGAGAGTGAGGCGGAGCTTCGCCAACTCGCCGGTGTGGCAGAGGAGATGGACGTTGCAGCTCCGCTGGCCCTGCGCGTTAATCCGGATGTCGATGCCGGGACAGACACGCGCATCTCGACGGGGCGTAAGAACGACAAGTTCGGTATCCCTTGGGATGAGGCTGTCCGTCTTTATACGGAAGCTGCGGCCCACCCCTCGCTCGCGCCGCGCGGGATTGCGATGCATATCGGCTCGCAGATCACCTCGCTGATGCCGTTCGAGAAGGCTGCAGGACGAGGCCGTGACCTTGTGACGGCGTTGCGCGGGAAGGGCTGTGAAGTAGCTTCCCTCGATCTGGGCGGCGGTCTTGGCATCCCCTACCGGCAGGATGGCGAAGTGCCGCCGCTGCCCTCTGATTATGCCGCGATCATTCGCCGCCTGACAGACGATCTGGGGGTGCAGGTGATCATGGAGCCCGGCCGGCTGATCGCCGGGAATGCGGGTCTCTTCGTCACAGAGGTCTTGCTCCAGAAAGATCAGGACGGAACGCAATATGTCATCGTCGATGGCGGCATGAACGATCTGATGCGCCCGGCGCTTTATGGCTCTCACCATGACGTGCAGGAAGTTGCGCAATCGGATGCGGAGCCAAAATCCTGCCATATTGCCGGGCCAGTCTGTGAGTCGACGGACGTTTTCCTGCGCGATGCCGCGTTGCGTGACCCAAAGGAAGGCGCGTTGCTCGCGTTCCGTGGTGCAGGTGCCTATGGCGCGACGCAGAGTTCGCAATACAACACTCGGCCACTGGCCCCGGAAGTGCTCGTCGATGGAGAGCGGTTTGCCATTATCCGTAAACGTCCCAGCTATGAGGACATGCTGTCCGGAGAGGCTGTGCCGTCCTGGCTTTGAGGTGTCGCATGGCGCTTGAAATCATCCGCCCGTCTGATCAGGGCACGATCCGGGAAAAAGGCAGGCTGACCGTTGCGCTGGCGCAGATTGCGCCGGTCTGGCTTGATCGTGATGCAACCCTGGAGAAAGTCGCAGCTTGCGCCGGGCAGGCCGCCAGTGAAGGCGCGCAGCTTGTCTGTTTCGGAGAATCCCTCGTGCCGGGCTACCCTTTCTGGGTCGAGCGGACCGATGGCGCCCAGTTCGAAAGTGACGTCCAGAAAGAGTGGTATGCGCATTATCTCGATCATGGTGTCGAGATCGAAAGCGGGCATCTTGAGCCGCTCTGCGCCATGGCGCGTGACGCGAAAATGGCGGTCTATCTTGGGGTGATGGAGCGGGCAGCCGATCGCGGCGGCCATACGCTTTACGCCAGCCTTGTCTATATCGGCGAGGATGGAGAGATTAAATCAGTGCACCGCAAGTTGATGCCAACCTATGAGGAACGGCTTGTCTGGGGCGCTGGCGATGGGAATGGGTTGCGCGTCCACAAGCTTGGCGCTTTCACCGCAGGTGGTCTTAATTGCTGGGAGAACTGGCTGCCGCTCGCACGGGCCAGTCTTTATGCGCAAGGCGAGGACCTGCACGTCGCCGTATGGCCGGGTGGTCTTCATAATACGGAGCAACTGACGCCGATGATCGCGCGGGAAGGGCGGGGATATGCTCTTTCTGTCTCTGGTCTGATGTCAGGCGCGGATGTGCCGCAACTCAACCTGCCGGATATCGGCAAGCTCAATGATGCAGGCCAACTTGCGAATGGCGCAAGCTGCATTGCGGATCCTGACGGCAATTGGGTCATTCCGCCGGTGCTCGATAAGGAGGCTCTGCTTGTTGCGGATCTCGATCACGCCCATGTCCGGCGGGCGCATCTGACGCTGGATGTGGTGGGGCATTATTCGCGTCCGGATGTTTTTGACCTTCACGTCAACAGACGACGGCAATCGACCGTCACCTTCAAGGAATAGGCCATGGCGCTCCTGCTCTATTTCGTCTTTGTGGCTGTCGCGATCGGCGGGGTGGCCCTGCTGCTCAACCGGCTCGGCAAAGGCCGCGAAGCTGAATTCTCCATTGAGGAAGCGCGGGCGCATTTTCTGAAAGCCCATCCGGGTGAAACGCCCGAAGAAGAGCGCGTCTTCAAGGGCGGCGTCCTGCTTGGTCTTGGCGCTCACCGCGTTGCGATTATCCGTCCGATGGGAATGTTCCCGCTGGTCCGGATCCTTGCGCGGAGTGAAGTCTCGGCCGTTGAGGCGCTGCCCGGTTCCTTGCGGATCCGCACGAAAGATTTCGCTGACCCCCAGATCAAACTGGGTACGGATAATGCAGCCGTCCTGCGAGCATGGCTGGAAGAGCGGCTAGGTTGATATGGCCGCCGCTTATCTCTGACGCATCAGAAAGCCGTATTCGGCAGAAGCATTCATATTGACCATCGTGCTGTTCGATTCCTGAAACGAGCTGATGCGAATACTGGTGATCGCACAATTCCCTGCGCGACGCTTGATCTGAGTGCATTCACTGACCGCCTTGCGATAGAATTGCAGGCGTTTTTTGTGGGCATACTGACGGGGCGAAGTCACCATGCCGTCGGTCATGTTCACCTGAACTTCGTTGAATGACCAGGCAGTCGTTGCATCAAGTTCGCCGAACGCGGCTTTTTGCGTGAATTTCAGAACGGCGGAGATGTCGACGATATCGCGCTTGTACTTGCCAGTGGCGCGGACGACCTGACAGCTCGACGCCATTGTCTGTAGCAGTCGCTCGCATTCTTCCTGTGCGTAGAAAACTGCACGGGATTCAGCGAATACCCCTTCGAACCCATCCTCGGGACGGCTCTCTCCGTCCTGAAGAAGCTGTTTGACCGGCACCTGTGCGGAGAAGGTCACGTTGCGATAGGCGTCGATGTCGTCCTGTTTGACAGTCGCCATATAGGCGGACGACATGATCTTGCGGTTATGATCCATCGTGTTGTTGGAGACGATGATCCCCTGATCTGCCAGCGGATCTTTTTGCCGGTCACCGCCATTCATCGCATAGGTCATGCCTTGCACGTGATTGAAGACATTCAGCTGGGTCGCAAGAAACACACCGAAACAGCAAAGGCCGATCAGCTTGGTAATCATGGAAATGGGACTGTTGTCGAACATGGGTCAGTTTCCCCTTGCAACGAGATTTGAAAGACTGCCGCCCGCGGCTTCAGTGGCGGTTTGACGGACCAGTGCTTCGCTCTGGCTACTGAATGTCTTTTGGGACGCGGCCATGACGAAATCCGACGGAGACAGAAGGACAGCGCTGCCCAAGAGCGGCAGGTAAGGTGCGCGAGCGTCCTCGCTGGCCGGCATCGGGCCAATCAGCGCGTTGCTGAGATGGAGGCCCTCAACAGCGCTATAAAAACCAAGGTCGAAAGTCTCGCGCATCCAGCGGTCAAAGTCGCGGGCGCGTTTCCTGTTCTCAGCGAGGAGATCCTGGCCGTAGGAGGACTCCTTCACATTGCGGACAAAGGACCAGTGCTCTTTTGGCATCCGCGCAGGCTTGATGCCGCAGCGGGCAAGGCTCCTGCCATAAAGGGAGTGAACCTCTGTGCCTTCCGGCAGATGCGCAAAGCCGAGCATCCCCGGGGTCAGTGCGACGATCTGGCGGATCTGTGTGCCTTCAGCAGGCTGGAAGGACCAGATGAGGTCGCCCTGACTGATCAGGATAAGAAAGACGGGTTTTTCGCGCTCGGTCACGACGACATTCGTGATGGGCATCGTCCGGCCGGCTTTGAAGCGGGCATAGGCGGGCATGTCGCCTTCGCGCTGGACATAGGCGCTGACCATCCGCTCGGCGGCGTCATTCATGGCTTGGTTGGTGATGTAATGGATCGGGGCCTGCTGCTCACTGCCACCGACATGGACAATGTAAAGAGCGTCCGTCTCTTCGGGGCGCGGGATCTGACAGCCGGAACTTGCAAGTTCAGTGAGACTTACCGGCAAGTCCTCGTCATCTGTTCGGAAATAGCCGCTGAGCGCGGACTGGACATAATAATGCGTCCCTTCGGAATCGCGCATCACATCTTCGTGATATTCATATCCCCGCAGCTCTCGGTGATAGTTTTCTGCCGCTGCGCGCGTAGGCGTCGGCTCTTCTTCAGGTCCGCATCCCAAAAGAGCCAGTGTAGCCGCAATAATAATGAGGTGGCGCATACACCTCTCCCAGAGTTCCCCAAGCGCCGCCCTAAAACAGAATGTTTAAGGTGAGGTTCAGGACTCCAAATGCGGGAAGGGCTGACAATGCAATTGATTCTGACGCCAACCGCTGACAGTTTCATTGGTTGAAAAACGTCCAGCGGTTCTCGCAAGGGCGAAATAACCAATTGGAGAGGGGATAACACCCATGACACTGACCCTAATGCTCGTCATCGCGGCGGGCCTCCTGGCGGTGGCCTATGGCTTCATCACCGCGCAGTCCGTGATGAAGGCACCGGCCGGCACAGATCGGATGCAGGAGATCGCCAAAGCCATTCAGGAAGGCGCGCAAGCCTATCTGAACAAGCAATACACAACGATCACCATTGTTGGTGTCGTGGTATTTGCACTTCTCTTCATTTTCTTCCGTGACTGGGCGCCGCCCGTTGGCTTCCTTTTCGGCGCGGTTCTTTCCGGCGCGGCAGGCTATATCGGCATGCTGGTCTCGGTCCGGGCCAATGTGCGCACGACCGAAGCCTCGCGCTCCGGCCTCGCCAAGGGTCTCGACATCGCGTTCAAGTCGGGCGCGGTCACAGGCATGCTGGTCGCCGGCCTCGCGCTGCTCGGCCTCGCTGTCTATTTCGCGGTCCTCACTTCCGTGACTGAGCATGTCGATGACCGCCGTGTTGTCGAGGGGCTGATCGCCCTGTCGCTCGGTGCATCGCTGATCTCTGTCTTTGCCCGTCTGGGCGGCGGCATCTTCACCAAGGGTGCGGATGTCGGCGGTGACCTCGTCGGTAAGGTCGAAGCAGGTATCCCGGAGGATGATCCCCGGAACGCTGCCACCATCGCGGACAATGTGGGCGACAATGTCGGCGACTGTGCCGGCATGGCAGCTGACCTGTTCGAGACCTATGTCGTGACCATCGCGGCGACCATGGTTCTGGGCGCGATCCTCTTTGCGCCGACGGAAATTCAGATCCTCTCGGGCGGTGACGGTGTCTTCGACAATGTCCGCACCTTTATGCTCTATCCGCTGACGATCGGCGCAAGCTGCATCGTGACGTCGATCATCGGCACCTATTTCGTGAAGCTCTCCAAGGGCTCCACCAATGTAATGGGCGCGCTCTACAAGGGCCTGATCGCAACCGGTGGCCTGTCGATCATCGCGTTGGCTGTTGTGACCGGCCTGATGCTCGGCTTTGACGAGGTCTTCTCGACACGTGATGGTGCGACGACCTTTACCGGTCTAAGCCTCTTTTACTGCGGCATTGCTGGTCTCGTCGTCACGGGCGCGATTGTGTGGGTCACGGAATATTACACCGGCACGGGCTTCCGTCCGGTGAAATCCGTCGCCAAGGCCTCTGAAAGCGGCCACGGCACAAACGTGATCCAGGGCCTTGCCGTTTCCATGGAAGCAACGGCCCTGCCGGCGCTGATCATCATGGTGGGGATCGCCTTCACCTTTGGTGTGGCCGGTCTTTACGGGATCGCAACGGCGGTCACGACCATGCTGGCTCTTGCCGGGATGATCGTCGCACTCGACGCCTTCGGTCCGGTGACGGACAATGCGGGCGGCATTGCGGAGATGTCCGAACTCGACAGCTCTGTGCGTGAGACAACGGATGCGCTCGATGCGGTCGGCAACACGACTAAGGCTGTGACCAAAGGCTATGCGATTGGCTCTGCGGGCCTCGGCGCGTTGGTGCTGTTCGCGGCCTATGCGAAGGATCTCGAATTCTTCGTTGAGAATTCGGACAAGTTCGAGTTCTTCGAGGGCGTGACGGTCAGCTTCGATCTGTCGAACCCGTATGTCATCATCGGCCTATTTGCAGGCGGGCTTCTGCCCTTCCTCTTCGGCTCCCTTGCCATGCAGGCCGTTGGCCGCGCGGCAGGCGCCATCGTTGAGGAAGTGCGCCGCCAGTTCAAAGAGAAACCGGGCATCATGCAGGGCACGGAGCGTCCTGACTATGCGCGGGCCGTGAACCTGCTGACGGGCGCGGCGATCAAGGAAATGATCGTGCCGTCACTGCTGCCAATCCTTGGGCCGATTGTTCTTTATGTTCTGATCGGACTTGCTGTTGCTGGTTTCGCGCCTGATGGCGCGGCAGCCGGTAAGGATGCTGCACTGTCAGCTCTCGGTGCGATGCTGATGGGGACGATCATCACCGGCCTCTTCGTGGCGCTTTCCATGACCGCGGGTGGCGGCGCATGGGACAACGCCAAGAAATACATCGAAGATGGCAATCATGGTGGCAAGGGCTCAGAAGCCCACAAAGCGGCCGTGACGGGCGACACCGTCGGCGATCCGTATAAGGACACAGCTGGTCCTGCGGTGAACCCGATGATCAAGATCACCAATATCGTGGCACTCTTGATGCTCGCCTTCTTTGCTCACGGTTGACACCGGCGAGGTCTGATTATCTAGTAAAGGGCGGCTTTCGGGCCGCCCTTTTTCTTTGGGCAATAGAGGAATGGGGAGAGGGCAAGAATGGACAAATCCACACTGACGGCATCGCAAGCGCAAGGACTCGCTCGGCTCACGGGCTTTTTCTACCTACTGATTTTCGGTTTTGCGATTTTTGCCAATATGTTCGCGATCGGCGGTCTGGTTGTCGACGGAGACCCCGCGGCCACGACCGCCAATCTGATGGAAAATCTGGGGCAGTTTCGGCTTGGCGCAGCGGCATTTGTCATCGTGCTGATCGCCGATGTGATCATCTCATGGTCGCTATACTATTTGCTGATCCCTGCCGGACGAAAACTGTCACTCCTCTCGGCGCTATTTCGGCTGGTCTATACGGTCATGTTCGCAGCTGTTGCGCTCGAATTCGTCCATATCCTGAAGATCGTTGAGGCAGGGGATGCGCTCTCGCCCGTCAACGCGCAGGCCGAGATCTATCTGGCACTTAAATCTTATGGTTCGGGGTTCGCCGTTTCACTTGTATTCTTTGGCATCCATATCTTCCTGCTCGGGCTCTTGCTGGTCAGGGCGGCCTATCTGCCGGCCCTCCTCGGCATCCTGCTTTTCCTGGCCGGTGCCGGATACATTGTGGATGGGATGGGAACTCTTCTGTTTGCGGATTATGGTCCATTTGCAAAGATCATCAGTATGATGGTGATCCTGCCCGCTCTGGTCGGGGAGGGCGCGCTCACCCTTTGGTTGCTGATCCGCGGGCTCAATCCGAAGAAGTGGCCTGAAGTGAGCTGATTTCAGCGGTGTCAGAGCCACTTCTGGCTGCTGGAAAATAGCTGGACGGGATAACCTAGATCAGCTTTCTTAACCCTTACGGGGGCGAAACGCGTACCGAACTAGAGGGGTAACGAACAGATGGAACAAATTCTCGACTGGATTCAGGCACATCCTGAACTCGTCACCAACGGGGTGGCTGGGGCCATTCTCGGGCCGATCCTGTCCAAACTGCTGCGTGGCGGTCTGACGACAGGGACGCTGGGCGGCCTTCTCGGGGGTCTTGCTGGCGGCTTTGGCGCCGACCAGGCGGGTCTCAATGAGGTTCTGGCTTCTGGCGATGATGCCAATATGCTGATGACCTATCTGCAGAACATCGTCGAAGGCGCCATTGGCGGCGGTATTCTCGGCGGCGGCGGCGGTGTTGTCGCCAAGCAGATGACCAAGAAATAAAACAAAAAACGGCCCCGAAAGGGGCCGTTTTCACATTGGGCATTCTAAAAGCCGGGAGCGGCTTATGCGTCCATGTCGAGTTCTTCGACTTCGCCCTTGCGGACCTTGCAAACGACGCTTTTCTTCTCGCCGTCAGCGGACACCATTTCGAATTTCAGTTTAGCAAGCGCGCCGCCACTTTTCCGTTTGAAGGAGAATTTGGCGTCAGGCGCTTCCTGGCTAAGTGCAGCCAGACACAGTTCCACCTCTTCCTGGGTGTTCGCATGGGCAGGGGCGCTGGCTGCAGCGATCAGAGCTGCGCCGGCAATGAGAGTGGAGCGAATGAACATGATGGTCCTCTTGAACTGGCGACCGATCCCGCGCCGGTCACCCTTGACCTAAGTGTGCAGTGCATATATCACAAATGCATAATAGTCATTTTCAATATACCAAATGTGAATTATGGACAGACGTCTTGAAGGCCTCGACCTGAATCTCTTGCTGGCGCTGCACTGGCTGCTGTCAGAGCGCAGCGTGACGGCGGCAGCAGCCCAGATTGGTCTTTCCCAGCCCGCGGCCTCACGGGCGCTTGCCAAGCTGCGGGATGCGTTCGGTGACCCGCTTCTGGTCAAGACCGGCGGCGAGATGATCCCGACCCCGCTAGGCGAGGAACTCCGGCCGGTCGTTGCCCATGCGATGGAGCAATGCCGTGAAGTCCTACGCGTGCCCGACCCGTTCGACCCCGTTCATGCAAAGGGCCGCTTTCGGATCGCGTGTACGGATGATGTCGGCGCACTGATCGCCAAATTATGGGAAGAGGTGATCCGGTCGGAAGCACCAGGGTTGAGCCTTGATCTCTCAAGCCCCAGCCTTGAATCGGCGCGCGAGCTGGCGACGGGCAAGCTCGACCTTTGTTTCCTGCCCGAGGCGCCGGTACTCGACCTGCCGCCGACCATCCGTATTGAAGACTTCGTCATCCGGCCCGTTGCGCGGCACAACTTCGTCAGTGCCGTGAGGGCAAACCATCCATTGGCGGGCCACCCGCTGACGCTGGAAGAGTTCCTGTCTCTTGATCATGTGCTCGTTGCGCCTGCAGGAAAGGCCGAAGGGTTCACTGATCGGGCGCTGACAGAGCGGGGCTATCACCGGAACATCGCTTACACGACATCTTCGTTCCTGCTTGCCTTGCCAATCGTGATGCATACGGATTGTGTTCTGACCGGCCCGCAGCTTCTGATGGGACTGATGCCGAAGAACCTTTATATTTTCGAGCCGCCCGTGAAGGTGCCGTCTTTTGACCTCGTCATCGCCTGGCACCCCAACTGGACACAGAACTCCCGCCACCGTTTCGTGCGGGATCGCCTGCACGACGCGATGAGCCGTATTCAAGCGGATCCAAGCAGGCTAGCGGAAGAGCTGGCGTAAGGCTAAGGGCGCGCCATGCTTTTTGCTGCAATCCTTTTTGACTGTGATGGTGTGCTCGTCGACAGCGAAATCGTCGGGCTTGAAGATGTTGCCGTCTTTCTCAATGAGCGTGGATTTGATTGGGGGCCGGAGGATCTGATCCGACGGTTCAATGGGATGCGCGCCGACCTATTCAGAACGGCGCTGCAGGATGAATATGGCGCTGTTCTCGGCCGGATGCCGTCGGAGGCGGAATTCACCAGTCTCTGGGACGGGATGATTGAGACGCGGCGGGCACAGCGACATACCATGACAATTGTGCCCGGTGCTCTGGACGTTGTGCAAACGGCGCGTGAGTTGGGCTACAGAATGGCAGTCGCCTCCTCATCTGCGCAGATCTATCTTGATGACAAGGTCAACCGTTACGGTCTGGCGCCTTATTTTGACGGGCATGTCTATTCGGCGGATTTCGTCGAGCATGGAAAGCCCGCACCAGATATCTTTCTTTATGCGGCCGAACAGCTTGGCGTGGATCCGGCCTCATGTCTCATTATCGAGGATAGCGCGCATGGTGTTGCCGCCGGAAAGGCCGCAGGCGGAACAGTCTGGGGGTTCCTCGGTGGCGGGCATTGCCTTGAGGATCATGCGGATCAGCTGCAAGAAGCGGGTGCGGATCGTTTGATCGAGACGCATTCTGAGCTGGCCATAGCCCTCCGTATGCTGTGAGAATATCACAATTTCTGGGGGAAAACTCTTTCTGCGTAACCGTCCCAATTGTGTTAAGTTTTTGTGAACGAATGACGGACCTGCCCAACATACCCGTCATTCGATGTCAGGAATGGTACTGCCCTCATTCCTGATACCCCAGAGGGCGGGGCGGCAAGCATGCGACCATCCACCTATATGGGGGTGCGGACGCGGCCAGATTTCAAAGGTGGCCTGCTTTGCCGCTCCCCCTTTATTCCTCGGAAAATCCTGCGAAGGCGGCTTGGCGGGCAAAGCGCAATGTCACGGCCTTGCGCCGCGCGCCGCTCAGCTTGCGATCTTGAGAGGGGCGGATGATGTCTCCGCCAAACCCGTCCGCGATAATCAGGCCCTCGTCTGTGGGGAGCAGCTCGCGCGGGAATTCCTCATCGACCGCGAAATAAAACCGGTCGGCCCAGTCGAGATAATCCGGCCATTTATTGTCGACCTCAAAGTCGGCGCGGCAGGATTTGATCTCGATAAGGGTGAGGGTGCCTTTCGGGCAGATGCCCATCAGGTCGGCGCGCCGACCATTGGCCAGCCGCATCTCGGCCAGGACTGCACAGCCCATATGGCGTAGCAGCCGCGCAACCCCGCGGGTCAGCTTCGCGGTGACTTCGGGGCGCAGCCCGGCCTCTGAAAAGCCGGGCGGAATATCGGTGAGGCTGTCGTCCACAAAGGGAACAAAGCATGAAAATGAGGCGCGGAGTCAAGCCGCAAGATGAAGCCGGTCAGCTCAGCCCTGGAATTCCGGCAGCCGGACGGACAGCCCGTCGAGCGCTTCCTCGACCGTGATCTGGCAGGAGAGGCGCGAGTTTTCCTGCCGCTCGGAGGCAAAATCGAGCATCGATTCCTCCATCGGCGAAGGTTCACCGGTTTTCGCCCGAAAGGCCTCATCGACATAGACATGGCAGGTCGCGCAGGCGCAGGCGCCGCCGCAATCGGCATCGATGCCCGGCACGTTGTTCTTCACGGCCGCTTCCATGACGGTCAGGCCCGGCGCGGCCTCGACATCATGCGTGGTGCCGTCATGTTCGATATAGGTCAGCTTTACCATGGGCGGGGTCTTTCCGGGATCGGGATCTGGTGAACGATCCGCCCCTTAGCCTCTTAGGGGAAAGAAGCTCAAGTCTTGCGGGTTCGCGGCGGGCCCCCACATGGCTATACTGTTTCTCGTGACACTTCTCATGACGCTCCGAGCAGGGAGCGAATCAGACACGGATCGGATCGGCAGGCAGCTCGCCGCGCTTTTGCGCGCGGGCGATACCGTCTTCCTGTCCGGCGCATTGGGTATGGGCAAGACCGTGCTGGCCCGCGGCCTGATCCGCGCGCTGGCGGGGGAGGAGATCGAGGTGCCGAGCCCGACTTTCGCCCTGATCCAGCAATATGCGACGACGCCCCCGGTCACCCATGCCGATCTTTATCGGCTGGAAGATCCCGAAGAGGTGATGGAGCTGGGGCTGGATGAGGCAGCAGAGGCTGGCATCCTGATTGTCGAATGGGCCGAACATGGCGAGGGCTATCTGCCCGGCGGGGCGCTAACCGTCACGGCGAGAGAAGAGCCGGGCGCGAGGGTTTGGGAGCTGGCCGGCGATGAAGACTGGGCTGCGCGCCTTTCGGAAAAGGACTTTGTATGAGTGGTGATGAGATGGCGAACCGGGAGGCAGCGCGCGCAGCCTTCCTTGAGCGGACGGGGTGGGCAGGCACACCGCCCCAGCCGCTGACGGCCGATGCCTCAACCCGCCGTTATTTCCGCCTTTCGGGTGGGGAAAGCCCAGCCTTGCTGATGGATGCGCCGCCGGGTGCCGAGACCGCTGCCTGCCCGCCCGATGCGGATGAATCCGCACGGCGCGAGCTTGGCTATAACGCCATGGCGCGGCTCGCGGGTCCCCGGCTTGAGGCCTTTACGTCGCTTGCGGATTACTTGCGCGAGGTGGGTGTGCGCACGCCGCGCATATTTGCCGATGACCCGGTGGGCGGATTTGCCGTCATTGAGGACTTTGGCGACCGCCTGCTGGTCCATGCGATCGAGGCAGGCGAAGATGAAGGTGCGCTCTATGCTGCGGCGCTGGAGGCTATTCGTCCGCTAAGGGAGAATAGGATCGCGCCGGGGCAGGTCTCAAACTGGGCGCTGCAGACCTATGACCGGGTGGCCTATGAGGCCGAGGCCATGCTGCTGCCGGAATGGTATGCGCCGCATCGCGGGGCCGAGCTGTCGGGCGATGCCATCGAGGCCTATCGCGCCATGTGGCATGCCCTTCTCGAACGGCTGAGCGAGCCGCGTGCCCTGACATTGCGGGATTTCCATGCCGAGAACATCCTTGTGCCCGAAGACGGCCCGCTTGCCGTGATCGATTTTCAGGACGCGCTGATTGGTCAGCCTGCATACGATGTTGTCTCCCTGCTCGAGGATGCCCGGCGGGATGTCGATACCGGCCTTGCCAGAGAGCTGCACGATGATGTGGCGGCGGGCGATGTAGGCTTCATCCGCGATTATGCTATCCTTGCTGCCCAGCGGAACGCCAAGATCCTCGGCATTTTCGCGCGGCTCACCCGGCGCGACGGCAAGCCGAAATATGACGGCCTCTTGCCGCGTGTCGAGGCGCATTTCCGTCGCGATCTTGATCGCCCGGATGCCGCCGCCATTCGTCCGTGGTTTGAGCAATATATGCCCTCGCTCCTTTCTGATTTCGGGGGTGCGTCATGATCGACACCGCCATGGTGCTGGCCGCGGGCCTCGGCACCCGCTTTCGTGAGGTCTCTGGCGATCTGCCAAAGCCGCTGGTGCCGGTCGCGGGCAAGCCGCTGATCGACTGGTCTCTAGACCTTCTCTCGGCAGGCG
This sequence comes from Parvularcula marina, assembly GCF_003399445.1. Lineage (NCBI taxonomy): Bacteria > Pseudomonadati > Pseudomonadota > Alphaproteobacteria > Parvularculales > Parvularculaceae > Parvularcula > Parvularcula marina. The sequence continues at coordinate 1,711,668 of NZ_QUQO01000001.1, read as the reverse complement.
GGGTGACGCGCGCCGTGGTCAATGTTCATTATAAGGCCGATAAGATGGAAGCCCATCTGGCAGAAATCACATTGCCCGAGATCATCGTCTCCGATGAGCGTGAGCAATTGATGGAAACCGGCGGCGGGCTCATCAAGGCATCCTCCTTGCTGGGTGAGGAGCCGGTCTTCTGTACCAATACGGATGCCATCCTGCCGCATGAAAATGGCGGACCGGTCAAGAAGTTGCGTGAAGCGTGGAGCGATGAGGAAATGGATGCACTTCTCCTGCTCGTCCCCGTCGCGATGACCTCCGGCTATGACGGACATGGCGATTTTCATCTCGATGCGGAGGGGAAGCTCTCCTGGGATGGCGATAGCGAGAAATACGTTTTCACCGGACTGCAGATCATTCATCCCCGCCTTTGGGCAGGGGAGGAGCCTGCGCCCAAATCCACACGCGTCTTCTGGGAGCGCGCCATGGAGAATGGGCGGCTCTTCGGCCTTATTCATGACGGACGATGGATGCATGTCGGGGATCCGGCGGGCTATCACGCGGCAACAGAACTTCTCGGGGAGGGGGTGTGAAGGCCCCGGCCTTTCTCTCGGCGCATCTTGCGCGATCCCCTGCGGTCGCGACCATTCCGGCAGGGGCCGATTTCCTGCGCGAGCTGATCGCGCCGATTGTTGAGGCGTATAAGGATGACCCGATCGGGTTGTCTCGCCTGACACTCTTCCTGCCGAACCGCCGCGCGATCCGGACGGCGGCTCAGCTTTTCGGTGACCTCGGCGAAGGGGAGGTGACTCTCCTGCCGCGTCTGCGTGCATTAGGTGATCTTGATGAGGAAGACCTCATTATTTCAGGCCAACCCCCGGCGGCGGCACTGGAGCTGAAACCGTCAGCGGACCCCGTGACCCGCCGCCTCCAGCTTGCGCATCTGGTGCGAGCCAAGGAGATTGCGCAGGATCGGGGCGCGGACTGGCCCAGCGCGATCCGCACAGGCGAACTGCTCGGGCGCTTTCTCGATGGTCTGCACCGGGATGATGTGCATTATTCGCAGCTTGAGACATTCTCCTCCGGCGACCTTGAGGGCGATGTCGCAAAACACTGGGCGGAACAGCTCGATTTCCTGTCGATCCTCGGGTCTGCTTGGCCGCAGATCCTTGAGGCGCAAGGTTGGATGGAAGGCGCGGAGCGCCGGACGGCGATCCTCAATGAGCTTGGGGAAGTGCTGCTTTATGCGCCGCAGGATCCGGTGATCGTGGCGGGCTCTCTGGGCACAGTAAAAGCCACAAGCCGATTCATGGCGCGCGTTGCGATGAGTGAAGCAGGCGTCGTCATCCTGCCGGGTTTCGAGCCGGAGATGGACGCAGAAGCGTGGGAAGCAATCGAAGCGCCCCATCCGCAGGCAATTTTCCGTGACTGGCTGAAAAATGATTTGGATGACTTGCCACGCAGTGAAGTTCTGCCGTGGGCGGAGGGAGAAGATTCGCTCCAGCCCCGACGTGCCTTTCTGAGCCTTGCCCTGCGGCCCGCCAATGCGACCGATAGCTGGTATGACGGCTTTGCCGCTTTGCAAGATGCCGGAGAGCTGCGTGCCGCCTGTGAGGGGCTTCGCCTGCTGGCCGCTGAGAGCCCCGATGAAGAGGCCGCGCTGATCAGTCTGTTATTGCGTGAGGCGCTGGATGTGCCGTACCGGACGGCCATGCTGATGACGCCGGACCGGGATCTGGCGCGGCGGGTCTGCGCAAAGCTCCGGGCATGGAGCATTGATGTTGACGACACAGGCGGCACGCCCCTTGGCGGTACATTCCGGGGGACATTCATGCGCGCTGTGGCGGCGTGGCTCGGTGATTCGTCAAGTGGTGCGGCTCTCATGCAGATCCTCAATCATGAGCTCTGCCAATGGGGGCAGGATCTCGATACGGCGCGGCAGGCGGCCCGGCGGATCGATCTGGAGCTGCGCGGCGTGAAATATCCGTGCTGGGCGGATCTCATCTCGGGTCTTAGTCCCGTGCTTGGGGAGAAGCTGCCCGCAGCGTTGCCGCTGCTCGATCTTCTGTCTGGCCATCTCGACCAGTTTGTGGGGGCCGGCTCGCTGGCCGAGCAGATATCCGTGATGACCGATCTGGCCGAAAGACTTTCTGCAACGGATACGGAGGAAGGGGTCACCCGCCTATGGCGCTATGAGGATGGCGAGCTGTTATCGGGCACGATTGATGGCCTTCTGACCTCTCCGGTCTTACCGCAAGATCCAGCGGGGACAAATTATGCCGATCTTTTCGAGGCCTTGCTCGGCAGCGCTGTCGTCCGCCGCGTCGGGGTCGGTCACCCAAGGCTGTTTGTTTACGGACTGGTTGAGGCGCGGCTACAGACAGCGGATCTCACCATTCTTGCGGGGCTGAATGAAGGCGTCTGGCCTGATGCAGCGCCAGAGGATCCCTTCCTGTCGCGGCAGATGCGGGTCTCGCTCGGTCTTGCGGCACCTGAACAGTCGATCGGCCGGGCGGCGCATGACTTTGAACAGCACGCGGCCCGGCCCGATGTCGTGCTCAGCCGGTCCATGCGGCAGGGGCGCTCTCCGGCTAGTGCCTCACGCTGGTGGGTACGGATTGAAAGCTTTCTTCGGGCTGGCGGCCTGCAAAAGGATGTCGATATCACCGACAGCCTGCGTGCGCTTCGGGCGATCCGGGAGGCGCCGCCGGCGTCTGAGATCGCACACGCCCCGCCGCCTGAGCCGGTGCCGCCAAAATCAGCGATGCCGCCGGAGCTGAGTGTCACCGCCATCGGCCGGTTGATGCGTGATCCTTATGCGATCTATGCGCGGCAAGTGCTGAAGCTCAAACATCTGCAGCCGCTCGACATGCCGGTCGGATATGCCGAGCGCGGCAATGTCTATCACGACCTTTTCCAGGCATTGGGAGAGGAGCCCGGCGTTTGGGAAGCGCGGGGTGAGGATCTGCTTGTTGAAGTCTTCAGGAAATACCGCATTCCGATGGATTACCTTGTCTTCTGGCGGCGCGATACGGCAAGGGCGCTCGCGAACTGGCAGGTGCTTCAGGAAAGTCTTGCCTCGGAGCTTTCAGAGAGCTGGTTCGAAAAGACGGGCCTCTGGACATTGAACCTGCCCTCCGGCGAGATGCGCCTGAATGGCCGCGCCGACCGGATTGATCGGCGTCAGGATGGCCTGCTGAGTATCATCGACTACAAAACCGGTGTGCCGCCAACGATGCGGCAGGACCTCGCCTTTGATCCGCAATTGAGCATTCTGGCTCTGATGGCGCGCGCAGGAGCGTTCGAGAAATTCGAAGCGTCAGGCACCCACCGGATTGCCTATCTGCCGATCCTGAAGGAGCTCGATGCGCCGATCTTCGGCGACCTCAAGGCTGACGGCAGAGATTATAAGGGCGAGCTTTGGGGGCAGGATCTGGCCGACCATATTGAGGAAGTGGACCGCCGCCTGAGGGAATTGCTCGAGGCCATGCTCTCCGGAGAACGGCCATTCCGTTCACAGATCTATCCCAAGAAAGCTGCTGATACAGGAGATTATGATCTGCTCGCCCGGCGCGGGGAATGGGCGGTGCGTGGTGATGACGGGGGTGCGGAAAATGGCGATTGACCGCTCAACCGATGATTTCCGCCGCACGGAGGAAATCCAGACCAGCGTTTCTGATCCTCAGCTTTCCGCCTGGGTCTCGGCCAATGCAGGGTCGGGCAAGACCCATGTCTTGACGAACCGGGTGATCCGTCTGCTGATGGGCGACGGGGTGGAGCTGAAAGGCGCCAATCCGGCCTCGATCCTGTGCATCACCTATACAAAAGCCGCCGCCGCAGAGATGCAGGCGCGGCTCTTCCGCACGCTCGGTGAATGGGCGTTGATGAGTGATGAGGCGTTGGCTGCCGCACTGGCGGCCCGGCTCGGGCCGGATGTGGAGGCACCTGACCTCAGTGAGGTAAGGCGGCTTTTTGCCCGGGCTCTCGATGCGCCAGGCGGATTGCGGATACAGACGATCCACGCATTTTGTGAAAGCCTGCTCAGCCGGTTCCCACTTGAGGCGGGGCTGCTGCCGGGTTTCTCCGTTCTGGAAGAGGCGGAGACAGAAGACCTCTGCCAGCGAATCGCCAGCGACTTTGCTAATGGTGTCGAGCATGCCGAATGGCGCGAGGATTTCCTCGCTCTGCTCGACCATTTCGGCAATGTCGCGCAGGTCATGGAGATGCTCAGCCATCGGAGGGAGCATGAAGAGCCCGATGAGACTATCATCCTCTCGCGTCTCGGGCTGAAGCTGGGGGCGGATGAAGCCTCAATCGCGGCGGACGCTTTGCGCAGTGCCAGTCCGGCCTATCTGTCCGACCTTGAGCAGGCGCATGATGAGTTCGTCCATGAATATGGTGACAAGCCGAGGCAGAAATTCGATCTGCAGTCGGCTATGGCGCGGAAGATCAAAGGCGCGTCACCTGAGGAGTTGCCGGCTCTGTTCTATGAGGCGATTGCCGCCTGGCTGACGGCGAAAAAGGAAATGCCCGCCGAGCGAACCTGTGGCGGCAATGAATTTGTTCGCGCAAGGGTGCGAGATTATAAGGCGCATACGCTCGAATTCTGTGAGCGTCTGAGTAACGCCCATGCGCAATGCGAAGGTCTCAAGATCCTCAAGCTCAACGCTTCTCTCATCCGAATGCGGAGAGAATATGAGAAACGCTACAAGGCTTTCAAAGAGGCGCGGGGCGCGCTCGATTTCGATGATCTGATCGAGCATTCGGCGCATCTGGTAGAAACCCATCATGATGACTGGATCCGCTTCAAGCTTGATCAGGGGATTTCGCATCTCCTGCTTGATGAGGCGCAGGATACGGGCGCGCGGCAATGGGCGGTGATCAACTCACTGCGGGACGGGTTCTGGGATCGTGAACCAGGCGCCCATCCGCGCACGGCCTTTGTGGTCGGTGACAAGAAGCAGTCGATTTATTCCTTTCAGGGCGCGGATGCGCGTCTGTTTGAAAAGGAGAAATCCCGCATGGGGGAGGCGACGGGCGAGCATCCTTTCGAGGAGCAAACGCTGTTTCTCTCCTTCCGGTCTGCCCGGACAGTTCTCGACACGGTCGATGCCATGTTCGAGGGTGATGCCGGAAGTGGTCTTTATGAGGATGAAAGGGAGCTGCACGCCCCGGCCAAACCTGACCTTGCCGGACAGGTCGAGTTATGGCCGCTCTTCCGCAAGCCCGAGCGCGAAGACCCCGACCTCTGGGTGCTGCCCGTCGATGCCGAAGGCCCACAACATCCCAACCGGGCGCTGGCCGAGGCCATCGCGTCGGATATCGAGGATTATGTCCGCACGGGAGTGGTGACCGATAAGGAAGGGCATGCAAGGCGTCCGACCTATGGGGATATCATGATCCTCTGCCAGCGGCGGACAGGCGTGTTCCCCGAGATCGTTCGTACACTGGCGCTCAAAGGCATTCCGAATGGCGGCACGGACCGGGTCAAGCTGCTCGAAGATGTCGCGGTACAGGATCTCAGCGCTGCCTTGCGTTTTGCTGTCAATCACGAAGACGATCTGTCGCTGGCCGAAATACTGAAATCTCCTTTTGGGCGGTTTACGGAGGATGAGCTTTTCAGCCTGGCCTATGACCGGAAGGGCCGTCTGTGGACGGCATTGCTCTCGGCGCGTGATGAAACGCCGCTGGGCAAGAAGGCCGCTGATATCGTGGCGCGGATCAGCGCGGCTGAGGAAGCGGGCCGCCGGTTCGGCTCCTTTGCCTTTCTGTCGGTCCTGCTCGAAGAGGGCGCACCGACGGGCCGCTATCTATTGCGGCAACGCCTAGGCGATGCCTCCGATGATGCCCTCGATGAGATCATGAATGAGGCGCTTGAGTTTGATGTCAGAAATCCGCGAACGCTAAATGGGTTCCTTGCGCATCTTCAGGGCCTGACGAGCGACATCAAGAAGGAATTCGGTGACGAAGCCGATATGGTTCGTATCATGACGGTGCATGGCGCAAAGGGGCTTGAGGCGCCCGCCGTTTATCTGGCCGATGCGAATTTCAAGCCCGGCGCGCGGTATGAGGACATCCCTCTGCTCAAAGATGATGACGAAGACGGCGTCTTTATCCGCCTGCCCAGCGGGGTGACGCATCCGGCGGCGGAAGCGGGCAAGGACTATCTCAAATCCCGGGAGATGCAGGAATACCGCCGCAAGCTCTATGTTGCCGCGACACGCGCGGAACAGCGGCTGGTTATCTGCGGGACGGAAGCCGGACGGCGGAACGAGAAGACAACACCTGACGAGGCGGCGGCTGCAAAGCCGCCCATGGAAGCGTCCTGGTACGGATTGGCGTGTCAGGCGTTTGACCGGATAGAGGGGATAGAAGAGCGGGCTTGCGGTTGGCGCGAAGACCTGCCGGTCAGGCTGCGGCGGGGCGGGAAGCCCGCTCTCCTGAAAGAAAAGGCCGGCACGAACAGGACGGAAGATGCTGTGACCGCGCCGGACTGGCTGTTTGCGGCGGTGCCGCCGGAAACATCGCCTACGGTCTATTTTCCTTCCTCGCTCGATGAAGAAGATGACGGGCCGGTTTATCCGCCCCGCCGGGGCGCAGCGGCGCAAGGGGGACCTTCCCCGCGTGCGCGCGGGCTGGTCATTCACCAATTGCTCGAAATCCTGCCCGCTCTGCCGCCCGGGGCGTGGGAGGGGGCGGCGGACCGGCTACTGACCCTTCATGCCGCCGAGGAAACAGATGAAACGCGCACCGCATGGCGGGATGAGGTGCTGGCGGTCCTGCGCGATCCGGCCTTTGGCGATGTCTTCGGTCCTGACGGGCAGACGGAGGTCGCGCTGCGCGGCCAGCTTGGGGGCCGGGACTATGCGGGGCAGGTCGACCGGCTGCTGGTGTCGGACGGCAAGGTGCTGGTCGTCGATTACAAGACGATGCGCCCGCCGCCCGCGACGCCAGAGGCGGCCCCGCATGGGATCCTGCGGCAGATGGCAATTTACCGGGCGCTGCTCGTGCGGCTCTTCCCTGCGCATCAGGTCGAGGCCGCGATCCTCTGGACATATACGCCGCAGCTGATGCCGCTCAGCCCAGAATTGCTGGACCGGACCCTAGAATCCATCGGATGATAGGGGCTTGCGGTCTGGCCCCGAAGGCCTACCTCGTGCAAGTCTGGTATTTGAAGGATCGCGGGCCCTCATGTGACCGCCCCGATCATGAATAGGAGTGATCATGGCTACGGTAAAAGTGTCGGATGCGACGTTCGAGGAAGAGGTCCTGAAGAATGACGGCCTCGTGCTGGTCGATTTCTGGGCGACGTGGTGCGGCCCGTGTAAACAGATCGGCCCGGCGCTCGAGGAAATCTCCGAAGAGCTCGAAGGCAAGCTGACGGTCGCGAAGGTCGATATCGACGAGAACCCGTCCGTGATGATGCAATATGGCGTGCGCAGCGTGCCGACGCTGATGCTGTTCAAGGGCGGCGAGCCGGTCGCCACCAAGCTCGGCGCCGATGCCAAGGGCAATATCGTCAAATGGGTGCAGGACGCCGCCGCGTAACGGCTCAGGCGCCTTCTTTGGCCTTGTCTTCTTCGTCCGCCGGGGGATCGCCTTCGGCGGACGTTTTTGTTCCTGCGTCCGTGTCTTGACCGGCTGAGGCTGCTGGTTCGTCCGTCTCCGGCGTATCTGTGCCGCTATCTGGAGAGAGGGAGGCCGCGTCATCGACAGCCTGCTGGTCGTCGATAGGATCAGGCTCGGTTTCAGGTTCAGCTTCCGGCGTTGTCTCGGATTCGGTGACCTCGGCATCGACGATGGCGGCGGGCGCCTCGTCTTCGATCGCTGTTTCGGTGATGACGGGCGGCGCGAGCAGCAGGCGGACTTCCTCGACCGTCAGGCTGGTGCGCAGCTCTTCAAGCGGCGGCGGTGCCATGCGGCCATGGTCGCCATATTCGCGGATCAGCCGCTTCCAGCCATCCGTGGTGAAATGAAAATCGCCATCTGCGCCGGGCACGGGGTCAAGCGGAGAGGCGGCGGCCCGGTCCTGCCACACGCTCGCGGCGGCATCGCCATAAAGGTGACGGATCGCGGTTGCCATGGCGGAGAATGTCCGGGCACGGGGGTTCCGGGTAAGCAGCGGCTCCAGCCTTTCGCGGGCAGCGGCGTGATCGCTACGCGCGTTTTCCTGCTCGGCGATCAGGAGCTGACTTTCATCCGCTTCCGGTTTATTCTCAGCGAGCTTCGTCAGGCGCTCGGCCCGGCGCTCTAGCGTTTCATCCTTATAAAGATCGGCCATGGTCTTGGCGATCGCGGGGTGCGGGGCAATGGCCCAGGCTTCATCAAGGATCTTGGCGGCCTTGGAGCGGCGACCTGCATTCCCTTCAAGGCGCGCGGCAAGGACAGCGGCAGGCGCAAAGCCGGGGGCTTTCTTGAGAGCCTCATTGGCTTCGCGGCGGGCGGTGTCTGCCTCGCCGCCGGCCTCGGCGCCATAGGCCATGGCGGTGAGGAGCGCGGCTTCACGTCGTTTAGCGGGCTCACCGCCTTCATGGCCATGCTGCTGCGCCTTGATCAGGATATCGCGGGCATCACCCCACGCGCCGCGATCAAGATGCAGGGTGTAGACGGATTGATAAGCCCATTCCGTGCCGGGGCGCAGGCGGAAGGCGCGCTCGGCATATTCACGGGCTTCCTTGCGGTCGCCCTGTTTCATGGCCTGAAGATAAAGCCCGCGAAGCCCGAGAAATTCGGTTTCAGGCGCTTCGAGCATCGCGGCAAAGCTCTGCTCGGCGGTGACTTCATCGCCTGCAAGCTGTGCCGCCTGCGCGGTCAGGAGGCGGGTGAGGCCAGCCTCGTCCTTGAGCTGACGACTGGCCATTTTCGCATGGCGCTGGGCGTCGGTTGCATCGCCAGCAGCGACAGCTTCAAGGCCGCGGGTCAGTGCGGTCAGGCCTTTCACGCGGCGGCGGTCTCTATGCTGGCGGGCAATCGCCTTTGGCATCCGCAATACACCGTAGAGGAACAGTGTCGCTGCAACGATGACCATGGCGCAAGCCGAGAGCAGCATGATGACGGCCCAGGACGGCGCATTGAAGACAATGTCGCCGAAATACATGACCGTCTCGCCCTCAACATTGATCAGGAGTGTCGCCCCGAGAGTGAGGGCGAACACGATGGCGATAAAGATCACGATGCGTATCATCTAGCGGGGCTGCTCCCTGGCAATGATGCGGGTTCTGGCTTCAAGTCTAGACCTATCCGGCCCGGGCCGTCACGGCCCGTTCCATGGCTTCGATCCGGCGCTCGGCATCGACCTTGGCCGCGGCTTTTTCGATCCAGTCAGCAAAGGCGTCGTGCGCAAGGCCATCCAGATTGCCAAGCTCTTCGACGGCGCCGTTAAGGTCGCCATTCTGCATCCGGGATTCGGCGCGAGCGATGATGGCCGAGGGCGTATCACCTTCGACTTCGCCGACCTTCCGTACCGTGAAGAGCCCGGTCAGATTAGCGCCAAGGCGGGAGAAGGGGCCATCCGCCTCTTCACGCTTGGCGCCGGAAAGTGCCTGCCGCGCGGCAAGGGCGTAGCTGGTGCGAAGCGTCTGATCCGTCGGTAGGCCTGTGGCAGCATGGGTGCGGAGCGGGCTCAGTGACCGTGCATTGGGCGCAATGCGCTCGACATTCTCAAGTTGTTTGAGGAAGGGCGAGCCGGACTGGACGCTGTCATGCAGATCGGAGAGGGCAATCAGCAGCGTTCCCTGACGGGCTGCCGTCAGATCATTCGTCTCTAGTGTGTCGATCTTGCGGGTGAGGGCAGCAAGGCGCTCATCGGCGAGGCGCTGCTGTTCGGTCAGCTCTGTGCGCAGGGCACGGACTTCCTGTTCGGTTTGCTGGATCTTCTGGTCGATAACCTGCTCAGTCTCGGCGAGGACATCCGCACGGACATCTGATTTGAGCTCCTCAAGATCCGGGGCCGGCTGCGTCGGTGCAGGTGTCACGGCCGCCACAACGGGCGCCTCTTTCACTTCCTCAACTTCAGCGACCTCATCAGCAGCGTTTTCGCTGTCGATTTCATTGAGGGTGACGACGGCGGCGTTGATTTCTTCTGTCAGCGAACTGGCCGCATGGGAGATGTCTTCGGGAAGCTCTTCTTCCTCGATCTCGGCGACTTGCGTTTCTTCTGTATCCTCAATTTCTTCCGTGATCGGCGCTTCGTCACGGCCTTCGCGGCGGGCGCGGTTGCGTTCAGCGGCCCGGGCGATCAGTGCGGAACGGCGCGCGGCCGTCTCTTCGCTGCTTGCATTGTCGTCTGCTTCCTCGCCTTGCGTCATGGCGGCGACCATGGCGCTCGCGGCGCTTTCATTTTCTTCTTCCTGCGTGGTGGGCTCTTCGGCCTCATCTTCCTCGCTGGATGCGATCACTTCTTCCTCAGGCGCGGTGTCCGGCTCTTCTTCTTCCTCGGAAGCTGCAGCCACGATGGTGTTTTCCGTACCGGAACTATCGTCCGTTTCCTCGGTCGCGGGCTCATCTTCCGTGACGGCGGCGACGGGCGCTTCGTCCGCTACGGCATGGCCGTCCGTATCAGGTGCAACATCTTCAGAAACCTGCGTGCGATTGATCGGAGTAGCAGCGACTGGTTGAGCCGCGGCGACGCGCTCGACTTTCGCAGGTTCCACGCTCTCATCATCGTGATTGAGGAAGTAGACAAGCGCGGCAACGACAACCAGCGCGCCAACGATAATGGCAAAAGGCGCAGCCAGGCCGCCGCCTTTCGGCGTGTTCTCATTGGCCGGCTCTGCGGCGGCCAATTCTTCTTCTGGTGCCTCGTCAGACGCATCTTCTTCAGATGCGTTAGCGACCATGGTGTCTGGGTCTTCGGCGGCGACGAATTCGTCCGTCTCTTCGTCCGCTGTCGTCTCACTCACGATTTCCGCATCGACCGCGTCGGTATTGTCCGTCGACAGCTCGCGCGGCGCGTCACCTTCATCGGCGATTTCGGGGGTGTCCGGCGAAGACTCGGTCTCAGGGGTCTCGTCGTCGCGGGGTGGATCCTGCGGGGCCATGGTCTCTCTCCGGTGCACACACGATACAAGGCGGGCATTGTCTCCCGCCTTGGCTTATGTGCGTCGCAAACGAGCAGTGTCAACGAAGGCAGAGAGCTCCGGACGTTCTGCAACATGAACGCTTCGAAAGCCTGAAGATTTGCCAATTTCGGCAACGGCCGGGCTGAGACAAATGGCATCAAGAGCGGTCAGGCGGGGCGTGAGACCCTCTGCCTCCACGAGGTCTAGAAAGAGCTTCATGCTCCGCGGGGAGAAAATCCCGACGGCATGTACCTCTCTCTCCAGCGCTGCTTTGAGGTTGGGGGGCAGTTTTGGGGCCGCAACAGCTTCGTAGAGCGGCAGACTGACTGTGGAATGACCAGCTTCGCCCAAGCGGTCGCAAAGATTGCCGATCGCCTGCTGGCCCCGGACATGGAGGATCGAGCGGCCCGCCGCCTCCGCATCCAGTAGAATGAAAAGCGCCTCGACATCGCCGCTTGCGATGCCTTCGATGGGCAGGCCGAGTTCGGCGGCGCTGTTTGCCGTGGCATCCCCGACCGCAAAGACGGGGAGGGCAGGGCCGCCTGCTGAGACCCATGCCCGGACCCCATTCGCGGAGGTGAAAGCGAGAAGCGCATTCTCCGGGATCTTGGGCAGGGCCTTATCGGCAAAGCTTATGTTCATCAGGGGCGCAGCCTCCGCCTCAATGCCTTCGGCGCGGAGGGCATCGACGGTCCGTTCTGCGTCCGGTGCAGGGCGGGTGATGAAAATCGTCATGAAGCGCCGAAGATGCGGGTGAGCTGGTCCCCCGCCTCCTCGATCAGATGGCGGGCAAGGCTTTCCCCGATCAGGCCGGCGGCATGAAGTACGCCGGGGGCGGAGCGATCCTGTGCGGGTAGTTCGCGATAACCGCCAAAATGCGAGGTGCCATCAGGCATCAGGATTTCGGCACGCAAACTCAGCTCGCCTTCCTTGAGGGTCGCAAGGGCAGCCAGCGGCGTGCGGCAGGAGGCGTCGAGCTTCTTCACAAGCGCGCGCTCAGCGGCGCTGGCCAGTGCCGTGTCCTGACAATTGATACGGGCACAGAGTTCCAGCGCGGCGTCATTATCGGCGCGCGCCTGAATGCAGAGAATGCCCTGGCCCGGCGCGGGCAGCATGATGTCCGGCGACAGGGGCGTGCGGGTGACATCATCCCGGCCCAGACGTTTAAGGCCTGCCTCGGCAAGGAAGGTGGCGTCCGCCTCGCCACGCGCGAGCTTATCGAGCCGTGTACCGACATTCCCCCTCATGGGAGCGAGTGTCACGTCTGGGCGCAGCCGGGAGAGCTGGGCACGCCGCCGGATCGAGCTGGTGCCGATACGGGCGCCTTCGGGCAGCGCGTCAAAGGTGAGCCCGCCGGGGCTGACCAGCGCATCTCTGTAATCTTCGCGGGCGGGGACCGCGGCAAGGATGAGGCCATCCGGCATCTCGGCCGGCATGTCCTTCATTGAATGGACCGCAATATCCGCTTCGCCTGACAGAAGTGCGTCCTCGACCTCCTTGGTGAAGAGGCCTTTGCCGCCGATTTCAGAGAGGCTGGGGGCGAGCAATTTGTCCCCGGTGCTGACGTAAGTCTTGAGCGGGAAGGCCGCCTCGCGGTCTTCGGGCGCGATACCGGCGGCCTCGCCTAGCAGGTCGCGGACGAGTTCGGCCTGTCTGACGGCCAGAGGAGATTGGCGTGAAGCGATCGCGAGGGGCTTGAAGGACATGATGGCGATGACTAGGCCGGTCGCCATGACCGCGCAAGCGACCGCGCCCCTGACCGTTCTGGGAATTGAGACCAGCTGCGATGATACCGCAGCGGCGGTGTTGCGCGTGGGCGACGGGGTGGAGATCCTGTCATCGAAGGTGACGAGCCAAGTCGCCGAACATGCCGATTTCGGCGGGGTGGTGCCAGAGATTGCGGCAAGGGCCCATGCGGTGCGCCTGCCCGATCTTGCGGCGGCGGCGCTGGCGGAAGCGGGCGTGGCGCCGGCGGCGCTCGACCTGATTGCGGCGACGGCGGGGCCGGGCCTGATCGGCGGGGTCATGTCGGGCTTCACCTTCGCCAAGGGATTGTCGCTCGCCGCCGGGGTGCCCCTGATGCCGGTCAACCATCTGGCGGGGCATGCGCTGTCGGTTGAGCTGTCCGGGCACGTTCCTTTTCCTTATTTGTTGCTGCTCGTCTCGGGCGGGCATACCCAGCTTCTCGTCGTGGAAGATGCGGTGACCTTTCGGCGGCTGGGAACGACAATCGATGATGCGGCAGGCGAAGCCTTTGACAAGACTGCTAAGCTGCTCGGGCTTGATGGCGCAGGCGGACCGGCGATCGAGAAACTGGCAGTTAATGGTGATGCGGCGCGGTATGACATGCCGCGGCCATTGCTTGGCCGTCCGGGGTGTGACTTTTCTTTCTCCGGCATGAAGACGGCTATTCGTCAGCATGTGGAAGAAGCCGTTATCGCGCTTGATGCGGCCGATATTGCCGCCTCTTTTCAGGCGGCGGCCGTGGCGCATCTGATCTCGCGTACCGCGCGGGCGATAGAGATGGCGGGCGAGGCCCGGCATCTGGTGGCCGCTGGCGGTGTGGCCGCCAATACGCTCCTGCGGTCTGAGCTGGAGACGCTGGCGACGAGCGAAGGCTGGCAGCTAGTCGTGCCGCCACTTAAATTCTGTACGGACAATGCGGCGATGATCGCGCTGGCCGGAGCGAGGCAGTATCTGCATCTGGGGCCGGAGGCGATAAGCGGTGTCATGCGGCTGGCACCACGTGCCCGCTGGCCACTTGATGAGCGGGAAGCGGATGTGACCCTCGGCTCGGGCCGGAAAGGACGAAAAGCATGACGGCGAAACCCTATGAGCATTGCTTCGTCGCCGGGGCCGGGGCGTGGGGCACGGCGCTCGCGGCTCTCCTGGCGGGTGCGGGGCGTAAGGTAACGCTCTGGACACGGAATGATGCTGTGGCGGCGCAGATCAATGATGCGCGTGAGAACAAAGATTACCTAGCCGGTATCCCCCTACCCGAAGGCATCACGGCAGTGACCGATCATGGCGCGCTTGCTGGGGCCGACGCGATGCTCTGCGTGATCCCGGCCCAGCATATCCGCGCGCAGCTCCCGGCCTTCCGTGAGGCGGCACCGGACAACGCGTTGCCGCTGGCGCTCTGTTCGAAAGGGATCGAGCAGTCGACCGGCCGAGCCGTTCATCAGGTTGTCGAGGAGATCTGGCCCGAGGCGGGCGCGGGCGTTCTTTCCGGGCCGAGCTTTGCGCATGATGTGGCGCGCGGCCTGCCCGCGGCGGTGACTTTCGCGGACAAGGACAAAGCGCGGGGCGAGCGCTGGCTCGTCACGCTCGCGACGCCGACCTTCCGACCTTATCTCAGCGACGACGTGATCGGCGCGGAGCTTGGCGGGGCGATCAAGAATGTGCTCGCGATTGCCTGCGGCATGGTCGAGGGGGCGGGGCTCGGAAATTCTGCGCGGGCGGCACTGATGGCGCGGGGCTTTGCCGAAACCGTCCGCTTTGCCGTGGCAAAAGGCGCCCGGCCTGAAACGCTCAACGGGCTTTCAGGTCTGGGCGACATCATCCTGACCTGCTCCTCGCAGCAGTCTCGGAATTTCTCCCTTGGGTATGAGATCGGTCAGGGCCGGGCAGTCGCCGATATTCTCAAAGAACGCCGCACGGTCGCGGAAGGGGCGGCAACCGCCCCGATCCTCGTGCGGCTGGCAAAAGAAGCCGGGGTCGAAATGCCGATCGCCGAAGGGGTGGCAACCCTCATCGAGGGCCACAAGCCATTGTCGTCCGTGGTTGAGGAACTCCTCACCCGACCATTGAAATCAGAGAATTAGGAATACGGCGTCTGCGAGCCGGGCCTTAGTGGCCCTGGCTGGCTGCCCGAGCCTGCGCCATGTAATTCCGGCAGCTCTTGCGGCCCGGTGTGCCCGTCATGCCGTTCGACCAGCCATAGGTCCACGCCTGCGCACCGCCATGGCCAAGCCGGGATTCACAGGCTTGGAAACCGCCGCGGTAGAGATCGCTCGAAATATCAGAATATTTAGCGCCGAAGGCATATGCCTGCTCATAGCAGGTGCAAGTGTCAGCGTCGGTGTTGCCGGAGAAGCGAACGTCAAAGCTGCCAATATCGGGCTCTGCGATCACAAAGGGCTGAGAAGGCCCGCTCGTCCGCGCATCGCTTCGGAGCACAACCACGGCGACTGCCATGATGATTGCGGCGAGCAAAATACCTGCAAAAATGCTTTCCGTGCGTCCCATCGACTCTTCACCCCACCAACGCGTTCTTGAGACATTAACCGCTGCGCCCGGATTCTCCAAGTGTTAAGAAATGCCAAATGTTGTTCTACGCGCCGCCGCTGCATGTAAGGACAATAGGGCTCGGGAGAGGGGCCGATAAGCGATGACAAAAAGCGCAGCAGAATCATTAACCTTAAAGAAATCGGATACAAAACGATATCTGTGGATTATCGGCTATAGCGTAGTCACTTTGACCCCGATCTGGGCGATTCTGGCCTGGATAGCGCTCGATCACGCGCTCTGGACTGCGCTTTTGCCGCTCTGTGTTGTCTATCTCGTGGTGCCGCTGCTCGATGCGCTGGTCGGGGTCGACAACACGAATCCTGGCGAGCGTGTCCTCAAAGCCATGGCTGAAGACAGATTCTACATGGCGGCCGTCCATGCGGTGATCCCGGTCGGCTATCTGGCATTCATTGCCGCCATGATTTTTGTTGTGACGCAGGGCCTGCCCTTCTGGGCGCAGCTAGCTTTCGTGCTCGGCACAGGGACGCTGAACGGCTCGATGATCACGATCGGACATGAGCTGGGGCACAAGACCGACAGGCTCAATCGTTTGATGGCGAAGCTCGCGCTGGGCGCGGTCGGCTATGGACATTTCAGCGCTGAACATAACCTCGGGCATCACAAGAATGTCTCGACGCCCGAGGACTGCGCCTCCGGCCGGTTCGGCGAGAATATCTATGCCTTTGCGATGCGTGAGTTGCCCGGCGCCCTGCGTGGCGGCTGGGCGATCGAGAAAAAACGTCTGGAAAAGAGAGGCCATGGCATCTGGTCATGGCGGAATGAGATCTTGCAGGCCGATGCGATCACGATTGTGGTGGCGCTGGCGCTTGTTCTTGCGCTCGGGATTGCCGCCCTGCCATGGATTATCCTGCACCATTTCGTTGCGTGGTTCGCGCTGACGCTGGTCAACTATATCGAGCATTACGGATTGCTCCGTCAGCGGAACGAATCTGGCCGGTATGAGCCCTGCGCCCCGCGGCATAGCTGGAATGCCAATCACATCGTCTCAAACATAATGCAGTTTCATTTGCAGCGGCATTCGGATCATCATGCCCATCCCGCACGGCCCTATCAGGTGCTGCGGCATTTCGAGGGGCTCCCTCAACTGCCGACGGGATATCCGGGCTGTATGCTGATGGCGATGATCCCGCCGCTCTGGTTCCGGGTGATGGACCCGAAAGTCATGGAATGGGCCGGAGGTGAACTCTCGAAGGTCAACCTGCATGAGCCGGCTCGGGCGCGGCTTGAGGCAAAATGGGCGGCAGGCGCTGCTTAAGCGGCGCTGCTTTTGCGAGCTTTCAGGGCCAGCTCGCTGATCAGGGCGTCGGCCAGCAACGGGGCTGAAATCGGCTTGGTCATCCCGCGGTTTACACCAGCAGCAAGATGCTCTTTGAGCTGATCATCCATGGCGTCTGCCGTCACTGAAATGATGGGGATCGGTCCCCGGCCATTCTCGGCCTCTTCGGCGCGGATGCGCTTGGTGGCCTCCAAACCGTCCATGACTGGCATCTGCATATCCATCAGGATCGCTTCATAATCGCCATCGCGCCAAGCGGAGACAGCTTCTGCGCCATTGCCGACGAATGTCAGATTGAGGCCATAGGGCTTCATGAGAATGCGCAGCACCATGCAATTGGTTTCATTGTCTTCGGCGACAAGGATGTCTGTCCCCTGAAGAAGGGTGCGTGCGATCTGATCATTCTCGTCAGATACGGATTGTGTCGGGAGAGTTGATTTGGCTGAATCATTCGCCAATTCAGCAGAAACCCTGATGGTAAAAGTGGAACCCTCGCCTTGCTTGCTCGCCACTTCGACGCTGCCGCCCATCATTTCGCAAAGCTGGCGGACGATCGCGAGGCCAAGGCCTGTACCTCCAAAACGCCGGGTTGTCGTGTTGTCTTCTTGGCGGAAGGAATCAAAAATATAGGGCAGCGCGTCAGCTGAAATGCCCGGGCCCGTATCACTGACACTGATTTCCAGCATGTCATTTTCATGCTGTGCACTGATGGATATGCTGCCTTCGGCGGTGAATTTCACGGCATTCGAGACGAGATTATTGACGATCTGACGAATGCGCGTCGGGTCCACCAAGAAACTTTCACGCGCGCTGTCATCAATGTTGAGCGTCAGCTCCAATCCTTTTTCTTCAGCTGTCACCTTGTGGGTGTGAAGAACGGTTTCGAGCATCTCCTCTGCCTCGGTTGGCATGATCTCCAGAGAGACAGCGCCCGCCTCGATCTTCGAGAGATCAAGGATGTCATTGAGGATCGTCAGGAGCGAGTTACCTGCGTTCTTGAGAATACCAAGAATCTGAGCCTGATCGGTCTCAAGTTTGGTGCGTGAGAGAGCATCCGCCATGCCTATGACGCCATTCATCGGGGTGCGGATTTCATGGCTCATCGTCGCGAGGAAGCGTGACTTTGCTTCATTGGCGAGCTCGGCGTTGTTTTTGGCGGCTTCAAGCTCTGCTGTGCGCTCGGAGACGCGCGTCTCGAGCGTATCGACGAGCGCCCTGAAGCGGGCGTCCCGGTCAGCAAAGGCGCCGGCAAGTTGGCCGATTTCATCATCCCGGTCGAGAAGTGCCTGTGCATCTTCGCAACATTTCATTTCGTCAGTTGTTGCTTCGCGGGTCAACATGTTCAGGGGGGTAAGAACATTCCGACTAATGAGGATATGTAGGGCAATGACGAGGCCCGCTGTGCCTAGAAATGCAATGAAACCGGTTATCGCAGCGGAGCGGGTGGCCGTGCCCGTAATGGCAGCGTGGGGGACCATAATGGCGAAGGTCCATTCAGGGCCATGGATCGGCGCATGGGCGATGAAGCTGCCGGACTCCTTGTGATAGAAAATTCTCTCCCGCTGGAAGGCGCCAGGCGAGGCCTGAAAGTTCAGTTGGCTTTCGATATCCGCAGGCTGGGCGGGGTTTTCCTCGCGATGAAGCTCGGGGTGCGACATCACATTTAGGTCGCGGTCGAGCAGAATCGGCGTGCCGGTATTCATGACCGGTCTGACTGCTTCCTTCAGCCAACCGTTCAACGACAGACTGACACCGAACGCACCTACATATTCTCCATTCTGATCAACGGGAAGTTGGCAGCCTGAAGTCAGTGTCTTGCCTGTTTGGTCGTAGACGATTGGAGTCAACGGCGTGCATGTCATGACCCGATCCGGATTGTTCTCAGGTAATGAGTTTTTGGCAAAACGCTGCCCTTGGAAATCGAAGTCCGCCGGTGCGTTCGCTCGATAAAACATGAGCCGGTCTTCGCGGTCTGGGGCGAACATGATCAGCGCATTATCGGGTGTGAAAAACCACAGATTGTCGATGCCGAGACCCGCGGAAGGGCCGAGGCGACTGATCGTATGATAGGCTGCAACCAGACGTTTTTTATCGTCTAACGTATCATCAGCACCATTGGCTATAAATGCGCCCACGCCATAGACGTGCACGCCGTAATTTGTATTAAAGCCGTCAAAGAGATCTGGGCGAGAGCGTCGCGTCCCATCTTCCTTCTCAGGGTAAATGTGATTGAAGAATCCGACCGTCGCCGATTCTTCCATATGAGGCAGTCCACTGAGAAAAAGATTTCTAGCTTGTAATTCTAAAGTCCTTACTCGGTCGAAAAGAACTTGGTGGCTTGCTGCGCGCTCAACTGTAGATTGTTCGAGCTCGCCTAATAGGTGATCCCGGGTCGACATATATGTCCAGCCAAAGCTGACTGCCGTCGTCAGCGCAATGACGAGCAGCGACCACATCAATGTGTGATCGCCAATCTTCTTACGGAGCGACTTGGCGGGCCGAGGATGAGACGCTGAAACCATGACAACGGTTTACCAGCAGCATGGTTAAACTTTGACGAATCCGGAAGCTTATGCCGCAGGATTGGATGCGGACTTGCGACGATCCGAAGCGCGTTGCTTGATGCTTTCCGATTTTAGCTGTCCGCAGGCCGCCGAAATGTCCCGGCCGCGCGGCGTGCGGATCGGAGAGGCATAGCCGGCAGCATTCACAATATCGGCAAATTCCTCGATCCGTTCCCATGAGGAGCAGGCGTATGGGCTGCCCGGCCATGGATTGAAGGGGATCAAATTAATCTTCGCCGGGATGCCGCGGAGCAGGCGGACCAACTCCTTCGCTTCCGCATCGCTGTCATTCACCCCGTCGAGCATCACATATTCAAAGGTAATGCGCTTAGAATTCGACGTGCCTGGATAGGCGCGGCAGGCATCGAGAAGTTCCTTGAGCGGCCACTTTTTGTTGATCGGGACCAGCTCGTTGCGAAGCTCGTCATTGGTCGCATGAAGAGAGATCGCGAGCATGGCATCGGTGCGCTCGCCCAGTACCTGCATTTCGCTGACGACGCCGGACGTCGACACCGTGATCCGGCGGCGCGAGATCGAGATTCCTTCATTGTCGGAGATGATGTCGATGGCGCGGGCAACGTGGTCGAGATTATAAAGCGGCTCACCCATCCCCATAAAGACGATGTTGGAAAGCTTGCGGTCATCGCGGCTGGAGGGCCACTCCTCGATATCGTCCTTGCAGACGAGCACCTGCGCGACGATTTCTTCAGCCGTCAGATTACGGACGAGCGCCTGCGTGCCTGTATGGCAGAAGGTACAGTTGAGGGTGCAGCCGACCTGGCTTGAGACGCAAAGGGCGCCTGCGCGACCGACGCCAGGAATGTAGACCGCCTCCGCCTCAATGCCCGGGGCAAAGCGGATGAGATATTTCCGTGTGCCGTCCGAGGAGACCTGCCGTTCTGTGATCTCCGGTCGGGCGAGGGAGTAGGTCTCTTTCAGCCGGGACCGCATGTCCTTTGCGATATTGGTCATATCGTCAAAAGAGCGGGCGCCATGGCCATAGACCCACTGCCAGACCTGGCTTGCGCGCATTTTCGCGGGCTTGGGCTCAAGCCCCAGATCCTCGGCGAGGCGCGCGCGCAGGCCCTCCCGGTCGAGGCCAAAGAGCGAAGGGCGCGTCGCGGGTTTTTCGGGCGCAAGATCGAGCAGTGTGGTCACCGCGGCAGTCTACCTTATTCAAGCAAGCCGCGCACATAGCGATCCGGACGACGTTTGTGAACGCTTAACGCTGCCGGATTCCAAAGGCGATGCGTAAGCCCGGGATGCGCCGGAAGATCTCGAAGGAGAGAACACACCCGGCAATCGTAATACCGACCACCAGAATAGGCTCAAGGACTGGGCCGAGCGCAAAAATCTCGGTCAGCAGATACCCCGCCGTGACGGTGATCGACTGGTGGACGATGTAATAGCAAAAGACGGCGGCGTTGAGATATCTCAAGGCGGGCGAGGAGCGGTTGAGGAATCTCTGGGCGAGACCCAGAAGGCTGATGATCACTGTCCATGCGTATAGAACTGTCAGCGCAGGCTCGCTGAGGGCGATCGGCTTGCCGAAAACGGTGCCTTCGACGCTCGGCCAATAGGCTTCCATCAGACCGCCAAAGACCCAGAGCCCTACTGCCGTTGCCAGCGCATAGGGCCAGCTCCGCGCAATGCCGCACCAGAAGCCGGGGTTCTTTGCCGCGAAATAGCCGAGCAGGAAGACTGTCAGTCGGTGGGCGTGATTGGCCCAGTCACCAATGAGGGCATGCGTCGTTGGGAAGCGAGGGGACAGGAGATACTCATAAGCGATGAAAGGGAGCGCGATCAGAAAGATGAGGCGCGCTGGATGCGATGCGATCCAGCCAAGTCCCTGCCCGATCGGCCCCCATGCGAGCCGTCGGAGGAGCGGCATCAGCGGGACGAGCAGCAGGATATAGACGAAGAGATAGACGACATACCAAAGGTGGTTCCAGGTCGGGGTGATCACGCCCCAATCGGGATCACCACTGAGATAGCGCGGATAAAAATCGAGGATACCGGCCTCGATCTGCCCCGACTGTCTAAGCTGGAAATAGGTCTGCGGCATGACGATCAACAGCATGCCGAAGACGATCGGCACTCCCAACCTGAACGCGCGAGAGCCCGCGAAACTGGCAGGCGAGGAAGCCTTGTCGCTGGCAAAGCGGACGGCGACGCCGGAAATGAAAAAGAGGAGCGCGAGCCGCCACGGATTGACGGCCGACATCAGGGGCTCGATCAGCGGGCCGGCATAGGCGCTTTTCACATGCCAGCCCCACGTCACGTAGAACATGCCGCTGTGATAGAGGATCAGGAGGCCAAAGGCGATGACGCGCAGCCAGTCGAGGTCGTAACGGCGATTGTCGATAGAGCCGTCCTTAGGGGTAAGACTCATCATCAGCATGCTCCCTTATGCGTTTCCGGCTGGATCGCGCGGATGGCGCGCCGTGCCGAGCGCCAAGGGATTTGCGGCATGGATTTTCGCGTGAATGCCGCCAATATTCGCAGCCTCAGGGACAAGCGGCGGACATGAGGGATGATCGGCAGGCTCATAAAAGCGATGAAACGGCCGAGTGAGGAGGCGGGCGATCCTAGGGCCATCGACCGGCGGGCCGACTGGTCCGCTTTTCTGTGGTTTGCGATCTTTGGCATCGCCGGTCAGATAATCGCGGTCTGGTCTTACGCGACCGAACTTGATCGCGCTGGGGACGGCTCTCCGGTGTCCAGGGTCATGCTCTGGGAATTCTCGAGTATCTTCGTGATCCTGGCATTATTCCCGCTGGTGAGGTGGATCGTCTCTCAGGCGACACCGGGGCAGCATGACTGGAAACGCCTGGTGCTGTTTCATGTGCTCGGCGTGATCGTCTATTCAGGTCTTCACATATTTTTCTTCGTGATCTTACGGAAAATCGGTCACGCGCTCTTCTGGGGCGAGCACTATATTTTCACCGACAACCCCTTGCGGGAGCTGACGTACGAATTCCGCAAGGATGTGATGACCTATGCGCTGATCGTCGTCTTTATCGTCCTTGCGCGGCAGTTCGAACAGATGCGCGCGGACCTTGCGACGGCCCGGCGGGATGCGGCGGCGACCCGGCAGCTGAGTGTGAAAAGCGGTGGGCGGACTCTCTATGTCACAATCGAGGATATCCTGACGGCCAACTCCTCGGGCAATTATGTCGAGCTGAAAACATCTGTCCGGACAGTGACAATACGGACCACGCTGTCTGCGCTATCCGATCAGGTCGCGGCGGCTGGTGGTGAGGCTGTGCGGGTACATCGCTCATGGCTCGTCAATCCGAAAGCTATGGTCGAGCTAAAGCCTACGGGATCAGGCGATGCCGTGGCGGTCATGCAGAATGGGGATGAAGTGCCGGTCAGCCGGCGGTTTCGCGACAGGCTTGAAGCCCCCGCTACTCCTTGATGAATTCGAGAATATCGCCGGGCTGGCAGTCGAGCGCTTCACAGATCGCCTCAAGCGTCGAGAAGCGCACGGCCTTTGCCTTGCCGGTTTTCAGGATCGACAGATTGGCGATGGTCACGCCGACCTTGTCGGAAAGCTCGGTCAGCGACATGCGTCTGTCGAGCAACATCCTGTCGAGCTTTACATTGATCGTCATTGCCCGATCGTCATCCTGACCAAGTTGTTTACGGAGCCCATTGGCGGGTGTGCACCCCCGCCTGAGCGTGAATATAGGCCAGATTGAGGGCATTCGTGCCCTAAACGCAACATCCATGGCACTATGAAGTTACTCTCAAGCGCCGATGGACAGGGGCGCGAGCGCTGCAAGAACGCCCACACCGACGGTGACAACCATGCCGACGGCAACGATCGACATAAATACCGACGCGAAACGTGAGCTGGACATGAGTTTTTTCTCCCTTCAGGTGCGATGACGACCCTGCGTCGCCATCATGTTATTCAATATGGGTTTGCCGAATAACAATACAAGTGAGGAGCCTGTCATGACAGAAAAGAAATTGGTTCAGGCCGTTCTGAGGGAGGGCGGATTGCTGCTTGCGAGCCATAACAAAGGCAAGCTGAGAGAGCTTGAGGCAGCGTTCCGTGGGGATGATATTGATATCCTGTCGGCGATCGACAAGGCCCTCCCCGAACCAGAAGAGACGGAAAACACGTTTTCCGGCAACGCACGGCTGAAGGCATTGGCGGCGGCCGGGCTAACGCTAGGCGCGGTGCTGGCCGATGATTCAGGTCTTGCCATCGATGCGTTGGGCGGGGCGCCCGGCATCTATTCGGCCAGATGGGCAGGGCCGGATCGGGATTATGACATGGCTTTCTCCCGGATCATGAAGGAGCTTGGCGGCGATGAAGCGGCGATGGGCGCGCGCGCGGCCTTTGTCTGTGTCCTTGTCCTGATCCTGCCGGGCGGAGAGGAGCTGGTCGCGGAGGGCCGCGTCGAGGGGCGTCTGACCTTCCCGCCGCGCGGAGTAGCCGGCTTTGGCTATGATCCGATCTTCATTCCCGATGGAGAAGAAAGGACATTCGGTGAAATGACGCCGGCGGAGAAGGCGG
Source organism: Parvularcula marina (assembly GCF_003399445.1). Taxonomy (NCBI): domain Bacteria; kingdom Pseudomonadati; phylum Pseudomonadota; class Alphaproteobacteria; order Parvularculales; family Parvularculaceae; genus Parvularcula; species Parvularcula marina. Next base: position 1,687,953 of record NZ_QUQO01000001.1, on the reverse strand, counting down.
GCTATTCCCATCGCGCAAAAGCGCTGGCGGCTCTGCGGGCGGAGCTTGGCCTGTCGTGAGTTTAGAGACCGGGCTTTATATCCATTGGCCGTTCTGTTCCCGGATCTGTCCCTATTGCGATTTCACAATCACCCGCAGCCGCGATGAAGATTTTGCGCGCTGGGTCGCTGAATATGTCTTAGATCTAGAGAAGTTCCGGGAACGGATGGGGTCAAGGCAGCTCGCCAGCATCTATTTCGGCGGCGGCACGCCTTCTCTTCTGCCCGCGTCTGCGGTCGGGCAATTGATAGAGGCGGCGGATCGACTCTTCGGTCTGGCACCTGCGGCGGAGATCACGCTTGAAGCCAATCCGACGGATGCGGAGATATCGCATTTTGCCGGTTTCCGGTCCGCCGGGATCAATCGGCTGTCCCTTGGCGTCCAGTCTTTTGACGATGCGCAGCTTTCGTTTCTCGGGCGCAACCATGGCGAGGCGGAGGCGCGCCGGGCGGTTGATGTCGCCGCCAGTACATTTGAGGCGTATACGCTCGATTTTATCTATGCCCTGCCGGATGAAGATCTTGTGGCATGGGAGATGCGGCTGAGCGATATTCTGGCGGTCGGGGCGCCGCATCTGTCGCTTTATCAGCTGACGGTGGAACCCGAGACTGCTTTTGCAAAAGCCGTCGGGCGCGGTGATTGGCACCCCATGCCGGATGAGCGGGCCGCCGGGCTCTATGCGATGACGCAATCGATGACGGCATCGGCGGGGTGTCCGGGATATGAGATTTCAAACCATGCCCGCCCGGGGGCGGAGGCCAAACACAATAGCCTTTATTGGCGAGGCGCTGACTGGATCGGGATCGGCCCCGGCTCGCATGGGCGTCTGACACTTGAGGTAGGGCGCTCTGCGATCGCGGGCAGGCCCACGATTCGTGAATGGCTGGGTATGCCGCACCAGGAGCGGTATGATGAAGAGCAGCTTGATGAAGAAGCCCAGCTCATCGAGCTCCTTGCGGGCGGGTTACGCCAGGTAGCGGGGCTCGATCTGAATCTCTTGAAGGAAGAGCAGAAGGCGTCCGTCTTGTCCGTCACGGGCGCGCTACTCGACGATGGCATGGTGCAGCAGGAGAGCCATCGCCTGATGATCCCGGAGGATCACAGGCTGATCACGGATTATATTATCAGCAGGCTGGTTGGCGCCTTATGATGCGGCGGCGTCTTCGCGGCGATCTTCTGCGTCACCAGATGTCCATTTGATCAGCATATTGAGCAGCTCCTGCGGCTCGAACGGCTTGGAGACAAAGTCGTCCATACCGGCATCGAAGCATTCCTGACGATCCGCTGCCATGGCATTGGCGGTCAGGGCGATGATCGGCAAGGTCGCACCGGAATCACGGAGGCGGCGGGTGGCCTCGAGGCCATCCATTTCTGGCATGCGCATATCCATCAGCACAAGGTCATATGGCGCCAGTGCGAAGGTGTCGAGCGCCTCGCGGCCATTCGCGGCCACATCGACATGGTGGCCGGCGCGTTTGAGGATCGCCTGGGCGAGGACCGAGTTGATCTGATTGTCTTCGGCGAGAAGGACGCGGAGCCTGTTCGGGGTAGAGGGCATGGGATTGACCTCCGTCGTGTCCAACCGCTGCGGACGGCTGGTAATGGACTGGCTTGTAGTCCGGGAAAGGCGTTCGGCAAGGCTCGACTGCCGGATCGGTTTGATCAGATAGCCATCGAAACCCGCCTGACGGAATGCATCGAGGCGGCCACGGGCCAGCGGCGAGAGGAGCACGATTGAATGCGGGGACGCGCCTGCGAGTTTCGGGCCGTCGGTCGCGGCGATCGAAAGATCGCAGAAAAGTGTGGCAGACGGATTTCTCGACAAATGATCGAGGGCGTCAGCGGCTGTGTCAGCAAATAGGACCTTGCCGACCCCGATCGCTTCAAGTTGCAGGCCGAGAATGTGCTTGAGGAAGGGTTGGTTCGTTGCGACGACGACAGTCACATCATCATGAGGCGGAAGATCGTCGATGGTCTTGCTCTTCTCGGCGTTGAGGAAAATCTCAAAGCCGAAAATGCTGCCCTTGCCGGTTTCGCTTTCGACAGAGATCGTGCCGCCCATGGCGTTCACGATCTGCTGGGCGATGGTCAGGCCGAGGCCGGTGCCCTCATGCTTGCGGGCGCTGCCGCTGTCGCCTTGCGAGAATTCTTCAAATATCGAAGTGATATGCTCCTGCGAAATCCCGATGCCTGTATCGCGAATATCGAATTTGAGCCGCATCGAGCCCGGTTTCTCCGCAGGAGACGCGCGCAGCTCGAGGGAAATCCCGCCGCTTTCGGTGAATTTGACGCCATTGCCGGCAAGGTTGAGGAGCACCTGACGCAGGCGGCCTTCATCCCCGTAAAGACGTTTGGGGACATCCGGTGCGACATAGGCCGCGATCTCAAGGCCTTTTTCTGCCGCGCGCGGAGACAGAAGCTCGGTCACCCCCTGCAGAAGGTTGGCGGGATCAAACCAGTGCTCTTCAAGGTCGAGACGTCCCGCTTCGATTTTTGAATAGTCGAGAATATCGTTGATGAGACCGAGAAGGGCGGTGCCGGACTGGCGCACAGCCTCGGCATAGGTCCGCTGGTTGCTATCAAGCTCCGTGTCCAGAAGAAGCCCGTTCATCCCCAGAATGCCATTGAGCGGCGTGCGCATCTCATGGCTCATGGTTGCTAGGAAGCGCATCTTGGACTGGCTGGCATCCGCGGCGGAGCGGGCGAGTTCGCGCAAGGTCGCATAAGACCGGCGGTCGCTCGTGACATCCTTGCCGATAAGCAGAATCTCGCCGTCGGAGAATTGCGACGGGCTCCATTCGACAAGCCGGCTCTGATTGCGGATCTGCATCGCCGTCGTGAAGTGGTTCGACTTCGCCGTCGGCCCCTGAACGAGACGGGTGTCGATCGGCAGGTCTGTCGGCGAGAAGGGATCCCCCTCGGACAGGGAGGTCGTGTCGCGCAAGGCAGCATTGAGGAACCGGATCCGGTTCTCGTCATCAATCAGAATGGCGAAAAGGGCGATCCGATCTAGGACCGCATTGGGCGGTGACATAGCTGCTCCGGGCTTTTGTCGAACCGGCGAGACCTTCTGCTAAAAATTTGAACAAAAGGTGCATGAAATACGGATAGTGCGTCAGCCTGCATGGCGAGGCAGGGCGGATTCTCCGGTCGGTGCTGAGAGGCCGTCACGTTGCCGGAAGCTGATCGCTTCGGCGATGTGCCGCCGGACGACCCCGTCATTGCCGTCAAGATCGGCAAGCGTCCGGGCAACCCGCAGGATGCGGGCATAGGCGCGGGCCGACAGGTTGAGCTGTTCGCAGGCGCGGGTGAGCAGCGCCTGACCATCGGCATCGGGGCTGGCCTGGGTATCAAGCGCGGTTTCGCTGAGCCTTGCATTGAGCGCCGGTACGCCCGCTTCGGCGGAACGAGCGAGCTGGATCTCCCTTGCCTTGATGACGCGGGCCGCGACCTCGGCACTTGTCTCACCTGTCGCAGGCGCGGTGAGGTCGAGCGCCGCAACCGGCTGGGTCTCAATCGTCAGATCGATCCGGTCGAGGAAGGGCCCGGAGATCCGCGCCTGATAGGTGGCTTCGCAGTTAGGACCGCGGCCGCAAGCGCGGCCCGAAGCTTTACCATATCCGCAGCGGCAGGGGTTCATGGCGGCGACCAACTGGAATTCCGCTGGATAGCGGACATGGGCATTGGCCCGGGCAATCCGAACATCCCCTGTCTCGAGCGGCTGGCGCAGACTGTCGAGAACAGGGGCGGAGAATTCAGGCAGCTCATCAAGGAAAAGAACCCCGCGATGCGCGAGGGAGGCTTCGCCGGGCAAAGCGCGGACGCCCCCGCCAACCATCGCGGCCATAGAGGCCGAATGATGCGGCGCCCGGAACGGACGGTCAGGCGACAGGGCGCCATCCTTGATATGCCCGGCAACCGACTGGATCATCGAGACATCCAGCATTTCGCGCGGCGATAGCGGCGGAAGGATACCAGGCAGGCGCGCGGCCAGCATCGATTTGCCGGACCCCGGCGGGCCGACGAGCAGCAGATTATGTCCCCCGGCGGCGGCGATTTCGAGCGCGCGCTTGGCCGTCTCCTGTCCCTTGACCTCGCGCAGGTCAGGCGCGGCGCGTGAAGGGATCAGCTCGCCGGGTTTGGGCGGCGCCAGAACGCTGGTGCCTTTGAAATGGTTTGCCAGCTGAATAAGGCTCTCGGGCGCGATGATCCCGGCATCTTCTCCGGCCCAGGCGGCCTCCGCTCCGCTGGCAGCCGGGCAGATCAGCCCCAGTCCTTCGGATTGGGCGGCAATGGCCGCAGGCAGGGCGCCTGTCACGCCGGCGAGCGTGCCATCGAGATTGAGCTCTCCGATCACGGCATAGCCATCGACGGCATCTTTGGGGATCGCCCCAATCTCCGCCATCAGCGCGAGCGCGATGGGCAGGTCGAAATGGCTGCCTTCTTTACGTAAGTCAGCAGGGGAGAGATTGACGGTGATCCGCTTGGGCGGGACGCCCAGCCCGATGGCGGCAAAGGCCGACCAGATCCGCTCGCGCGCTTCGGAGACGGATTTGTCCGCTAGGCCGACGATGAAGAATTTCGGATTGCCGCCCGTGACCTGGGCTTGAACGGAAACCGGCCGGGCCTCGACACCTTCATAGGCAAAGGTCGTGACTGTCGCGACCATGGCCGGCCTCCCCTCATGCTCTCTCCACGAGGGGTTGTTTTAGCGAATAACTAGAACATTACAAGAACAAATATCAGGTCTTTGAGCGGCGCGGATCGGCGACGAAAACGACATGCGGAACAATGTCTTTGACCCCGTCAATGACGCGGGCCTGTCCGAGCACGCGGTCGAGCTCCGCCGGCCCCTGCGCCACGCCGAGCAGGTAGATCACGCCATTGGAAACCGAGAACTGGTAATTGTCGCGATAAATACCGTTATCGGCTTTCAGCGCCCAGCCGAATTTCTGGTCGATCAAGGCGTCTTTCGTCCCCTGACCGAACGCCGTCCGGGGGCCAACGACCACTTCGTTGATGACTTCATCGACCCCTGCCATCGAGCGGGCCTTCATCGAGAGATCGCGGCGGGCATCTACCGACCGAGCGGTACCCGAGAGAAGGACGCGGCGCTCGAAGATGGTGATGTCGATGTCGGAGGTGTCGTAATTGGTATCCCGGAAGAGGGCATCTTTCAGCGCCAGATCGAGGCTCGTATCCGCCACACCGGATTCAAGGCTGCGATTGGTGACGCAGGCCGAAAGCAGGAGGGCGAGGCTTAAGAGCAGGAGACGGGCTGGCATGTCGATGGTCCTCATTAACCAAGAATGTGTGTCGCGCCCAAAATAGGCATGAGCATGGCACCGGAAAAGGGCTCAGAAGAGCGCAGCAGGATCGCGTGAGTCGGGGGCGGGACGGAAGGCATCTTTGTGATGTCTGGGCCACAGGCCCGCAACAGTAATCAGGTCATAGCGGATGGTATCTGGCGAGAGCTCTGGATGGCGCGACAGGAATATGACCGCCGCCGCTGCAATCCTTTTCTCTCCAGTGGGGGTGATGGCAATGGCCGCTTCTTCGTGGCTGGGCCGGGCCTTGACCTCGACGAAAGCGAGCGTGGCCCCGCGCCTAGCGACCAGATCGATCTCTCCCTTGCCAGAGCGGAAACGACGGGCAAGGATCGAATATCCCTTCGCACGTAAGAGGAGTTCGGCAAGCCATTCGGCTCGCCGTCCGGCCCGTTCACGGGCGGCGCGGCTTACCGTGTCCGGCCGAGCCATGCCTGATAAAGATCCCGTTTGCGGCGCCCGGTTTTCTTGGCCACCTCTTCGGAGGCGTCTTTGAGGGATAGCGTCTTGAGCGCCTCTTCCATCAACCGGTCGATGTCTTCCTCTGTGGGCTGAGGGGCAGCAGCAGGCGGCAGCACGACGACGATCTCGCCTTTCGGGGGCTGGCTCTCATAGATGTCAGCAAGGCTTGCCGCTGTGCCAGGCACGACTTCCTCATGCAGCTTGGTCAGCTCTCTGGCGATCAGGACGGGCCGGTCGCCCATCACCTCCGTCACGTCACGGAGCATTTTTGAAAGGCGCGGACCGGTTTCATAAAAGACGAGCGTTTCCTCGCGCATCATGACCTCCCGCAGGAGGCTTTGACGTGCGCCCTGTTTGGCAGGGGCAAAGCCGAGAAAGGAGAAGCGGTCGGTCGGTACCCCGGCAATCGAAAGCGCGGCAATCGCGGCGCATGGTCCGGGGACGGTGTAAACCTGAATACCTTGCTCGCGCGCTTCGGCAACCAGCTTGTAGCCGGGATCAGAAATCAGCGGTGTGCCGGCATCGGAAATCAGCGCGATCCGCGCGCCATCTTTCAGCGCGGCCAGAATGCCGGGCCGGACCTGCGGGCCGTTATGATCGTGATAAGGGCGCAGCTTTGCGGTGATGCCGAGCGCCTGCATCAACCTGCCGGAAATCCGCGTGTCCTCGCACAGCACTTCATCGGCGGCGGCCAGCGTATCGGCCAGCCGCTTCGTGACATCGCCAAGATTGCCGATCGGGGTTGCGGCCACATAAAGGCCGGGCGCGAGGGAGAAATCTGTCATATCGGCCTTTCTGTGATCGCCATCCGGCGGGCCGGTCAACGTCTCTGGCCACAATCATTTCACATATCTGCCCTCTTCAGGCGATTGAGACCTGTTAACGCCTCCCCTAAGGTGTACGGGGATATCCGACACTTTGATGGAAGACGCGCTCATGGTTCTTACTTTCCGCCGCCATTTCCGAATGCTCACTGCCGTCCTGATCGGCTCTATGGCGCTTGCCGCCTGCGAAACGACCGGGCCGTCGAGCTATCCAGACCGGACGGCGGAACAGCAGCGCCCTGACCTGCCGGAGATCCGCGAAGAGGAATTCGTGACGGTCCCGCAGGCGGACCGGAATGATGAGCTGGTGCGGGTCGCAATCCTGCTGCCCTTCACCAACCCGTCGGAGAATATCGAGGCGGCGGCGGCATCCATGCTGAAAGCGGCGCAGATGGTTGCCTTTGAAAGCGACAACAAACGCTATCTGTTGATCCCGAAAGACACCCAAGGCACCGAAGAGGGTGCCCGCTACATGGCTGAAGAAGCCATTCGCGAAGGCGCGGAGATCATTCTCGGCCCGCTCTTCTCCGAATCGGTGGCGGCCGTCTCGGATGTGGCCCGCCCCTATAATATTCCGGTCATCGCCTTCTCTTCCGACTCTGAAGTCGCCGGGAATGGGGTCTATCTCTTGAGCTTCCCGCCCGAGGCGGAAATCTCCCGCGTCACCCAATATGCGCTGCAGCAGGGCTATGCCCGGTTCGGCCTGATGGCGCCTTATTCAGAATTCGGTGACCGCGTCGCCCGGTCCTTCTCGACCGAGGTCTATAATCGCGGCGGCAATATCGTGCATACGGAGCGTTACGAGCGCTCCGCTGACAAGATGATCGAGCCGGCGCGGCGCATGGCGCAATTTGCCGATGACGAATTTGTGCCGTCTTACGTGACGCCGCGTGTCATGAACGCCAATTCAAATCTGGCAGCAGGCGCGAGCAGCATCATCAACGGGGATGACCCTTTCCGCGCGCCGGAGGACGAGCGCGGCACGGGCGTGATCGTCAATGGTGATCTCTCGCAAGGCGGCTATCAGGCGGTGCTGCTGCCGGAGCAGGGCCGTCTTCTTCGCGCGCTGGCGCCGCTCTTCCCCTATTACAATGTGAATGTGCGGCAGGTGAAACTGCTCGGCCTGTCGGCCTGGAACAACCCGCTGCTGACCCGTGAACCGGCGCTCAATGGTGGCTGGTTCGCCGCGCCCGACCCCTCGCTCGCCGAAGGCTTCAAGCGCCGTTATGAGCGCGCTTATGGCGAACGTCCGGCCCGTCTTGCCTCGCTCGCTTATGATGCCGCGCTTCTGACAGCTCGTCTCTCGCAACTGCCGCCGGAGACGCGGTTCTCGGTCGATACGATTGCTAACCCGAATGGCTATCTCGGCGCGGACGGCCTCTTCCGCCTGCGTTCGGACGGTATGGTCGAGCGTGGCCTCGCCATTCTTGAAATCCGTCCATCGGGTATCGAAGTTATTGATCCGGCTCCGCGCAGCTTTGTTGAGCAGGTCGGATTTTAAGTAACGCTTTCGCCCCCGTTTTCTGCGGGAACAAATCAGTTGAGACCGGCGTTTACAGGTCTTGAACTTGGATGGTGACTTATGACCCGGATTTTGGCTGCCCTTAGCCTCCTCTTTCTGGCCTCGGCCTGCATGTCCCCGCGCTCGGGACAGAACGCGCCGCCTCCGCCGCCGCCCAATAGCGACTTCTCCGAATCCGGTGCCGTCAACGCGATTGAGGATTGGCTCGGCGTGTCGGCAGAAACCGCCGGGACGCTCGTTGAGCGGACCTTTGCCGATCTTGGGGAGCCGATTGGCTATATTTATGGCGAAGAAGCCTCCGGCGCGATTGGCGCAGGGCTTCGCTATGGCTCGGGCTATCTTGTGATGCGCAATGGCTATCAGATGCCGGTTTACTGGCAGGGCCCGTCAATCGGCTGGGATCTCGGGGCTAACGCGTCGAAAACCTTCACACTTGTCTATGGTCTTCAGAACCCGGATCGCCTGATCCAGCGCTTCCCCGGTGTTGAAGGCACGGCCTATCTCGTTGGCGGTGTGGGTGCCAATTATCAGCGTGCAGAGAATATCACCCTTGTGCCGATGCGCGCAGGCGTTGGGGCCCGGCTGGGCGCGAATATCGGTTATCTTGCTTATTCGCGGGAGCCGCGGGTCGTCCCGTTCTGATCTTTTGAAAGATGAAGATGTGAAAAGCCCCGGTATTCGCCGGGGCTTTTTTTGTGGGGGCTAGAAATCGAGGCTTGCCTCAACGCCCCATGAGCGAGGGGCACTGCGGAAGGTGTTATAGCCGATAAAGCCGTAGCCGGAGACGGCATAATCCTCATCAAGAAGATTGCGCCCGAAGAGGCCGATGGTCAGCTTCTTACTCGGCAAACGGTACGCGGCTGTGGCATCAAGGATCGTATATCCATCCTGCGACCGTGCGGTAAGACCTTCCGCATCGAGATAGAACTCGCTGCGGTATTTCGCATGTCCGCCGAGGATCAACGTCCCGCCATTATCGAGGGGCATTGTGTAGGTCCCTGAAAGTGTCGCTGAGACCTCGGGTGCGAAGGGCAGGGGATTGCCGTCAAAGGTGTCGGCATTGCCGGTCGGCACAGCCTCCGTCCCCTGATGGATATCCGTCTCGAGCAGAACGAGCCCTGCCCGCAGATCGAGTGCTGGGCTGGGTTGCCAGTCGAGATTCAGCTCAGCGCCATAGCTTGTTGCCTCATCAAGGTTGGAAAGCGAGTTCGAGGTGATGACATCGCCATTGGGCTGAGTGAAATTGACGAAGATCCGCGCCTGTGGGTCGGCATAATCCTGATAGAAGATCGCCGCATTCAGGAAGGCTGTTTGCCCCAGCGGAGATTTGAACCCGGCTTCATAAGCGGTGACTGTTTCTGCCCCGAAGAGACCCTCATCCGCGAAATGGGTGGCGTTGTTCTGGACTTCGCCATTAAAGCCGCCCGATTTATAGCCGCTGGAAATCGCAAGATAGGCCGTACCCGTCCCGATCTGGCGGGAGAGTGCAGCATTACCGGTAAACCGCGTGTCCTCAATGACATTGCTGCCCATGGCCGGGCCGAGTCCATCGCGATTGTTAAAACCGCGCGTGCCATCATCGAAGATGTGGATGCCGAAACCTTCGCCTTCGATCCGCTCCCATGTGAGGCGTCCGCCCAGGGTCAGGGTGGTGAGTGCCCCAAGCGCAATCTCATTATGGGTGAAGAGAGCTGCGGTATCGCGAGCCTGTTCGATCCGTGTCAGGAGGGAAAGGGGCGTGCCGGGAGAGGCAGGTGTTGGTCCGACCCGGCCGGGCGCGCCCACATAGGGGCAGGAGCCAAGCAGAGTCTCAGGGTCAAGATCGCCGCACCAGATCAGATAGTCCTGATCAAAATCATCGGTCGAGGCCGTCACACCGATCATCACGCGATGATCGCCAAATTGCCGCTGGCCGCGGACCTCCTGACTTAATTGCCAGAACTCGCGGTCATAGGAGAGATTGGCGTTGAGGTTCGGATTGCCAAAAGGTGCAGGAGCACCATCGAAATCAAACCCGTAATTCTGGTCATAGGCTTCATAGGCAGTCAGGGAGAATATCTCCCACTCGCCATGTTGACCGGTTACCTCAAGCGAGCTACCCCAGAATGAGCTGTCCGTATCCTGAATGCCGTCAGGGCCAATCGAGATTTCATGATCGCCGATATCGAGGCTGTCATTGCGCGGGGCGGCGTTGATGCCGCTATCCTGTTCCCAATGCGCGCGGATCAGCGTGTCCCAGCCTGTCGCGCCTTCGACCAGAAGACTGCCGCGCAGGCCGTATTCCTCGCGCTTACCTGCATCATCCGGGGCCGGAACGCCCGCATCCGTGATGACATTATCAAGGACGGCATCGCGGCGCAGCAAGCGTCCGGCCAGCCGGCCATGGATGCGGTCAGAGAAAGAGGCGCCGATAGCGCCGGCACTATCGATCAGCCCGAAATTGCCGAGCGCAAGCCTGAGATAGCCTGACTGGTCCGCTGACGGACGGACGGTCTCGAAATTCACCGCACCGGAGGAGGCATTGCGGCCATAAAGCGTGCCTTGCGGGCCTTTGAGGACTTCCGCGCGGTCGATGTCATAAAGAAGAAAGCCCGTCTGGACGTTGGTCGCCATGAAGACGCCATCGACATAGACAGCTGCGGCCGTGGGGGTCAGCGCCTGATGATCGACTGCACCGATGCCGCGGATCTGGAAGGCAACCTGCGTGCCGTTGGCGACCGCGGCCTCAACGCCTGCGAGGCGCTCGCTGATTTCTTCTGCTGCATTAAGAGGGGCAAGCCCGCCGGGCTCATCTGCAGACAATACATCCACACTCATGGGCAGTTCGCTGAGCGGTGCGTCTAGCTTGGTGCCAGTTACGGTGATGATGTCGTCGGCCAAAAGCATGCCGAGTGCAGCGAAGGCAATCATGTTTCCTCATTTGTTTTTGGATGACGCATAGGGGGCGACTACTCACCTGCCAAGGCGGAGCAATTGATCGGGGCGCATTTTTTGTAACTTCTGCGCCTGCGTCACGAACAGGAAAGCGGGAAACAAATGTGAGGAGCACCCCCATGTCGAAACGAATGCTGACTGCCGTCACGGTTACATTGTTGTCTATTCCGACGGTTCTTGCCGCTCAGGAAATGATGGAAGATGGGATGAAAGAGAAGCCTCAGGCTGAAGACTGCAAGCCTGCAGACAAGATGAAAGAGGGCATGGCGGATGATTCCATGATGGCCGATGACGCCATGATGAAAGAGGAATCCATGGCCGAGGGCGACGCCATGAAGGACTCCATGGAAGATGAGTCGATGAAAAAAGACGCGATGAAGAAAGACTGCATGGCGTTAGAAAACATGGAGATGAAAGATGCTCCAAAGATGAAAGAAAAGATGGACCACTGACGGTTAGCTGGCCACAAAAAAAGGCCGGCACCTTGCGGGGCCGGCCTTCATTTTAACCTCAATCAGGTTGTGTAAGGATTATTCGTCGCCGTCTTTGGCGATTTCCTTACCGGTCTCCTGATCGACGACCTTCATCGACAGGCGAACCTTGCCGCGGTCATCAAAGCCGAGAAGCTTGACGAAAACCTCGTCGCCTTCATTGACGACGTCGGTGGTTTTCTCCGGACGGCCGTCATTCAGCTGGCTGATGTGAACAAGGCCGTCGCGGGCGCCGAAGAAGTTGACGAATGCGCCAAAGTCGACGGTCTTGACGACCTTGCCTTTGTAGACTTCGCCGACTTCCGGTTCGTCTGTGATCGACTTGATCCATTTGACGGCCGCATCGATCGACGCGCCGTCAGATGATGCGACTTTGATCGTGCCGTCGTCTTCGACATTCACTTTCGCGCCTGTCTTCTCGACGATCTCGCGGATGACCTTGCCGCCCGAGCCGATGACGTCCCGGATCTTGTCGACCGGGATTTTCAGCGTTTCGATGCGCGGCGCGAACTCGCCGACTTCGCCGCGGGAAGCGGAAAGCGCCTTGTTCATCTCGCCAAGGATGTGCATCCGGCCGTCTTTGGCCTGACCAAGGGCGACCTGCATGATCTCCTCTGTGATGCCGGCAACCTTGATGTCCATCTGCAGCGAGGTGACGCCTTCGGACGTACCCGCCACTTTAAAGTCCATATCGCCCAGGTGATCTTCATCACCCAGAATATCGGACAGGACAGCGAATTTCTCGCCTTCAAGGATGAGGCCCATGGCGATCCCGGCGACAGCGCGCTTGATCGGCACACCGGCGTCCATCATGGCCAGCGAAGAGCCGCAGACCGTTGCCATTGAGGAGGAGCCGTTCGACTCGGTGATCTCCGAGACAAGGCGGATGACGTAAGGGAATTCTTCCTCAGCCGGAAGAACAGCCTGAAGCGCCCGCCAGGCCAGCTTGCCGTGGCCGATTTCGCGGCGGCCAGGAGAGCCGACGCGGCCCGTCTCACCAACCGAGAAAGGCGGGAAGTTATAGTGCAGCAGGAACTTTGCCTTATACGTCCCTTCAAGCGCGTCGATGAACTGCTCGTCATCGGCGGTGCCCAGTGTCGAGACGACGATGGCTTGCGTTTCCCCGCGGGTGAAGAGTGCGGAGCCGTGCGTGCGCGGCAGGATGCCGACTTCTGAGACGATCGGACGGACGGTTTTCGTGTCACGGCCGTCGATCCGGTTGCCCGTCTCGATGATATCATTACGGACGATATCGCTCTCGATTTCTTTCAGGAGCGTGCCGAGGACGATGCCGTCAATCGGGTCAGCCACATCTTCGCCGATGAAAGTCTCTTTCGCCTTTTGTTTGGCGGCATTGATCTTTTCCTGGCGGTTCTGTTTGACCGTTTCCTGATAGGCAGCGCGGAGGTCAGCTTCGACCAGTTCACGGACGCGCGGCGCGATATCCGAATAATCCGCAGGCACATAATCCCACGGCTCTTTTGCGCATTCTTCGGCAAATGAGATGATGTGATCGATCATCTGGCGTGACGCCTCATGACCTTTCATCACGGCGCCGAGCATGATTTCTTCGGAGAGTTCTTCAGCCTGCGATTCAACCATCATGACGGCGTCTTGCGTGCCGGCCATGACGAGATCGAGTTCCGTGCCCTCAAGATCGGCGAGGGTCGGGTTGATCATGAATTCGCCGTCCTTGTAACCGACGCGAGCAGCGCCGATCGGGCCCATGAAGGGGACGCCGGAAATAGTCAGGGCGGCAGAGGCCGCGATCATCGCAACGATATCCGGATCGTTTTCAAGATCGTGGCTCATCACGGTACAGATGACTTGAACTTCGTTCTTGAAGCCTGGCGCAAACAGCGGCCGGATCGGCCGGTCGATGAGGCGCGAGGTCAGGGTTTCCTTTTCGGAAGGACGCCCTTCGCGTTTGAAAAAGCCGCCCGGAATACGGCCGGCGGCATAGGTTTTTTCCTGGTAGTTCACGGTCAGCGGGAAGAAGTCCTGCCCCGGTTTCTGCTCTCTCTGAGCCACGACGGTGGCGAGAACGGTGGTCTCACCATAGGTGGCGAGAACGGCGCCATCGGCCTGGCGCGCAATGCGCCCGCTTTCGAGCGTGAGGGGCCGACCGGCCCATTCGGTTGTTTTTTTGGTGATTGTGAACATTCTTATCGTTCGTCTTTCGTGATCGCCGCCGGCCGAATTGCCGCTCGCGGCCTATATCGTCAGTCTTTTCTGATCGATGGCGGGGCTTGTGGGGCAAGCCAACGCCAGATGCAACCGAGTGTCATCAGCCGTGATTGGTCAGGGCATGATTTTTGCGACGAGTGCCTTAGCTCTGCCGTCTTTACAGCGTAAGGATACGTTATGGTCCTACCAAAACGAGCCGCTGAAGCCCATGACGTGCACACCGCCCTTGAGGAAGTGCTGCATGCGGTGACGCATGGCGTCGGCATTATCCTCGCGATCATTGCGCTGGTCTTTTTGATCCTGAAGGCAGTGGCCGTTGGTTCTGGTGCGGCGGGCATTACCGCGGTCAGCATTTATGGCGGCTGCGCGATATTCCTATATATCGCCTCGACCGTTTATCACGCCTGTTTCAAGCTGTCGGTGCAGCCGTTCCTTGAGGTGATCGACCATGCGGCGATCTATCTAAAGATTGCAGGCTCCTACACGCCGTTTGCGCTCATCACCTTGCCGGATATGACGGGGAAGGTGATCCTCGCCGTGGTCTGGTCCGTGGCGGCAATTGGGGTTGCGATGAAATTCGTCGTCCACTTCTTTGCGGGGCTCAAGAAATATGACTGGCTGTCGCTGGCCTCTTATATCGGCATGGGGTGGATCGCGATTTTCATCGTGCACCAGCTGATCCAGAACATGGCGCTGTCCGGCTTCATCTGGCTGGTCGCAGGCGGGCTCTGCTTTACCGTGGGCGCGGTCTTTTATGCGTGGAAGTCACGCGCCTTCACGCACACGATTTTCCACTGTTTCGTACTCGCGGGCAGCATCTGCCATTTCATCGCGATTTACGGCTTTGTGCTGAATGAGCGGGCGGCTGCCTGATCAGCCGCCCATCTGCATGAAGGCAAAGGCGGCCACTGCCACCACAATCCCGCCAATCAGGAGCATCGCCGTCCGGCCGCGCGCGGTCGTCGCGGTTTTCGGGCGGATGGTTTCCTTGATCATCGGTTGGATGGCCGGGAAATCGGCAAGCCGCCGATAATTGGTCATCCGCGTGATCTGGCGCAGAACCGGGCGCATCTCTTCCCAGCGGTCTGCCGGGACATCGATGGCGAAGACAATCGGGTGGCCGGGGCGGCCATCAAGCGTCGTCGTCGTATAAGAGAGCTTTTGTTCTGCAAGCGCCCGAATGACCGGCGAGATGTCCTTCACGCCATTGCCGACCGTGTCGCATTTATAAAGACAGCGAACATAGGCCGGTACGCCTTCGGGCTGAGGAGCGCCGTTCGGCTTGTCACCGGCAATCGGGTAAAGCGCGCGATGGTCAGCGCCGCCGCCTGATTTCTTCGGGGCTTTGAAGCGCTGGCGAAGTGACGCCATCTCATAGCGCAGTGGATCGATATCCTCTGGCGGAATTGCCGGGATGCCTTTTTGAAGCGCGATGAACGAGGTGCGGATGCGATCCGCACCGGCCATCTCGGCTTCAAGCACGACATAATCGCTGTCATAGGCATAGCCGTCCGGGCTCATCGCCTTGTCGGCGGAGAGGAGGACCGCAATCACGGGCTTGTTGTGATTGGCGCCGCGTGACTTGCTGACCCGTGTGTGGCTGGCGTTAGAGAAATAGGTCTCAACCCGGCGGTTCGGATCAAGGTACTCGCTCGCGACTTCGAGGCCCTTGCGATAGCTGTCTGCTCCATCAGGGATCGTCTGAACTTCGATACCGCGTGCGCGGAAACCCTCAAGGGCTGCCGAGCAATGACGCATGGCATCGGCGGAGGCGAAAATCGTCGTGACCTTGCGCAGATAGCGCTGCTGCTTGTCGCGATTCCACTGGAAGCTCTGCGACGAGCCGGTGCCGGAGAAGCTGTCGGTATAGCCGGACTGCTCGATCTCGTGGATCAGGTCAGCGGGAGCGGCGAGGACGTAATTGCTCTCGGCGACATATTCGCGGATCACCCGGTTCGGCGGGAAATCGATCAGCGCATTCAGCGTATCGCGAGAGAAGCTTTTGTCATTGTCATAAAGCGGCAGGACGCCGACCTGAGCCTGGCCTGCGATCACGGTCGACATGATCGACTCGGCGGAAGTCCGCGGCGAGGTCCACGTCCGATAGGCTTTATCGAGACCCTGATCGGCACGCTGGCGAGGGGCCGGTCCTTCCATCAGGGCAGTATCCCGGCCGCCTGCAGAAAGCCGCATGCCGTAGGATTCAGCTGTAAAACTCGGCGCTCCACCAGCGCGCATGCTGGCTTCGGGTGCTTGTCCCTCAGTCACTTCATGCAGCGGTGCATCAGGCTCTGCCTGATTACGGAACAGGTCCGCAGCGATCTGCTCAGCCACCCACGCGGCGAGTCCGTGACGCTCGTCCTGATAAGCTACGAATTGATTCGCCATAGCCACCATCCCCTCTGGAATTCCGACTTTACCATGGCGGCAGGTTAATGCCAGTGGCGATGCGGTCACGCATTGCCCAAGTATTTGCTGCCCCAAATAGGAGAATTCAGATGTCCGTCCTCAAGATTGCCGTGCAGATGGACCCGATGGAGGCGGTCGACATCAAGGGAGACACGACATTCGCGTTGTCCCTTGAAGCCTTCGCGCGCGGTCACAAACTCTGGACCTATGAAGCGCCGGATCTGCGGCTGGAAGGCGAAAAACTTAGTGTTTCTGCGCGTTCCATCGATAAACTGAGCCGCGATGAAGGCGATCATGTCCGTTTCGGCAGCCGCGAATTACTCGATTTAAGTGAGGTCGACGTCGTGCTGGTGCGGCAGGATCCGCCCTTTGACATGAGCTACATCACGGCCTGTCACCTGCTCGAAAAACTGCCCGAGAGCGTGATGGTGCTCAACGATCCGGCAGAAATTCGGAATGCGCCGGAAAAAATTCTGGTGATGGATTTTCCGGACCTGATGCCCGAAACCCTCATCACCGCCGATGAAAAGGCGATCCGGGCGTTCCGGGAGACCCATCGCGACATCATCATCAAGCCGCTTTACGGCAATGGCGGCGCGGGCGTCTTCCGGGTGAGGCCCGATGACGAGAACCTCGCTTCACTGCTTGAGATGTTCCTTGCCGGGCGGCGTGTGCCGGTGATCGCGCAGAAATATCTCAAAGATGTGAGGAAGGGCGATAAGCGGATCATCCTGCTCGACGGTGAGCCAGTGGGCGCGATCAACCGCGTGCCTGCCGAGGGCGAAGCGCGCTCCAACATGCATGTCGGCGGGGTGGCCGAAGCCATTGAGCTAGATGACCGCGATCGGGAAATCTGTGCACGGATCGGTCCGGTCCTGAAAGAGAAGCGGCTTCTGCTCACCGGCATCGATGTGATCGGCGGCTTTATCACCGAAATCAATGTGACTTCCCCGACTGGCATTCAGGAAGTCAAACGCTTTGGCGGCGCGGATATCGCGGTCATGTTCTGGGACTGGGTGGAGAAGAACCGCACCTGATCAGCCCTTATGAGTTTCTCTCGGCCCCAGCATCTCACCTACCGTCCGCATATTGACGGCTTGCGCGGTTTTGCCGTGTTGCTGGTGCTGCTTTTTCACGCCTTTCCCGATGACGTGCCCGGCGGGTTCATCGGTGTCGATCTCTTCTTTGTGATCTCGGGCTATCTCATCACCCAACTCATCGGGCAGGAGCGGGGCGAGGGCCAGTTTCACTATGGCCGGTTCCTGTTGCGGCGGGTGCGGCGGCTCGCGCCTGCTTTCCTCCTTGTCGGGACGGTGTCGCTGCTCATCGGTATGATCGGCTTCTTGCCAGATCACCTCGCGCGCAATGCCGCGGCCTTCGGCTCGTCGCTGCTCCTCTCCTCCAACTGGTACTTCTTTGCGAGCACGGATTATTTTGCCGCCGATAACTGGACGAACCTCTATCTGCATAACTGGTCGCTGTCGGTGGAGGAGCAATACTACCTCTTCTATCCGCTACTTCTCATGGCACTGCCGGGTAAGTACCTTCGCAAAGGGCTGATCGCCCTCCTCATCCTCGGGCTTGCTGTAGCCGTGGTTTCTGTCTCAATCGCCAGCCCGGAACGGGCGTTTTTTGCGACATGGAACCGGATCTGGGAGCTGCTGCTGGGCTGCGTTCTCGCGGTTTATCGCGAAGAGATCGGCGCCTTTATCCGTTCCCGCCCTATCGCCCTGAAGCTGGTTCAGTGGAGCCTTGTGCCTGGGCTCCTCGTCATCATGGCCTGCGGGGGGCTTATCACAGAGGAGAGCGGCATCCCGGGGGCGATCCTCCTTGTGCCGCTTATCGCGTTTTTGCCTGCATTGCTTGGCCGCGATCTCCTCGGCGATGAGGCGAGGGGCGGCAGCAGGATGCTGCTCGAGAACCAAGGCGCGGTCTATCTCGGGCGGATTTCATACGCGCTTTACCTCTGGCACTGGCCGATCCTGACGCTGGTCCGGCATCTGATTTACGATCCAGAGGACTGGATGATGGCGCTGGCGCTCATCCCGGCCTTCGGGCTGGCAAGCCTCACCTATCATTTCGTCGAACAGCCGATCCGCCAGCGCCGTGTGCTGATCAAGCCTGTTCATCTACTCGGCGGTGTCGCGGCGGTCTGGGTCATGGCGATGTGCCTTGTCGCCGCTGTCCATCTGACAAATGGCCTGCCGGGGCGTATTCCCCCGGAAGTCGCTCCTATTCTCGCGGGGGCGGAAGACAGAGGCGGGGAGGAGCGACGCTGTCCCTATCTTGCTGATGGTGATCCTCTTAAATCTGACCCTCTGTGGACAGAACGCCGATTGTGCTTTCTGGGAGGGGAGGGCAGCCGCGATATCGATATCCTGCTCTGGGGCGATAGCCATGCCGGTGCCATCGTGCCGGGGCTGGCTGCGCTGGCAGAGCGGAGCGGGCTCAACATTGCGGTTATGGACAAGGCGTCCTGTCCGCCCTTGCTTGGACTTGGTTGGACGAGTTTCTCGCGCGATAGTGCGCTTGCTTGCGAAGCGCATAATGAAGCGGCTGCGCGCCTCATTGAGACAGGACGTGTCCCGATGGTTCTGCTGGTTGGTCATTGGGATATTTTCGCGCCCCGGCCTGACGGCAGGCCGGGCTCCAGCATTGCTGTGGGAGGCCCCTTTGCGCATGAAGGGATGCCATCAGCGCGGCTGGAGCAATTCGGCTGGTCCCTTGATTATACGGTAAGGCGTATTGAACCGCATACGGAGCTACGAGTTCTTCTCGATGTGCCGTCTCATCCCCGGCCTGTGCCGGATGCGCTGGCTCGGGCCGCTCTCTGGCCGTTTCTGCCTTCACCTGCTGTTGAAACAAGAGCGCAGGTGGCGGCAAAGCGCCAGTCGTTTCTCTACAGCTTTCAGACACTCGAAGAAGAGGGAGCGCTTACCCTCTATGACCCAGCGGAAATTCTTTGTCCGGAAGATAAATGCCTCACGCAGGATAAAGAAGGGCACCCGCTATATTTTGACGATAATCACCTGTCGGCGACCGGGTCGCGTTATCTGATAGACGCGATGCCGGTCTTCACAGCTCCGGCAGAACCATCATCTATCCGCCGATAAGTCCTAGCTGACGCCACCAGCCGGTGATCGTCTCCCACTGGGTGTAGACAGCCGCATAAAACAAGGTCGCAAGCCCAAGCTCATAAGATGTTGCGACGGCGCGGAACAGGCCCCCCTTTTCCTTTGAGGACTGGATGATCCTGCCGACCGTCAGCCGCCAGATCGTCCGTATAGCAGTCACGATGGCCGTGAAGATAAATCCGAGCACCAGTTTCACGGGATAGGCTGGCCAGGTGTAGAGCCGATAGAGAAACCGTAAGACCGGATTGCTGCCGCTTTGGCTGTTTGACTGCACTTCGCGCATAAGCGCCCCCATTCCCACCGAGAAGAAGGATAATGGCGGGAAGGCCGCCCCGGCAAGGCCGTGCATGCAGTTATGGAACGAAGTGGCTGGTTGCGCGTTACGTCTGGCGGTGCAGAAATAAGAGGAGGGAGCTGTCGCCCATGCTGGCCACACTGAATGATCTGATCTGGAGCAAAATTCTCCTCTTCACCCTTGTCCCCATCGGGCTTTATTTCACGCTTCGCTCCGGCTTCGTTCAGTTTCGCTATTTCGGCCGCATGTTTGGTGTCCTTGCGCAAGGGTTCAGCCACCGAGGCAGTGAGGCGACATCCTTTCAGGCGCTGGCACTGTCCGTGGCCGGACGGGTTGGTGCGGGCAATATTGCCGGTGTGGCGGTTGCGATCACGCTGGGCGGGCCGGGCGCGATCTTCTGGATGTGGCTTGTGGGATTGGTCGGCATGGCGACGAGTTTCTTTGAGTGCTCGCTTGCCCAGCTTTTCAAGACGCGAGAGCCGGACGGCAATTTCCGCGGCGGGCCTGCCTATTATATCGAAAAGGGGTTGAAGCCTCTTTTGGGTGCCGGATCAAAGGGGCTGGCCTATCTCTATTCTTTCCTCCTTCTGCTGACATTCGGGATCGCCTTTATTGTCGTGCAGAGCTTTGCTGTCTCGACCTCTATCGAGGGCGCCTTTGGTGTGCCGAGCATGGCGACGGGCGTTGTCCTTGCCATCCTCATCGGGATCGTCATCCTTGGCGGGGTTTCCCGCATCGCCAGTGTCGTTGAGATCATCGTGCCAGTCATGGCGATCGGATATGTCGGGCTCGTCCTTTTCATCATCGCGACCAATTTGTCCGATGTCCCGGCGGCATTCTCGACGATTTTCCGGCATGCTTTAGGACTGGAGGAAGCGGTTGCGGGCGGTGTCGGGGCGGCCATCCTGCAGGGGATCAGGCGAGGGCTCTTCTCGAATGAGGCGGGGTTGGGCTCTGCGCCCAATGTCGCGGCCATCGCCTATGTTGCCCATCCGGGCCAGCAGGGGATCGTGCAGGCGCTCTCTGTCTTCATCGATACGATCATTCTTTGTACGTGTACGGCGCTGATCATTATCATGTCAGGTGTGCCTCTAGGCGATGCGGCAACGGATGGGGTCATTCTGACCCAGACGGCGCTGGCGGAACATGTCGGCGACTGGGCCGAGATCTTCGTCGCGGTCGCGCTCTTCCTCTTCGTCGTCTCCTCGATCATGTATAATTATTATCTCGGCGAAACGGCGGTCGATTATTTCTTCCAGGACAACAAGGCGGCCTTTTTTGCCTATCGGGTCATCGCCATCGGCTTTGTGCTCGTCGGCGCGATGGTCAATCTGGGGGCGGCCTTCGGCTTTGCGGATGTCACGATGGGGCTTCTCGCGCTGGTGAACCTTTTCGCGCTGGTGCTTCTCTCGCCGATCGCCTTCCGGCTGCTCCGGGATTTCGATGCCGAGTTCAGGGCCAAGCGCGTGCCAGTGCTCGACCCGGAAGCATTCGCTGACCTCGATCTCGATCACGCGGCCTGGCAACTCCATGAGGCAGATGAGGCATGGCTTGAGAAACGGCGGCAGGATCGGCCCGTTTAAGGCTTTCGCTTGCCGATTGGGGCTTATGAAAGTACTCTTCCTATGGGTGTGACTGGGGGAAGCGATCTTCCATGGGTAATCAGCTGAAAATGTCCCTTGCGGCAGGCCTCTGTTTTGCGGCCATGGCAGGATCCGCCTCCGCCCAGCGCGCGCTGTCAGTCGAAGAGGCCGCGCTTTGCGCCGGGATGAGCCATCAGCTCGATAACATTTTCCAACGGAAGGACGCTGCAAAGCGGCGCTTGGGCAATATGTCGATCAATCGCTCAAGCGCGAGTTCGGTTGATCGCTATAATGATGCCGTGTCCGTGTCGAATGCGCTGGTCGATCTCAGCAATGACCTCATTGCCTTCTACAATCCGCGTTGCAGTAGCGTCACTCTTGATTATCAAAATTATCAGCGCGTCTGTAAGTCGACCAATCTCTCAAATGACTTTGGTCGGACGAAATTCTGTAAGGGCTTTGATTTTACGTCTGCCTCCCTCGATGGCAGCGTCAATGTCGCGCAAGGCGGTGAGCTGGCGCGGGAAGCCAGTTTCTCAAATGGCGCAGTTGCGGCCAGCGTAAGTTATGTCAGTGGCCGGAGCGATGAATTCATTGAAGGTGATCCATTCCCTTTCCTGCTCGCGCCACAAGAGGAAGTAGAGGAAGCGGCTGAGCCGACCTTGCCTGAATTCGAAGGCGAGGCGCCGCCGGAGCGCGGCCTCAACCGGATGCCGCGCGACCGGAACCTTCATACCCCGGACTAAAGAATAAATTTCGATAGATCCGCATTGCCGACGAGCCCTTCGAGGCGCTCATCGACAAAGGCGGCATTGATCTCGACGGTCTCGCCAGAACGGTCAGCCGCATCAAAGCTGATATCTTCCAGCACGCGCTCAAGGATCGTGGCGAGCCGGCGGGCGCCGATATTCTCGACATTGGTGTTCACCTCGGCGGCCTTCTCGGCGAGGCGTTGGATGCCGTCTTCGGTGAAGGAAATGGTGAAGCCTTCGGTCTCCATCAAGGCGCAATATTGCTTGGGCAGGCTGGCTTCTGTGTCATTCAGGATGGCGATGAAATCCTCAACCGTCAGGGCGCTGAGCTCCACCCGGATTGGCAAGCGGCCCTGCAGTTCGGGCAGCAGGTCAGAGGGTTTGGCGACATGGAACGCACCCGACGCGATGAACAGGATATGATCCGTCCGCACCTGACCATATTTGGTGGCGACGACCGAGCCTTCGATCAACGGGAGGAGGTCACGCTGCACGCCTTCACGGCTGACATCCGCGCCTGAGCGTTCTGAAGACCGGGCGACCTTGTCGATCTCATCGAGGAAGACGATACCGTCATTCTCAACGAGGGAGACGGCTTCGGTCGCGATCTGCTCATCATCGAGCAGCTTATCGGATTCTTCGGCGATCAATGGTTCGTAGACGTCCTTGACCTTGATCTTGCGGGTCTTCTTCTGCCCGCCAAAAGCTTTGCCCATCATGTCGGACAGGTTGATCATGCCAACCGATGCACCGGGCATGCCAGGAAGGTCGAACATCGGCGCGCCGCCGCGGCCCGTATCGGCAAGGTCGATTTCGATCTCCTTGTCATCAAGCTCGCCCGCCCGCAGCTTGCGGCGAAAGCTGTCCTTGGTGGCCTCGCCTGCATTCTCGCCGACAAGGGCGGTGAGCACGCGGTCTTCAGCGGCCTCATGGGCGCGCGACTTGACCTCTTCACGGCGCTTCTCGCGGACAAGGCCGATGGCAACTTCGACAAGGTCGCGGATGATAGAATCCACATCCCGGCCGACATAGCCGACCTCCGTGAATTTGGTGGCTTCGACCTTCAGGAAGGGGGCGCCGACCAGCTTGGCAAGGCGGCGGGAAATCTCGGTCTTACCGACCCCGGTCGGCCCGATCATCAGGATATTCTTCGGCGTCACTTCGTCGCGCAGATCATCCGGCAATTGCCGGCGCCGCCAGCGGTTCCGCAGCGCCACAGCCACTGCCCGCTTCGCATCCTTTTGCCCCACAATGTAGCGGTCGAGCTCGGAGACGATTTCTCGCGGGGTAAAATTGGCCATGGATGGGGCTCACTTCCTGTTGCGGTTGGGACTCTTGCGTATAGTGTGGGGCGTGCGTGTGGTATTTTTGAGGGGCCCGGTCAATGACCCGTTGGTTGAGTGCAGTTCTGGCGGTGTTTTGTGTCGGAAGCGGAAGTGCGCTTGCCGAAATCAGCGCTGAAGATGCGACCTATCTTCTGCGGGAGGGCGACGCCGAAATCCGCGCTGGCTATGCCCGAGAGATGTGGATCTACAAGGATAGCCTGTGGATCGAGGCGCTCGAATGCTGGGGGCAAAGGTCTCTTCTCGGGGCGAAATCCACCTGCCTTGTCTGTTCCATCGATGATACGAGTGGACAGGAATATTATCGTCCGGATCTCGGGGTCATTGAGGGACGGGTGCAGCCCGCCACGGCTGTCGGTATTCAGGCCTCATACGCCTATTTCACGTTGCAGCCGAATGGCTGGACGCTGACGCGCTACAAGCCGTTTGCCGCCAATTACTATGCGCGGAGCCGAGAGCCTTATCACCGCGCGAACCTCAACAATCTCATCCAGGGCGAGGCGCAGCGCGAATGCCGTGACCTCGAGGCAGTAAGCGGGACGGAGTAGGGCCTAGTTCTTGATCGTCTCAACGATCAGATTGTGGTTCGTATAGATGTCGATGTCGGCGGCGATGGTGAGCGCCTTGCGGACGATTTCTTCGGCGGACAGATCCGTATTCTGATAAAGAGCGAGCGCCGCAGCTTGGGCATAGTTGCCGCCAGAGCCGATACCGATGACGCCGCCGCCTTCAAGCGCTTCGGGTTCGATGACGTCGCCGAGGCCCGAGACCATCAGGGTCTGGTCCTTGTCCGCGACAATCAGCATGGCCTCGAGCCGCCGCAGATAGCGGTCGGTACGCCATTCTTTTGCAAGCTCGACGCAGGAGCGAAGGAGCTGCCCTGAATATTGCTCAAGCTTGCCTTCGAGCCGTTCGAGCAGGGTGAAGGCATCCGCGGTGCCGCCGGCAAAGCCGGAGATGACCTTGCCCTCGCCGATACGGCGAACCTTGCGTGCATCCCCCTTGGAAATGACTTTCTCGGCCATGGTCACCTGGCCATCGCCGCCAAGGGCGACTTCATTTCCGCGGCGGACGGCAAGGATGGTGGTCATGGGCGTCGATCTCCGTTCAGTCGATGAAGGCACGGGAGATAGGCGCCGATACCCCCTTCTCGCAAGGGGGCGGCGTCAAAGCACCATGGTCAGCGAACAGCTCATGGATTTCTGCAGGAAGATCCCGGCGCCGGTGACGCTCAGCTCGCCTTCGTCGCTCGCGCCCTGAAGGCCGATGCGGATATCCTCGTCGGCCTTGCCCTCTTTCATCAGGATGCCGAGCGTTTTTCTGTCCTCATCGGACAGCGCGGACGTGCCGTCGCTCAGACAGGTGCAGAACGTCTTGCGTTCCTCATCGTTCACACCGTCCTGCCGTTTCATCATGGCATCACAGCCCCGGCTGAACGTCGCCTCTGGGCTGCTGCCGCAGGCGGTGAGCAGGAGAAGGCCGGCAAGGCTTGTCATGGTCAGGCGGAAGGGCATGAGGGAACTCCTTGCGCGTAAGGCGCATCTTGTCTTCACCGATTTGCCGGCAAAAAGGCAAGGCCACCTGCCGCATCGCTTTGGTAAGCAATTTCCGCTAACGGGCACGGGCTATGACCAACAGAATCGCCACGCGCACGCGCGCGACCAAGGAAACCGACATCACCGTGACGCTCGATCTCGATGGGACGGGCAAGGCAAAAATCTCGACCGGGATCGGTTTTCTCGATCACATGCTCGAAGGCTTTGCCAAGCATTCTCTCATCGATCTTGAGGTGACGGCGAAGGGCGATCTGCATATCGACATGCACCACACGACCGAGGATGTCGGCATCGTGATGGGTCTCGCCGTGGCCGATGCGCTGGGCGATGCGAAAGGCATTGCGCGGTTCGGGCATGCCTATGTGCCGATGGATGAGACGCTGACGCGCGCCTCTCTTGATATCTCAAAGCGGCCCTATCTCATCTGGAAGGTCGCCTTCCCCCGCGACAAGGTCGGGGAGATGGATACAGAGCTGTTCAAGGAATGGTTCCACGCCTTTGCGACCAATTCGGGCATGTGCCTGCATGTCGAAAATCTGTATGGGGATAATAGCCACCATATTGCCGAGAGCTGTTTCAAGGCCCTCGCGAAAGCATTCGACATCGCGACCATGATTGATCCGCGCCGAGCGGGCGAGACGCCCTCGACCAAAGGGTCGCTCGGCTCTTAAGGGTTCGCCACAGTCTTTATGAAGAGCTCAACCTGACGGTCGAGAATGTCGCGTGACAGGCCTGCTCGTGCTCGCAAGCTGAAACCGAAGAGGGTGGTCACGATATAGCCGGCCAGGGTCTCTATGTCCGCCGTTTGCGGAATATCGCCGTCCTTGCTGGCGCGGGTCAGTCGTTTCCTTACGCTGGCATCGCATTGCGAGAAGATATCCGAGAGAAATTCTGTGTGATCGAGATCCGAAGTTGATGCACTCGGCAGGCAGCAAGCGACGATACATCCGCCCGGATGCGGCACACAGACCGCATCGAGGAAGGTGCGGCACATATTGCCAAGCCCTTCGGCGAGCGTGTCGCCCGTGAAGAGCGCCCGCATATATTCGCGGCCCTGCGTACGCCAATAATGATCAACACACGAACGGAATAGCGCCTCTTTGTTGCCGAAGGCGCCATATAGGCTTGGCCGGTTGAGGCCGGTGGCCGCCGTCAGGTCATCAAGCGAGGTCGCACTGAACCCCTGCCGGCGGAAGACTTCCAGCGCGGCGTCGAGAACAGCTTTCTCGTCAAATTTGCGGGGACGGCCCCGATGAAGGGTTTCAGACATTTTGTACTACTCGATACATTTTAGCTTGCGCTGATACGATATATGTATCAAACAGTACAAAAAAGAGGACGCCATGCTCAAGCTCTATTACCGGCCCATGGCCTGC
This sequence comes from Parvularcula marina, assembly GCF_003399445.1. Taxonomy (NCBI): domain Bacteria; kingdom Pseudomonadati; phylum Pseudomonadota; class Alphaproteobacteria; order Parvularculales; family Parvularculaceae; genus Parvularcula; species Parvularcula marina. The sequence goes on along the minus strand of NZ_QUQO01000001.1, from coordinate 1,661,719 downwards.
TCGCTCGCAGCGCGGATGGCGCTGATGCAGGGCGGGATCGATGCCGAATACCTGCCGGTCGATTTTACGACCCAGACATCCCTTAAGGACGGGCTGTCCTTCGCGGATGTCACAGCGAAAAAGCGTGTGCCGGTCCTCATCCTGCCCGATGGCAGCAAGCTGACCGAGAATGCCGCTGTTCTTCAGTATATTGCCGATCTGGCGCCGGGGTCTGGGCTTGCGCCTGCCGCGGATGATCCCGGTCGTTACCGGCTGCAGGAATGGCTCAGCTTTGTCGGCACGGAAGTGCATAAGGCTTTCCTCTTTCCCTATTTCCGTCCGGAGACGGATGACGACACAAAGGCAATCTTGCGAGACAGGGTTGGTGAAACAGTCGCCTATATGTCCAAGCAGATTGGCGATGCCTTCCTTCTGGATGAGAAGTTCAGTGTGGCCGATGCTTATCTGCTCTGGGCGCTACTGCTCGTGCGGTTCACAGGGATCGAGCTGCCTGACAACCTCACAGACTTCCTAAAGCGATGCATGGCAATTGAAGCAGTTGCTGCGGCAGTCGCGATCGAACGGGAAGAGATGCAATCCTTCCCTCCACGGACATAAAGGACTACACCATGCGATTAGGCATTTTCCTGTTTGACGGGCTGACCCTGCTCGATGCAATCGGCGGATATGAGGTGCTCGCGCGCCTTCCCGGCATGGAGACCGTGTTCTTCGCTGAAGAAGAGGGGTTGATTGCAGCCGATACGCGAGCGCTTGGCCTGACGGCCACGGCGTCGCTCGAAAATATCGGCTCTCTCGACATTCTCTATATCCCCGGCGGGCCGGGTGTCGACCGGGTACTGAATAAACCCCATGTCCTCGATGTGCTGCGACGTCTTGATGAAGGGACGACCTGGACGGTGGGTATCTGCAATGGCGTCGGTATTCTTGCCGCTGCTGGGATGCTGGACGGACAATCGGCGACCACAAATTATTTCTATCGCGACGACCTTGCCAAATATGGCGTGGACGTCGTGCCTGAGCGGTATCACCGGTCCGGTAAATATGTGACGGGCGCGGGCGTGTCGGCCAGTATCGATACCGGACTTTATCTGGCCGGGGAGATCGGTGGAGAGATGGCGGGAAAGACCCTGCAGCTCGGGATCGAATATTATCCGTCTCCGCCCTATCAAGAAACCACACCCGAAGAGGCGCCTGATCGGTCCAAGGCTTTGGTCAAGGCTGTTGAAGGGATGTCGGCGCAAATATTGGCTCAGGAGCCGGGCTTTGCCGGTCGCTCTTTCGAGTGGAAACCGCCTGCCTGACTGTCAGCACTTCTCGCGCTTTGTTGGCCAATCGCTATGATCCCCGGTAAAATGGACGGAGGAGACTTGGCCATGAGTACGCGTAAGCTGCCGCAGGAAGCCTATGAGCTTTACGACCAGTATTGCCACGGACAGGTCGACCGGCGCGGCTTTCTGGAAGGCCTCGGCGCTTATGCCGTAGCGGGGCTCACCATTTCCGGCATGCTGGCTGCGCTCCTGCCCAATTATGCGATGGCCCAGCAGGTCTCGCCCGATGATCCGGATATTGAGACCGAAACGCTGATCTACCCATCCCCGAAAGGCGCAGGCGAGATGGCGGGCCTCCTCGCCCGGCCCGCAGGGGAGGGGCAGCATCCGGCCGTTCTGGTCGTCCACGAGAACCGGGGGTTGAACCCCTATATCGAGGATGTGGCCCGGCGGCTTGCCAAGGCGGGTTATGTCGCCCTTGCGCCCGATGCGCTCTACCCACTTGGCGGATATCCCGGCAATGATGATGATGGCCGGGCATTGCAGCGTGAGCGCGACCGCGAGGAGATGGTCGAAGACTTCCTCGCCGGCCTGATGAGCGTGAAGGCGCATCCCGCCTCGACCGGAAAGGTTGGCTGTGTCGGCTTCTGTTTTGGGGGCTATGTCACGAATGAGCTGGCCTACCGGGCCGAAGGCCTGTCTGCGGCTGTGCCCTTTTATGGCGGCTGGCCGTCAGCGGAGGATGCCGAAAAAGTCTCAGCGCCCCTCATGATCCAACTCGCTGGGCTTGATGAGCGCGTGAATGCGGGCTGGCCGCCCTATGAACAGGCGCTGATCGCGGCTGGAAAACCCTATTTGGTCCATCTTTATGAAGGCGTGAATCACGGTTTCCATAATGATTCGACCAGCCGCTTCGATCCGGAGGCCGCGGGGCTCGCCTGGCGGCGGACACTTGCCTTTTTCGACGAGCATTTACGGGCCTGACTACGCCTGTTTTCAAAAGTTGCAGGGATGTGTCTTTCTTTTGCCGTATAGTTAACGCAAATTCTCCCCACTGCCGTTGGGGCAGACATAATTAGAGGGAACTACCAATGAAATCGCTTCTTCTCGCGGGCGCCGCGCTCGTTCTGACTGCTGGCGTTGCTGTTGCTGGCGACGACCATGAAATGTCAGCCGATGACAAAGCTGCCATGAAAGAATGGGTTGCTGGCTGTGAAGCTGTCAAAGACGAAGGCAGCATGACTGACTGCAAATGCCTCTACAAAAAAGCCCATCACGACGAAGCTGTGATGGCTGACCTCGACGCCTATGACCCCGAAGTGGGCATGGAATCGCTCGGCGAAGCTGGCACTGCTGCGATCATGGCATGCCAAAAATCAGACGACATGTAAGTCGGCCTTAAGCCGATTTACCGGGCCTTTCTGGGCCTGAGTTTTTCCGGAAAGGGTCTCGCAACCGCGGGGCCCTTTTTTTGTTGGGCGGGGCTTTTTGCGGGCGGCGGCGTTGCGCCTCGCGTCCGGGACGATTATCGCGGGCGCCTATGCAAACCGTTGCGCTCATCGATTATGGCTCCGGCAATCTCCACTCCGCGGAGAAGGCGCTGTCGAGTGTCGCCGAAGAGGGGGCGAGCGCAGCACGGATCTGCGTAACCTCATCGCCGAAGGAGATCCTGAAGGCGGACCGCATCGTCCTGCCCGGGGTCGGCGCGTTCGGGGCGTGCATGGCGGCTCTGTCCGCACGTGATGGCGTGATCGACGCCCTGCGCGAGGCGGTGCTGGATAAGGGCGCGCCCTTTCTTGGTATCTGTGTCGGGATGCAGCTTCTGGCGAGCCGAGGGTTCGAGCATGGCGAGCACCAGGGGCTCGGTTGGATCGCAGGGTCCGTCCGTGCCCTGAAGGCAGAGGGCCTTAAAATCCCGCATATGGGATGGAATGACGTGCAGGCCAAAGAGCACGCGCTCTTCCCGCCCGATGGCGATGCCTATTTTGTGCATTCATTCTGTTTTGATGCTGAGGATCCAGCGGATATCGCAGCCACCGCAACCTATGGCGAAACCTTCCCGGCGGCGATCATCAGGAAGAATATTGCCGGTGTGCAGTTCCACCCTGAAAAAAGTCAGACCTACGGGCTTTCGCTGCTCGGCAATTTCCTCAACTGGGAGCCGTCATGACCTTCACTCTCTGGCCCGCCATCGATCTCAAAGCCGGCAAATGTGTCCGCCTGCTCCATGGCGATATGGAGAAGGCGACGGTTTACGGTGATGACCCGGCGGCGCAAGCCAAAGCCTTTGAGGAGTCGGGGTTCTCTCATCTGCATGTTGTCGATCTTGATGGCGCCTTTGCGGGCAAGCCAGAAAACGCAGATGCGGTCGAAGACATCATCCGTACAACGAAGGCAAAGGTTGAAATCGGCGGCGGCATCCGGTCCCTTGAAACGGTGGAACGCTGGCTCTCGCTTGGGGTCAGTCGCGTGATCATCGGCACGGCGGCCGTGAAGGATCCTGAATTCACTGAACTCGCTCTCAACCTCTTCTCCGGCCGGATTGTCCTTGGGATTGATGCGAAGGATGGAAGGGTCGCAACAGAGGGCTGGGACGAGGTTTCGGACATTGCGGCGTCTGACCTCATCAAACGCTATGACCACACCTCAATCGCGGCTGTGGTTTATACTGACATATCCCGCGATGGCGCGCTGACCGGCGCGAATGTCGAGGCGACACGGGCGCTGGCGCGGGAGACGAGTATTCCTGTGATTGCCTCGGGCGGGATTGCGAAGGCGGAGGATATCTCCGATCTATTGGCCTGCCGGGACGATGGCGTGGCAGGCGCCATTCTCGGGCGGTCCCTCTACGAACGAACAATTGAGCCAAAGAATGTGCTCTCACTTGAAGGTGTCACATGACACTGAAAGCCCGGCTCATCCCCTGTCTCGATGTCGCGCATGGCCGCGTCGTCAAGGGCGTCAACTTCGTTGATCTCAAAGACGCCGGCGATCCGGTGGAAAGTGCTAAAGCCTATTCCGATGCAGGCGCGGATGAGATCTGTTTTCTCGATATCACGGCCAGCCATGAAGAACGCGGCACGCTGCTCGATATCGTGACGCGAACGGCGGAGCAGGTCTTCTGTCCCTTGACGGTTGGTGGTGGGGTGCGGTCTGTCGATGATGTCCACCGGCTGCTGGCCGCAGGCGCAGACAAGGTTGCGATCAATTCGGCGGCGGTCCGCGATCCGCATCTCATCAGCGCGGCGGCAAAAGCGGCAGGCAATCAGTGCATCGTCATTGCGATTGATGCGAAGGCGGTGCCGGGCCGGGGGTGGCAGATTTTCACCCATGGCGGGCGGACGCCCACCGGGGTCGATGCCATCCAATATGCGAGGCGCGCCGCGGAGCTTGGCGCGGGCGAGATCCTCCTCACTTCGATGGACCGGGACGGCGTCAAATCAGGCTATGATATCAATCTGACACGGACGATTTCAGAAGCAGTACCGATCCCGGTGATTGCATCCGGGGGCGCGGGCACGCTCGATCACCTTGTCGAGGGCGTCACTGAAGGCAAGGCCTCTGCGGTTCTTGCAGCCAGCATCTTCCATTTCGGCACCTATTCGATTGCCGAGGCGAAATCCCATATGTCCGACCACGGCATACCCATGAGGTTGACATGAGCAGTATTGGCGATGTTCTCACCCGGCTTGAGGCAACAATCGAGGCGCGCAAGAGCGAGAGCCCCGACAGTTCTTATACGGCAAGCCTGCTCTCCAAAGGCGCGGAACGCTGCGCCAAGAAATTCGGTGAGGAGGCTGTCGAGGCGGCTCTGGCTGGAGCAACGGGCAAAAAAGACGAGCTGGCTGCAGAGGCCGCGGATGTCCTTTACCATCTTGGCGTCTTGCTGGCCGCGAACGGGCTGAGCTTTGCGGATGTCGCGGCAGTTCTGGCTGCGCGCGAGGGCGTGTCCGGCCACGACGAAAAAGCCAGCCGCGGGAAATGATCCGCCCCCTGTTGACGAGAACGAGATTGCTCCCTACTTGGCCCTCATAGGGTCGAGGCCCCTGCCGCTCGCGTTTATGGTGAAGTCCTCGAATGATCTGGAACGACACGTTTTGAACTGCCGGTCCATTGGCAATGCGAGCCCCAGCGGAAATCCCGGCGGTATAGGAAACAGTGTGTCGTCATGACAGAAAACCTATCTATCCCCTCGCTAGAGGCCCTGAAACGACAGGCGAAAAATCTGCGCGCAGCATTGGCGTCGGAGGGTGATTTCATCAGCCATTCCGAAGCCCTGGAGTTGATTGCGCGCCAATACGGTATGCGTGACTGGAATACGCTTCATGCACGGGCGGGCAATCGCCCTGATCCGCCCAGCTTCCAGCCCGGTCGGCGCGTGAGCGGCGATTATCTGGGGCAGCCCTTCGCGGGTGAGATAATTGCTGTGCATAATATGGGAGAGCAGGGTGTTCGCCTGACGCTTCATTTCGATGAGCCAGTGGATGTCGTCACCTTTGACAGCTTCTCCGCCTACAGACAGCGTGTGACCAAATTTGTCCGTCCTGATGGTATTTCGCCGGAGCGAACATCCGGAGGGGTGCCGCACCTTTCTGTGAAGACCGTGTCCTGACGGATTGGCAGACTGTCCGGCAGAAACCGGCCGCGAATGCGGTCGGGATGGCTCTACATCCAGCGCTTGATTTTTTGTGAGCAAAGAGAAACGCTGCCCTCCTCCGATAAGGGGGAGGGCACGTCATGCTGAAAATCTTCATCGCGCTCAGTCTGAGCCTCGTCATGCTGGCCTGCGCGCAGGCGGCGGAATTGCCCGCCGATTTTGCCGCCGGGGAGAAACGCGGCTGGTTCTCCGTCAAGGCATCTCCCGCTGAGATCATCGGCGCGGAGGCGGCAGCTAATTTTGTGAAGGGAATGGATGCCGATCAGGACCTCGAATTCCTGATCTATGTGCCTGAGAGCTGGGAGCCGGGCACGCCCATCGGGCTTCTCTCCTATATCACCCCACGCCGTCAGGCGATCCTGCCCGCAGGGTGGGGCCCGGCGCTCGATGAAACCAATATGATCTTTGTGGAGCTTAATCGCTCCGGCAATTCCCGGCGGGCGCAGTACCGGGCCTATGAGACAATCCTTGCAACCTATCTAATCGCGAACCACTACCCGGTTGATGCCTCGCGGGTCTATGTGGCCGGTTTCTCAGGTGGCGGACGAATGGCCAGTATGCTGGCGCCAACCTACGCGGCAACATTTCGGGGAGCGATCTTCATTTGCGGGGTGAACCGCCTCGATGCCACCGAAGAGCAGAAGGCGCTGATGCGGCAGAACCGGTATGTCTTTTATACCGGTGCGCGCGATCAGAACCGCCGAGAGACGCGCTCGATCTTCAGTCAGTACAAAAATGAAGGGATCGAGAACGTCCTTCTGATCGATGATCGTAACGCCACACACCAGACCCCGCGGGGGCCGGAGCTGATTGAAGCGATCCGGTTTCTCGATGGAGAAGCTGAGGCTGAGTAGGGCTTAAAAGAAGCCCTTTTCCTTTGCCAGCTCAGCAAGGTTCACTTCTGGGCGTGGGCCCATATGGGAGATGACCTCAGTTGCGCAGAGCGAGCCAAGGCGTGCACACTCATCAAGCGGCATATTGCGGGTGAAGCCGTAAAGGAAGCCGCCGGCATAGGCATCACCCGCCCCTGTCGTGTCGACGAGCTGCGGCGGCGTGAAAGCGGGAACTTCCTCGCAAGGGTGCTCCGGGCCGTAGACGATTGAGCCGCGTTCGGAACAGGTGACCGCGCCGAAGGGGACGATCTTGGACATCTCTGCGGCCAGCGCCTGCGCATTGTCATGCGTACCGAAGAGCGCGCGGGCTTCATCCTCATTGGCGAAGACAAGATCGACATGATCGTTGATCACTTCGAGCAGGACCTCGCGGTTCCGCTCGACGACGCCGATATCGGAGAGGGTGAGGGACGTCTTTCGGCCCGCTTTATGTGCGATCATGCAGGCTTTCATGAAGGCCTGCCGCGCATGCGGGGCATCGAACTGATAGCCTTCAAAATAGGTGACCGCCGCCTGGGTGATGTCTTCTTCGTCGATATCATCGACCGTGATCATCCCGGCCGCGCCGAGAAGGGTCGCCATGGTCCGCTCGGCATCCGGCGTCACCGCAATCAGGCACCGGCCCGTTGCCGCACCTGAGCGTTCATAATCGGAGAGGAATTTGACGCCGATCTCTTCCATTGAATTGCGATAGACGGCGCCGAATTCATCATCCGCAACCTTGCCGATATAGGCCGCCTTGCCGCCAAGGCTTGCAAGGCAAGCAACCGTGTTGCCCGCCGAGCCGCCCGCTACCTGTTCGGGATTATGAAGATCCGCGCCAATGGCAGCGGCCTTTTCTTCGTCAATCAGCACGAACGCACCCCTGATGAGGTCATGCTTCTCGATGAACGCATCTTCCGTATGCGCGAGCACATCGACGATTGCGTTTCCGATGGCGATGACGTCTAAAGTGGCGGTCATGAAGATGTCCTCTTTTTTCAATCCGCGATGCCCTAGCGGGGCCGTATGGGGCTTTGCAATGGCGCTGCTCGCTGGCGGGCTGCTGGCAGGGTGTGAGACAACATCCGGCGCAGATCATGCGCCTGAAGTGGTGGCAGGGCCAAAGGCGGAGACTGACCCGCTGGGCGATTTCATGAAGGGTCTGCCCTCTGAGCGGATCGCCAATGTCCCGCCCGCCGAAGGCTTCATCGGGCGGCCTGTTGCCGCGCTTGAGGCCGAGACCGGTGCCCCCGCCCTGACCCGGGTTGAGGGCAGCAATGAATTCCGCCGCTATGACCTTGGGGCCTGCCGGCTTTATGCCGTCATCATGCCGGCCGGCGGCAATGTCTCAAGTCTTGCGGTCGGCCCGTCGATCATGGGCAGAGTGATGCCCAGCTTTGCCGAATGCCTTGTGGCCCGCCGGGCACCGGGCAGCTGATTGCTGCCTATACGGATGGTTCCTCGAGGGCATCGCCGACCGGTTTAGGCGGATATTTCTTCTGCATGGCCATGACGACGAAGATCAGCGCGATTGCCGGAATGGAATAGCTAGCAGTCAGCAGGAAGAACCAGAAATAGCCCAGCGCATCGACGATCAGGCCTGAGAAGCCCGCGACCAGTTTGTTAAGCAGGGCGTAGAGCGATGAGAAGAGCGCGTATTGGGTCGCGGCATATTTCGGATCAACGAGGCTTGAGAGGTAGCCGATGAAGACGGTGGTGACGAACCCACCGGCGAAATTGTCGGCATTGATGGCGGTGGCGAGCAGCAGCGTTTCGCCTTCGCCCCCGACGGTTGCGAAATAGGCATAAAAGGCCGTCGTTACGATCGTCAGTACAGCGCCCACCAAGAGGGAGCGCATGACGCCAATCTGGTTGGCGACCAGCCCGCCGACGAAGAGACCGGCAATAATTGCGAAGACACCTGATGACTGCATCAGGCCGATTGTCTCCTTCTGGTAGCCAAGGTCGATATAGAGCGGGCCAGCCATCACCCCCATGGTGAAGTCACTCGTGCGGTAGATCAGCACAAGGACAAGGATCGGGATCAGGACTTTGCCGAAACGGTCCCAGACCTGCAAAAGCGGCGTGGCAAAGAGCGAGTAGAACTTCCCTCGCGGTGCTTCCTCGGTTGTGTCGGCTGTGGTGCCGAAGGCCGATGTGACTAGCTGATAGACGATCCGGGCGTAAATCCCGATGATCAGGATTGAGACCACGGCAAGGATGACATCGAAGAGCGGCGTATCTTGGGGCACGCTGGAGAGGCTTGCGATCTCGTGAGAGTAGACGAAAGCGGCACCGACGCCCGCGAGAAGAAGGCGGAAGGGCAAAGGCGATTTGGTGCCCCGGAACAGAAGCGGGCCGATAATTAACGCCGCAACGGCGACGACAGCGAGGATGTCGACGACAATCGTCTCGATGCCGAACATCTTGGGGATGCGGGCCGCCACAAATATTGCAGTTGCCACGGCAGTCGCATTGATCGGCCCTGCCAAAAACGGGAGGCCGTCCAGATTCTGGTTCTGCTTGCGCTGTGATGGCTCCTTGATCAGCAGGATGAGAATAGCGCAGGCAGCCATGCCCGCGGCCATCGCGCAAAAGGCAATCGTCCAGCTATCTGCCCATCCGGCGAGGCTGACGCCAAGACCAGAGAAAATTAGCGCGCCCCGATAGCCAAGGGAGTAGGACGCGGCCATGTTTGCCTGTGCTTTGTTCGGCGCGCTTTCAATCCGCCAGGCGTCAATCGAGACATCGAGCGTCGCGCCCGAGAAGGCAACGAGGCCGGCGCCGATCAGAACCCGGATCAATCCTTGTGACGGGTCGGCGGTGGCTAGGATGAGGAGGCCCGCGACCGTTCCGGCAATCGACACCATCATCCACGAGCGGCGATGGCCGACCGAGCGGCCGAGAAGGGGGATGACGGTCTTGTCGATGACCGGCGCCCAGATCCATTTGAGGGTGTAGGCAAGGCCGATCCAGTAGAAGAACCCGATGGTCGATCGCTCGATCCCTGAATCCCGCAGCCAGATCGAGGTCTTCGAATAGAACATGTAGAGCGGCAGGCCGGATGCGAAGCCAAGCATCAGCATGGCGAGCATTTCGGGCCGCATATAGGGATAGAGCCAGCCCGGCACCCACTTCCACGACGACGTGTCGAGATAGGACGGCCCCCAGAGCTGGCGCGGATCCTTATCGGCTTTGTCGCCAGATGACAGGGCGGCGGCTTGTGACGGCGCTTCAGTGTTTGCCGACTTGTTCGTATCCGTCACGGGGCCTCCAGCGTTCAGTGATCCATCACTATAGCTGAATTCGAGTCCTCAAGGTTAACGCGCTGGCGTGACGTTTCGGTCAGAGAACTTGAAGATGAAAAAGGCCGCCTCGGGTGTTCCGGGCGGCCTCTTCAAATTCAGATGTTCGCGCGGATTAGCGGCGCAGCGACAGGCGCTCGATCAGCGACAGGTAGCGTGCTTCTTCCTTGGCGCGGACATAATCGAGCAGGCGGCGGCGCTGCGAAACCATTTTGAGGAGGCCGCGGCGCGAGTGATTGTCTTTTTTGTGCTCTTTGAAGTGCTCGGTCAGCGTGTTGATCCGGTCCGTCAGGATCGCGACCTGAACTTCGGGGGAGCCGGTGTCGCCTTCTTTGATGGCGTATTCGGCAATAAGTTCGGCTTTACGCTCGGGCGTAATCGACATTTTTCTTCTCCGCGGTGCCGATATCAGAATTCCCGCCGGGGCACCGTCCAGCGGAAGGGGGCGCTCATATGGGCAAAGTAGGGCCAAGGCAAGCGCTAAGATTGCGGCAAGTCATTGGTGCTAGCGTCATTTCATGGAAAGCGGCGCAACCTCCTTATGGCTCCTCTTCGGGGTCTTCATTCTCGGCTATGTGATGGGCCGTTTTGCGCGCGCCACTGATGAGGACCGGGCGCTGGCCCAGCCGGCGCAGGACCCCGGGCTGCTGGTGTCAAAACTGACCGCAGAAGCGCGCGCCGATATCGACAACCTTTTGGCCGAGAAAAAAGTCATCCCGGCGATCCGGCGCTTGCGGGAGGATACGGGCGCAGGCCTGCGTGATGCCAAGCTCGCCGTCGATGAGATCCGCCGCAGCCGCCCGGAGCTCTGATCGGCGCACCTCAGTTCTGATTTGAAACAAGTGCTTCTTCAAACGCCGACCGGTTTTCGATGACAAGCGGCGCCTCGCGCGGGTCTGGCGACAGATCTGTCAGGTCGAGCCGGTATCGTCGAAGGAAGTAGAAGAGGAATGATTTCCGGACGTCGACTTCCAGACGGCCATTCAGCATCCCGTAATCTGCTGCAATGACATCCTGCTGGGCTTCTGAGAGCGCGGGATTGGGGGTAAGGATGACATTCAGTGTCGAATGCCATTGAAGGTCTGTTCTCGGATCAATCTCGGACGCTTCAATTGCCCTAATGTCGTGAAACCGGGAGATGAGGAAGTCCTTGAAGATGTCATCCCGGTGACAATAACCACGGACATGCCACCGCATCCCGTCGCTGCCGAACCCATGCGGGCTGATCTTCCGCAATGTCGGTGCAGACGCTTCTGACGTCATGGACTGATAGGCAACCTCCACGACCTGCAAGTGGCGGCTGGCGGTCGTCAGGCTGCGCAGGACATCAGGATCAAGCTTCCTGTTGAGGTTCGGGATCATGTCCGCCTTTGGATATTCGATACCCGACAGCAGATCGGATGACTGGGACGTGCGTGACACCAGCTTGGTCAGGTAATCCTCGGCATCCGGTTTCAGATAGATTGGTTTGAATCCTGGCAGCGGCACATATTTTTTGGCGCGCCGGTCGTAATCGAGATTATCGGGGGCAGCTTCCTGGTATTGAGCGAGGTCTTTGGAGGCCTGAGGGACCGAAACGCCATATCGGTCAATAATATCTCCGCGATTTACATACCCCTCCCAGAACAGCCGATACTCAATGAATTCAAGGCGTTGCTCGACACCCCAGCGTAGTTTGAGATCATTTGGCTGCATGATTCGCCCGATAAGTAAATTAACTATATTGACCCAAAAACTATATGAGTATATTTAATATACGTGCCGTTGGGCGGCGTCAATCTGGGAGTATGAGGTGGTGGATAAAATGGAGTTCCATGACGAGGAGCCGTGCGCGCGGAAATTTCGGCAGGACGTGACTTTGCTGATCGAAATCGGTGATCCCGCAACGCTTGATCAGTTTGCGAAGACTGTCTCCGCGCTTGCTGTCTGGAAAAGGCAGGCAAGCAGAGGAGGTGCGTCCTCAGGTGAAGGCTCGAATGTGTCGGACAAGGCTGGCCGTCACGAAGCGCAAATCGTTCTGTTCGGTGAATGTATCGAGAATAGCTGCACGATCTGTTCAAAGAGGAATAATGAAGGACGCGGCAGGGAGCTTTCCCAGTCAGCCTTTGAGGCAAGGGATGAGTTGTTGCGCGGGCTTCTCTCCGAGACAGATGAGTGGCGAGCCTTCACCGCATATCGGATGACATCTGACGGCTCGGCGATTGATGAAATCTCCGAACGCCTTGGTGTCAGGATCGATGAAGTCCAGCCATTGCTCGATTATGCGCGTGTGCTGAGAAAATTCTGCCAGAATAATCCGGCAGAATTCTGGAACTGGCTGGGCGGCTTTGCGCGCTAGCTAGTCTTTCTTGCGGAAGCGTGCCGCAAAGAACCCGTCCATGCCGCCCTTGTCGGCAAGGACGGCCGGGGTGCAGCGCAGGTCTCCGTCACGGTTGATCACCGGCAGGCCGGCAACATCTTCCTCGGTCACGGGCACGCGCTCAAATTCGGGATGCGTCTTCAGGAACCTTGCGGCTCGTTCCTCCCCCTCTTCGGGGAGGAGCGAGCAGGTCGCAAAGATCAGAAGCCCGCCGGGTGCAACCATGGCGGTGACATGATCGAGCATCCGGTCCTGAAGGACGGCGAGGGCTTCGGCGTCTTCTTCTTTCTTTGACCAGAGAAGGTCCGGGTGCCGACGGACAGTCCCCGTCGCTGTGCAGGGCGCATCAAGAAGAACGACATCGGCAAGGTCTTCGGGTTGCCAGTCGAGGACATCACAGATGAAGCTTGTCGCCTTAAGATTGGTGCGCTGAAGGTTTGCCGTCAGCCGCTCCATCCGTGAGGGGGAGATGTCGACAGCCGTGACATCCGCGCCTGCCGCAGCCAGCTGCATCGTCTTGCCGCCGGGAGCGGCACAAAGGTCATAGACGCGCTTGCCTGCAACGTCGCCGGCAAGGCGGGCGGGCAGGGTGGCGGCGAGATCCTGGACCCACCAGATACCGTCCTCATACCCCTCAATATTCTCGGTCCGTCCGCGGTCGAGCTGGCGGAGCGATACCTCCCCCACAGGCTCGGCACCCAACTTTTCCGCCCATTCATCACGGTCGGCTGACGTTCGGAAGGTAAGGTCGAGCGGCGGCTCTGAGGCATGAACCTGCGCGATAGTGCGGGCGGCCTTTGCGCCATGGCTGCGCTCAAGCTTGCGCCAGAACCAGCCGGGCGTGTCGGTGCGGGGCGGCAGAGCCTTGATCCGCTCGGGGTCGGCCTCCGCCATGCGGCGGCAAAGCGCGTTGATCAACTTGGCAAAGCCCGCCGTCTCCCGGCGCTCGCGCGCCAGATCCACAGCAGTCGAGGCGGCAGCATGAGGCGGGGTCTCAAGGAAGATGATTTGCGCGGCCGCCAGCCGCAGAATGGTCCGCACCTCGTGCTGGTTCGGTTTCAGCGGTCGGTCGAGGAAAGGCGCGTAGATTTCATCAAGCGTGTTGCGCCGGCGCAGCACGGTCATGACCAGTGCCCGCGCGAAGCCGCGATCCGCCCCCTCAAGCGATTCAAACGTCTTTGAGACAGAAAGCGCCTCATCAAGCGCCAAACCGCTGCGCAAAAGGCGAAGGATATCAAGGGCTGCGCCCCGGCTTGCCAGGCCTTCAATGATTTTCGGCTTTTTCGAAGGCTGGGTGATGGGAGGATTTTTGGGCATGAAAGGAGTGGATCCTGCGTCGATCTGGGGGTGTTTTTGGGGATTTCAGGTCGGGGCGGCTACCCCAATGGCGTTTTTTGGGTTAAGACTTCCTGTGATGCCGCTGTAGCAGGGCGGCGATGGTGGGCAACGAACTGACTGGGGATGAGATGATCAAGAACATTCTGAAAGGCGCATGTATTGCGGCTGCCGGGTCGCTGGCTATGGGGATAGCAGCGGCACAAAGCAATTCCTTGGCTGTAGAGAAAGCACCGATTTCCAATCCAACGGAAATTCTTGAGAGCTTTGATGCGGTCTCGATCCTGCCGATCCTTGATGAGATGGGCCTGAAATATCAGGGCGCAAAGCTGCCCGATGGCCAGAAAATCATTCTCGCCGCGGCACCGAACGGCCTCAAATTCCAGCTCACGCCGACGGCTTGTAACGACAAAGGCACCAAGTGCCGCGGGCTGCACATGCTGGCCCTGTTCAAGAGCAACGCGCCGTCGCGCACGGTTGCGGCCTTCAACTACCGCTATGCGTTCGTCTCGACGGGTCTTGATGACTCAGGCGTCGCCTATGTCAGCCGCTATGACATTGCAGATTACGGCACACCGCGCGGTAACCTTGCGATCTCGATCGCCAATTACCTGCACATGGCATCCACCTTTGACCGCCATCTTTATGAAGCTACCAATACGGTGAAGGCGCCGACCGACAGCGATCTGTCGGCCAATGGTCTCAACATGCGCGGCATCCTCGCCAATGCGTCGCTTGCCCAGCAGGTTGGCCTGAACCCGTCCAGCCACGAAGTCAGCTTCGAAGCGCTGACCGATGTGGTCGACACCTTCGTGAAGGCAGATGGTCTGGCCCCTGGCCGTATCGTCAACCAGGTGACGGGCGAGCGCTAAGCGCTTCTCGCATTCGAATTTTAAGAACCCGGCATGGCCAGATGGCGATGCCGGGTTTTTTGTACCTCGGGGGGTTGGTGCACGCGGGCCTGTGCAGGTTGGCTGTAAACGAGGGCCTTGAGCTTATGGCTCAGCTTTCTTCTTGCTGACCTCGTCAAGGACCGCTATCGGGGGTCCTCTTCGCACCCGTAGCTCAGCTGGATAGAGCGCTGCCCTCCGAAGGCAGAGGCCAGAGGTTCGAATCCTCTCGGGTGCGCCATTTTTCCTTCACAGCTAACTGTGCTTTGTCCGTTGCTTCCACTGGGGCGACCAGATCGACCGCGCTTCAGTCGCGACCTTCGTCAGCCTACTTCGATAGGCCGAGTTCCAAACCCATCTCCTGCGCGCACGCCACAGCATCATCATAGCCTGCGTGCGCGTGGCGCATGACGCCGCTCGCCGGATCGTTCCAGAGGACACGCTTCAGGCGCCGCGCGGCGTCTTCGGTACCATCGGCGACGATGACCATGCCGGCATGCTGCGAGAAGCCCATGCCGACGCCGCCGCCATGATGCAGTGACACCCAGGTGGCGCCGGACGCAGTGTTCAGAAGCGCATTCAGGAGCGGCCAGTCGGATACGGCGTCCGAGCCGTCTTTCATCGCCTCGGTTTCACGGTTCGGGCTGGCGACCGACCCTGAATCGAGATGATCGCGGCCGATCACGACCGGCGCCTTGAGTTCACCGTTTGCGACCATTTCGTTGAAGGCGAGCCCGAGGCGATGGCGATCACCCAATCCGACCCAGCAGATCCGCGCCGGCAACCCTTGGAACGAAATCCGCGCGCGCGCCATGTCGAGCCAGTTATGCAGATGCGCATTGTCCGGCAGCAGCTCTTTTACTTTTTCGTCCGTACGGTAAATATCTTCCGGATCACCGGATAGCGCCGCCCAGCGGAACGGCCCGACGCCACGGCAGAAGAGCGGGCGGATATAGGCCGGCACAAAGCCTGGAAAATCAAACGCCTTCTCAAGCCCTTCTTCAAACGCCATCTGGCGGATGTTGTTGCCGTAATCGAGTGTCGGAACGTCTGCATTCCAGAAATCCAGCATCGCCTGCACATGGATTTTCATTGAGGCGCGTGCAGCTTTTTCGACCGCCTTCGGATCAGTTTCGCGTTTGGTGCGCCATTCTGCCATCGTCCAGCCAAGCGGTAGATAGCCGTTCACCGGGTCATGGGCCGAGGTCTGATCGGTGACGATGTCAGGCTTCACGCCGCGCTTGACGAGTTCGGGAAAGATGTCGGCGGCATTGCCGAGAAGGCCGACTGATTTTGCTTCTCCGGCCTTTGTCCAGCGCTCGATCATCTCGAGCGCCTCGTCCAGCGTTTCGGCCTTCTCATCGAGATAGCGCGTACGCAGACGGAAATCGATGCTGTCGGGATTGCATTCGACCGCGAGGCAGCAGGCGCCGGCCATTACCGCGGCGAGCGGCTGTGCGCCGCCCATGCCGCCGAGCCCGCCGGTCAGGATCCAGCGTCCCTTTAAATCGCCGCTGTAGTGGCGCCGGCCCGCCTCGACGAATGTTTCATACGTCCCCTGAACGATCCCCTGCGTACCGATATAGATCCACGATCCGGCTGTCATCTGGCCGTACATCATCAGCCCTTTGCGGTCGAGTTCGTTGAATTTCTCCCAGGTCGCCCAGTGTGGAACGAGGTTGGAGTTGGCGATGAGCACGCGCGGCGCATCCTTGTGCGTCTCGAAAACACCAACCGGCCGGCCCGATTGAACCAGCAACGTCTGGTCCTCGCGTAACGTCTTCAGTGCGGTAGAAATTCTGTCGAAGTCAGCCCATGTGCGGGCGGCCCGCCCTATGCCGCCATAGACGACGAGTTCGTCCGGATTCTCCGCCACCTCACGATCGAGATTATTATGCAGCATACGGAAAGGTGCTTCCGTCGTCCATGAAAGGCAGTTGAGCTCTGATCCGGTTGGGGCCTTGACCTCACGTCTGTTGGCCAGTCTGTCAGTCACGATCCGTCTCCTTCGAGTTCTCCGCTGAGCGCCAGCGCATTGACGCGTTCGAGTATCTGTTTGAGCGTTTTGCGCAATTTATCTGCCTTGCTGTCGTTATAGGCGAAGGGCGGCGCTTCGGTTTCAAGATAGCAGTGCTGGGCGATCTCCATCTGGATCGCATGGACGCCCGTTCGGGGTTTTCCATAATGACGAGTCGTCCAGCCGCCCCGGAAACGGCCATTGAGGACGCAAGAAAAATCCGACTGCGCACAAATATCAGTGGCAGCACTCTCGAGGGCGCGTGCGCAGCTCTCGCCATTATTCGTGCCGATATTGAGGTCGGGCAACTCACCTTCGAAGAGGAAGGGCAACCGGGACCTGATCGAATGGCAGTCATAAAGAACGGCGACGCCGTGGCGGGCCTTCACCCTTTCGATCTCCAGCGACAGCGCAGCATGATAGGCGGAATGATAGTCCCTGCGCCGCGCCTCAATCTCTTCATCTGTAGGCGGTTCCGCCCAGATCGGCTGTTCGTCAAACGTGACGAGAGGGACGAGGCCGGTCGTGTTCTGGCCGGGATAGAGGCTGACGCCGGAAGGGTCGCGATTGGCGTCGATGACATAGCGATGAAAATTCGCCCGGACCACGCTGGCCTCTGGAAGGAGGTCTTCATAAAGCCGGTCCACATGCCAGTCTGTATCAAGAAGTTCGCGGCCGCAGGGGTTCAGACGCGCTTCGATCTCTACGGGAACGAATGTCCCCGAATGGGGCTGGACGAGGATGACGGGTGCTGTGCCTTCGTGAACACTTACCGGGGTCACGGCACAAGCTCCAGCATGACGGGTGCGACGCCGCCTATGTCCGCGAGTCGTGTCGTCGATAATGCAACAGTCTTCAGAGCCTCTATGTCGCCTGAGAGGATCCTGTCATCCGTAAGCGGAGGGCATACACTGCGGATCTCTTTGATGACGCCTGACAGCTTTTCGCTCGTCTGGAGGGGCGCGCGCAGATCGATCCCTTGCGCGCCGGCCATCGCCTCGACCGCGATGATCCCGGCAAGATTGTTATTCATCTCCTCAAGCCGCCGCGCGCCGTGACATGCCATCGAGACATGGTCTTCCTGATTGGCCGAGGTCGGTGTGGAATCGACCGAACGCGGATTGGCGAGCGCCTTGTTCTCGCTCATCAGAGCCGCGGAGGTGACTTCCGCGATCATCAGGCCGGAATTCAGCCCGGGCGCGGGCGTCAGAAAAGCCGGCAGGCCATAGCTCAAGGCCGGATCGACAAGCAGAGAAATGCGTCGCTGCGAAATCGCGCCCGTTTCGGCAATGGCGATGGCGATCTCGTCGGCAGCAAAGGCCACGGGCTCAGCGTGAAAATTGCCGCCCGAAACGATGTCGCCGTCCGGCAGCACGAGCGGGTTATCGGTCACAGCATTGGCTTCGATAAGAAGGGATGCCCCGGCTCGGCGCATGAGATCGATGCAGGCGCCGGCGACTTGCGGCTGACAGCGCAGGCAGTAAGGGTCCTGGACACGCTCGTCACCATCGATGTGGCTGGCATTGATACCGGATCCCGACAGGAGTTCGCGCAGACGACGCGCCGCATCGATCTGGCCGGGGTGGCCGCGCAGGAGGTGGATCTCCTCCCGGAAAGGTGCGGCCGTTCCCATTGCGGCGTCTACGGACAGTGCGCAGGTCGTAAGGCTGCCTACCGCCAGCCGCCATGCATCGAAGAGCCCGGCAAGCGCCAGCGCCGTCGACACCTGCGTACCATTGATCATGGCAAGGCCTTCCTTAGGCCCCAGCGGTAGGGGAGAAATCCCTGCCATGGATAAGGCATCCGCCGTTTGCATCGTCGCGCCCCGGAAGGCGACCTCGCCCTCACCGATCAGCGCCGCAGTCATATGGGCAAGAGGTGCAAGGTCGCCGGAGGCGCCGACCGAACCTTGCGACGGGATGACCGGTAGTATTCCGGCTGCGACGTAAGTCTCGATCTGCTCAATGAGCTCCCATCGCACGCCGGACGCGCCGCGCCCGAGTGACAAGAGTTTCAAGGCCATGATCAGGCGCGTGATCGCCGCAGGAAGTGGTGCGCCCGTGCCGGCGCAATGGGAGAGAATAAGGTTGCGTTGAAGCTGCTCGATATGTGCTGTCTCGATGCGGACCGATGCCAGCTTCCCAAAGCCTGTATTGACGCCATAGATCGGGGCTGAGCCTCTGACAGCCTGCGCAATTTTCTCCGCTGACTGATCGACGCCAGCACGCGCGGTACGGTCGAGGTGAAAAGCCTCTTCGCCGCGATAGATCCGTTCCAGCAGGGTCAGAGTTGCCTGACCGGGGTTGAGGACGATGCTCATGCTGTCTCCATGGCTGAGATCCGCCGTTCAAGGGGGGAGCGCCCGATACGATAGCTCAGCTCCGCCGGGTGTTTGACGTTCCAGACTGCAAGCTCCGCTCGGGTATCGGGCTCGATAGTTCCGTACTCACCTGAAAGTCCGAGCGCCTTGGCGGCGGCGCTGGTCGCCCCTGCAAGCGCTTCTTCTGGGGTCAGACGGAAGAGCACGCAGGCCATGTTCATGGTAACGAGGAGGGATGACAAAGGCGAAGTGCCGGGATTGCAGTCGGTTGCCACGGCCATCGGAACGCCGGCGCTGCGCAGTGCCTCAATCGGCGGCAGCTTCGTCTCGCGCAGCGCGTAAAAAGCGCCGGGAAGCAGGACCGCGACAGAGCCCGCAGCGGCTAGCGCGCCTGCATCCTCGGGCGCAAGATGTTCAAGATGATCGGCCGAAAGCGCGCCATAGCGGGCGGCAAGCACCGCGCCCTTCTGGTCGGAAAGCTGCTCGGCGTGAAGTTTTACTGGCAGGCCGAGCTCGCGCGCTTTCTGAAAGACCCGTTCGATCTGTGCAGGCGAAAAGGCGATATTCTC
Source organism: Parvularcula marina (assembly GCF_003399445.1). Classification (NCBI taxonomy): domain Bacteria; kingdom Pseudomonadati; phylum Pseudomonadota; class Alphaproteobacteria; order Parvularculales; family Parvularculaceae; genus Parvularcula; species Parvularcula marina. The sequence continues at coordinate 1,642,124 of NZ_QUQO01000001.1, read as the reverse complement.
ACAATAGCCGTCGACGGCATCGACAAGGCCCTCTGCTGCCGCTCGTTCCAGCCCGGCGATCACAACGTCGTTGATATATTGGTCAGCGTCACCGTTGAAATCTCTCGGCATGGCATGCGCAGCAAGCCAGGTCGTGACGACCTTGACAGGCCGCAACTCGCCGAGCCGCCGTGCGACACGCAGCATGCGGAGTTCATCGTCCACGGTAAGGCCGTAGCCTGATTTTATTTCAACGACGGCGACACCATCCGCAATCAGGCTGTCGAGGCGGATGAGCGCCGTATCGATCAGTTCCTGCTCGCTTGCCGCGCGCGTCGAGACGACCGTGGAGTTTATGCCGCCGCCAGCGCGGGCGATCTCTTCATAGCTCACCCCGTTGAGGCGCATCTCGAATTCCCGCGCACGGTCGCCGCCATGGACGAGATGGGTATGACAGTCGATCAGCGCTGGGGTGACGAGACGTCCGCCCAGCAGCTCTTCTGGAAGTTCTGTATACTGCGAGGGTAATTCGGGTGATGCGCCCGCCCAGGCGATACGTCCGTTATCAATCGCGATCGCCGCATCTTCCACCAGGCCGTATGGTGCCCCGCCCGGCGTCATAGTCGCCAGTCTGCATTGGGTCAGGAGCCGTGCGGGCATATGTTGGTGTTCCGCGATGCTTGAAATATCTGCGTTATGGTCTAATATGTGTACACATATTAGCAGAGGGTGCAAGCCATTGCGACGGGCGATTTTCGCAAAGCAGATGCTGACGACGGCAGGCTGGCGCCGCGATGCACATGTGACCATCGGCGAAGACGGCAGCATCACCGCCATCGGCGACGGGGATTTGCCGGACGCCACGCGCGTGGACATCCTGCTCCCGGCGCCGGGGAATGTGCACTCCCACAGTTTTCAGCGCGCTCTGGCAGGGTTGACGGAGTTTCGCGGCAAAGCGGGTACGGATAATTTCTGGACATGGCGTGAGCTGATGTATCGCTTTGTCGAACGGTTGACGCCGGAACATGTGGAAGCCATCGCCGCGCAGGTTCAGGTCGAAATGCTCGAGGCCGGTTACGCCGCTGTCGGAGAATTTCACTACCTCCACCATCAGAATGGGGGAGAGGCTTACGATGACCCGGCGGAGATGTCGGGTCGCATTCTGAATGCGGCGGATGAAACGGGGATCGGCTGTACACACCTTCCGGTGCTCTATATGCGCGGTGGTCTCGATGATCGCGCGCTCAAGGACGGACAGTTGAGATTCGGCTGCGATCTTGAGCGATTTGAACGTCTCCACGAGTCGATCCATTCTAAGATAAATCTGTTTGCAGATGACTTTCGTCTTGGTGTTGCGCCGCATTCCCTGCGCGCGGTGACCCAAGAGGGGCTCGCCCTTGCGGCGGATCTCGCAAAAGATGCCCCCGTTCATATCCATATCGCCGAGCAGACCGCAGAAGTGGATGAGGTCAAGGCCGCGCTCGGCTCGACACCAGTGCGCTGGCTTCTCGATCATGCCGAGATTGCCGAGAACTGGTGCCTCATCCACGCAACACATATGAGCCCGGACGAAACCCGTGATGCAGCGGTGTCAAAGAGCGTGGCGGGGCTTTGCCCCATCACTGAAGCCAATCTCGGTGACGGCGTATTTCCTGCCGCCGCCTTTATTGACGCAGGCGGACGAATGGCGGTCGGCTCCGACTCCAATGTCCGTATCTCCCTCACCGAAGAGCTGCGCCTGCTTGAATATTCGCAGCGGCTAACGTTGCGGCGCCGGGCCGTGCTTGCCGATGCACGCTCCTGCGGGCGTTTCCTCTATGATCATGTGACAGCCGGCGGCGCGCAGGCGCTGGGACGCGATTCGGGTCGGATCGCGCCCGGCGCACTTGCCGATCTCGTCGCGCTCGACGGCGCGAAGCCCTACCTTGCGGGCATGGAAGATGATCATCTCCTCGACGCCTGGATATTCGCGGGAGACGATAGCGCCGTCAGTGACGTCTGGTCCGCAGGTCGTCATGCCGTCAGGCAGGGTGAACATATCCGGCGTGACGTAATCCGTGCCCGGTTTGACGCGGTCATGGCTGAGCTGAGAGCCGATCTTTGAACGAGCGTAATCACATCTCGATTCGTGAAGCCATTCGTGGTCGTATTACCGATGGCGAATGGGCGCCCGGCGCGATGATGCCCGGTGAAACCGATCTTGCCGAGGAATATGGCTGCTCTCGCACGACTGTGAATCGCGCCCTTCAGAAACTCGCCGAAGATGGCCTGATCGAGCGCAAGCGGCGAGCGGGCACACGCGTAAGAGAGATTCCGTCGCGGCAGGCAAAGTTTCGTATACCTATCCTTCGTCACGAGATCGAAGCCGCTGGTGGAGCCTACAGCTCACGAGTCGCCTTCCGTGAAACGCTAAAGGCGCCGGGCTTCATTCAGTCTCGCCTGCGACTTGCGACAGGCGCGCGCGTTCTTCGCCTTCACACCGTGCATCTGAGTGACGGCCAGCCCTATGCGTTTGAAGACCGATGGGTGAACATCAAGGCGGCGCCGGGCGTTGTCGATGCTCCCTTCGACATTATCAGCGCAAACGAGTGGCTCGTCAGAGAAGTTCCCTATTCGAGCGGCGATGTTCGATTTTCGGCGATGGCAGCCGGACAGATCGAAGCGCAAGCGCTTGCGACGTCATTAGGTGCGCCGCTCTTCACTGTCGAACGCACGACTTGGCTTCGCGACCTCTACATCACGACGACGAAGCTGTGTTACCGCCCAGGCTATCACATGCGGACCGAACTCTAACGACGATTACATCGCTCACAGAGTATCGCTTCGGCCGGACTGCGCGGTCGCCACAACGACACGTTAGGTGAGCCGGTGCGCTCGTCTTTTATGCCGAGACGCCGCCTATCATCAGATGAAGACGAAGTCGTCCTGATGCAGATCAGCGACCACCGTATCCGTCAGGATGATGGAATTGCCGCCGCCCAGGTCAATGACGGTATTCAGGCCAACCTGGCTGGCCGCAGCGAGGATATCGGCGAATTCGTCGAATGCTTCGCCGAAACCGACGAGGCGGATGACATCTTCTGACCCAGCGCCAGTGTCAAAGTCCGTCAGCAGATTATCACCATTCTCGACATTACCGAAGAAGGTGAAGGTGTCATCACCACTGCCGCCGATTAGTGTGTCATCCCCCATTCCGCCAGAGAGGATGTCTTCGCCATCGCCGCCTTCGAGCATGTCATCAGAATTGCCGCCGCGCAGATCATCATCGCCACCGCCGCCAAGCAGCGTATCGCGGCCGCCTTCGCCCATCAGCAGATCGTTATCAGCACCGCCCATCAGCAGGTCTCTGCCGTCCCCGCCTTCGAGCGTATCGACGCCGGCCCCGCCATCAAGCGTGTCATTGTCATCGCCGCCATCGAGTGCGTCATTGCCTTCGCCGCCGTCAAGTGCGTCATTGCCGAACCCACCGCGAAGGACGTCCTCGCCATTCTCGCCGTAGAGGATGTCGCGGCCATTGCCGCCCAGCAGCAGGTCATCGTCATTGCCGCCATACAGCGTGTCGCGATCATTGCCGCCTTCGAGCGTGTCCTGACCATCGCCGCCCACAAGCGAGTCATCGAGGTCTTCACCTTTCAGAAGGTCGTCGCCATCCTCGCCGAGCAGGACGTCATTACCGTAGCCGCCGCGCAACTCGTCATCGCCGTCTTCGCCATTGAGCATGTCGACGCCATTATTGCCGATGAGAAGGTCATTGCCGCCACCACCAAGCAGGGTGTCATCATCGCGGCCACCCTTGGCCGTGTCATCGCCTTCGCCGCCGAGAAGTGTATCTTCGCCGCGATCACCTAGCAGGCTGTCGGCGCCATTGCCGCCATCAAGGGAGTCGTCCCCATACGCCCCATTGAGGGTGTCCTCACCATTCTGGCCGAGGAGTGTGTCATCGCCAGCAGCCCCGAAGAGCGTATCATCGCCAGCAGCACCATCAAGAACATCATCCTGGCCGAGCCCATTGAGGGTGTCATTCCCGTCGGCGCCCATGAGCGTGTCGGGGCCAGGCGTGCCGGTCAGGTCGAGCGGATCGTCCTCGACCGAATTGATGGTCACGGTGACAGTTGCCGTGTCGGTACCGCCATTCCCGTCGCTAACGGTGTAGGTAAAGCTGTCCGTCCCGAAATAATCCTGATTGCCTAGATAGGTGAGCGTACCATCGCCATTGTCGGTGACGGTGCCGTTTGCCCCCTGGCTGAAGCTCAAGATGGAGAGCATGTCGCCGTCGACGTCACTGTCGTTAGACAGGACGGAGATGATTATCGCCACATCCTCGTCGGTGGTGACATCATCATCCATCGCAACTGGATCGTCATTGACCGGATCAACCGTCACATTGACGGTTGCCGTAGAGGTGCCGCCATTTCCGTCGCTGATCGTGTAGGTGAAACTGTCAGTCCCGTTGAAATCCGCATTCCCCAGATAAGTGAGCGTGCCATCGCCGTTGTCGGTGACGGTGCCGTTTGCCCCCTGGCTGAAGCTCATGATGGAGAGCATGTCACCATCTACATCGCTGTCATTGGCAAGCACAGAAATGATGATCGCCACGTCTTCATCGGTGGTGACGTCATCATCCATGGCGACGGGAGCATCATTGACAGGATCAACCGTGATCGTAACCACAGCGAAATCTTGCGGTGTCGTCGGGAAGTCTGGGTCGCGCAGGACGTAGGTGAAGCTGTCCGTGCCGGTAAAGTCAGCACCCGGTGTGTAGGTGAAGCTTCCATCATGGTTGAGGACGAGCACACCATGCTGGGTATCGACCGCCAGCAGGGAGATGGCGTGGTCTTCCGGATCGCTGTCATTGGTTTTGACATTGCCCATCAGGACATTGTCTTCGTCCACCATGTAGCTGTCATTATTGGCGATGGGCGCGTCATTGACCCCATTGATGGTGATGGTGACCTGTGCCGCTTCAAAGCCGCCATTCCCGTCACTGACGATATAGGAGAAGCTATCCGTCGTTGCCTCCCCGGCGTCGAGATAGTCGAAAAGCCCACCCGGATCGTAATCAAAGGTGCCGTCGCCATTATTGGTGATCATGGCGCCCGCATCACTCAGGAAGGTGAGAGGTGTCGCGTCACTGACATTCAGCACATCCCCCATGTCAGGGTCGCTGTCGTTTGCGAGGACATTGCCTGTCGTGAAGCTTGTGTCCTCATCCGTTGTGAAGGCGGCGCCACTGTCGCCTGCCGCAATCGGGGCGTCGTTCACGCCGGTGATACGGAAGTCGATAGAGGATGTATCGGTTGCGCCTTGTGAGTCAGTGGCCGTGAAGGTGTAGGTGATCTCCAGCAGATCGCCGGCCTGCAGGAAGTCGAACAGTCCAGCCTCTCCGCTAAAGTTGAGAACAATTTCGCCTTCCGTGCTTCCCGCCCCGATAATCGGATTACCCGGAATAAAGAGGAGAGGCAGGAGCTGTTCATTTGTCAGTACACCGGCCTTATCCCCCGATTGGCTGACCGAGGTGACATTCACGGAGACCAGATCTGATAGGTCTGCATCGGTGACATCCGGACTGTTGGTCAGGCCGATCCCGAGGAATCCGTTAAAGGCATCTTCCGGCAGCATCAGATTATAACCCTGCGCAACCGGCAGGATCGGGGCATCGTTTACCCCGGTAATGGTCACCGTCACGGTCGCCGTATCGAACCCGCCGCTACCGTCTGTGACGGTGTAGGAGAAAGTGTCCGTTGCCGTTTCGCTCACGGCAAGATAGTCAAACAGGCTGCCCGGGTCATAATCGAACGTCCCGTCGGCATTGTTGGTGATCGCGGCGCCAGCTGCGCTGGTTGTATCCGCGGAATCGACCGTCAGCATGCCCCCATCAGGGTCGCTATCATTGTCGAGCACGTTACCGGTCGTGAAGCTCGTATCCTCATCCGTCGTGAACCCCATGCCGCTGTCGTCCGCTGCGATAGGGTCGTCATCGACTGGATCAATCGTGATCGTGACGGTCGCAACGTCCTGCGGTGTGGTCGGGAAGTCCGGGTCGCGCAGGACATAGGTGAAGCTGTCCGTGCCATTAAAGTCAGTACCCGGCGTGTAGGTGAAGCTGCCATCATGGTTGAGAACCAGCACGCCATGTTGGGTGTCGACGGCGAGCAGAGAAATGGCGTGGTCTTCGGGGTCACTATCATTAACTTTGACATTGCCCATCAGGACATTGTCTTCGTCCACGGAGAAGCTGTCGTTATTGGCGATGGGCGCGTCGTTCACGCCATTGATCATGACAGTGACGGTCGCAATGTCCATCGCGCCGTCTGGATCACTGATCGTGTAGGTGAAGGTATCGGTCGCAGTCTCACCAGCATCCAGATATTCAAACTGCCCATTCGGATTGTAGCTATAGAAGCCATCGGCATGAACTGTGAGAAGCGCACCGGAAGCCAAAGTGATTTCCACGCCGAGATTCATGGCGTCGCCCTCGACTGCGACTATCGAGATATCGTCCCCTTCCGGATCACTGTCATTTATCAGCAGGCTGCCATCAAAAGAGTTTGGATCGAGCTGATACTGAGAGCCACCGCTCTGTGTCCCGATAGGGTCCTGGAAATTCGCATTGATGATTGAGCGCCCCTGCAGGTCGGGCAGGGCAAAATTGGTCTGTCCGTTGCCGCCATATGTGGTGCCGAGAAGCGCAAATAGAGCCGGATTTTGGCTGATGTTCAGGATGGCTCCATTCGCAAGCGCCCAGTTGCCAGGTATGAAATTACCGGCAAAAGCGACAACCTGTCCAAGGGTGGCCACGCTGCTATCAGGCCCGCCACCACCACCACTCTGAGAGGGGAATAATCCTTGCAGTGCGACAAGCATGTTGAGCGCCAATGCCGGACCCTGATTGGTAAACGGATCATTGTTGCCACCAACACTTAGCGGCAGGTTGTCTTCTGTCAGGGTCGTATCATCCTCGCCGATGACATCGCCAGGGTTTAACCCATTGCCTGCCCCGACAATCGTACGTCCACGCAGGTCGGGCAGGGCAAAAGTTGTTTGCCCATCACCGCCATATGTCGTGCCGATAACTGCAAATAGAGCCGAATACTGAGCAATGCTTAGCAGGCGTCCGTCGCACTCCAGCATCCCGTTGGGCTCGAAATTCCCGGCAAAGCGATGGATCATGCCGATGGAGTCAAGTGATGCGCCGCTTTCTGACGGGAAGAAACCGTCGACATTGATCATGTATTTGACAACCAGTGAGTCCTGTTCATTGCTGAACGGCTGGTCTTCGCCACCGAGGCTTGCAGGCAGATTAGCACTTGTGAGGGTTATGTCGTCCGTGCCGTATTGCAGGCCGAGGAGGGTGTTTGGATCATCACCGGTACTCAGGCGGCTGTCGAGATTCGGTACACCGAAAGTCGTCACGCCATTTCCGCCATAGATAGTGCCAATCAGGCTGAACAACGCCGTGTTCTGAGAAATGGAGAGCAGGTTTCCGTTAGTGTTCACCGTCCCGGTGGGGGTGAAGTTAAAAGCGTATGTGAAGAGATGAGCCAGGCCCAGAATGCCGCCGCTGCCACCATTAGATGGAAAGACGCCCGATGAAACAATGACTTCATTGAGAGCAAGCGTGGGCTGACTATTATCGAATGTCTGGCTGAATGATGTCATGACACCAGCGTCTTCGCTGACCGTGATGATGTCGTCGCCAGCAATGGGCGCACCATTGACCGGATCAACCGTGATCGTGACGACGGCGACATCCTGCGGTGTGGCCGGGAAGTCGGGGTCGCGAAGGACATAAGTGAAGCTGTCCGTGCCGTTAAAGTCAGCACCCGGTGTGTAGGTGAAGCTGCCATCATGGTTGAGGACCAGCACACCATGTTGAGTATCGACCGCCAGCAGGGAAATGGCATGGTCCTCAACATCGACGTCATTCAATTTCACATTGCCCATCAGGACATTGTCTTCGTCGACGGAGAAGCTGTCGTCATTGGCAATGGGTGCGTCATTGACTGCATTGATGGTGACGCTGACCGTGGCGGTATCGGCGCCGCCATTGCCATCACTGATCGTATAGGTGAAGCTGTCCGCGCCGAAGAAATCCTGATTGCCCAGATATGTCAGTGTGCCATCGCCATTGTCCGTGACGGTGCCATTCATCCCTTGTGAGAAATTCGAGATTGAGAGCATGTCGCCATTGCCATCACTGTCATTGGCAAGGACGGAGATGATGACAGACGCATCTTCGTCAGTGGTCGCTTGATCATCGTTTGCAACAGGCGGTTCTGTTGCGATATTCCCGATCGAATTTGGATTTATCTCCGTGCCCGTTGAAAGTTCATAGCCGAAGCTGCCGCCCGGTGAAATCAGGCCGAAAGCGTCATAATTCAGGGTGAGGCTGCTGGAGGTTGATGAGTCCCCGCCACTGACGGAATTGCCGGTGACGAAGACATCACCCAGACGCAGATCAACGACCGTGGAGCCCTTGCTGTCCTGCCCAGTGATCCGCACGAAAGGCAGGATGTCTCCATTGGCCAGCACCTCGAAAAGTTCTGGCGTGATGTCATCAAGCATGATCGTGATTTCGGAGAAGGACGGATTACCTTTGGGGCCGCCCTGCTGCACGGCGACGCCAGCACCAAACTGGATCGAGTCGAGCAGGTAGGTCTGATCTGCGCCCCCCTTGCCGGAAGAGCCGCCATCAAACCCGTCAATGGTCAGGAAGTACTGAGTGACGGCATTTTCAGCCAAGCCATCAATCGCGCTGGCCGCGGGGCTGGCAATGGTGTCCGGATCGATGACCGTATTTGAGATCAGGTTGAAGCCAAATTCCGATTCTGTCGTGATCAATCCGATCCGCGAATATGCAAATGACAGGCTTGAGGAGACAGAAAATCCGTTGCCGCCGCTGATGCTATTACCTGTGATGTCCACATCGCCAAGGCGCAGATCATAGATGACCTCACCATTTGCATTGATGCCTGCGATCCAGACCGCACTGAGCCCGTTACCGGAGGCAAGCTCATCCAGTAGCTCGGGCGAAATGCCATCAAGGCTGACGGATATCTCCGAGAAGAATGCGGCGTTCTGAGGACTGCCATTCTGAATGGAGAGGCCAGCGCCGAACTGGAGTGAGTCAATCTCGAACCAGCCGCTAAAACCTTTATCCGTAGACCCACCATTAAGGCCGTCAATCAGCAGGTAGTATTGTTCAACGGCGCCGTTTTCATGGTCACTGCCATTTCCCCCGACAGCCTCATCCATGTTGAGCGCATTTATCAGGGTACCAGCGCTAAGATCGTAGCCGGCATTCCCGTTGGGTGTGATGATGCCGATCTGATCATAGGCAAAACTAAGGCTCGAGCTGAAATCGCTGCCGCCTGCCGAGACGGAATTCCCGGACAACAGCGCATCCGCGAGCCGGATCTCGGTGACAACGCTGCCTGCGCTCACCCCCTTGATGCTCACCGCACCAAGATCAGCGCCCGTTGCCAAAAGAGTGAACAGGGTTGGTGAGATGCCATCGAGAGAAACTGTGATTTCCGAGAAACTCGGCATTCCCTGCATGGGTGTCGCGGCCATGAATTGCAGCGGCGCACCAGCGCCGAATTGCAGGGAGTTGATTTCGAATGCGCCTTCAAAACCTTTCGAGGTGACGCCGCCGTCTAGCCCATCGATGACAAGATAATATTGCTCAATAGCCGCAGTTCCGAAGCCGCCTTGATTGGCCATAGCGACAGGCAAGTTTTCAGGATCCGCGCTTGTCTGGGTTGCGATGTCATAACCGAAGGAGCTGGGATCGGTGATGAAGCCGATGCGCTCTGATGCGAGCGACAGGCTTGTTGAAAGGGCTGAGCCCGCCCCGCCACTAATACTGTTCCCTGTGACATACGCATCATCAAGCCGCAGCTCATAGATCACGGCGCCTTTTGAGCCGTTCGCGCTACTATTGTCCGTACCCACGATCCTGACGGGGCCGATGCTATTTCCGGCGCCGATGAAGTCGAAGAGGTTGGCGGCAATGCCGTTAAAAGTGACAGTGACCTCACTGAAGGATGGCGCGCTTTTGTTGTTTCCGCTGATGCCGACGCCAGCGCCGAACTGAACAGAGCCGAGCTCTATCTCGAAATAGCCTTTCCCGGCAGCGCCATTCGCGCCGCTGTCGATAATCAGATAGTAATTATCTGCAGACTGAGTTTCGAGATCAAGCATGGGGTCGGCGCTAGCTTGCGCCAGATTCTGCGCATTGATCTCTGTTCCGGAAGGCAAATCGTATCCGAAATCTCCGCTCTCGGTGATAAGACCGATTTTCTGATAGTTGAAGCTCAGCGAACTTGCGGGTGTCGCGCCACCTGCTGAAACGGACTGGCTACCCAGGAAAACATCCGTAAGCCGCAAATCGTAGATGACATCGCCATTCACGTCGACGCCCTCGATCTGGACGGCACCTAAGCGTTGAGAGGCGATCAGCTCGGCAAACAGCCCCGGCGCAAAACCCTGCAGTGATACTGTCAGCTCACTGAAGCTGGGCAAGGAGAGCATCGGTGCTCCCCCGCCGACTGAAACGCCGACACCGGCACCGAACTGGAACGAATCAATCTCGAATGCGCCTTTGAAACCCTTGTCACTGACGCCGCCATTATAGCCGTCAATGGTCAGATAATACTGGACAGCAGCGCCATCCTCGAGGCCATTCTCCACCGCCGGAACTGGTTCGGCTATTGCGTCGGCTTCGATCGACATGTTCGAGGCCACATTAAAGCCGAAGCTCTTGTCCCCAAGTGTCAGGCCTATCTTCTCATAGAAAAAGCTCAGACTGGTGTTTGGCGTACCGCCACCTGAGGAAACAGAATTTCCTGTGACGAAGACGTCACCAAGACGCAGATCATAGAGGGTGTCGCCGGACCCATCGACAGCCAGCACCTGGATGGACTCAATGCCCGCCCCCGCGGCGATCGCAGACAGCAAGTCAGCCGACATGCCCTCGAGGGTGACATTCAGCTCGGAGAATGACGGAGCACCAGGCGTCCCGTTGGAGACGGAAAGGCCGGCGCCAAGCTGCACAGAGTTGATCTCGAACGCGCCTTCAAAACCGATATCTGTGGAGCCGCCATTCAACCCATCGATGAAAAGATAGGTCTTTGCGATGCCTGAAATGCTGCTCAGGGACTGAGCGGCAGCTGGAAGCAAGAGGTTATCAGCATTCAGAGCAATCTGTTCATTGCCGCCGGGTGTATTGAGGCCTGTCTCGATGGCCTGCCGACTGCTGAATGAATTGACTGAGATGTCCGCAGGCGCACTTTCTATACGGACTGGGCCAAAGCCCTGATAGCCCGAGAAGAGTAGCGCTTCAGATCGTGACATGCCGTGTTCGAACAGAGCAAATGGCTCGAAGCCGTCTGTGCCGTCATTGACGCCATCAATCGTCAGAAAATAGTCCATGCTGATCTCCCCCAGAAAACCACTGCTTTCACGAGGGTGGGGGGTCATGCTCGCCTAAGATGTAGGCGGGAGGATCTTTGCCCGTGACCCGAGTGAATTCATTGATTCATTAACCTTTTATGTATTCCAAGGGTTGGGCGGCGTAAAGCGGTATTAAAGTCGTCATCTCGGTCAATTCACGTCGTGTATAGTGCTAAAGCACTGAAATGTAGGCTTTCTGCCGTTTGGTTGGGCAGCCGTTGAGGGGAGCGCAGTCATGACGCCGGATCAGATCGATTATGATGCACTGCCCTATGCATCACTGCCATTTCCGCAAACGCAGCCGGCGCGGTTGGCGGCGCTCGCTGCTCTGCATGGCTGTCATGTCCCGGCCGTTGAGACGGCGACTGTGCTGGAACTTGGTTGTGCGTCAGGCGGCAATATCATCCCGCTGGCCGCCCGATTTCCGGAGGCCCGATTTGAAGGGGTGGATCTTGCTGACCGGCACATCCGTGACGGCAATCAGCTGATTGAAGAACTCAGCCTGAAGAATATTTCGCTTCGTCAGGGAGATATATCGCAGCTTAATTTGGGTGCGCGGAAATATGATTTTATCATCTGCCACGGGGTCTTTAGCTGGACGCCGCAGCCCGTTCGGGAAGCCATCCTGAAAATCTGCGCCGCCTCCCTGACGGAGACCGGGCTCGCCTATATCAGTTATAATACCTATCCCGGCTGGGGGCTCCGTATGGCGGTCCGTGAGATATGCCAGCGTCATATAGATCCGGGCACTGATCCAATCACGGCGATCGCGGAGGCGCGGAGTGTCCTAGAGGCTTATGCCGGCTGTCTTGATCCGAAGACGCCCTATGGCAGCGCGCTGAAGGACGAGATCGCCCAATGCGTCCGCATGACCGATCCGCATTTTCAAGGGGAGTTTCTGGGGCCGTTCAATGAGCCGTGTCACTTCCATGATTTTGTCGAATGGGCAGAAGGGCATGGGCTGTCCTATGTCTGCGATGCCGCACCGCCCGAACAGGACGTAAGTTCATTGGGGCCGCTACTGGAGCAGGAGCACCCCATTATCACTGCCGTTGACCATCTATCGCGGACACAAGGCGCTGATTTTGTCAGTGGCAGGAAGTTCAGGCGGTCCATCCTGCGACGGGCAGATGCCAAAAAAGACAATAAGGCACACGGCGAAGTGCTGCAGTCACTTCATTATGCCTGTTCCATGGTCAGGGAGGCAGAAGAGGGCGGCACGCTGACCTTCCGTCATGGCGAGTCGCGGATCCGAACCAATGACCCTGTCGCAGGAAAGGCGCTTTCGCTGCTCGAGGACGCCTATCCGGAAACCCGCACGCTCGACGAAATCGCGGATATCGCTCTGGTGGGTACGGGCGCCAGCCAGCCCGGGGCGGCGGATCGGCTGCATGACGCCCTGTGGCGCACAATTGAGGCTGGTCACGTTAAAGTGTCGACCATCCCTCTACGGAATGGGAGCGCGGCGGATGATCGTCCGGCTCTCTGGCCCGTCGCCAGGGCGCAGCTCGCGCAAGGTATGGTCGAGGTAAGCTCCCGGCTTCACGAGCCTGTCGCGTTGCGCGGTCCTGTGCGCTTTATCGCAAGGCTGATGGACGGCACAAGAACCCGCGAGGCATTGGTGGAAGAGATTTGCACGGCCGTATCAGAGGGACGATTGGATATTGGCGATCAAAACGCCACACCAAACCAAAAAGCAGATCCCGCCCGGATCATTGCTGCGCTTGATCACCTGCTGCAGGAATGCCAGCGAAGTGGTTTATTGGCTGTTGAAGAAGATATGTCAGGCCAAGAATAGCCTGACATATCAAACATAATCTTTATACGCCAGAGTGACGAAGGCGAGCAACTTGACGTGCGTAATCTGTCAGCTCGTCACCTTCAATCCGACTATCGCGGTCACGATCGTGCTGGCGAACATCTGCGAGCTTATAGCTTGTCCATTCGTAGAAAGACATTTCGCCATCATCGCCAGCATACTCATAGAACTCACGGCGGGCGAGAGTCGTGATGCGGGTCCGTTCCGAAAGTGACAGCTCGTACTGAGGGCGGTTACTCAATGGAATATAGGTAATCTCATCAGTCTCAAGAGTAACGTATCCGTTAAAACGGGCGAGCTCGGCATGCACAAGCGTTTGAGCGGCGAACTCTTCGATATCAATCTTGTCGTCATCATTGATGTCGATCCGATAGAATGACTTTTGAGCGTCAGCTTCGAATTGATCAATTTCAATAGATGACCTTTTATCCGTTACCGTACGCGTGTCCGTATTGGACAATGCGACGGACGCGGTGCCGAGAATAGCGGCGGTAGAGATGAAAATGGCTTTGGTACGCATGTTTATACCCTCCACCGAACAAACGTCTGTGCAAGGAGCCGGTTCCGCGCGATCGTGAGATTAGCCATTCCAGAGGGCGGAAAAAGAAAGGCCCCCATCTCTTTGTTGCGAGAATGGGGGCCATGTTTCGTTGGGATTAGCGTCGATTGCTCAACGGCTATTCGTCATGTGTTCACGCCAGATCAGGCTGCCTTTTTGTCCTTGGCGGGATGAAAGAACAACGCCTGCGCGATTGCCGCTTTGACGACATTGTCCTGGAACGGCTTGGAGATCAGGTAGGTTGGCTCCGGCCGCTCACCTGTCAGCAAACGTTCAGGGAATGCCGTGATGAAAATAATGGGCACATCAAAACTGGCCAGAATATCCTGTGCAGCGTCGATGCCAGACGAGTTATCGGCGAGCTGAATATCGCAAAGGATGAGACCGGGTTTCGTGCTCAAGGCCGTCTTGACCGCTTCGTCACGCGTGGCGGCTGTGCCAACAACATCATGACCAAGTTCCGTCACCAGTGCTTCGAGGTCCGCGGCAATAATGGCCTCGTCCTCGATGATGAGCACATTTGTCCGCAGCTCGCTCTCAATGTCACGCTGGGCTGTATCAACGAGTTCGTCGACTTCAGCAGGTGACAGTGAAAGAATGATAGCGGCCTCGTTACGGGTGAACCCTTCCAGCATGGTCAGAAGGTAAGCCTGACGCGAAAGCGGGGAGAGTGTTTCGAGGCGATCGAGTGGGCTGAGATCGCTATTCTCAATCTCGTCTTTCTGAGATTGAAGTGCAGCACCTGTAGTGCTCCAGATCGTGTGAAACAGGCGGTAGAGTGCAATGCGAGGAGCTTCTGACCCATCTGTGATGCCAGTGCCAATCTGGTCGGGGTCAGCAGAGAGAGCCTCAAGAGAGGCGCGAATATAAGCATCCCCGCTCTGCTGGCTGCCTGTCAGCGCCCGTGCATAACGCCGCAGAAACGGCAGATGCGGGCGGAAAGTTTCAACAAGTGACATTTGGTACCCTCAATCAGTGATCAGCGCTAAAACGCTCTGGTGACGAGAAGGTTGCGAAAAAAATCAAAAAAATCTCAGATTTCTCGGAACCGGCTGCCGGAAGCGGCGTTATGATATTGCCCGATCACGATAACCCGAATGACGAATTTATGACTGATCAAAAAGACACCAATCCGTTGGAGAAGCGCGAGCGTCGCATGCGCACCAACAGAATTGGGCGTCAATTGCGCCAAATTTATGATGATGTCATCCAGGAAGATGTCCCGGATGACTTCCTAAAATTGTTAGAGGATGCTGATAACAACCGCTCATCATCTGGTGATGCATAATGGCCAGTGCATCACATCCGTCTGAAGACGAGAATTTCAAAAAAGAGCTGACCGTCCTTATTCCGCAACTTCGTGCTTTCGCCAGAAGCATGTGCGGTAATGCATCGATGGCGGATGATTTAGCGCAGGAAGCCATGCTGAAGGCGTGGAAATCCCGCGAAAGCTATAAGGAAGGCACCAATCTGCGTGCTTGGGTGTTCACGATCCTTCGGAATCACTTTTATTCCGAACAGCGTAGAGCATGGCGATCTCAGCCGCTGGATCAGGAGGTCGCCGAAGGTACGCTGATGGCTGTCGATGATCCGTCTGCGCCTTTAGAGGTTCTCGCGCTGCGAAATGCCTTACAAAAACTCCCCTCAGAGCAACGGGAAGCTGTCATTCTCGTTGGTGCTGGAGGCCTTGCCTATGATGAAGCTGCTGCTATCTGCGGATGCGCCGTGGGAACGATCAAGAGCCGTGTGAGCCGTGGGCGGAGCGCGCTTGAGGAAATGTTGAATGACGGATCAGCAGGATTCAGCGACGAGCAAGGCGCAAAAGCTAGCGACGCAATCTCGGACATCATGGCTGAAGCAGCCTCCCTCCAAGGAGGGAGAGGTTAAGGCTGGAAGTGGGAAGGGTGCGAACGGCAATGCCACGAGCGTTCCAAAGGCACTTCAAAGCCTCCGCGCGCGTCTCCTTGTAACGATTGCTGCAGCATTGAGCCCTGTCCTCGTCATCGCTGGGTGGCGAGCCTATCTCGATAGCCGAAATACCATTCAAGATCGTCAGGAAGAACTCATTCTGGCGTCTGACAATGCTATCGACTGGATTGAGAAATCTGTTGCCTCGGCAGAATCGCTCCTCGCGATTTTCAGTGATGATATCGCCGAAGACAGATGTTCTGAGACCATGGCGCGCATCAAGCCTGTGTTTCCCTACGTACAGAATATCGTTCACTATGGTGTGACGGGGCTGGCCAAATGTACGGCCAGAGGTGAGCCTGGTTATGAGATCCAGGATCGCTACTGGCATGCACAGCTCAGAGATGGTCGTGTGACGTTGAGGACAGGTGCGTTCATCGGTGTCGAGAGCGATGAATGGTCATTTGCTTCACTCCACAGGCTAGAGGATGAGAATGGAGAGTTCGCAGGATCTGCCAGTATAGGGATCAATATCTACAGACTCATGTCTGCCATGCCAGCCCCCCGAGAGCAGGATGATATCGAAGTTGCGCTCGTTGATAGCGACGGGAATGTCTTTGGCAGCGTGAGGTTTCAGGATGGTCGTGCGCTGGACGTTCGCAAGGCCGTGCAGTCCAATGAGACGATGCTGGATGTCGTCGATGACAATGAAGGCGATCCTTATGACCGCGTGATCCGCCCTATCGGCGAGGGCGGTATCTACGCCATGGTCTCACGGCCGGCGCCGGGAATTGTCAGCGAGTTCACTCTGCGTCCGGCAGTAACGATCGGCTTGCCGATACTGACATTCCTCCTGACCCTGATTGCTGTCTGGTTCGCGATCGAGCATTTGATCCTCAAATGGTTCTGGCCATTACGGCGCATGACGGCTGCTTATGCTGTCGGGAAATATGATTATACGACTGATGCTTCGTTCGAAGAAGCGCCGCAGGAAATATCGAAGCTATCTTCCATTCTTGAGAATATGGCGAGGCGGATCGGGCAGCGGGACGAGGAATTGCACGAAGCGATTGCTGTGCGCGATGCAGCGGTCAAAGAGATCCATCACCGTGTCAAAAATAATCTTCAGATTGTCAGCAGCTTTGTTCGGCTGCAGATGCGGCCTCTCGAGGACACTCAGGCAAGAAGAGTACTTGGAAACGTCCGTAACAGGATCGATGCACTTTCAATCGTACACCAAACTCTTTATCAGCATGAGCGACTGGAATATGTCCAGATGCGGCCATTCTTCGATGCGCTGCTGGAGCACCTTCAGGGTGCGCTCGGTATAGAAGAATTCGGGGGGCGATTGCGCTGGAATATCGCCGAGGTCGAGAGAGTGTCGGATGACGCGATCCCGATGGCACTGTTTGTCCTCGAGGCGATCACGAATTCGGTGAAATATGCCCTTGAAACCGGTGATGGTGAAGAGATCAGCGTGACACTGATGGAAGATGGCGACGATCTGTTTCTCTCAATCCAGGATGACGGGAAGGCCGGAAAGGTCGGTGAGTCATCTTCAGGACTTGGATCAAAGCTCATGACGGCATTTGCGCGCCAGCTTTCGGCAGAGCTCACACAGGCAGTCAATGAACAGGGTTATCATGTGGAGTTGAGAATTCCTCCGCGATAACAAAAAGGCGGGAGTTGATGAACTCCCGCCTTTGAAAAGGTTGTCTGCGTGGTCGGATTACGAACTTGCAGATAGGGATTTGAGCATCCAGATCGCTTCCTCGTGCCAGGCCATTCGTTCGATCATCATATCAGCAGTGACGAAGTCCTTTTTGTCTTCGCACCAACCAATTGCTTTGCGCATGGATTGCACGGCTTTTTGGTGGTCACTGATCAGCGTGTTGAGCATATCCCCAACTGAAGAATAGTCATCACCATTGTCGGAGATGGAGGACAGCTCGCCATATTTGGCATAGCTAGCCGGGGCTTTGATCCCAAGCGCACGGATGCGTTCAGCAATCTTGTCGATCGCCTCATACATATTCTCATAGTGTTCTTCGGTCAGCTTGTGGATGCCGACGAACGACGGACCCGTCACATTCCAGTGAATGCCTTGGGTTTTGATAAATAGCATGTAGGTGTCGGCGAGAACGTGTGAGAGGGCGTTAGCGACATCCGCGCGTTCCTGGTCGGTCATTCCGACATCGGGTTCAAATTCGGTCGTTGCGATTTTCAATGCAGTATTGGTCATGTTCTATCCGTCTGTAAAAAAATGAAATTGGAATGCGAAAATGGGCCGGATCGAACTGAAGTTCTTCCGGTCCAGTTCTCGCGCTTTTTTCGCCTCAACGATTGTTCTCAGAGGTCTCCTGAATTTCCTCGCCAACTTCCTCGACGTCCTTGCCAACGCCTTCGATAGTTGAGCAGGCGACAGTTCCCGCTGCGAAGAGGGACATGGCGAAAAGTTTCCAATAGCGTCTCATGATAGCCTCCATGGTTGTCCCAATAGAAACGATCGGCTGAGGAAATGGTTCCGTCTAGAAAAAGACGTAAACGGATAAAAATGTAAGTAAATGTGGGGGGGTAAAGGAGCCGATGCTGAGGCAGGGGCAGAGGGGCATCGGCTCCTTTGGGCAGGAAAACACCCGCAGGGTGGGCAGGTATCTAATCTAAAACGCCGGCATCCGAAGTTGGTTCCGGCCTCGCGGAAAAATTTTTACATAAAATGGATCATCGCCCGCTGTGCCTGCTTTGCCAGGCCTTGCGGGTTCTTGATCAGGCTATAGCCAACTGTAAGTGCGATCGCGGTAGCGGATAATGGGTGCTTCTTGATAAACTGCTTGAGGGTATCAAAGGGAAGGTCTGCGAGGGCCGCAGATCCCAACTCCTCAGCCTGATGGATTTCTTCCTCGATCGATTTCGTCGGCAGAAGGAAAAAGCTGAAACACATTATCGCGAGCAGAAGAAAAGCGCCCGCGAGTACAGCCACGGCTGGACCAAGGCCAATCGCCGCGGCCAATGCAATACTGCCAGCGACCGCCAGCGCCACCAAGCCACAAAAGCCAAAGAGGGCGCCAGCGATCCCGGCAAACAGGCGAAGCTTAGCCTTGTCCACTGGTTATTTCCGCTTGGCAAAGCCCAGAAGGGCACCAAAGGCGAAAGCGATGCCGAGGGCGGCGACGGGATGATCCTTCACGCTGTTCTCAGCCTTCGCAATGCCGTCCTTGCCTGCCGATGACATGCGGGACGCAGCTTCCTTGCCGCGCTTCATACCGCTGTCAGCGAATTCACCTGCAACTTTGCCGGCATCGGAAAGAAGCGTCTGCAAATCAGCCCGCAGGGCCGAAACATCCGCGCGAAGAGTGTCCAGATCGTGGCTCTCACCATTCACATTCGTCGTTTGGGTATTCATGATGTGAAACCTCCAAAAAAATTGCACACCCTACCTACGCATGAGCATGTTCTGGGGTTCCGTTCCCTCACCCTTTTGCAGGGCACGTATGGAGATTACCGGTTTGGGTGGGGAAGGATTTGGCTGCCCTGCCGAGGCCAAGTCCCCAGTATCTTGCGGTGGCCAGCTTGAGCTTCTGTCGCCATGACAGCCTCGATTTCGATCTTGTCCTGATAAAGAGAAATGAGATTGAAACTGGGCGGATGACGGCGGAGCCGTTGCGATAGCGTTCCGGACGTCACCGAAAGATAGCCTTTCTCCTTTGTGCCTCGCCAGGTCGTGGTGGGGGTGTGGACATGGCCGGCAAGGAGCAGGCTCACCTTACTATCGGCCACTGCCCGACTGGCCCAGACGCCGCGGCGTGTACGGATCCGCAAAGGCGAAGACGGCGGGGAGAGGAAGGGGTGATGACACGCAATGACGGAGATAGTGTCCGAATCTTTGGGGTATCTGCCAAGCAGTTCTGTCAGATCACCTTGCCTGACCGACCCTTCCGCCCAGTTGAGCCGGAATTGCCATCCACGAGCGGTATTCAGCCCTTCGACCTGGAATGAACCAAAAGTACCGGAAGCCGGGATGTGATCTGTATATGAATTATATCGTCTGAACGGGCTTATGGCGCGGCGTGCCACGCTATACATGGGCGTATCATGGTTGCCCGGTACGCAGATGAGAGGTACTGAAACCTCACGAGACCAGGCCTTGAATTGCTCAAATTCGTGATGGCTACCACGTTGGGTGAGGTCGCCCGAGATCACAATTCCTTCAACGTTGTTTGACTGAATGAAAGACGTGAAGACGTCTAACGCAGCTTTATCAAGCGCGCCGAAATGCAGGTCCGCCACATGCGCCAGGCGGGTGATGTTCATTTTGCGGTTCGTACTGATACGACATTCTCTTTGATTTTGACGTCACACAGATTGGGGAGTTCTGCCGGTTCACCGTCGAGTGTCGCGGCAATCTCGTCTCTCTCATTGTCAAACACGGTGAAGGCACGTGTCCGAATGAAATCGATATCTTCCAGTTTGCGCCAGTCATTGACGATGGCGGCAAGCGCCGTTTTCGCAAGTGAGAAATGAGAGCCGGGATCCATGATACCAATATCAAAGCGGTAATGAGCAGGGCCATTCCCAGCGATGAGGAGTGAGCCGACCGCAGTTGCATCAAGTCGCGCTTCGCAGCCTGTTGCTTCCTTATAGGTGATTTCAAGCGTCGTCGTGAGGTCGAGAGCCTCTGTCTTGATGAGTTCATCGGCAGCTTCTGTGAAACTGCCTTCACGGATTTTTTCCCGGACTTCGGAGAGGTGGGAAAGCTGTCCGAAGGTTGCGCCAACATAAAATGTCCTGTCAGCAACCTGACCACAGGAAATCTTGCGGGCCCTGCCCGTTGTCAATGCCTTGGTCAGGCAATCCTGCCAGTCGTCAAATTCACCGTGCAAAGATTTATGTAAGAGATTCATGGTGCCGCCGGGAAGCGGAAGAACTTCAATATCACGGCCATGGCATTGGTCGAGAAGGCATGCTGCCGTGCCATCGCCACCGATCGCGATGATCATTTCAGGATCTTTTTCGACCGTGTCAGAGATATCGCGTGTCAGGTCATCTGAGCGCGTCTCTATAATTTGGGCAGTCAAATCGTGTTCCTGCAATATCTGCTGCAGCTCTGCGCTCGTGCGATCAGAAGTGGACCCAGAATCCCGATTGATAAGGACGATCATGATCTTAGGCACACCCCTTTTCATGCCAAATGGCAGTTAGCGTCGTGACCAGAAACTCAGGCGCACAGCGCGGTTCAGGGGATAAAAAGCGAGAGTTCCGATAAAGTTCCCGGCCGGTCGAAGATTTAATTCTGGCCCTCTGGGAACCGCAGTGAGGCCACCTCGTTTATTCCGTGTAAGCGATTTAGCTTCGAACCAATAGTTTGTTATTAGGAGATATTACCATGCTTGGATGGGCACTTGCTTTTTTCGTACTTGCCATTGCCGCAGCAGCACTTGGATTCGGCGGCATCGCCGGCGCATCGGCCGGTATTGCGCAAATTCTGTTCTTCATTTTCTTGGCGCTTTTGGTCGTCACGTTTATCGCGCGTGCAGTCCGTGGGCGAAGCCCTCTTTAACAGGCGCCACATGAGAATAAAAAAGCCCGGACGAATTGTCCGGGCTTTTTTCTTGAGTTTCGTAGCTTAAGCGCGATGTCTGAACGAGCTATCTCGCAGACGTCTCGCCGCAGACCGGGGTTGCTGGCGTTGAGGCCAGCCAGGCAATAGTCTCGTCAGCCTGCTCCGCGGACAAGCCAAGGTAAGTAGACGGATCAAGAAGCTCATCAATATTGTCGGTCAAATAGGGGCCGATTTCAGGATCGGCCAGCAATGACTCCCGAAAACTCAAGCCTTGCGTCAAAGATGCCCGCGCTGCCTCGGTGACATGCGCCTCAGCTGCTTCCTTGCCGACATCCTCTTGCAGTGCAAAGACAATCCGCTGGGCAAGGATCATTCCATCCGTGCGGCCAAGATTTTCAGCCATTCTGTCCGGCTCGACCTCCAGCCGCTCTAGCAGGGATTCGAGATCATCCATCATCTCGGCTGCATCAACTGACAGATCTTCAATCGTGCTATTCGGGCGGGAGGTGTTGTCGCGTTCAAACGCATTGGCGATATCATCCATCAGAATGTTCGCCTCGGCGGGGATGACACGCCCCCAATGTATCAGGGCTTCTGAACGGCTTGGATTCCGCTTGTGCGGCATGGTGCTGCTGCTGATCGCGGTTGAGGCGCGGCGTTCATAGACTTCGCCGATATCCGTCGATTGGAGAAAGAAGATCTCCTCACCAATCTTGGAATATGTCCGGGAGCTGATGGAAAGAACCGAAGCATACTCCCCGAAGACATCTCGCATCCCGTGCCAGTCGGCGGGGGTCACAGGGCCAAGACCCAGAGACTCGGCGACCGAATTTTCAATTTCGATGCCCTTTGGCCCCAGTCCCAGATGGGTACCAACGGCACCGCGGAAGACGCCGAGGGTGACCAGGCGGCATTCCATGTCATTCAGCCGCTCAATGTTCCGACGGTTCGCGGCAGCCCAGACGGAGGCCTTCTTGCCGAAGGTGATGGGCAAAGCGTGCTGGCCTAGAGTACGGCCGATCATGGGGGTATCGCGATACTCGCGGGCCAATTCAACAAGCAGGGCTTCGACCGCCAGCATGTCTTCACGGAGCAGACCGATGCTCTCGCGCACCTGCAGAATACGGACAGTATCATAGATGTCGACGGTGGTGGCGCCAAAATGAAGCGCGTTCTGGGCTTCAGGACTTAATGAGCGGCGCCAGACATTGAGGAGCGCGACCATCCGGTGCCGGACAATTTTATACTCCGCTGCGACTTCGTCGAGGGGAGCATACTCTAGCGTTGCGGTACGTCCAATTTCCCGCGCCACTTTGCGGGAGATGACGCCATGATCGGCCTGTGCGTTGGCGATGGCGGCCTCAACTTGCATGACGAGCATGTTGCGGTGCTCGGGTGTAAAGACATCTTCGACAGTCTGCGGCGAAGAAGGTGAGGAACTGGACGCGAGAATCAACAGCCATCCGGAAATCAGGCTATTCATCATTGTACGGCTCCTATTTTGTTATATCAGCGGCATAATCAGGAAGGATGTGCAGTAATTCCTCGGCAGCGGCTCGCCCAAGCTTTTGAGCGCGAACAGCATTCGTCTTGTCCGCCAGCTCAACGGTGAGGCCGGGGGCATCATAGGTCGATGTGAACCAGCTTTTAGCGGTCGGCAGCCCCGGATTCGAGCGCGGATCGACGATGAAGCCTGGTCCTCCGCCCATGCGGGAGGTGATGCCTTCCGACCATGCGTTGAGGAACGGCTGGTAGCGCTCACCATCTTCGCCGGTCGGGGTGTACAGAATATCACCTTTGAAAGTCGCGTGAAAATCAATCATCAGAACGGGTTGACCACCCGATTCGGTACGCGTTTCCATGAGGTCTCGAACGAGGCGTGTTTCGACTTGCTCGAACGGTCCCCAGTCGCGGTTCATATCGACTAGCTGGCTGTTAAATCGCCAGTGCCCGGCTGCGATCCCGTCAGGATTGAGGGTCGGGAAGATGTCGATGTGGAATTGCTGGCGGAAAGCAGCCGTCAGCTCATCATCTTCCCCCAGACGATCAAGGAAGGCCCGCATGGCAATTGTGCCAGGCACTTCTGGCGGGTGCTGACCGCCAATGATGAGCAGATGCGGGGCGTCCTGCTTTTCGGCAGGGGAGCTCATGTGCCAGACGGAATGATCATTCGGGGTTTTGCCGGCCTCGGTCAGGTCGAAGCCAGCACGCTGGGCATAGTCTTTCGTCCATGCTTCGCGATCGGCTGGATCAAAGAGCGGTTGAGCAGCAATCCGTGTACGGGGTTCTGTGACATCGAACACGAAACGGGCAAATTTACCGTCATCGCGGACATGGACGTCTTTTTCAGGCAGCAACGTCCAGCCCGTTTCTTCGTCAAACCGTTTGGGATCATACCGGTGTTTGCCATAGATATAGCGGATATTGACCGTGACTGTGGTCGCGACCTCGGCTTGTTCGTCCATTACGATATCGAAGGCATACCAGGGGCTTTTGTTGATCGGCTCGGCCTCCGGTCGGATGACTATAGCAAATCCGTTCTTGGTCCTGCGGCAATCTTCGGCACGAGCGCCTGGGAAATCGGCAAGGAGGCGAACACTGCCTTCTGTGCACGGCAGATCAGTGGCGGCGCTTGCTGAAACGCTGCTGAGAAGAAAGAGAAGCGAATAAGTAATCATCCGAATACCACCGGGGCCAAGAAGATTGCGACAAGGGAGAGAACGACAACACCGATCAGATTGAGCATAACGCCCGCTCGCATCATGCGGGGGATCGAGACCGAGCCGGAGCTGAAGACGATCGCATTTGGCGGCGTCGCAACAGGCAGCATGAAGGCGCAAGAGGCGGCCAGCGTCACCGGAATGACGAAGACCAGCGGGTCCTGTCCTGTTTCAACGGCAATGGCGGCCATGACGGGGAGGAATGTTGCTGTCGTAGCGAGGTTGCTCGTCAGTTCCGTGAGGAAAATCACAAGCGCGGCGGACGCAACGACCAGAATGACGATGTTCACCGTGCCGAGCGGCGCAAGCTCACGCCCCAGCCATTCGGTCAGGCCGGAACTCGTCATCGCGCCAGCGAGCGCAAGGCCGCCGCCAAAAAGGATCAGCACCCCCCATGGAAGGCGCTTTGTGTCCTCCCATGTGACGAGCGCTTCGCGCCGTTCACCGCTGGGGATGAGAAAGGCGCCAATTGCGGCGGCCATGGCGATCCCGGCATCGGAAAGCTCGGCAAGGCCGGTCGCATTGGCGATCGGTTTACGGAACAGCCAACCACCGACAAGAAAGACGAACAGCAGGGCAATCCGTACCTCACCTTTGCTCATCGGGCCGAGACCGGAGCCCAGCTCGGCGATATGCTGGCGAGCTTCATCATTGGATTTGAAGCCGACCTTGAAGACGATCCGAGTCAGAAGGAGCCATGTCAGCGGTAGCATGATGGCGGAGACGGGGACGCCGACAATCATCCAGCGGCGGAAATCAATTTCCTCGTTATAAGTCGTTTCCATGAACCCAGCCATGAAGGCATTGGGTGGTGTACCGACCAGTGTTGCAACGCCGCCGAGGGTCGCGCCATAGGCAAGGCCGAGCAGGAGGGAGGTTTCGAAATCCCGGCGCTCTTTCTCGGTCAATGAGGTCATCGATTCTCGGATGACGACGATGACGGACATCGCAATAGGCAGCAGCATCAGGGTGGTGGAGGTGTTGGAGATCCACATGCTGATGATTGCGGCAGCAGCCATGAATCCGCCGACGAGGGATCGTCCGTTTACCCCAGCTAGTCTGAAAATGCTGAGTGCGACCCGGCGGTGGAGCCCAGTTCGTTCAATCCCGAGGGCAATGACAAAACCGCCAAGGAAGAGATAGATGATCGGATGAGCATAGGAAGGCGCGGTTTCGGAAATCGGAGAAACCCCCAATGCGGGGAAGAGGACCAGCGGCAGAAAGGCAGTCACCGCTACAGGCGCGGCTTCTGTCGCCCACCAGATTGCCATGAGGGTCGCGACGGCGGCGGTCATGACGCCAGCATCGGACACACCCTCAGCATCGAAGAAGAAAAAGACAAGCAGCGCGGCGACAGGGCCGAGGATCAGCCCCACGCGCTGGTGAAGGGCGGGGGCCTCGATCGACTTGGTGGTCATGGTTGTGTGTCTACTTTATTTTTTTCATGAGCGGCAATCAGCGGCGCTGCAGCGATCGCCATGCCGGCATTGTCATGGGCGACGCCGGGCACGGTGCCGCCGCGCCAGATGAGGGGCACGCTCAGCTCATCCGCTTTGGCTTTCGCAGCGTTGATGAAGGTCACGCCGCGGGCGAAGCGATGCGGCCCTTGCTTCAGGGCTTCCATCGAACGACGAAGGTTACGATCGCGAGTGTCGGTGTCTTCTTCGCCGAGAAGGATCATCATCGGCTTACCGAACCACGCGCGAAGATCATCTTCGTCCGCAGCCGTACCCTTGATGCCGTAAGGCCAATCGAGGGTTTCGTCGGGCATAGTGTACCAGCCAGCGTTTGCGGAAAAGGCAAGTTTGAGGTGGTCGAGATCTTCGAAGAGAAGCGCGCGGTGAACGAATTGTGCGCCCGCGGAATGACCGAAGAGGTAGTACCCGTCCGCCGTGCCGCCACGTTCCATGATACTGGTAAATAGCGGTTCAATCGCTGCATAAGAGCTGGGATGATCCGTACCGATGCCGCCGAGGTTATAGAGCTCAGCGCCCTTGAAATCCCGTTGTGAGAATTCTGGTGCATAGATGCGAAAGCCATATTCTTTCGCGAGTTCACGCCAGTTGCGGGCGTAATCATCCGCATTCCGCCGGACGCCATGCATGACAATGACGATGGGAGCGTCTGCCATGTCGTCTTCGGCAGGCTCGATATAGTGAACTTCCAGGGCCGGGCCATCCCAGCCGGAGAAGGTGAATTGACCCGAGCGGAGTTCACCGGCGAATGCCGATTGAAAGAAAACAACCGCAATGATCAGGAGGGTGAGGAAATAACGGTGCATATGAGGATAGGGGTGCCGTCACTGACAGCACCCCATGCCCGTTGATCAGAATTTTTTGCGGATGTCGAAGTAAATCTGACGACCACGGATACTGTGATAGGCAGCATCATAACCGTTGGTTTCGTCCGCAAGCGGTGGTTCTTCGTCGGTGACGTTGTTGGCGCCGACACGAACACGAAGACCATCCATAAAGCCTTCACCATCATGCTGATACTGAAGGTAGACATTGGTTGTCGCCCAGTCGTCGACGATGAAGGGATCCCCATCGGGATTGAGGCCTGCGCCCGTGTCGATGAATTCGCTGATGTAGTTGACGCGAACACCGCCACCGACACCGGTCGGGTGACGCCACGTAATGGTCGACCCGAGGCGCCATTCCGGCTGACCATCCTGTTTGATGATCTCGCCTTCCTGCGAAACGGTGATATCATCCGAAATCAGACCGCTATCGACAGCATCACGGATCATCTGTGCGCCCGGTGACAGGGCGATAAAGTAAGTATCCAGATAAGAAGCATTCAGCTTGAAGCTGAGGTCCCCGACCGGAAGGTCATCGAGGTCATAGTAAAGGGCATAGTCCCAGCCCTCGACGTCAATGTTCTCATTGTTGTCATAGGTATCCAGAATTACCTCAATTTCCCCAGCTGGCGTGAGGCCCGCCGCATCGAAAAAGGCGATATCATCTTCATTCGGAGCAGCACGGACTACGTTCGGGTTCGATGACCCTTGTAGGCGTAGCAGGTAGTCAAGGCTGACGTGGTTCTCTGCGCCGAAGACGCCGACCACATTCTCACGTTCAATTTCCCAGCGATCGACTGTGATCGTCAGTGGATTGAGGAAGCTGAGCGGACCATTGATCCCGCGAGGCTCGAAGACGAGGCCATAAGTGATGTTGGTGTCTTCTTCAGGGCCAATATCCTCCGCGACTGTGCGTCGTTCCGTCCGGCCAACCGAGAAACCAGTACAATCACCAAATGTCGGAAAAGTGCCATTACGGACACCGGCTTCACAGGCATAGCTGTCTTCGCGAGCATTCGATCGGTCAACTGATTCGTTCACGACGATCAGGTTCGGGGCACGGAAGCCTTTTGACCAAGCGCCCCGCAGTTTGAGGAAATCGAATGGTTTCCAGGCAGCGGCCACACGCGGCTTGATGCCACTGCCGCCGAAGTCCGAATAATGCTCGTAACGTGCAGCAAGCTGCAGGTCGAAAGTATTGACCAGTGGGATGTTCATATCCGGGCTGACCAGCGGCACGGAGGCTTCTGCGAAAGCAGCATAGACATTGCGCGAGCCGTTCGAGTCCGGCGTCGGGCTTGTGCCGTACACATCCGTCTGGCTGACTTCGCCTGTCACAGCATCCGTATAGGTGATGGTGCCATCGACACGTTCATCGCGGTCTTCGTCATAGGCTTCGTAACGGGCCTCAACGCCGAGGGCGACACCAACATCACCACCCGGCAGGGCGAAGACATTGCCATTGGTGACCTTGAAATCTGCAAGAGCGAGTTCTGATGTACTCTTGCGGACAACATCGATCAGGAAGGGATCGATCAGACTTTGCGCGTTCGGCGTTGCGTCACCGATCGACGGGTTGTCCGGGTCGGCACCATTAAAAATGTTGTAGACATTGGGTGTCTCATTCATCAGCGCTTGCTGGAAGAGTGAACGAGACACTGAATTGTTCACTGAGTCTTCAGCATAGGCACGGTTATAAAGGACTGCGCTATCCCAGTCCCAACCGCTTGTACCGAACTCACCGCGGGCACCGCCAAGTGCGCGCCATTGCATGTTTTGGACCTCAATATCGCGGAAGCCAACATCAACGAAGCGATAACGGCCGCCATCGGTGAAGACCGGCAGGCCTTCAACGGGAACGTTTTCCAGGCCAGGAAGACGGTTCGGGTTGATTGAACCATCAGAGAACATGACCGGGCCGAACGGGTTGTAATAGTAATTGGCCGGAATCGAGATTTCGGTTGCGCCAATACCGTTTCGAGGCTCGTTCGTTTTCTGAGTTTCAGCGTAATAGATTCCAAGCTCGCTATACAGACGAACTCCATTATCGAGATCATGGTTCAGGAACGCGAAGGCATTGAACCGGTCACGGTCAGAAATGACTGAGCGCTCATAGGCGCCATCGAAGCGCAGATCGCGGTCCTGACTGCTGTCATCAATACATATGCCAGGAACGGAGAGTGCATCGGCCGTATCAGCTCGGCATCCCGAGAAACTCGTTGGTTGAATATGGAACCTGCCCGAAGAATTTGTCAGTGTGGTACCATTCTGGCGAACACGGGTCGAAGATGTCGTTCTGAGCGTGAACTGTCCCCAAGGAGAGGCAGTCGCACGGTTGTCGAAAGAAGTGTCGCCCTCAAAACTTGTCCCTACAAGGAAAGGCCGACGATCTTCGCTGGCTGAGAATTTGAATTCATCTGCAAAAATGCCGTCACGCGTCGAGAACTCGGCTGCGACCGAGATGTTGGTCTTGCCCTCATTGAAATTCCGACCGGCTTTCAGCGTGACGGTTTGTTCGTTGAGGTCGTTATTGGTCGCGTAGAGGTTACGGGCTTGAACCTGGAAGCCATCAAAATCATCGTCGAGGATGGTGTTGAAGACACCGGCAACGGCGTCCGTGCCGTAAATAGCCGAGGCACCGTCATTGAGGACTTCAACACGGGAAATGCCTGCAACTGGCAGGGAGTTCATGTTGGTCGTGGTGACCGGGGTGGAGAGCTCTGCTTGGGTCGAGGGGTGATTAACGACACGGCGGCCATTGAGGAGTACGAGTGTGCCGCTTGAGCCGATCGACCGTAGGTTGATCGACGCCACGTCACCGCGAGCGTTGTTGTTCGTTGTGTTGTTGTCCTGACGGAAGGCAACGCCGCCCTGAGCAGGAAGAGAGCGGATCAGGTCTTCGCCGTCGATGCCGCCGATTGCGGCAATATCGTCTTCGCCGACGATCGTAACGGGCAGCGCCTCATTGATGCGCGCGCCCTGAATGTTGGTCCCGGTGACCACAATGACATCGTCATCATCGGTATCGGTCGTGTCATCCTGAGCCCAGGCAGCGCCAGACGCTATGACGGCAGCCATGGCCGCGCTCAGCAAAAACTCTTTTTTCGTCACCCTCATTTTATTCCCTCCGCTTAAATTGCAGGCGTGTTTTGTGTGGAGGTGACCGTATCGGTCATTTGAACCAAGTCAATTATTTAATACAAGCGGTTCAAATTTTTGCTATAGCGTGGCAAGAATGCCTCGAATGCCGACGGAGATAGCAACCCGTCAGAAAAAGGCAGCGTGAGTGGAGGAAGACGACTGAGAATGGGTGAGGCACCGAAAGCATCGACGCTTCAGTCCGCTGATCGCAGCGAAAAGCGTGCGATTATCCTCTCAGAAGCTATCAAGCTATTTAACGATCAAGGCTATCACGACACTCGCCTAGAGGACGTGGCTGGGCGTCTCAGCACAGCCAAGACGAGCATCAGCTATCATTTCAAGTCGAAAGAGGCGCTGCTCTTCGAGGCCTATTCAGGGACTTGTGATTTTGCCGAAGCGGAAATCAAGCTGGCGGCAGATGCGCCGACTGGACTTGAACGGGTTGTACGGTGGATCAGGGCCTATGCGCAGGCTCAGTCGGCGGCGATCCTCGGGCATAGAATGCCGTTGGCGGTCATCAGTGATCCGTCCGCCCTCGGCGAAGGTGATGCAAGATCCATCAAGCCGCGCCTGGCGGCGCATGGTAAGGCGCTTCGCAGTTTCATCCGCAAGGGGATCGAAGACAAGTCGATCCGGTCAAGCTCACCTGCTGCGTCGGCATTCCTGTTGATCAGTATGCAGCAATGGATCCGGCGCTGGCTCCAGAATGTCGTGCCGGATTCTCATGATGCGGCCATCGATGCGCTATGCGACCTTCTTTGCTACGGACTGGCGGCATCGCGCAGCCGCAAAGTGCCATCTGCGCGCTCGCAGACTGCAGTTGATACGGACAATTTTCTCTTTGACCGCAAAGCGCGTAACAAGATGAAACTGGAAGCCTTTCTTCGTATCGGGACGAGACATCTAAATCGATGGGGCTACAGAAATCTGTCAGTACATGATGTTGCCGCAGAACTGGGGGTAACGAGAGGCGTCTTCTACTATCATTTCGATGACAAGGATGCGCTGCTGAACAGTTGCGTCCATCATACGCTCGACATGATGGAGAAAGCGCTCGCAACACATATGAGTGGTGAGGCCGACGCCATGACGCGGCTTCATCTCTTTCTGACTTCACTATATAATGGTCACCTTACGGATCTTAATCCGCTTCTTCGGCTGACTCTGTTCTCAGCACTGGATGAAAAGCAGCGGCCGATTGCGACCGCCCGGTTCAAGCGGGTAACGGCGGGGATCAGTGAGCTTGTCGCTCACGGCATCTCAGGTGGCAGTATCCGTCCGGTCGATATCGAGGCGCTGGAATATCTGATCTGCGGTGCAATCTTCGGCGCGACGCGCCAGCGGCTCACCGCTTTCGGAATAGAGGCAGATGGTGAGCAAGGAATGATTTCAGCGCCGCATTATTTCCAGACGCTGTTCTTCGGTCTCGCTGCAGAGCGCTAGCGCTGTTTCTCGGACAGTGGCGGTGAGGCCAGCCCGACATTCCAATTCCAGGGGGTCCCGCCATCCTTGCGGCGGCGTGAAATCTCGTAGTCGTGGAACTCAAACATGCCAGGCATGAGATTGGCGCCGGGCTCAGGCTTGTCGCGGAATGCCATATAGGCGCGGGTATTTCCGTAAGCGGGCCATTCAGCAGTCTCCGGAGCAGTTGGCGTTCCCGTCGCGGCAAAGCGGCTCCAATAGCTGACCATCTTATCGGAAAGCGCGTGCTCTTCGGCCGTATCCGGATTGGTTGGCCATAGTGGAGGTGTGCGATCGAAATTCCCGAACATGTAAGGGATTTCGCATGCATGAAAGGCATGGAGGTCCGCTGCATCAGCTGCCGGATAGCCATGGTCAAAAAGATAAAGATAGGAGGGAAGGCCCTGTTCCGACTGCTGTAGGACCAGCTTCTCTGCTGTCCAGCCATAAAGCGCGTCGCGGACCACAGCGAAATTGCTCTCCATCATATCTGTGCTCGGATAAAGACGCAGATATTCCTCCGCCATCTCTCCATACCGGCCCCTGATGACGTCCTCATATTCGGCACGCGATGATGGGGGCGGGGCAGCAAGGAAGGGTAACGAACGCACTTCGCCGCTGTTGAACCCCGCAAGGACGGGCACAGGAGCTTGTTCTCCTCGGTCGAAGATGTCTGCCGGCTGAGCCGGTAGGAGATGCCCGTCGACTGTGCCGAAGGGCAGGTAACCTGCCAGCGTGGCGTTATCGACAAGGTCTTGCGCGTCCATTGCGCGGAGTACGGACAGATCGCTCGCCTGAAGCTTCTTGCCGACATCGCTGCCGATTTCCTCTGCAGGCGTCTCGCCATGCACCCGCTCTTTGAGGTGGGGCGTCGAGATCAGATAGGAGCTCTGCAGAATGGCTTTCGAGAACAGCCCTTTCGCCGCCGGAGAGCTCAGAAGATAGAGAATGCTCAGGGCGCCAGCGGATTCGCCAGCTACGGTGACATTATTGGGATCGCCGCCAAAGGCGCTGATGTTCCGTCTGACCCATTTCAGGGCCTCGATCTGATCCATCAGGCCGTAATTGCCGGATATGCCGTCCACGGAATCAGCGCTGAGTTCCGGGTGGGCAAGATAGCCTAAAATGCCGAGCCGGTAATTGATCGTGACGACGACCATCCCTTCGCGGGCGAGACGGGCGCCATGGTAGTAGCATTCCTTGCTCGCGCCCCAGATAAGCGTGCCGCCATGTATCCAGACATAGACAGGCGCGTTTGAGGCATCCTCAGGCGCCCAGACATTGAGGCTGAGGCAGTCTTCGCTCGTCGGCCCCAAATCGTCTGCATAGATACTGCCCGGCCGCCGGGGCGGCTGAGGGCAGGCAGGGCCGAAGGATGTCGCCTCCTTGATGTCGTTCCAATCGGCCTTGGGCATAGGGGGACGCCAGCGGTTCTGGCCCGTGGGCGGCTCTGCATAAGGAATCCCCTTGAAGACGTGAAGTCCATCTTCCCGCGTCCCTTCCAGCCTACCTGCTGGGGTGTTGACGATGGGGGAGTGATCTGTGTCCGACATGAGATTCCTGCCCTCTATTGCGGGCAGGGCCTATCATACAGCCGCGGCGGCGTCTTCACTTTCCTTTTTCAGGACCTTCGCCAGCCAGAGGAAGAGGATGATCGCAAAGACGTAGAATGGAGTCAGTGTGAAGAGCGCGATCTGAAGTGAATTCTCCGGGAAATCAGCTCGGAAGAAATCACTCGCCGCGCCAACATAGGTCGGCCCGAGCCCGAGCCCGATAAAGTTCATGACAAGGAGCAAGAGAGCACCAGACATGACACGCTGGTTCGGTTTCACCTCTTCCTGCACCAGAGCGACAGAGGAGGAGAGATAGAAATAGTTGAGGAACATCGGGCCGATGAGGAAGATCAGCGACCACTCCCATGTCGGTGCCCAGACGAATGCCAGATAGAACGGAATAGCGAGCGCAAGAGAGGCGGCCGGGACAAGCGCGTAAGCCTGTTTTGACTTCCGGGTGAACCTGTCGATCGCCCAGCCAGAGACGAGGATCCCGGCGCCCATGCCAAAGCCGACGATGAGGGAATACCAAAGAGCCACTTCACTCAACGTCATGCCCTTGTCGCGCATCAGGTAAAGTGTGGTGAAATTCCCAAGGCCATAGGTGATGAACTGGGTCGATCCGCTGCCTAGGGCAGCGAGCATCAGCGATTTGCGGGAGAAGAACATCTTCAGTGTCTCCCAGAATTTCGCTTTCTCCTGTCGTTCTTGGTCCGACACTTTGTCAAAGGCGCCGCGTGGCGGTTCCTTGACGAACAGGGCGACGCCGATGGCTGTGACGATTCCGATACCGCCTAGAACGATAAATGCCATCCGCCAGCTGAAGGCGGCGGCAATGGCGGCGCCAAAGGCAATGCCGAGGGCTGCCCCGATGGGCGGGCCAAGATTGAAGATGCTGAGCGCCCGGCCGCGATTCCCCTTGGGGAAGTAATCCGTGATGATCGCATATGAGGGCGGCACACCGCCCGCTTCACCAAAGCCGACGGTCATCCGGGCAATGACAAGTTGCGGATAGGATTTGGCGAGCCCGCAGGCCAAAGTCGCGGCACTCCAGATCCCGCAGGCTAGAGACAGGATGCCGACCCGGTGTGTCCGGTCCGCCAGCCAGCCGACCGGAATGGCAATGAAGCAATAGAAAAATGCGAAATAGAGGCCCGTGATCAGCCCGAGCTGGGTGTCAGAAATATTGAGCGTATCCTGAATCGGCTTGGCGAGGATCGCGAGCAGCTGACGGTCCAGAAAATTCAGAATATAGACGAAACAGAGGATGCCCAGCACGACCCAGGCGCGCTTTGTCGGCTTTGGATCAGCGGAGTTGCCGGTGTTTGCGGCAGGGTTCACCGGATTGGCTATTGGGGTCTCAGACATGGCTCGGTGTTCCCTCGCAAAGAAGGACGTGCACAGAGCTACAGGCGTGAGTATCGCGCGCCAAGAATGGCGCGGCAGCCGCTTTCCTCATCCGTCGTCCTCCCCGATCTTTTTCATGATTGGTATTCGGGTCTTGGGCGGCATCATGCAGGGCGAAGGCACCGGTCGTCAATACTCACTAACGTGTGAATGAAAATCTTCTAGCCGGGGAGTCAGAAAATAATGCCGGCCGTGCGCTCAATGAACCAGAACATCGCGATGCTGCCCGCCGTGTATGGGGCCGCGCGCCAGCTCCATTCCGGCAGGCGGGAGGAGAATTGCCGCAGGAGGAGCATGACGAGCAGGACAGCCCCGACGAAGAGGAGCTGGCCGGCCTCGACCCCGATATTGAAGAACAGGAGGGCGACCGGCAGGGCTTCGCCTGGCAGGCCGATTTCCGCGAGGACGGAGGCAAAGCCAAACCCGTGCAGCAGGCCAAAGCCGAAAGAGGCAATCCAGGGCCAGCGTGCTGTGGCGCCTGTTTGTCCCTTATGTACCCGGATAATCTCGGCAGCCAGAAAGGCGATCGAAAGAGCGATCAGCGCTTCGACCGGCCCGATGGCGAGGTGCACCAGCCCGAGAGTCGTCGCGGCCAGCGTAATCGAATGGGCGACCGTAAAGGCGGTGACGGCACCGATCAGCCTGCGCACATTCCGGACCAGCAATAGGAGGCACAGGACAAAGAGCAGGTGGTCAAAGCCGAGCAGGATATGCTCGACCCCCAGATCGAAATAGGAATGGGCGACCGCCCATCCTGATTGCTTCTGTGGGATCACCAACGATGGGGTAGCGCCGTCGAGCCGCAGCGTAGAGGCGGCTCCCTCAAGCGGTTCAACCCGCAGGATGACATCCGTCAGGCTGGTCTCAAGATTCTCGATACGGATCGTCTGGCCCTGCAGCCCGCCTTCACAAATCGTACGCCAGCGTTCGATCACGGCTGCCTCAACCGGGACGGTGCGGTGTGGGGAGGTGGTGATGCAGCTGTCCGGCAGGATGACATTCAGGGCAAGGCGTAGATCACCTCGCGCCGGGGTCTTCCACAATATGTCATAGGTGCCCAGCTCGATCTCGCGAAGTTCAAGATATGCGGGCCGGACCTCATGTGCGGAGGCGGTCCCGCAAATTGCGATGATCAGGGGCAGGAGGAAATAGAGGCGCCAGTGCAAGATCATTCCCCGGCCGGGCCGTCACGATAGGCCTCTGGCCACTCGATCGTGACGTCATAACGCTCGCGAAGGTCTTCCTCGAACTCACTGCGGGCAAAGGCCCGGTTCTCAGCCATCCAGTCGGCAGCGACTTGCGCTTCGATCTCGGCAAAGGCTGGCATGCGGGCTGGCTCGCGGCTCGTGATCTCAACGAGATGAAGGCCGATCGGTGAGCGGACGGGGCCGAACCAGCCTTCTTTGTCGCTGGCGAAAAGTGTGGCGGCAAAACTCTGGCCAAAGACCATCGCGATTCCGGTCTCGGGGCTCAGTGTCATGGATTTGGGCAGCATCGACGGATCGCCGTGCGAGGTTGGGTTCGTCCCGGCCTTCAGCTCTTCGAGAATTGCAGCAGCCTCGGCGGGCGCTGTGTCCCCTCTCTTGTCGGGACTGACCATGATTTGCCGGAAGGCGAGCCGGGCGGGGAGGATGTAGTCCTCCCGATGCGCTTCGAAATAGGCGGCGAGGTCTTCGGCTGTCGGCTCACTTGTCGCGGCACTGTCCTCTACGAGGAAGGTCAATTTCTGTTGCAGGCGGCGGCGGATGATCGTGTCATCCGCATCTAGCCCGAGCGCGGCCGCTTCGCGGGCGGCAATCTCCTCATCAGCATAGTCCGCAATCAGAGCTTCAAGCTCCGTTCGGCTGGGCGCCCGGCCGGACATCAGCCGATAGCTTTCCGCGATCTGCAACACCCGGCCTTCAGGGATGGTGATGGTTTGCCCGTCCCCTTCTGCCTCGCCGCCATTCAGAAGGCTGTTGAGCGTGAAGAGGACGATCGCGACCAGCAAGAACTGGAACAGCGGTTCGCGGATCGCTCTGGATCCGGAAGCGCGTAAGGAGGAAAGGCCCGCTTGGGGCGAGGGATCAGTCGACATCCGCGGGGCTGTACCAGATGGGCGACGTATAGGCACGCTCCTGAATGGTCGCAGGACGGCGCGGATTGGGGGCGACGCCGGCACGCACGGCATCCCATGTCGACCAACGGCAGGTCGGGTTCTCCAGCACACGGGCATAATAAAAGGCATTCTGCCCGGCATCGAATTCAGGGTCCGTCCACAGGCCGGCAATCTGCGCATCGCCCTTGTCCGGTGAGATCGCGCAGGTCGAAAGATCGACGTCTGCGCCATTGTCGGGACAGCGATGGGTCAGCGGATCAACCGTGCCGCCATCGGCGCAGGCCATGTCGAACGCCTGCTCATGTGACTGGCCGCGATCATCGACCCAGCCCTTGATGATCTGTATGCGCTGCAGCGGGGCGGAATCGATGTCCTGCATCGCAATGGCAGCGATTTGCGGGGCGCTGCCGGGCTTGGCAGTCAGATCACCACCCATGGGAATCGCGTGCCGATAGGCAGCTTCAACGCCTTCATCGGTCGCAAGATCGATCCCATCGAGATCATAGCCGGCAAAGAGGCGCACCTTAATACGGGGACCTGATGTCCCATAGGTCTCCTTGCGGCGGAGGCCTGCGTAAAGGGCGTCTCGCGTATTCTCTTCCGCCCAGATTGCGGTCAGCCCGCCTGATCCCGCAGAAGCCCCGGCGGGCCGTCCGTCTGCGTAATAATCTTCCCAGCTTTCATAATCCGGGGGCGGGACAGAGCCGCGTTGCCGAGCCGTTCCATCCAACACACCATGATTGGCGTAGTAATTGTCCTCCGCATAGGCGCTGGCGGCGTTGTGGCCGTCACTGCCCGCGACAAAGCCGATCTTATACGGATTAACCCCAGCCTCATTTTCAATTTCGAGGCCTCGCTTCAGGGCATCGCGGACATAGCTGCCTGCAAATTTCGTAATCGGCTTGGTCGAGCCGACATAGGTCTCCCGAACTTCAAAGCCGGCGAACTCGTCATTCGGGGAGAGGAGGGGCATAGTCTCCGACTGCCCCTTATTCTGGATCAGCTCGACCAGCGGCTCGTTGCGCAGACGTTGTTCAGCATAGGCGCGGTCGATCGGCCGACCGTCCCATTTGACATATTCGAACATCGTCCCATCCGAGGCATTGGCATTATGAGGAATGGCCAA
This sequence comes from Parvularcula marina, assembly GCF_003399445.1. Classification (NCBI taxonomy): domain Bacteria; kingdom Pseudomonadati; phylum Pseudomonadota; class Alphaproteobacteria; order Parvularculales; family Parvularculaceae; genus Parvularcula; species Parvularcula marina. The sequence goes on along the minus strand of NZ_QUQO01000001.1, from coordinate 1,605,040 downwards.
GGCTTCGGTGCCGCTCTCGCGCAGCTCGTCGAGCCAGTTCCAGAGCTCCTCGGGGTTCTGGGATTCAAATTCCGAGAAAGGGAGCGGCGGCACATCCGTGCCGGAGAAAATGACATTGCGGTGGAGGTTTCGCGTCTCCGGTGCGGACGTGAACTCATATCCGATGAATGTCGTGAACGTGCCCGGATCATTATGGCGGGCCGCACTCTCAATCGTCTCCTGCCATGCCGACCTTGTGGCTGACAGGTCAGAGAGATCGTCACGGCGCTCTCCACTGACAAGGCTGTCCACGAACAGGCTGAAGGCGCTGATGACCTTGCCGGTATCGCTTGAGAACAGATCCTTCGCGTAAGGAACCGTTGAATATTCCGTGCCGGGCGTGTCGATCGCCTCGAGCACGCCGAGATATTCAGCATGGTCCGTGACGGCGAGGAAATCGAGCGGCCCCGACTTCATTTTGATGTCGAAGCCTGCCGGATGCTTGATCGTGCCGCCCTTGGCATAAAGATAGGCATCGTCCGGTGTAGCCCGCACATTAAAGAGATAGGCGTCGTAAGAATTCCGTGTGTGGATGTGCAGATCGCCGAAATAGACATTACGGAGAGGATTGGACGGCGGGCCCTCTGGGGCCGGTCTGCTGCTCGTCACAATTTCTTCGGTGCCAATCGGGCGAGCTGCGACAAGGTCCTTGGGGGAGGGGGCAGTCTCATCTGCTCCGCATGCCGACAGGGCCAGTAGTGAGGCGCAAATCCCGATCCGTCTGATCATTCCGGTCTCTATATATGGCGTTACGGGAAAGTGCGCGCACGTCCTGCGGATGATGGTCAAATTGTCCTCCCGAACTGAGCTGTTTTAACGCTCATTCACATGTGAGTGAGTGTTGCTCAATCGAAACACTCGGTCAATTCTCGCGCCGTATTCTCAGCTCATAGGGGGTGATATCACGATCCGCGGAAATCGAAGAAACGCTGTAAGATATTGAAAATAAACATGATAAAGGAATAATCGCTTTGAGTTCGCCAACAGATTCTATCTGTGGAACCGCGCCCAGAAAAACATTCACACACGTGATAGTGAAATTGACATGGGGCCGATCTTGAACAATAGTTTTCGAACACGCCGGCGGGAGATCGGCATGAACGGGAGGTAGTCTATGAAGGCCCAACTTTTGGGATCGGTAAGCGCGATCCTTTTGATGTCCCTGCCAGCAGCTATTGCACAGGACACAGACACGTCGGCGGACGAATCCGCCACTGAAGATAAAATCATCGTCACGGCGACCCGTCGCGAAGAGAGCATCAAAGATGTGCCTCTCAGTGTGTCGGCATTCGACCAACGGGAGCTCTCGATCAAGGGCGTCGTTGGATATGAAGGTATCGCGGATGAAACCCCGGGGGTGATCCTCAACAAGCCGACGGCGAACTTCAACAATTTCACCGCACGCGGTATTGCCACCAATGGTTATAATGCCAACCTTCAAAGTACGGTTGCTGTTTATATCGACGAAGTGCCTATCTCTGCGAACGGGAACTCGACCATTATCGACCCGAACCTGTTCGATGTTGAGCGCGTCGAGTTCCTGCGCGGTCCACAAGGGACACTGTTCGGCTCGGGGTCGCTCGCCGGCGCGATGCGTATCCTGACGAAGAACCCGGATCTCGATAATTTCGATTATTCCGCCCTCGTTGACTATGGCGTCATTGATGAAGACGCCTTCCGTCAGCGGTATAATGCGATGGTCAACGTGCCCGTTATCGAGGGCAAAGCAGCATTGCGTGTTGTCGGCTTCTATCGTCATGAGGATGGCTGGGTCGATAATGCCGGAACCGGTATTGAAAACTCCAACGTCCTGAAAAACTACGGCGGACGTGCGATTTTCCTCGTCGAGCCAACCGATCGTCTATCCGTGAGGCTTCTTTTCTCGCATGAGAAAAGTAACCCCGAAGATTCGGCAACCATCAGCCCTGAACTTGGCCGTGTGCACGTCTCTGACCGTCCTGACCAGTTCCACGGTAAGCTGACGAACTACAATGGTACTGTCGAATATGATCTGGACTGGGCCAGCTTCACCAGCTCCTCGACCTATACGACGTTCGATCAGAAGTTCTATGTCGACCTGGCGGCCACATTCGGGCAGACGATTCCATTTGCTCTTGATGCGGATGCTTATGATGACATCTTCACCCAGGAGCTGCGTCTGGCTTCGGCTGCCGGCGGAAAGTGGGATTGGATCGTTGGCGGCTTTTATTTCACCAAGCGCCGGGACGTCGATCTGAACTATCGCGGAACGCAGGAGTTCCTCGACATGCGCGGGCTGACCGGTCTTCCGGACGAATATTATCAGCGTGCGAAAACACATGCGCGGCAGAACGAAATCGCCGGCTTTGGTGAGCTGACCTATCACGTCAGTGACAAGCTACGCCTCACTGGTGGCCTGCGTTACGGTACCACCGATGCGCAAGGGTACACCGAGGCTGGTGGGTATAATAGTAACTACCTGCTGGCAGCGCTGACCTTCGCGACGGGGCCGCTGACGGTTTCGGCCATTCCGCCCGAAGAAGGGGAGAAGGCTGAGGAAACAGGCCCGTCCTACAAGGCAAGCGTCTCTTACGATCTGACGCCTGCGGTGACGACCTATGCCACCTATGCGACCGGTTTCCGGGCGCCAGTCCGGAACGCACGTGCAGGCCTTGCAAGTACTCTTGACCCGAATGATATCATCATTCCGGAGGGTGCAGATTCCGATGACCTCAAGAGCTACGAAGTTGGCATGAAGGGCGTCTGGATGGATGGCAAACTGAGTGCCAACCTTGCTGCCTATTACATCGACTGGAGTAACATTCAGGTGCAGGCGAACCGGGTCTCTGACTCTGTTCAGTTTGCGACAAATATCGGTCAGATCGAAAGTAAGGGCTTTGAGTTCGAAGCAACACTTCTGCCAACTGATAATCTGGTCCTGAGCGTGAATGGCGCCATCAACGAATCGAAAGTGACTGAGCTGACTGCGGAAGAGGCAGCCTTCTCAGGCGCCGTTGAAGGTGCCCGGACGGCTTCGCCGAAATTCCAGGGTGCAGCGCGCCTTCGCTATAACTTCGATATCGGTGACTCAGCGGATGGTTTCTTCTCCGCGAACATCGTCCATGTCGGTTCGTTCCCGGGACTGTTCCCGAACGTGCCGGGTCAGCCGGGTGTCCAAAGCCCGCAATATGACTTCACCGATAGCTGGGAGAAGGTGAACCTTTCTCTTGGTGCAGATATGGGTGAATGGACTGTCGTTGGCTATGTCGAGAACCTCTTCGACGACGACTCGCTCACCTATGTGCACCCGGAAGCTTTCATCGAAAGTAAGTACGGCACACACATTCCCCGGACCATCGGTATCCGGTTGAGCTACGGCATCTAAGCATGGTTCGGTCAAAGAGCGCTCCCTGGACTCTTTGGCCGGCTTTGCAACCAACTCCCCGGCTGCGCTTCCTGAGCAGCCGGGGATTTTCAGCTCGGAAGGTTGCCGGTCCCTCGGTGAATTTTCGAGAGTATCGTCATGATCCTGAAGGCTTGCACGAGAGCGGCCCGATCATGGGAGAAGCATAATGCACAAGTCATTTCAGTCGCTTATTTGTTTGTGTGCGGTATTGCTATCGGGGTGCGCCGATGCAGGTGATGACCATGTCGCTGATGACAAACCTGTCGTTTCAGCTCCTGCGGGCAAGGTCAAAGGCGTCGCCCAAGACGGGATCAACATTTTCAAGGGTATTCCTTACGCGGAAGCACCGGTTGGGGACATGCGCTGGAAGCCCACCGTCAGGCTCGCGGCATGGGATGGGGTAAAGGACGCTCAGGAATTCGGGCCTGCCTGCGTTCAGCCTCAATTGAAGAACGCATCCTCCGAGAGCGTCTATGCCTATGACATCGGTGAGATCAGCGAAGACTGTCTGACCCTGAATATCTGGGCACCGGAGGACGCAAAGGACGCGCCTGTCTTTTTCTGGATTCACGGCGGCGCGCTGCGTGCCGGTTCGGGCAAAGAGCCGCTCTATGAGGGCACGAAATTCGCAGAGCAGGGTGTTATTGTTGTGTCGGTCAACTACCGTCTCGGCGTTCTGGGATTTTATTCGCATCCGGAATTAAGCGCAGAATCACCTGACGGAATCTCGGGCAATTACGGCTTGCTCGATCAGGTCGCGGCACTCGAATGGGTCAAGGATAATATTAGCGCCTTCGGTGGTGATCCGGAGCAGGTCACTATTGCTGGCGAATCTGCTGGCGCGCTGAGCGTCATGTATCTGATGACCTCCCCCAAAGCCGAAGGCCTGTTCGACGGGGCAATTGCCCAGAGCGCCTATATGGTCACGACACCGGCTCTCGCCGAGATGCAGCATGGCGTTCCGTCAGCTGAGGATGTCGGGCTCGCCACGGCAAAAGCAATGGGAGCTGAGAATATTGCGGATTTGCGCGCAATGGATGCGCAAGAAGTTTATGAGCAGGCAAATAAGGTCCGCTTCGCGCCTTTCGGCGTCGTTGATGGTGTGATCATTCCTGACCAGCCTGTTGCTGTCTTTGAACGCGGAGAGCAGGCGCCTGTGCCGCTCCTCGTCGGTTTTAACAGTGGTGAAGTCAAATCCATGCGGGCACTTGCGCCTGCAGCGCCTGACAGTGCCGAAGACTATGAAGACGTCATCCGCGACCGTTACGGCGATCTCGCGGATGAATTCCTGCGGCTCTATCCGTCAGACACGCTAGAAGACAGCATCGTCGCGACGACGCGGGATGCGCTCTATGGCTGGACATCCGAGCGCATGGCGAAATACCAGACCGCGCTGGGCCAGTCGGCATATCTCTACATGTTCGACCATGGCTATCCGGCGGCAGATGAAAGAGGGCTGCACGGTTTTCACGCCTCCGAGCTCCCTTATGTCTTCGGCACGCTCGACCTGACGCCCATGAACTGGCCGAAAATTCCGGACACGGATGCCGAGAAGGAACTCTCCGCAGCCATGACGGCCTATTGGGCCAATTTTGCGAAAACCGGGACGCCATCGGCGCCGGGAGCGGCAGAGTGGGCGTCCTTTGATGAGGATGAAGCCTATATGGCGTTTGAGGATCATCCGCGTGCTGATCACCATCTGATGCCGGGCATGTATGAGCTGCACGAGGAAACTGTGTGCCGCCGCCGCGCTGCCGGCTCGCTGCCATGGAACTGGAATACCGGGCTCTGGTCCCCGGTTCTTCCGTCAGAGACGGCGGATTGCCCATGATTGATGGCGCCATGCAGGACTTTGTCCTGACCCTCGACAAATTTCTGACCCACGCGGCCAAATGGCATCCCGATGCAGAGATCGTCACGGCCGGGCTGGACGGTGAGAGCACGCGTATCGGCTATGCCGGGCTGATGGAGCGGAGCAAGGCCGTTTCGTCCGTACTCGCTGGCCTCGACGTCAAAGAGGGTGAGCGCGTTGCGACGCTGGCCTGGAATACCCAAGCGCATCTTGAAGCGTGGTTTGCGATCATGGGGATGGGGGCCGTGTGTCATACACTCAACCCCCGTCTGACCCCTCCACAGCTCGGCGACATGGTTTGCCAGTCAGAGGCGCGCATCCTTGTGGTGAGTGCGGACCTCCTCCCGCTAGCTCATCAGATGGCAGAGCATGCGCCGGGCCTCGTCCAGATCCTTGTGATTGATGGTGAGGCAACGGAGACCAAGGGGCCGAACGGCGCCCCGGGGGTTCAGATGCTTGAGCGGCTCATCGACGATCAGCCGCAGGATATTCCCTGGGGGGACTTTCCGGAAACGGCGCCTTGCGGGCTCTGCTTTACCTCCGGGACGACAGGTCAGCCGAAGGGGGTGACCTACACCCACCGTTCAAGCTTCATGCATACGCTTCGTCTCTTGCAGACGGATGTCATGGCATTCTCGGGGACAGACAGTATCCTGACGGTTGTGCCCATGTTCCATGCCAATGCGTGGGGGATTCCCTTCGCGGCGCCAGCCATTGGCGCAAAACTCGTCCTGCCGGGCCGTCAGACGAATGGTGCGAATCTCGCGCATCTCATCCAGACCGAGAATGTTACGGTCGGGGTTGGGGTGCCGACAGTTTGGCTCGGCCTTCTTGAGCATGTTGAGGCTGCCGGGATCGAGCTGCCCACTCTCAAGCGCATCATCATGGGCGGGGCGCCGCTGCCGCCTGCGCTCTTGGAGCGGATCGAACGCCGCCTTGGAGCGAGCGTGCAGTCTAGCTGGGGCATGACGGAGCTTTCGCCCTCCGGCACGGTCACGCCGAAGCATGAGGCCAGTATCTCGGCTCAATATGCCGGGAAACCCGCGATCGGCGTCGATCTTCTGCTTAAAGATGAAAGCGGCAAGCCGCTTGCCAATCAGCGGGGCGAAGAGGGACATCTCTTCGTTCGGGGCGCTGCAGTTCTTGAACGCTATTTCGGACAGGAAGAGCTGGCGACTGATGAGGAGGGCTGGTTCCGCACAGGCGATCTTGCCAAAATCGATGAGGAGGGCCGGCTGGCCATTACTGGGCGGGCAAAGGATCTCATCAAATCGGGCGGTGAGTGGATCAACCCCGCAGAGATCGAAGCGGTCATCGGGGCCCTGCCCGAAGTCTCTCTTGCGGCTGTCATCGGCCGGACGGACCCCAAATGGGGCGAGCGGCCGATCCTGCTGGTCGAGACCCTCAACAGCGATGATGTGAGTGATGAAACCCTGCTCGAGCCTCTGCGCAGCCGATTTGCGTCATGGTGGATCCCCGATGCCGTGGTGCGCCTGCCCTCCATGCCGCTGGCCCCGACGGGCAAGATCGACAAGATGCGACTTCGTGCCGAATATGGAGAGCTTGACCCGAGGCGTGACTAATTGTTGATCACCACTGTTTGGGGCTAGAAGAGAACGTGGTGACGAAGCAGACCAAAACACGCCGGCGGACGACCAAGGCCGAACAACGCGCCGAGACGATGGAACAGATCCTCGACGAAGCCGAGTTTCTGTTCTCGAAACACGGGCTGCATGGCGTCACACTGAAAGACGTGGCCAAACGTGTGGGCGTTCATCACACACTTCTGAACTATTATTTCGACGACAAGAAAAAGCTCTTCGATGAGGTCTTCGCTCGCCGCGCCGTCGTGACCAGCACGCGACGGATCGAAGCGCTCGATGAGTATGAGAAAGCCTGCGCCGGCAAGCCGACAGTCGAAGGCGCGCTACATGCTTTCCTTGATACCGACCTCGATCTTTATATCCAGGGTGGCGAAAGCTGGAAGAATTATGGCGCGCTGGGCGCTCTCGTCGCCAACACGCCCGAATGGGGCGCCAACCTCATGGATGACCATTTTGACCCGGTCGTCCTCAGGCTTATCGACCTTCTCAAGAAAGCGCTGCCGGACTGTTCGGAAGAGGACATCTTCTGGGGCTATCACTTCGTCAGTGGCGCGCTTCTCCTGACGCTCGCAAGGACGGGCCGGATCGACAAACTCTCCGGCGGTGTCTGCAAGTCTGATGATTTTTCGGCCGTGAAGGCCCGTATGGCGTCCTTCATGGCGGCGGGTTTCCGTGAGCTCTGCGGCAAGGGGCGGCACGAAGACGAGTGAGATCAATTTCCTGCCAAGTGACTGGACAATCAGCCAAAATCTTGATGGATAAGTAATTCACTCACTAGTGAGTTAGTAAATGTGAGGGCAACACATGACGAATGCTGTATCTGAAACGTCGCTTGAGGGCCGCGTCGCACTGATCACCGGGGCTGGCGGCGGCCTTGGCCGGACCCATGCGCTTTATCTTGCAGGCAAAGGCGCGAAAGTGGTCGTCAATGACCTCTCCGCAGAAGCCGCCGTGAATGTCGTCCACGAAATTCAGGAGCAGGGTGGGGAGGCGATGGCCATCACCTGTTCGGTCACGGATGAAGCGGACGTCACATCGATGATGTCCCGGATCATCGATGAATGGGGCCGGATCGACATTCTCATCAACAATGCCGGCATTCTCCGTGACAAGAGCTTCGGCAAGATGAACTTAGATGACTTCCGGCTGGTGATGGATGTTCACCTGATGGGCGCGGCGATCTGTTGTCACAAGGTCTGGCCGATCATGCGGGCACAGAATTATGGCCGCATCGTTATGACGACCTCCTCGTCGGGCCTCTATGGCAATTTCGGACAGGCCAATTATGGGGCCGCGAAAATGGCGCTGGTTGGCCTGATGCAGACGCTCGCGATCGAAGGGGAGCGTTATGACATTCGGGTCAACGCGCTCGCACCGACGGCCGCAACCCAAATGACCGAGGGTGTGCTTTCCGAGGAGAGCCTCCGCCAGCTTGATCCCGCGCTGGTCAGCCCCGGCCTTCTGGCGTTGGTCGGCGAAGACGCGCCGACACGCGCAATCCTATGCGCGGGCGCCGGGCATTTTGCGAAAGCCAATATTACGCTGACGAATGGTGAGTTCATCGGTACGGATGAGCAGGCAGGTGAGCGTCTGATTGCGGTATGGGACAGTGTTGCGGACCGCAGCGGTGAAATCGTGCCGGCATATGGCTTTGCCCAGTCGGAACGCGAGGTGGCAAGCGCCACAGCGGCTGAATCATTGACGCTCGAAAGCTCCTGATCAGGGGCGGGGTTGACCCCGACAGGCTGAAAATCTCAATATCACGGCTTCTCCCGTAGAAGCCATGCTGGCTGTATGCGGGTGATGAAACCCGTATACGGATCAGCCGTCATGTTCACCACCAAGAATCTCATGTCCGCTCTGGCTGTCATCTCTACGATGCTGGTGGGCCTTTTGGCGGTCGCACAGGCCGAAGTCGTGCGGATTGCCGTTGCCTCCAATTTCAAGCCGGCCATGGATGAGCTGGAGCTGGTCTTTGAGGAACAATCCGGACACGATCTTCTGGTGTCGGCGGGCTCGACGGGCAAACTCTATGCCCAGATCATCAATGGCGCGCCCTATGATGTTTTCCTCTCGGCGGATCAGGAACGGCCTCGCCGTTTGGTTGAAGTGAGCCGAGCACAAGACCGGTTCACCTATGCTGTCGGGCGGATTGTCCTTCTTGATCCGATCGCGAAATCCGCAGGCCCAGACCGGCTGGAACAGATGAGCTTCCGGCGTCTTGCGATCGCCAATCCGGAACTGGCGCCTTACGGGCAGGCCGCAAGGCAGGTTCTCACCACGCTCGGCCTTTTCGAAGCTCTTCAGGACAGGATCGTCCTTGGGGAGAATATCGGCCAGACTTATGCTTTTATCTGGACAGGGAATGCAGAACTCGGCTTCGTTGCCCTGTCACAGCTTGATCCGGAAGTGCGCGAGCAGACTGGGCTCGTGTGGATCCCGCCTCAAGAATCTTCCGATCCGATCCGGCAGGATGCGGTCCTGTTGCGCCACGGGGGTGAGAATGCCGCCGCGACTGACTTTATCAACTTCCTGAAAAGTGAGAAGGCGAAAGCTCTGATCCGCGGCCATGGGTATGAGACGGAATGAGCCTGCCTGACCTCGATGCGCTATGGCTGACGCTGCAGCTCGGAGTCGTGACGACGGTTCTGCTCCTCCTGATCGGCACCCCTCTCGCCTGGTGGCTGGCTCGGACACGAACGAGGTTGAAGCCCGCGATCGAGGCTGTGGTGGCGTTGCCTCTTGTCCTGCCGCCAACTGTACTCGGATTTTATCTCCTGCTGGCGTTCAATCCGTCATCTCCGATCGGCAGTTTCTGGATCACGTTGACAGGCGACACACTGATCTTTTCTTTCGCGGGGCTCGTCATCGCCTCGGTTCTTTATTCTCTCCCTTTCACGGTCCAGCCGTTGCAGGCGGCTTTTGAGAACGTCGCGGGAGAAATGATGGAGGCGGCCGCCAGCCTGCGGGCCTCGCCTCTCGATGCGTTCTTTTCTGTTGCCGTGCCTCTCTCCGTACGGGGATTTCTGACCGCGGCCGTGCTCAGCTTTGCCCACACGCTCGGCGAGTTCGGTGTTGTCCTCATGGTCGGCGGCAATATCCCGGGAGAGACGAGGGTGCTCTCGATTGCTATTTATGAGCATGTCGAGACGCTAAATTATGATGAAGCGCACGCTTTGTCGCTGCTGCTTCTCCTTTTCTCCTTCTGCGTTCTTTTGTTCGTCTACGTCTTCAATCGCCGGTATCGCGTCCATGCCCACTGATCATCTGGAGATCGATATCGAGCATGGCTTTGGCGATTTCCAGCTGAGTATCGCTCAATCCATCCCGCTTGACGGGATCACAGCCATTTTCGGGCCGAGCGGCAGCGGCAAGACGACGCTTCTCCGATTGATCACCGGGTTCCTTAGACCTGATCGCGGCCGTCTCGCTCATGGCGCGGATGTTCTTTGCGACACAGTGAGTGGCGCGTTCGTTCCGGCACATCGCCGTAGCATCGGATATATGTTTCAGGATGGCCGGCTGTTTCCACATCTGAGTGTCGAGAGAAATCTTCTCTACGCGGATCGGCGGAGCGGCAGTACACAAACTGCCTTCTCCAAGGCTGATATCATCGACGCATTCGAGCTATCCCCCTTGCTGCCCAGACTGCCCATCTCCCTTTCTGGCGGTGAGCGCCAGCGTGTCGCGCTTGCCCGAACCTTGCTGAGCCGACCTCGTCTGCTCCTGCTTGATGAGCCCCTGTCAGCGCTCGACCGGGGACGGCGCGCAGATATTCTCTCGCTGATCGGTGATCTGCCGGGGCGCTTCTGCATGCCTGTGCTTTATGTGAGCCATGATGTGGGAGAGGTGATCCAACTCGCCTCGAATACGATTATTCTGTCAGCAGGCAGAGTGAAGGCGTCAGGCCCGACCGTGCCGGTGCTCAATGAACATGGTGTTGCGAAGGGAGATAGCGGCATTGAGCCGGGCGTTATTCTGACTGGAACCGTCACCAGCCATGATGAAGCCTATCACTTGATCCGGATAGCCATTGGTGACGGTGTCATCTCCCTGCCGACAGCGAACGCGATGGCAACCGGCACCGACATTCGTCTCAGAATAGAAGCCCGCAATGTTGCGATCTCACGGCACAAGCCGGAGCAGATCAGCATCAGGAATATCCTGCCGGCCATTTTCAAAGGTGCAACGGTTGAAGACAATCAGCCGCTTGCACTGATCGAAATGGAGATAGATGGCCAATGCCTGCGGGCGCAGGTGACGCGTGAAGCGTTAGATGAGCTAGCCCTCACGGCAGGTGAGCGGGTCTTTGCCCTCGTCAAGACGGCGAGCCTTGAGGTCTGATGTTTCCGGTCAGGCGGACTGCTTGCGGAAACGCTCCATGACACCCAAAAGCTTGTCTCTGACGATCGGTTTGGGAAGATAATCATCCATCCCGCTGTCAAGGCATCGCCGGCGGTCTTCGGGCATGGTGTGCGCCGTGATCCCGATCACCGGTACATGCTCTTCGATGCCGTTTTGCTCTTCAATCGACCGTATACGCTTTGTTGCCTCCAGGCCATCAATGCCGGGCATCTGTACATCCATCAGGACGATGTCCGGTTTCATTTCTGAGAAGGCAGAGACGGCTTCTTCGCCACCTTCCGTCATAGTGATCTCATAGCCGCCATTCTCCAGCATGGCTGTGATAACCATCCTGTTGACCGCATTGTCCTCAGCAACGAGTACGCGCATGACCGGGCGGTCCATTTCCTCAGAGCCGGGCTGGTTATCCGGATTGTCAGTCTGCGTTACCGGCTGCACCTTTCCAAGCGCTTTGACGAGAGCATGCCAGAGAGATTGGGCGCGGGCCGGTTTGACGAGATGAGTGACAAAACCTGCCTGATCAAGATCAGGCGCATCAACGACACTACCGACGGACGTCAGAAGTGTCAGGGGGATGTCCCGATACTGCTTCTGGGCTTTCAATTCCTTGGCCAGCGTCATACCGTCCATATACGGCATTTGATAGTCAAGGATCGCTGCATCTACCTTGCGTCCCTCTTCGAATTCTCGTGAGAGCGCGCTGATCGCGTCAGATGCACCAGCGGCGGAGATCACTTCGCAGCCCCATGCGGATAGCTGCTCCTGAAGGATTGTTCGGTTCACCGGTTGGTCATCAACAATCAGTATACGATAACCATCAAGCCCGTCGTCAATGCTGCTCGGGCAGAGCTCTTCAGCGACCCCCAGCGGCAGCCGCAGTCTAACGGTAAAAGAAGAGCCAGCGCCGAGTGTACTGCTGACCGAAATCGTGCCCCCCATCAGCTCGACCATGCGCCGGGTGATCGAGAGGCCAAGTCCCGTCCCCTGATGAACCCGCGTGGAGGAGCCGTCGACCTGCTCAAAAGTCTGGAAGATCGTCTCGAGCTTGTCGTCGGGAATGCCGCATCCAGTATCTGTGACGGTGATCGAGATGTCGGCTTCATCACCAATCTGACCCCCAGACACATCAAGCAGGATGTGACCTTCTTCCGTAAACTTCACGGCATTGCCAAGAAGGTTGGTCATGATCTGGCGCAGGCGGCCCGCATCGCCAAGCAGCCAACGCGGCGTATCAGGACGGAAGCGAGTCATGAGTTCAAGACCCTTCCTGTCGACCTCTGCGGCCAGAATAGCGGCAACTTCATCCGTGCAAGACTGAAGATCCAGATTATTCTGCTGGATCCGCATTTTGCCGGCTTCGATTTTCGAGAAATCGAGGATGTCATTGATGACGGTTAGAAGAGAATTACCAGACGAGATGATGACGTCCAAAGTCTCGATCTGAGATGGAGTAAGGGAGGAACGTCGCAGCACATCTGCCATACCCAATACCCCGTTAAGGGGGGTACGGATTTCATGGCTCATATTAGCAAGAAATTCCGACTTTGCGCGGCTCGCGGCGTCCGCGTTGTTCTTCTCTTGACGCAGGGTCAGGGCAATCGTCTCAAGCTCACGTGTGCGATTATGAACGAGTGTCCGGTCCGTTTCGATAACGACAAAGCCGCCAGAGGGGCGGGGGTAGGCATGGCATCTGAGTATGCGGCTGCCAAAAACGCGGCGCGTAAACTCGAATTCCTGATTGCCGGAGAATTTTACCGCAAGTGTGTCGGCGGTTTCTTCATCCGTCAGCTGAAGAGAGCTCTCCATCGCCTGAAGGAACGGGCCGAGGGGCGCGCCCTTTTCGGTCAGCGTCTCTGCTCCCGGCGTGTCATACCAGTTTTGTGATGTCACGCCGACAAATTCGAGCCGGTCATTGATGATGAAGGCAGACTGATCAAGGTGGCCTGAGACTTCCTCAAGAATGGTTGGTCCCAAGGGTTTCAGACGGTTTTCTGCATCCTGCGCCAGTTTCTCTGATACATGACGGGCCAGGCCGATCAGTCCGGCGCTGCGATTGTGGACGATGCAGGCCGGGATGGCCGATGTGAATTCGGAAAAGTCACCTTTGTCTTCGAACCGCTTGCGAAACGCTTCACGAGGAAGCGATTCCATCGTCCGCCTGACAACGCCGCCAGCGATAAAAAGGCCATTCGTCGTGCAGCGCTCAAGGGCGAAATCCCCGGCAACCGATGCGAGGGCATCATAGTAAAAATCGAGCGTCTGCTGACAAAGAGGGTCGGCGCCCGTCTTGCCGTACATGATGATCTCATGAGCGGCGAGTGTCGAGCTCGAAATGCCTTCGACTTCACATAAGGCATTGTAGATGCGAACCAGTCCATCGAATGTCAGAACGGTTTCTCTACTGATGAAGCCGTACCTCTTTCGCAGGCTGGTGAGGAGTTCTGCGCCCTTGCCCGTAAAGGCAAATGTCGCATGACCTGCTTCGGAGTCGACGATTGTAAGCTGGCCTTCGTTTGCATTCAAAGATGCGCAGCCCAGTCCCTTACAGGAATTCAGAACGCCATAACGACCGTGCTCTGTATCAAACTGGCCTGATAGGCGAGGTCCTGAAAATTGAAGTATGTCGGCGGGATCAAGCCATGGAATCGATGAAGCGATAGCGCTAACATCATTGAGAAGTATAACGCGCTTAAAGCCGAATTTCTCCTTGAGCAGATTTATGTCTGCATGGAGATGATTGTGCATGGACCTGACAATATCGCCGGTGATCGGCCCTGCGATAGCAATTCCAAGTGTCTTCGGTGTGGGGGCGTCGTAATGCTCAAGATATGTATCGAGCATATCATCCAGGCGTGCGTGCGACTGTGCTTCATATTCGCGGTTGAACATGAAGGCAGGCCGGTCTTCGCCCGTCCAGCGCATCACAGCAAGCTGGCACGTGTCACGGCTGATATCTACGAGTATGGCCTTTTCGCTCACGCCATCCACCCCTGTTATAGTTATGGGCAGAGTTTACCTTGTTAGGCTCAAAAGGAATTTGTCTGAATGATGATAATTCGACAGGAGCTGTTAATATGTAAGTAAACGGAGTAAAAATTTTATTTCGGCACGCTAATGCCGTGAGATTTTCATTTCAGTATTTTCTGTCGATTATCATTATCTGGGGTAGAAATTATCTAGGTGTATTAGGTGGTTGTCAGCCGACCTTTATTCAAAGAGGCAAGTTCCAAGGTCCGTCGATTTTATTGCTGCTCTCATGGTGCTCAACGAACGAGCTGACGTCATTTTTTCGTTTCAGCCTGTCGTGTTTCTATTTCAGTAAAGTCGGGGCGGACGCTTCGGTAGTTCCGTTGGGGGCAGAGGCTGCAATAGGCAAGATAATCGCGAACGTTGTTCCCTTTTCCCCAGTGCCTGCAAGATAGAGGGCACCGCCCCAACGCTCCGCCAGACCTTTTGAAACGGGGAGGCCGAGGCCGGTCCCCTTGCCGCCTGTTTTCGTCGTCACGAGCGGATCGAATATTGACCCTCGGACATTGTTCGGGATGCCAGGACCATGATCGGTCACGGTCAACAGGACGTATTCTCCTGCGGCAACGCCGCGTTGTTGTGCGTCATTTGGAGAAAGACGGGTTTTGCTCATCCTGATTTCGGTTTTGACAGATGGGCCACCAGCTTCGGCTGCATTACGGACCAGATTCAGGAGGACCTGTAGCAGTCCGGTTTCATCGGCGATGACATTTACGTTGCTCAGTTCGGGATCTATTCGCCATTCAAGCGCCGGTGCAGTTGAACGCAGGATAATCCGTGCAGACTCTAGAGCAGCTGAGAGGGAAATCGCTTCTGCCTGTGTCGGTGTTTCCCTGACATATTGGAGGGCGCGTCTGGTTACATCTGTCGCGCGATTGACGGCGGCGAGAACACGATCTGCATAAAGAGCAGCTGCGGCAGCATTACCCTTGGATGCGGCAGAGTGTGCAAGTGCGCCGAAATTGAGTGCAGGTTGGAGAAGGTTTCCAAGCTCGTGCGCCATCCCGCCAGCAAAATAATTTAGGGCCTCCAGTTTTTGTGCTTCCTGAAGGGCTTCCTCGAGTTGCTCGCGCGTTTGTTCGGCTAGTTCGCGCTCAGTAATGTCCTGGACAATACTGAAAAATCTGACGACTTGTCCGTCATCGTCTTTTTCAGGAAAGACTTCGATCCAGAATTGACGGACAGGTTCACCTTTCTTTCCTTTGGCTGGAATCTTAGCGCTATAGGATTGTCCATCTTTCATGGCCTGCTCACGCCGAGCGTAAGTCAGTGTGCGTTCGGCAGGAGTCAAAAATCTCTCTAAAAGCTCAGCGTGAGATTTAGGGCGGTCTTCATCTGTGCTCAGACCAGCAATCTCCCACAGCATCTCTGAGGCGTAGAATGATCCATCTCGAAGGTCATCGACGAAATGACCAAGACGCGCAAATTCTTGAGCTTTGGCAAAGAATTGCCGTTCATCTCTCAGCGAGGCTTCCAGTTGGCGTTGTTCAGTTACGTCCGCAATAACGCCAAAGATCCTGACGATTTTGCCGCTGGAATTTTTGTCGGGGTGAAGAGCAACAGCAAAAGTACCTCGTTCGCCTGTATCGACCCTAGCCAGATCGATCTCGTAGGAAATATCAGTACCCGCCTCAATAAGCTGCTTCTGCCTTTCTTCAGTGATAAGGCGTTGCTGGGCATTCATGAAGGTGCTGGCAAACTCTTCGTAGCTCCGGGGGCGTGAGCCTCCGGTGAAGCCAAGCATTTGCCAGACAGTTTCGGACGCGATGATTTCCTGAGTCTTGAGATCTTGCGTAAAGTGACCAACTCTGGCGAGGCGTTGAGCTCTCTCAAATGCGGCCTGTTCATTCTGCAGTTCTCGTTCCAGGCGCCGTTGTTCAGTCACGTCGGCAACCACGCTGAAGAATTCCGTGACATTGCCGTCACTGTCTTTTTGCGGATAATTCTCTATAAAGAAGGTGAGAGGTTTCCCATTATCACGACGCGTAGTGTTGAGCTCAAACTTATACGGCTCGCCAATTCTGATGGCCTCTGCGCGACGTTTGAGGCTGATTTCCACCTCTTCAGGGGGGAGAATAGCCTTGGCAACTTCCTCATAAGGTAGATCTTCTCGGATAGGGGGCATGCCGAGTAATTCCCAAAGAACATCAGAAGCTTTGAATGCTCCGTTGGAAATATTGTCTACTGCGTGCCCAATCTTCCCTAGCCGCTGTGCTCGTTCAAACCGTCGGCGCTCAAGTTCCAGTTGTCGTTCCAGCTCTCTTTCTTCGGTGACATCTCTGATGGTCCCAAAGACCTGCTTGAGCACGCCTTCAGAATCCGTCTCCGGATTAACAAAGACGGCTAGAACACGCTTCTCGCCAGTGTCGGCTCGCGAGATTGGTATGTCTGTATGATAGGGGGCAGGCTTTTTGAGGAATGAGCGTAATCTTCCGGCGCTTTCTTCTGCATCTTCCGTGCTGACTAATAGGTCAGACATTTCACCATATGTCTGCGGAGGATTATCAGGATCCACCCCTACAAGTTCTAGGAGAACTGGTGACACGGTGACGTTGAGGCTTTTGGGATCAAGGATAAAATGTCCGAGCTTTGCCAGCTCTTGAGCCTGAAGATGCAGATTGCGCTCTTCTTCCAGGCCCTGACGAAGTTTCCGTGATTCAGTGACGTCTACAACGATACTGAAATAACCGATGACCTCGCCATAATTATCCTGTTCAGGGTATGACGAGATTTCGAAAAAAGCTGGCTCATCCGTACGATAGCGTTTTGTCTCGAAGATGAAACGGGGGGGGACGATACCCTGATTGAACCCGGACCGCAGTTTTTCGATTTTGTCCTTGTGAAGAGAGATGATCCGCTCATCCAACTCACTGCCATAAACGATGTTCTCATGAATGGGGGGGCGACCGATAAGTTCGAAGAAACTTTCCGATGCGTGCCAGTGACCAGCCTTGATGTTGTCGTGAATATGACCAACCCTGGCAATATGCTGAGCGCGAGAGAAGACCTCTCGCTCATGTCGTAGCTTGTACTCAAGCTGTTTTAGCTCGGGAACTTCGATCGTGATACCGAAAGCGCCGACCGGATTTCCATCCGGATCAACCTCGACCTGTACGTCAGAAATGAGGGTGTGCGTATCATAAGAGCCGTCAGCACGCCCATGCTCATGGCGGTAAGCGCCGGCATTCTGTTTGGATTTTTCCCGTCGCTCCAGGCTTTCTGAAAGCTGTTCCTCTGTCAGAACCTTTTTGGCCAGCTCTTCATACGGGCACGGTTTATCCGGTTTTGGGAAACCCGTTAAATCATACCATCGGTCTGTGGCATGATAGATACCGGTTCTATAGTCATCATAAAAGAAGCCCAGTCGACCGAGTTTGTCAGCCTGCCAGAGATAGGCGGCGGCGCGGTCAAGAAGGCTGGGCTCTGCGGGCGGGGGCGGATCATTGTCGATGTTTGATCGTGCTGGCAGATCGATGCCCTTGGCGAGCAGCCAATCCTGACCCTGATAGGTGATCCTCTCAAGGAGGAACCGCCGTGTGATGCCGTCGACTTCTGAGGTAAGGTTATAGGTACTTGTGCCCGGATGGGCGCTTCCCTTGCTGACCAGCAGGCGAGCGGCCTCATTGTCCCGGCCGAAAGTGCGCGCGAAGGCCTCGTTCGTCAGGGATGCTGATCGGTTATCGAGACGGCATGCCAGTGCTGGTACATCTGAACCATGTACCAGACTGCCCAGAAGCCCGTCATCCAGGACCGGTTTCACTCGCGCGCTCCTCTGCCTAGGCGGGGCAGCGTAGTGGCCCGCGGTTGTGCTCACAATGTCGTCGCATGAAATGCTTGAAAAAGTAGCAAATTATTGCTTGCATATAGCAACTACTTCTAGTACATACGCCGTCCATTTTGGGGAGAAACAGAATGCAAGCTCTCAAAACAGTTGCTGGAAGCCATTACCCGACGATGATCCGCCGGACTGATCAGACGGTGGCGCCAACCGTTCATCGCCCTTCCTGGTCACCTGCATCAGAAAATGACAATCAGTTGCCTGCGCAGGATAACTGGCTGCAGCTGGGAAATATGCGTATCCGCGTGAAGCGCTCAATGGATGATCTGGGCTTGCGCCTTTCACCACGCGAACGGCAGATTCTGTTGCTGACGGCTCAGGGCGAGGGCGTGAAGTCAATCGCCCGAATGCTCGATATCTCCGTCCACACAGTCGATACGTTTCGGCGCCGGATTTACCAGAAGCTCGGTGTCTCGAATGCCGCAAGCGCTGCGGCGATCACTTTGGCGCTCTGCCTCGATGCAGAGGTCGAAATCGAAGAATGTGATTAAACACAACGTCTTGTCAGAATATTTCAATGCTCTGGACAAAAAGAGCAGCTTGAGGCATCACTTGCTGGCAACAGCAAAAAAGAGCGCAGATGACCAGCGAGGCGCCGGACCGCAAACTGATGGGCCTTGCTTCGATTTATGAGCAGGTGGCTCGGGCAATCTACCGTGAGCGCGGACCTTTCGTCCTGCAGCCCGCCCAATGGCCCGTGTTGCGATATCTTGACCTTGCTGGGGAAACGGCCCGGACGGCTTCCGGGATCGCTTCTTTTTTGGGCGTAGAGCTCTCGACGGCAACGAGGGCTGCCGCCGCGCTCGAGCGCAGAGGATTTGTCAGTTCAAGACGCAACCCGGATGACCGCCGGGTCGTTTTCTATGAACTGACGGATGAGGGAAAAACGAAACTGTCAGAAGACCCGCTGCAGGAGCTGGCGCTGGCATTGGGGCAAGTCAGTCAGGAAGACAGGTCAGCCTTTTCGCGCGTCGTGGCGCATCTGGCAGATCACCTGGCGCAGTCGAAGGAATAGGGGCATCCGGATGCTGAACATATTGGTTATTGATGACGATCCGCATGTCCGGGAAGGGCTGGTTGCCGTCCTGGAGATGGAAGGTCATCAGGTCACTGAGGTTGATAATGCCTCAGAGGGGCGGAAAGCTCTTTCAGACAATGGACAGAATTTCGATGTCGTCCTGCTCGATCTGTGGCTGCCGGAAGATCACGG
Organism: Parvularcula marina; assembly: GCF_003399445.1. Classification (NCBI taxonomy): domain Bacteria; kingdom Pseudomonadati; phylum Pseudomonadota; class Alphaproteobacteria; order Parvularculales; family Parvularculaceae; genus Parvularcula; species Parvularcula marina. Next base: position 1,585,720 of record NZ_QUQO01000001.1, on the reverse strand, counting down.
CCTGAATGTCCTCAGAGACATACGCGATCAGGGATCGGACATTCCTGTTGTGGTAATGTCAGGCGGCGGCCCGGGTCGCACGCTGGAGCAGGCGATCGCCATGGCGGACGCATGGGGGGCAAGTGAAGTCCTGATCAAGCCATTCCGCAACGAAGACGTTGTCTCCGCGATCAGCAAGGCAGTGCCAACCGACGCGGAGTAATTCTCCGCGCCGACTTTGTTTTGTTAGCGCGTCGCTACAGGAATCTCGCCTGAATAATCGTAGAAACCGCGGCCGGTTTTGCGGCCTAACCATCCGGCCTCGACATATTTCACCAGCAGCGGGCAGGGGCGGTATTTTGAATCGGCCAGCCCGTCATAAAGCACCTGCATGATGGCAAGGCAGGTATCGAGCCCGATGAAATCTGCGAGCTGCAACGGGCCCATCGGATGGTTCGCACCCAGCCTCATGCCGGTGTCGATTGCCTCGACCGTGCCGACACCTTCATACAGCGTGTAGATCGCTTCATTGATCATCGGCATCAGGATGCGGTTGACGATGAAGCCCGGGAAATCCTCCGACAGCGCCATCGTCTTGCCAAGCTTGTCGATCAGGTCACGGCAGATCTCGAAGGTCTCATTGCTGGTGGCGATGCCGCGGATCACTTCGACGAGTTTCATCAGCGGCACCGGGTTCATGAAATGAAGCCCGACAAATTTCTCCGGCCGATCCGTGACGGCGGCAAGCGCCGTGATCGAGATCGACGAGGTATTGGTCGCGATGATCCCTTCGGGTTTCAGCAGTGCCGAAAGCCGCCTGAAGATGTCTTTCTTGATTTCGATATTCTCGGTCGCGGCTTCGATGACGAGATCGCAGTCACTTAAGTCTTCGAATTTTGGAGCCGCCCCGATACGCGCCATGGCCGCGTTCTTTTCGTCTTCGGTGATGACATCCTTTGAGACCTGCCGGCCCATATTGGTTTCGATCCCGGCAATCCCTTGCTGGATATTATTCTCATCGATGTCGTGAATGACGATGTCGTGGCCGGCGAGGGCGAAAACATGGGCGATACCGGCGCCCATCTGTCCGGCGCCAACGACGCCGATCTTGGTAACATTAGTCACGGGCACAATCCTCTGCCTTAGGGTGAGACGTGTTTGTGACTGTTTATGCCCGTCTTTTTGCGGTGCAGCAACGGCGATGGGCTGACCTCGCTATCCGGCTCCGCTATGGAGGCTGAACGCATAGTCAGGGGCGGCATTTGTCACAGGGCGATATCGAGAAGGAGGGCGTGGTCGAGAGCACGCTTGGCCAGCGGATAGCGGTGCTGCTCGCCTCGATCATGGGCTCTTCCATGGCGTTCGTGAACGGCACGGCCGTCACTCTTGCCCTGGACCCGATTCAGGCCGGCCTCAATGCAAGCCTTGGCGAAATGCTGTGGGTCGCCTCGATCTACATGCTGTTCATCTCTGCGCTCATGCTGATCGGCGGCGCCATCGGTGATTTTTACGGACGGCGGGCGACATTTATCGCCGGGGTGATCCTCTTCACCATCGCGTCGATCGGATGCGCGGCCGCCCCGACAGCTGAAGTGCTGATTTTCGCGCGGGCGATCCAAGGCATGGGGGCAGCGCTCCTCACGCCGATGTCGCTGACGCTGCTGTCCGATTATTTCCCCCGCAAGAGTCGGGGCATGGCCATCGGGATATGGTCTGTGGCATCGGCCATCATGACCGCGATCGGCCCGCCGGTCGGTGGCTGGCTCGTTGAATTTGCCAGTTGGCGGATGATTTTCATCCTGCCGTTGCCCTTCGGCATTCTCTCCATGCTGATTGCGTGGTGGTTTGTGCCCAAACGGCCGCCTGCACGGATCCCCGACCGGATCGACTGGGCAGGCGCGCTCTTGGCGATCATCGGTTTTGCGGGGATCGCCTATGGGTTCATCACTTTGTCGGAGCCGCATTCGGCGCATAAGTCGCTCGAATGGGGCGTGCCCATCGGGATTGGCCTCGTCGCGCTTCTCTTGCTGGTCATTGTCGAGCGGGAAGTGAAAAGCCCGATGATGCCGCCTGAGCTCTTCGGCATCAGCACCTTTAACGCGATCAACGTCATCACCTTCCTGCTTTACGGCGCGATGGGGGGGATCTTCGTTTTCTATCCCATCTTCCTGACCGACGCTTTCGGCTTCCGAATGAATGAGATTGGCGTCGCCTTCCTCGGCTTTGCATTGCCCATGGTCATTTTCACGCCGCTCTCGGCAAAGCTGGCGCGGCGTTATGGTGTCCGGATGATGCTGGCCACGGGCTCGCTTGTCGGGGTCGCGGCCTTTGCGTCCATGGGGCTTGCGCCCTGGTCAGGGACGCTGGCAGGGGTCTTTGGGTCGATCACCATCTTTGGCGCAGGCATCGCGCTTGTCGTACCGGGGATGAACACGGCGCTATTCAATGCGACGCCGGAGCATTCCCACGGGGTCGCCTCAGGCATCAATAATGCGGCGGCGCGGGCGGCGACCCTCTTTGCGATTGCAGGCTATGGCGCAGTCGCGGGCTGGGCCTTTTATAAGGTGGCAGAGAAAAATCCGGTCGTCTCCGCGGTCGGCTATGGCGCGGGCGATGATCTTGTTGGCCTCAATGCCGCCAATTACCGCGAGGCGATGATCTACAGTTTCGAGATGCTGGCTTGGGTCTCCATCGCGCTCTGCTTCCTCGCCTTTATCGTCGCGATGTTCTTCATCGATCCGTCGATTGAGAAATCTCATCCGCATGGTCATGAGGGTGAAGAAGAAGCGCAGTCGACCGGTATCCGCCGTATCTTTGGGGCGTCCCTTGGCGACCGGACGGATGTCGACGAAGACGACGACTAGGCGCCGAGTGCAATCACCAGAAAGCCTGTGACCGTCAGCATACCGATCAGCGTGCCGACCGCGACGATGGCGGCGACCTGCTTCTCATAAAAGCCGTAAGAGCTGGCAAGGACCACAGAGGAGACCGCAGGCGGTACGACCGTGAAAAGCGCGGCGGCACTCGTCAGGGCAATGTCAGATGTTAGCACCCAAGTGATCCCGGCGGTGATCGCGGGGAAGATAATGAGCTTTAGCGGCAACAGGCCGATCAGCAGCTTCGTCGGCAGGGCGGTTTGCTCTCGCGGCAGGATGACAAGATACAATCCGAGCACGAACAGGCCGAGCGGAGAAGCGATCTTGGAGAAAAGATCGAGCGGCGCGGCAACCATTTCCGGCAGTTGAATGCCGAGCATCATGAGAAGAAAGCCGAGCGCCATGCCGACCACGACCGGATTGCGGATGGCGCGGGTGGCGGCATTCACGGCATTTTTCACAGGCGACTGGTCAGGATGATCCTTATCCGGCCAAGTCATCAGCGCGGTCGCGATGGCGAAGGTCATTGTCCCCTCAAACACCATCAGGATCAGGAAGGGCGGTCCCCAGCCGGGCACGCCAAGCGCAATTGGCAGGCCGAGAAAAATCGCATTGCCGCAGATCGCCGCGAAAAGGGCGGCGCCCGTCTCTTGAATGCTCGCCCCGCAAAAACGCCGTATCCAGAAGAAACCCAGCACCACGGTCGCGGTGAGCCCGGCCAGATATCCGGCAATCATGCCCAGATAGGCAGGCTCCGGCGGGGGCGCATCGACGACGAAATTGAAAACGGCAACCGGCATCGCCACGAGGAAGACAAAGCGTGACAGCACGCGCGCCTCTGTCTGGCCGAATAGCTTCAGCCAGGCAGCGATGACGCCGATCAGGGTGGCCCCGGCAAGCGGCGCAAGGAGCGATCCGACAGAAGGCATGTCCGACGCCCTGCCGGGCGCCGGCTCATGCGGCAAGACCCAAATGTTGGGAGAGTGGGGAAGAGTAGTCGGGCGAGGGGCCTTTATTCGGGGGCTGGGGGGCGAGTTGATCCGAACTCAAGGGTCGTCCCCTCGACCGACGTCTACTAATATGACGGCGGAATTTGTCAGGCTGAGGGAGAGAATATGACCTTTTGACGGCATGCTTTGTGAAGCGTTAACAGCCTTGCCTCAGCTGAGAATCTCAAGCTCGCAATCCCGTATCAATAGGGTGGTCTGATCATCCGGCGATGGGGCGGGCAGCGCCGTTTCCAGCTTGCTCTCGCAATCCTCAATGTCGACGATGAGTACGGAGGCGCCGTCTCGCTTTCCGACGGTCAGCCGCCAGATCACGCCTTCAGGTTCGAGATAGCGGATGCCTTCATGGACGATGCGGCCATCGACTGTGATGGTCATGTCCCGACCGGCATAATTCCCGACGATATCGATCGTTTGCGGGTTGGGTGGACGCTCAAAGCTTGGCGATGGGTCAAGCGGATGAGGCTCGGGCACGCAGCATGGGCGTGCGCAACCGATCACGAGGAGGAGGAGAGCTAGCGGCAGGAATTTTGTCATCGGGTGAGATAAGCCCAATCTGCGGCCATCTGCCAAGCCTCTGAAGAATGGACAAAAGTGCGCCTTTCGGCATACCGTTTGTCCGATGTCGATGACACAAAGCCCATCGCGAGGCCGTCAGGCCCTCCCCGTCAACTTTGAGCGGGTCGAGCTCGATGCCATTCTCAATGTCTACGGGTTCTTCGTCGCCGCAGGCGAGTGGAAGGATTACGCGATTGACGGGCTGACGGACCGGGCCGTCTTTTCGATTTTCCGGCGCACGGCGGAGGCGCCGCTCTATCGCGTCGAGAAGATCCCCAGACTACGCAACAAGCAGGGCATGTATCAGGTCATTGCCATGACCGGGCAGGTCCTCAAACGCGGAAGCGAGCTGCGGCAGGTGCTCTCAGTCTTTGATCGCCAGAAACTCAAGCTCATCAAATGAAAAAGCCCGCGCCGAAGCGCGGGCTTTCATCTTGTCAGCTCCGGGTGCCGCTTAGTCGCGGGCGAGACCCAGAATGTTCAGGATGTGGATGAACAGGGTCACGAATGAGCCGTAGAGTGCAAAGGCGCCAAAGATCGACGCGCGTTGGTTATGGCTCGAGGCGCCTTCCGAATAGAGGCTCTTGATCATCTGCGTTTGGAACGCGGTTACAGCAGAGATGAAGACCACCACGCCGCATGAGATCAGGAAGCTGAACATGCTTGAGGCAAGGAAGATGTTGACCACAAGAGCTACAAGCAAGCCGATGCCGATCATGAACAGGAAGCGGCCCCAGCCCGACAGGTCTTTCTTGGTCGTGTAGCCAAAGAGGCTCATCGAGGCGAAGATTGAGGTCGCAATGAAGAACGCCTTGATGACATCAAGGCCCAGTCCGGCATTCGTATAAATCCCGACAACCGGTCCGATCAGCAGACCCCAGAGCGCAACATATGCCCAATAGGCAGCATGGGCGAGGCCAGCGCTACCGCTGAAAATCAGGCGGGGGGCAATGAAGCCCAGCGCGATGACACCGATGAAAGGGATCATGCGCAGATTGAGGGCAAACCGCAGCGCGGCTTCGTTCGTCATGAAAAACAGGCCGACCAGCGCGGTCGCGGCGATGCCCATCGCCATGTAGTTGTAGACGCCGAGCATGTATTTACGCAGGCCTTCGTCATAGGTCGCGCCGCTCAGCGTGCCACTCTCGGCGCGATAAAGGCGATCAGTCTCGTTCATGTCTTTCTCCATTCCCGACTGTCAGAGTCGAAATTCAGGGCAGAATGTAGCTATTCCGGGGGGTTTTTCAATGAAATCACGCGGTGAGTCTGTCCGATTTTCCCTTAAGAAAAGCATAGCAGATGGCCGATAGTCGCGCCATGAAGGCACATATGGACGCTAGGGTAACACTTCTGGTCATGGGGCTGTCCGCCATGGCGATGACTGCGGGTGCCGCAGAAGATGCTGACATCATTGTCGTGACGGCTGAACGGGCCGCGCGCCCATTGGCAGAGAGCCCTGTAGCCGTCACGCCTGTCGACTTGATGGATGAGGCAGCACGACTGGCTGAACATCCTGCGAGCCTTATCAATCGGGTGCCGGGGGCGTTCATTCAGGCGGGCTCGGGACAGGAGCATCTGACCGCGATCCGCTCTCCTGTCCTGACGGGCGGGGCGGGTGCGGGCTCATTTCTATATCTTCAGGACGGGGTGCCGCTGCGGTCGGCGGGCTTTGCCAATGTGAATGGCCTGTTCGATGCGATGACGCCTTTTGCGGACCGGCTAGAGGTCGTGCGCGGGCCGGGGGACGTCACCTATGGCGCCAATGCTGTCCATGGCGCGGTCAATGTGATCTCGCCGTCGCCGCTGGGAGAGGATTTCCGGAGGCTGCGACTCGGGACGGGCGCGTTCGAGCGATATTCTGGAACAGCGGAATGGCGCGGGGGTAATTTCTACACGGCGCTTCATGGCTATTCTGATGGCGGTTATCGGGACGATAGCGGCGTGAACCAGCTCAAGGGCCAGCTCGCGCATGGCTGGCAGGGGGAAGGCGTGTCGATCACGAGCCGTGCTTCCTTTCATCACCTCGAACAGGAAACCGCCGGTTTCGTGCAGGGAGAAGATGCGTACCGGGATGATGCCTTGCGCCGGAGTAATCCGAATCCGGCGGCGTTTCGCGATCTCGACCATCTGGTGCTGTCAAGCGAAGCGGTCCTGACACGGACGCAAGGTGTCCTGACGCTTACTCCTTACGCCATTGTCAGTGACATGACCTTCCGGCTCCATTTCCTCCCCTCCCAGGCGATTGAGGTGAACAGCCATGTCGCTACGGGGCTTCTCTCTTCGTGGCGGCAGAATTTGGGTGCGCGGACAGAACTCCTCGCCGGGTTTGATCTTGAATGGGCGAAGGGAGACCTCTTTGAAGAGCAGGCGATCCCGGATGTCTTCTCCTATACGCAAGGCGTGCATTATGATTACGAGGTAACAAGCCTTTCGGCTGCCCCTTTCCTGCGGATCAGACATCAGGCAACGGAGCGTCTGTCGCTGCAGGCAGGCGCGCGGCTCAATCATACGCGCTATGAGTATGATAACCGGATCGCGTCGGGGACGGTCGGCCGGTTCCTGAGGCCCGCTGACCGGGAAGACGACTTCACCGTTCTGACCGGGCGTGTGGGCGGTATCTATGATCTGGGCAGCGGGGTCAGTCTGATCGCCAGTTTCTCGCGCGGCGCCCGGCCGCCCCAGACAACCGATCTCTACCGCCTACAGATCAACCAGAGCGTCGACGGGATCGAACCGGAAACGCTTGATATGGCCGAGGCCGGAATCCGCTATTTCGCAGACAGTCTGACGGCAGAAATCATCGGGTTCAGGGGGCGAAAGGCGCATTTCCTGTTCCGGGATGCGGACGGCTTCACGGTCGATGACGGCAAGACGGATCATGCAGGCGTCGAGTTCCTTCTCGACTGGCAGGTCAATGATGCGCTGGGCCTCCGGCTGGCCGGGACAGTTGCTGATCACCGCTATGGGTTCTCGCGTCGTGTCGCGCAGTCAAGTGAGGTCATTCGTGCAGGAACGGAAGTAGATACCGCGCCGGGGACGCTACTGAATGCCGCTCTCCGTTGGCGCCCGGCGGATGCCTTGCGCCTCTCCGCCCGGCTGGCACATGTCGGTGCTTACAAAATGGATGCAGCGGGCACGGTCCGTTATTCCGGTCACGAGGTCGTCGATCTTGATGCCGAATGGCAGTTGACGGACAGGCTCGTTCTGTCAGGCGAAATCTCGAACCTGTTCGATACGCGATATGCCACCCGGGCCGATTTCGCATTTGGCTCGGAACGCTATTTTCCGGGGGAGGAGCGGGCGGCGCGGGCCGCCCTCACCATCAGCTGGTAGTCGGACGCCCGATCGAGCTGTACTCGAAGCCGTCACGCTCCATCTGCGCCGGATCATAGACATTGCGCAGGTCCACAATCTTGGGCGCGCTGAGGAGCGACTTCACGCGATCAAGGTCGAGCGCGCGGTAATTGGTCCATTCGGTCAGGATGACGGCGATATCCGCGCCTTCCATCGCCTGATAGGGGCCATCGCAATAGACCAGCGCGTCGGGGAGCAGCTTCTTGGCTTCTTCCATGCCCTCGGGGTCATGCGCGCGAACGGTGGCGCCCGCATCGATCAGCGCAGGGACGAGATCGAGGCTCGGGCTGTCGCGCATGTCATCCGTATTCGGTTTGAAGGTCAGGCCCAAGACGGCAATCGTCTTGCCGGAGAGGTCGCCGCCCGCCATCGCACGGACGCGGTTGATCATCGCCTTCTTGCGGTCGGCATTGATCTCAACGACCTGCTCGACAATGCGCACAGGGCTTTCATGCTGCTGGGCAGTACGGACGAGTGCAAGCGTATCTTTCGGGAAGCACGAGCCGCCATAGCCCGGCCCTGCGTGCAGGAATTTCGAGCCGATCCGGCCATCAAGGCCAATGCCTTTGGCGACCTGCTGCACATTGGCGCCGACTTTCTCGCAGAGATCCGCCATCTCATTGATGAAGGTGATCTTGGTCGCAAGGAACGCGTTGGCCGCATATTTGATCAGTTCGGATGTCACCCGGTTGGTGAAGACGATCGGCGTCTCATTGATGTAGAGTGGACGGTAGAGCTCCTTCATCGTCTCGCGGGCCTTGTCGTCCTGTGCGCCGACGACGACGCGATCCGGGCGTTTGAAGTCATCAATGGCCGCGCCTTCGCGCAGGAATTCCGGGTTCGACGCAACGGAGAAATGGACACCGGGTTTCAGATCCGGGCGGACCTTCTGGATGATGGCTTCGACTTCCGCGCCAGTTCCGACGGGTACGGTCGATTTCGTGACAACGACGGTATAGGTCGTGATCGCCGCTGCAATCTCTTCTGCTGCCGCATAAACGTAGGACAGGTCCGCATGGCCATCACCGCGACGCGACGGGGTGCCGACCGCAATGAAGACGGCGTCCGCGCCGGGCACGGCCTTGGCAAGATCCGTGGTGAAGGCCAGCCGGCCAGCTTTCACATTCTTTTCGACCAGCGCATCAAGGCCCGGCTCGTAGATCGGCATGATATTCTGCTCGAGCCGCTCGATCTTGGAGGCGTCCTTGTCGACGCACACTACGTCATGGCCGAAATCCGAGAAACAGGCACCGGACACAAGACCGACATAGCCGGTACCGATCATCGCAACGCGCATGGAGAACTCCTTGGGGCAGGCTCAATTTTGCGCCCCTGATAGGCTGGGAGACCCGATTTGCCTAGAGGCAGGCGCGAGGGGGCTAGAAAAGGGTGCAGGCCCCTTCATCGGCGCGACTGACCGCGGCCCGCATACCGCCAAAGAGCTCACGGCCCACCCCGTCATGGCTGTTGGTGCCGCCCGCGACAGGAGGCCGCGACATCAGATCATCGACCTTGGCTTCGAGGGTGCCGGCCTCGGCATCGAGCCGGATGATGTCGCCATCCTGAATGCGGGCAATCGGGCCTTCATGCAGGGCCTCGGGTGTGACGTGGATCGCCGCCGGGGTCTTGCCCGATGCGCCCGACATGCGGCCATCGGTAACGAGTGCGACCTTGTGTCCGCGATCCTGTAGGAGGCCGAGTTGCGGGGAAAGTTTGTGAAGCTCCGGCATGCCATTGGCGGCCGGGCCCTGAAAGCGGACGACGGCGACGAAATCGCGGTCGAGATCACCTGCCTTGAACCGGGCGAGGAACTCATCCTGATCGTGAAAGACAATGGCGGGGGCCTCGACGATGCGGTGCTCGGGCGCGACGGCGGAACTCTTGATGACGGATTTGCCGAGGTTCCCGGTCAGGAGCTTGAGCCCGCCCTGATGCTGGAACGGGTTGGTGATCGGTCGCAGAATATCTCCATTGAGCGAACGGTCCGGCCCGTCGCGCCAGACCAGCTCGCCATCTTTCAGGAAGGGCTCCTTGCCGTATTCGGCGAGCCCTTTGCCCATGGCGGTCATGCAATCGTCCGATAGCAGACCTTCTTTGCGTAGCTCGGAGATGACAAAAGCCATGCCGCCCGCGGCGTGGAAATGGTTCACATCCGCGGCGCCGTTCGGATAGACGCGAGCAAGGAGGGGGGTGACATCCGAGAGGTCGGAGAAGTCTTCCCATGTCACAAGATACCCCGCCGCGCGGGCCATCGCGATGATGTGGAGCGTGTGGTTGGTCGACCCGCCTGTCGCATGAAGCCCGACAATCGCATTGGTGAATGTCGCAGCGGAGGTCATCTCCGCCATACCAAAATCTTCCATCCCAAGAACATGGGTTGCGGCAGCGCGGGTCAGGGCCTCACGTAATGGCGTGTTTGGATTGACGAAGGCGGCGCCGGGCAGGTGAAAGCCCATGACCTCCATCATCATCTGGTTCGAATTGGCGGTGCCGTAAAAGGTGCAGGTGCCCTGGCTATGGTAAGAGGCCATCTCTCCTTCGAGGAGTTCTGCCCGGCCAATCTTGCCTTCCGCATAAAGACCGCGAATGCGCGCCTTCTCCTTATTCGGCAGGCCCGAGGTCATCGGCCCCGCCGGGACAAACAGGATTGGCAAATGTCCGAATGAGGCGGCGCCGATGAAAAGGCCGGGTACGATCTTGTCACAAACCCCAAGGCAGAGGGCGGCATCGAATGTGTCATGGGTCAGGGCAATGGCGGTCGCCATGGCGATGACATCCCGACTGAAGAGCGAAAGCTCCATTCCGTCCTGTCCTTGGGTCACACCGTCGCACATGGCGGGCGTGCCGCCGGCGACCTGCGCAACGGCACCCACCTTGCGGGCGGCATCCCTCAGGAGTTTCGGGACATCCTCATAAGGGGCGTGGGCAGAGAGCATGTCATTATATGACGTGACGATGCCGAGCGACTTGCCAGCCGTCCGAAGGCGGAGCTTGTCTCCTGCTGAGGCGGCAGCATAGGCGTGTGCAAGGTTGCCGCAGGAGAGATGACCGTCCCGCTTGCCCCGTCGCCGCATCGCCTCGATCTTGTCGAGATAGTCAGCGCGCGTTTCGCGGCTGCGCTCTTCGATACGGTCGATGACGGACTGGACGGCACTATGGGTCGGCATCGCGGTCTCCTATGGCGCCCAGAAAATGCTGAGCGGTAAGTCAGGATCGTGGAGGAGGCGCCGGATCGGCAGATCGCCTTCAGGGGCGTCTGATCCGGCAAGCTCGAGGATATCCCGCTTGCCCTCGCCGGAAATCATCAGAAAGAGATCACGGCACTGACGGATGGCGGGCAGCGAGAGCGTGAGGCGCGGGTAGGGCGCCTCGGGCGGCAGGGGATGGGGAATTGTTTCGGCAAGGATCGTCGCGCCTGGTGCGCAGGCCGCATCCATGCCGTCCCCATCTGGAAAGATCGATGCAAAGTGTCCGTCCCCGCCCATGCCGAGCAGGACGACATCAAAGGGCAGGTCGAATTTCTCAAGCGAAGAGAGCGTGTCGAGCGGCAGGAAACGCGCAGAGACGGCCGCATCTTTCAGGAGATGTTCGCGCAGCATGTCGGCATTGCTCACCCCTGCTTCGGGCGGTGCCATGCGCTCATCGGACAGGGTGACCGTCACCTTGTCCCAATCAATCCGGTCATCTTGTGACAGAAGTTCGAAGGCCGGTTTCGGTGTGCCGCCGCCGGAGGCCACGAAACTTGCCATGCCGCGCGCCTCAATAGCAGCACGGAGCTTTTCCGAAATTGCCTCTGCGACCGCGGCGGCAAGCGCGTCTTTCGTCTCGTATGCGGAGAGATCAGTCATACCAGCTATGCTCGTTCCGTTCGGTCAGCGTGTGCTTCGCCGATGGCCCGGACGTTCCGGCCTTGTAGGATTTGGGCTTCATGTTCTGCTGGTCCCAAGCGGCGACAATGCCATCAATCCAGCGCCATGCGGCTTCCTGTTCGTCCCGCTGGACGAAGAGCGCGGGATTGTTGTTCAGCGCATCAAGGATCAGCTGCTCATAGGCAATCCGGCGGCGCTGCTGGTCTTCGGGCAGATGGTCGGAAAGCGACAGGTTGAGCCCAAGCTCTTGCAGGGACATGGCGCCTGATGTCAGGCCCGGCCGCTTGCTCATGATCTGCAGGCGGATTTCTTCCTGCGGTTGCAGGGTGATGATCAGCTCATTCGCGGATACCGCGCCGGAGAAGATCGAATGCGGGACCGGTCGGAAGGAAATGACGATCCGCGTCTTGCGCTCGCCCATGCGTTTGCCGGTCTGGATATAGAAGGGGACCCCCTTCCAGCGCCAGTTCCGCAGCTCCGCTGTGATCGCCACAAAGGATTCCGTGTTGCTCGATTTGCGGTCAGCATCGGTGAGGTAATCTGGGGCCTTGCCGCCTTTTTCGTCAAAGCCTTCGGAATATTGTCCGCGCACGGTCTTGGATTCGACATTCTCCGCCGTAATCGGCGCAAGCGTCTTGAGGACTTTCACCTTCTCATTGCGAACAGCTTCGGCATCGAGAGAGGCGGGTGGCTCCATCGCCACAAGGCAGAGGAGCTGCAGGAGGTGGTTCTGCACCATGTCCCGGATGGCACCGTAATCGTCGTAATAATCCCCGCGGCCTTCCACGCCGACTGCCTCGGCAATGGTGATCTCCACACTGTCAATAGAAGTAGCGCTCCACAGCGGCTCGAAAATCGTATTCCCGAAGCGCAGGGCGATGAGGTTCTGCACCGTCTCCTTGCCGAGATAATGATCGATCCGGAATGTCCGGTTTTCGTCAAAGGCATCCGCCAGCGCATCATTGATGGCGACGTTGCTTGAGAAATCGTGGCCGATCGGCTTCTCGACGACAATGCGATTCGGGGAATGTGACAGGCCGACCGCTTTGAGGTTCTGGGTCGTGGCTGCAAAGATGGCGGGGCTGGTCGAGAGGTAGAAGACTGCTTCCTGATCGCTGCCGCCGATCTCTTCTTTCAGGCGCTCAAAGTCAGAAAGCTCGTTGGCGTTCACGGAGAGATAGGTGACGCGTTCGGCAAAGCTTGCGAATTTTTCTGCATCGAAATGCTCGCCCGTCCGCTCACGGACCCAGTCCTCCATTTGCGCACGGAAGTCTTCGCTCGTCCGCTCTGAGCGCGAGGCGCCGATGATGCGCTGGCCGTCAGTCAGCAGTCCTTCGAGGTGAAGAAAGTAGAGCGACGGAAAGAGCATGCGCCGCGCCAGATCGCCGGTCGCGCCGAAAAGCACAAAAGTCGGGGCAGAAGAAGGCATCAGAATTCTCCATGGGCGCGCAATGATAGCGCTCCCATACCGTGAGTGGGGGACAGGTCAAGATGGGGGCATTTGCCCCTTACTGTCACTAGGAGGGCCGGTCACCCATAAGGGGCATACCGGCCCACACTCTAGGCTACCATTTGAGGCCGACACCGACGCGCAGCGTATAGACTTCCGTCTGCTCGCCAAAGGTGCCCGAAACGCCCGCATGGATCGTGGCGTACTCGTTCTCATAGGTCATGTCGCCGCCGATGATCGCGGCACCGCTTTCCGGCTCGGAAGTCAGGGTGAATTCCTGCCCGCCGTCGAAATTATAGGTCGCGGTGTAGTCATCGGTCAGGAGCTCCTGGCTCCAGGCCGCGGTCAGGCGCGGACGGAAAGTGCCCGGGACGCTGAACTCATAGGCCTGACGGCCCGAGGTGAAGACGCGGGAAAGCTCAAAACCGACATTCGCGCGAAGGCTTTCGGCCTCACGTTCCTGCACCGTCAGCGCCAGCGCAGGGCTGCCTGTTTCCGTATAGGCATCTTCTTTCAGAGCAACGAGGTCGAAGCCGGCAAACGGCCGAACTTCGGTCTTGCCCATCTTCATGACATAGCGGACCCGGCTGTTCGCGGTCAGCTGCGTGCCGCTCCAGTCGCCGGTCACGACGCGGTTGCCACCGCCGAAATTGATGTTCCGCTCGGAGGTCGAATCCGTGATCGCGTAACCGATGCGGCCGTCGACTTCGAGAGCGCCCATACGGTCCGCGAAATAGAGATCGAGGCCGATCGTCGTGCGGTCAAACGGGAAGTCCTCGCCAAGCTGCTCGTCGTAACGGGCAGAAGCGTAGTGACCTGAGATCCCGACCGCATCGAACATGCCGATCGGCGCATCGACACCGCCAGCAATCACAAAGCCGCCGCCGTCAAAACCGTTGGAGCTGTCATCAGGATCGCGATTGACGAAGTAGCCCTCTTCCTGAAGCCAGAAGCGGCGCTGCAGGCGGTCATCCCCGGAAGTGATTGCATCAACACGGTGGCTGACGAGAGACGTGACGGAGTTGTTCTGTGCCCGCGAATAGGCCAGCGGTGCATCCAGCGGCCCGGCAAGAACCTGACTGAAGAGGCTCATGAACTCTTCATTGGTCGTGGCATTAAAGAGGGTACTGCCAAGATCCTGATCCGCAGTCAGGGCACTGATGACCGGTGCGAAGGCATTCGTCATGCCTTTGCCGATACCCAGTTCTGCCGCTGTCTTCCGCTCAAGAACGAGGGAGAGGTCGTTATTGTCGCGGCGCACTGACTGTTTGAAAAGGACCGGCAGGGTGCCATCCGCATTCTCGCTGAGGGACGCGTTCAGCGCATCGATGTCGATGTTTAGCGTGCCTGCCGACAGGATCACCTGATCGACAGTTTCGTTGTCGAAGGCGCCTTCGAAGAGGATCTCAAGCTCGGTCGTGCTGTCGAGATCGGCAAGTCCTGCTGTGACGCTCGAAACGCTGGAGCCATCGGCAGAGATCGAGAAGCCAAGCGTACTGGCAACCTGTTCTCCCATGATATCCATCGGGTCGACGATCAGTGAACCGACGGTCAGGTCCGTGCCTGATCCGAATGTGAGCGAAGAGCCTGCAACAGTGATGTCGAGGGAGCCGGCCGAAGCAATGTTCCCGACCAGAGCCGAATTATTGCTCAAGGACAGGATTGAGGTGCCCGTGCCGAAATCAATCATGCCGGCGACGAGGCCGTTGTCGACCAGCAATTGTTCGTCACCATCGCCAAAGTCGATCCCGCCTGAAATGACTGAACCTTGCGAGAGATCAACCGTATCGTTGCCAGCACCAAGATAGAGCGTGCCGAAGGTCGGGCCGGCATCGCCGATGAACATGTCATCGCCGGAACCGGTCAGGATATCACCCGTGATCTGGCCGAAATTGGCGCGCCCGATAGAGTCGACATTGATCCCCGGGCGAGATGTCACCGTGTTGCGGATCGTCACGCCCGTCGTGTTTGCGCTGAAATCAAGCGCGATGGCCTGGCCTACCGGCTCACCATTGTCACGCTCAGTATTCGCATTGTTGTCATTCTCGTCGCTCAGGAGAGAGAGGATGATGCCTGAGTTCACAAACTCAGTGATCGTCCCGCTTTCATCGCGGATCGCATAAACATCGCTGTCATCGCTAATTGCGAAGACTTCAATCCGGCCATCATTGTTAAAGCTCGGCAGATTGGCGCCGACGTCGATATGGATGCCGGTCGCATCTCCGCCCGAGCCACTCACCCCAGCACTGATCCGTCCACGGTTAAAGAGGGTCGGGACATTCGCGCCGCTGCCAATATACATACCGGTCGCTGCTGCGCGCAAAGACTGGGTGTCGATGGCGCCGTCATTGCGGATACCGCCTTCGATCGTTGCATTGCGGATGGAGACGGCTTCGGAAGCAACGCCAGGATAGACGCCATTGCTGACCATCTGGCCGCGATTGATGACGCCGTAATCGCCATATTCCGGGATGTCATCATCATTATCCGGATCATCATCATCCAGCAGTGCCTGGCGAGCTTCGTCGATATTGACGTTCTCATACGCGCCGATTGTGATGCCGCCGGCACCGCCATCGATCCGCAGGGCATTACCAACCCCGAAGACGCTGATCGCGGCCGTCGTGACAGTCTGATCGGTGACATCCGCGAATTCCGTGACCAGCGGCGCATCAATCAGTACACCGCCTACGACGTCGTTATAGACAGCAACACCGTCGCCAGATGTGAGGGCGGTCTGTGACGCATTCCGTTCCAGAATGGCGAGGGCCTCAGCTGACTGGGACTCATCCACATCGGGGGTACTGGCATCATCTTCAATCGGAAGCTCAGGGTTCGTATCGGCAAAGCCTGTCACCTGAAGAATGCCGTTGACCCGAAGCGAGCCATTGATGGCGCCGTTGACGAGGATCGCGCTGCTATCCATGCCCGTTACGGAAATGCTGGAGCCGGAGCCGACATTCACATTTCCGTCCATGTTGCCATTAATCAGCAGACCCGCGGAATTCTCCCCGGTCATGATAATGTCGCCGAAGAAATCGATGACATTGTCGCCGTCCGAGTTCGTCAGATCACCATCAAGCGCGATCGCAGCGGAATCGTCCCCGCGAACGGCGACGAGGGCTGTGGTGTTGAACAGGATCGCGCCGTCATAGCTGCCCGCATCGAGGCGGAAGCCATAGCGGTTATCGGCATAGTCGGGCGGGGTGATGCCGTTCTCATCGTTGTCGTCCGGGTCGACCGGACTGTCATCTTCAAGCCGGGTCGTCCCGCTCTGAACGTAGCTGAAGGTCACATCGCCCGTGACCAGAACGCCGGTTGCGTCATCTGCTGCGGCGCTGCCATCATCCGATGTGTCGTCGATCGCGATTTCGCCGTTTTGCACGACGTCACTATCGGAATCGATGGTCACAGCGGTGCCGCTGGTCACGGTAATGCTGCCATCTGAAGAGATGGTCAGATCGCCAGTCGTAGAGGTCGCGACGGGATCGGTCGTATCCGAGTCGATTGTCTGCTGGGCAAGTGCCGGATGGCCGATGGCGATCGCAGCGGAGCCTGCCAGAAGTGAAAGGGACAGACGCCGGATACTAAGCGTGGTGGTCATGAATTACTTCTCCCGCGGGGAACCTGTCGCCCCGACATACCCGAAAGGGACCCGGTTTTCGCGGTGCCCCAGCCTTTTGAACGCTGTCCTCGCCGAACCCCCTGCGCAATGCAAGATGCCGTGAGATGTCACCCTGGTTAGGTTTGGCGCGCCTTTAGCGGTATTTGTCGTTTAGGCCGAGACCTGCCTTGATCATCTGGATCATTTTCCCGAGCCGCCGCTCTCTTGTCTCTGGCTTTTTGGCCTCTCCAATATGCTCTGCATATTCGCGCTGGCAGGAGGGACTGAGCGCGGAAAAGGCCGTTTTCAGCTCAGGATCGGCTTTGATAGCATCAACCAGTTCGGTCGGAATTTTGACGGGAGGCTTTGATTTGACAGCCTTTTTCTTCTTCTCAGGCGGCAGCGCCATGGCCTCTTTCAGGTAACGCTTGATCAGGGCGGGTTTGATCTCCCTCTCATCGGTAAACCGCATCTGGCGCATCATCTGGGTTTTGCCCGGCTGGGCATTGGTCAAAAGGCCGTCACTGTCGACAAGCCGCGCGCCTTCAAAGAACCAGATCCCGAAATGCGCCTTGAAGGCGCCGAGCCCGGCTACATTTCGGCCTTCATGCGTATAGCAGGGCATGCCCCATTTGATCGTTTCGGTGAGTCCGGCCGCCTGCATCAGCTGCCGCAGCCTGAGGAGCGCATCCGAAAAGGGTCGCTCCTGGGCGAACCAGTCATCTGGCGATGTCTTGCTCGCCATAACCCCTTATCCGTCGAGCGCGCTTTCGCCGACGGTTGTGCCGCCCAGATTACCGAGCACCTGGCGGGCGTCATAAACGCCCTCATCGCCGGGCATTTCGCCTTCGCCGAGAAGGATTTCGAGCCGGACAACGGCTTCACGAGGGCCATTGTCGCCGAGCGGAAGGCGGACGCCGACCCCGACGCTCGAATTGCGCCCGCCCGTGGCGCCGCCAATCCCGATGCTTGTGCCGGAGCTGCGGCCCGAAGGGGTCTCAACATCGCGGCTGACAACCCGGAACCATGTTGCCCCTTCGCGAGTGGCGATTTCGGCTGCGCGCCGCAGGGCGCCGTCATCGGCGCTGGTCATGTCCCGGCCGCGATAGGAGACCCGGTAGCGGTCGGCCTCGATCTGCTGGTCGCGATAGCCGAAACCGGTATCGGTCGCGGGACCGTAAACGCTGGTCGTCGAGGCACAGGCGGCAAGGCCAAAAAGGGTGAGGGCGGCAATCAGGATCTTGTTCATGGCGCCAAGATTAGGCGCTCTGTCATCAGCCGTCCATTAGGCCAGAACAGTGCCTCTCACAAATAGGTTGCAACCGCGCGCGCGGGGCATTAGCACGCCCGCTCGCCGGACAATCGGAGTTGCCTGATCATGGCTTCGTCGCGTCCTGCGAACCCCCGTGGAGAGGTGCCGGAGTGGTCGAACGGGGCGGTCTCGAAAACCGTTGAGCGCGCAAGCGTTCCGAGGGTTCGAATCCCTCTCTCTCCGCCAGATTCTTTTTCGCGCTACCGCCTTCGGCTACTTGAGCGCATGGCTGTCACGCCGGAGCTTCGCATGAAGCGCAGGCGGACTTTCACCGCTCAGGCTTATTATATTTTGCCTCACGGCGCGCAGCGCCTCCGGCAGGGCGGCCTGACCAGCCGGGCCACGCATGTGGCCTTCTGAGCCGAAGATTGGGCACAAAGTTTCTCTTGAACTCGCTTTTTTACTCGTCGAGCGGGTCAACGACCTGCTGATCAATGAGGCGCTTGATGCGCGCTGCATCGCAACCGAGCTCTGAGAGGATCTCCAGCGTATGCTCGCCGGCTTTAGGTGGATCATACCGCAATGACGTACGCGTCTCATCGATTTCGAGTGGCAGGGAAGGCAGCTTTGCTGACCCCTCCTGATCGGGGAGTTCGATATTCAGAAGTCCACCATTCGCATTGAGGTGCGGATTGTCGGTCAGATCCTGCGGGTGCGCAACCGGCGCGAAGGGAAGCCCGCTTTCTTCGAGGATGCTGACAAGCTCATCCTGCGAATGGCTTTTGCAGATCGATTTGATGGCGGGAAGAATGCGGTCGCGTGCTTCAACGCGTTGCGCATTGGTTTGCAGGCCGGGATCATCACGAAATCCGTGCAAGGAAAATGCGTTACAGAAAATCGGCCATTGCTTGTCACTGACCACACCAATGAAGAGCTGTTTGTCGTCCATGGTGTCAAAGAGATCGTAGATAGCCCAAGCGGATGTGCGCACCGGCATCGGTTTGACGGTCTCGCCGGTGACGGCGGCCTGCGCGATGTGCTGGCCGACCATGAAGGCCGTGGTCTCAAAAAGCGAGCTGACGACTTTGCGGCCTCGTCCGGTTGCGGAGCGTTCAGCGAGTGCCGCCAGAATGCCGATGACCCCGAACATGCCGCCTGCAATGTCGATCACGGATGATCCGGCGCGCAGCGGACGGCCTGGTGGGCCTGTCATATAGGCAAGGCCCCCCATCATCTGGGCGACTTCATCAAGCGCGGTGCGGTGGTCATAAGGGCCGGATAAAAACCCCTTCTCCGAGCAGAAGATCAGGCCGGGATTTTCTTCTTTGAAAGTGTCATACCCCAGACCTAGCCGTTCAACGGCGCCGCCGCGAAAATTCTCGATGAAGATATCCGCGCCGCGGATCAAATCCCTTGCCAGTTTCAGTCCATCCTCAGATTTGAGGTCTACGGACAGACTGCGCTTGTTGCGGTTATACATCGGGAAGTAACCGGCGCCGGACCCCTTCAGGCGGCGGGTCGGGTCGCCGCCAATGGGCTCCAGTTTGATGACGTCCGCGCCAAGGTCGGCAAGGATAACGCCGGCGGCTGGTCCCATGACCATATGCGTCAGTTCAATGACTTTTACGCCGCGCAGGGGCAGGGTATTCTTCATGTTACGCTGTCTCCGGCGTTTGTGCATTCTGCCACGCAGACAGAATCTCCTCGCCAGTTGCATTCCAGACAGCGCCTTTCTCGAGGATGCGGTTCAGCACCTCTTTTAACGCCCAGATGCGGAAGGGTTGGCCGATAATGTATGGCGTCAGCGCCAGATGAAGCACTCGTCCGCCATGATCTTTTGCTTCAGCTGACAGGCGGTCAAACGCGGCGATGATCTGTTCGATATAGACTTCTTCGCGCTGGCCCAAATTTTGGAGGACATGGCGGTCTTCGAGTTCATGCGTATACGGCATGGCATGGATGGGGCCGCCCTCAGTCGTCATCAGATAAGGCATGTCGTCATTACCCCAGTCACACACATATTCGAGACCGGACTGCGCTAGGAGCGACGGAGTGGCATAGCTTTCAGAACGCGCTGGTGACATCCAGCCCTTAGGGATGATCCCGGCATTGTTCGAAAGATCGTCGAGCGTCCTGTCGATGATATCCTGCTCTGTGTCCTCTGGCGTTTCGCCATGGACGACATCATTCATGTTACGGGCATGGGCGATGATCTCCCAGTTCCGGCTTTTGAATTCTTCTACCAGCATGGGCGCGCGTGTCGTCAGATCACTGCTCATATTGACGCTGGCGGAAAGTCCGAGCGAGTCGAGCACTTTCATGATGCGATACATGCCCACGCGGTTGCCGTAATCACGTGTCGTGAAGGTTCGGAAGTCAGGATAGGGCGTTGCCATATGGCCCGGCGCACGCAGAGGGCCGGTATTGGGCGTCAACGGAAAGAATTCCCCTGAGATGGTGATCCAGAGCGCCACACCTGCCCCTTCCGGCCATGACACCGGCTTGCGGTCAAACAGATTGGACCAGGGGTAGAGGTCGTGATCCATCCCGTGCTGGCGTTTGGGGTATTTGAGATAATCATCAGGGAGCGTCATGCCGTACCTCCCTTTCCATGCGCGCGAATATGCGCATCGAATTCGTCATAGTAATTCGCAAGATAGAAATCGGAGATTTCGGCGGCGGTCGTCAGCCAGACATCGTCGCTATGGCTTGCGAAATATTCGAGGGCTTTCCTGAAGGGATCAATGCGGTGGGCGCGCCCCACAAGATAGGCGTGCAGGGGCACGCACATGACGGTACCGCTGTCGGCCCCCTCTTCGAGAAGGGTGTCGAAATGGCGTTTTAAGAGGTCCGTATACTGCTCAGGTGAGAAACCAAAGACATTATAGGCATAGTGATCATTGACCTCGAGCGAATAGGGCATGGAGATCAACCGGCCATTCTTGACCTTCACCGGCAGGGGCTGGTCATCATGAAACAGATCGCAGGTATAGCTGAGCCCGCAATCCGCGATGATGTCCATCGTGCTCATCGTGTGAGTTAGGGCAGGCGCCAGATAGCCTTTAATATCCTGACCCGTGGCGGTTTTGACGGTTCGGATGGAGTCCTCAACGACCGCGCGCTCCTGCGCTTCATCCATACCGTATGTGTAGCGCGTATTGTAAATTCCGTGGGAGAAGAACTCCCAGTTCCGCTCCTGACACGCCGCGATGATTTCGGGATGGTGCTGGCACATGGCAACCGAAAGAGAAACGGATCCGCGGACGCCGAACTCATCCATGGCCTCCATCAGCCGCCAGTGACCAACGCGATTGCCGAAATCACGATAGGCGTAATTCACAACGTCCGGCTCAGGGCGAGGCCAGCTTTTCCGCTGGGGGTTTTGCGGCGGTGACAGCTCGTAAAATTCGATATTGGGTGCGACCCAAAGGGCGAGTTTCTTGCCGCCCGGCCACACAATCTTCGGTCGGTCCTTATAGGGAATATAAGAATACAGTCCCGGATCAGCTGTCATGAAATTGTGCTCGCTAGTGTCTAGTGGGCTTCGATCCAGTCAAATACGGCCTGAACAGGAACGATGTCGGCATATTTGAGATGAAGATCCGTGAGGTTTGCGTAGTGATAGCTTTCATGTTTGTCGGCGACGCATTCCATGGGAACAATCGTGCGGTATCCGTGTGAAAGACTGTCAACGGCGGTGGCGCGCACGCAGCCTGATGTCGACCCACCGGTCACAATCACGGTGTCTACCTTGTGCCAGGTGAGAAACGAGGCCAGCGGTGTTTCAAAAAACGCCGACGGCATACGCTTGGTGTAAATTGCATCTACATTCTGATCGATGGTGAGTCTGTCGTCGAATTCTGCCCGATCAGAGCCATATTTGATATTCTGCAGGCTGTCCGGTGTATCGGTCCGTGTCCCCCATATACCGGCATCGGCGGCATTTTCCATATAGCTGACATGCGTCCACACGACGGGATAGTTCTTAGCTCGAGCGGCTTTTGAGATGCGGTCGATATATTCGCATTGCAGAGGATCTGTGACGTAGGCGGTCTTTGGGAAAAGATCCGGGCGCGTATAGGCTTTTTGCGGGTCCACATTCACAATGGCGATCTTTGTGCCGAAGCCGAATGCGCGCCGGGCCGGATTGGCGTAGGCTTCCTCGAAAATCTGCTTCGCCGTCTTGTCCGTCGCGACCATGGTCGGTTCTGTCATGCGCTTGCTTTTCTCTAAATCGGTTCTTGATTTAATGTTATAGAGATATAACATTTGCTGTGCATAGTAGCAAGCGCCGTGACAGGCCGGAATGCCGGTTCAGGACAATGAAAAGAGGCACATGACGCCGTCTTCGACCCTATTTGACAAGCTCTGGCAGGAGCACTGCATTCAATCGGACGCGTCAGGCGAAGACCTCCTCCTGATCGACCGCATCCTGCTGCACGAGCGCACGGGGGCGGTGGCGCTGGAGGCGCTGCGGGAGAAAGGGCGCGAGGTCAAAACGCCCGCCCATGTATTCTGTACAATGGATCATATCGTGTCGAACCGGCCCGGCCGTACGCGGAATGAGGCGCGAACGCCCGGCGGTGATGTCTTTATCTCATCGACCAGAGAGTCGGCGGCACGGTCCGGGGTGACGCTTATCGATATCGATGATGCAAGGCAGGGGATCGTGCATGTCATGGCGCCGGAGCTTGGTATCGTGCAGCCCGGTGTCAGCATTGTCTGTCCCGACAGCCATACTTGTTCGTTGGGCGCGTTCGGTGCGCTGGCCTGGGGGATCGGTTCATCCGCCGCTGAACATGCGCTGGCAACGCAGACGCTGAAACAGAAGAAACCGGCAAATATGCGGGTCACCCTGAAAGGTGGGTTGCATCCGGGTGTCTATGCAAAAGATATTGTTCTGGCACTGATCGCTCAGATCGGAGCAGGCGCAGCGGCCAATCACGCTGTCGAGTTCACTGGCGGAGGCGTCCGCCAGATGAGTATGGAAGGGCGCATGACGCTCTGCAATATGGCGGTTGAGTTTGCGGCCTTCACCGCGCTGATCGCGCCGGATGAAAAAACATTTGAGTACCTAGCAGGCCGGGAGTTTGCGCCAACAGGCGCGCAGCTTGATGATGCCTTGTCATGGTGGCGCGACCTTGCCTCTGATGAAGAAGCTGTGTTCGATAAGAATATCACTCTCGATACGGATGCTCTGGCGCCGCAGATAAGCTGGGGGGTCAGTCCCGAACAGTCAGGCGGCATTGATCAAACGCTTCCCTTCATTGCAGACTTGCCTGCGGAGAAAAGAAAGGCAGCTGAAAACGCACTTGCCTATATGGAATTGCAGCCCGGTCAGCGTCTTCTAGGTGAGGCAGTCGATGGCGCCTTTATCGGTTCGTGTACAAATGGCCGTATCGAAGATTTGCGCGCCGCCGCTTACATTCTGAAAGGCAATCAGGTTTCGCCAGACGTCAAAGCGATCTGTGTGCCAGGCTCGCAAGCGGTCAAACGTCAGGCCGAAGCAGAAGGGGTTGCTGAGATTTTCAAACAAGCCGGTTTTGAATGGGGAGAGCCCGGTTGCGGATATTGTTTTTATGCGGGCGGAGACACCTTCGCGCCGGGCGCAAGAGTGGTCAGCTCCACCAACCGTAATTTCGAAGGGCGGCAAGGCCCCGGCGTGCGTACACATCTTTGCAGCCCGGCGACCGTTGCAGCCTCTGCTATCGAGGGCGTCATCGCCGATCCGCGAGAGGCGGGCGGGGTGAGGCCGGTATGAAACCTTTCACCACGCATAGAGGCATTGCCGCACCGCTCCTGCGGGACAATATTGATACGGACCAAATCATTCCATCCCGGGAGATGAAGACGGTTGGCAAAACAGGACTGTCCGAGGGGCTCTTTGCAGGCTGGCGCTATCTGACGCCCAATGCGCGTGATCTGAACCCTGATTTTATTCTCAATAAACCGGCTTTTCAGAATGCCACCATCCTTGTCGCATGCGCGAACTTCGGATGCGGCTCGTCGCGCGAACATGCGGTCTGGGCGCTCGCTGAGTATGGTATCCGCGCCGTCATAGCGGAAAGCTTCGGATCAATTTTTCGCGCGAATGCCATTCGGAACGGCGTGTTGCCCGTTTCTCTGCCGCGAGCCTCAATTGCACGGCTGGCGACAGATCTTCAGGATTCGGCACAACCGCCTCAGATCGAGATCGACCTGAACAAATGTGTGTTGTTGATGAATAGCGAGAGCGAAGCCGTCATCATGTCTTTCCAGCTTGCAGATGCGGAGCGGGAGATGTTGCTGAACGGCTTTGACCCTGTCGACCTGACGCAAACGCACTCAGCGAAAATTGAAGATTTTATCCGTGATCATCGGATAAAAAGGCCATGGATATATAAAGACGAGATATGAGCAACGTCCTGATAAGCGAAGTCGGCCCGCGTGACGGGCTGCAGAACTGCAAATCGATCATGCCAACGGCGCTAAAGCTCCGTTGGATCGAAGCGGCGGCAAAGGCCGGCTTGCGTGAGGTCGAAGTCGGCTCGTTCGTGAACCCTAAGCTGTTGCCGCAGGTCGCAGATACGGCAGAAGTCGTCGCAGGTGCTCGGCACATTGATGGTCTTGAGATCGCAGTCCTTGTGCCGAATATACGCGGAGCAAAGGCGGCAGTGGAATCTGGTGCGCACAAGATGACCTTGCCGCTGTCCGTCAGCGAAACTCACAGTATAAAGAACGTCAATCGGACCCATCCCCAGATGCTGGATGAGGCACGGGCGATCATGGCCCTGCTGGCAGAAATCGATGCCGACAATCGCCCACATTTTGAAGTCAGCCTGTCCACGCTTTTCGGCTGCACAATTGAAGGTACGGTCAGCGAGAAGAAAATAGCGACGCTTACCGAGGAGCTGACGGCTATCGGGGTTGATGAAATCGGCCTGTCTGACACGACCGGATACGCCAACCCGGTCTCTGTACGCCAAATGATCAGCCTGACGCGATCTATCGCAGGCGATGGGAAGATTAACGGCATTCACCTCCACAATACGCGAGGGCTTGGCCTAGCCAATGCGCTTGCGGCATTTGAAGAGGGACTGACGACTTTTGACAGCTCTCTGGGCGGCTTGGGTGGATGCCCGACGGCACCTGGCGCGAGCGGCAATATCGTGACGGAAGACCTCGTCTACATGTTCGAGGCGATGGGTGTCTCCACGGGCGTGGATATTGATGGCCTGCTTGAATGCCGGAAGATCGTAGAGGCGGCTCTTCCTGATGAGGAACTATTCGGCTTCATTCCGGAAGCCGGGCGGCCGCTCGGCGCCACGTATTAGGTCAAGCAGCTTTCTTTTCTGCATTTGTATGCGGACAAAAAAAAGCCCCGCCATGATGGCGGGGCTTTTCTTCGTCGTACTTACCAGGGAGGTTAGAAGTTGATGGAGAATGTTGCGCCGAACTGGCGGGACTCGACCAGCGGGAAGAGGAAGCCGCGCTCATAAGGCGTTGTACCCGGAACGTTGTTCTGTTCTGGCGGCTGCGGTGCAAAGTTGCCGTTCACGAGGTCCGCATAACGCACCACTGTCGACGGCGTTTTGTCGTCGAGGACGTTATCAACGAAGAAGGTCAGCTTCCACGCATCGCCCTTGGCGAAACCGGTACGCAGGTTCAGGAGGCTGCGATCGCCGGTATGCGCAAAGTTATGAACCTGAGCATATTTCTTGCTGATATAGGCGTAATCACCCCGCAGGAACCAGTCATACTGACCATCCATAATGGGCTTCGTATACTGAGAAGATGCCGTGAAGTGATGCTTCGGCGAGTTCGGGATCTGATTGCCTGCCGTCTGGCCGCCCTGAACGCCATCGTCGTTCACGCAGTCAAAACCGGTCAGCTCACCCCCCTGAACGGGGTCACAGAAATCGGTCAGTTCTGCATCGGAATACGCATAGCCGACATCGAATTTCAGCTCATCCGTCGGGATCCACTGAGAGTCGATTTCAAAGCCCTTCACTTCTGTCTTACCGGCATTCGTGACGATCGAGGTCGGCACGCCGCCTACAAAGACCGAGTTACTGAGTTGCTGTTTGTCCCAGTCGATGAAATAGGCTGCGACGTTCAGGAAGAACGTATTGTCCGCCCAGCTCGTCTTGGCGCCGATCTCATAGTTCCAGGCTTCTTCTTCATCGACGTAAATCAGATCAGCCGGGAGAGCAGGGTCTTCGTTGATGTAGCCCGGCTTGTTCCCAAGAGCGATCACGCCATAGAGCAGCATGTCGTCCGTTGCCTGATAGTCGATAGTAAAGCGCGGCGTCACCGAGGAGAATGTCTCTTCGAGGATGGGGCCTGCGGCCGTTTCTACTCCGATCGTATCTTCAGAGTAGCGAATCTCAGCCCGTGCCGTCAGTGCCGGGGAGAGGTCGGCTTCTACCGCGCCGAAGATGGCCCAGTTATCCGTATATTGCGTACCGAAATCCGCAATGACGGCTGTCGACATCGGGAAGCGGCGGAACGACTCTTTCTCACGCTCATAGTAGAAGGTGCCGATCGTACCGCGGATTGATTCCGAGGCCGGTGTGTCGAGCCGGAGTTCCGCTGACCATTCGTCCTGATCAATATGCTCCACACGGACCAGCGTGTTGCCTGCAAAGTTATTGAGGTTGCCGAGGAACGTGTTGTCCTGGCCATAAACGGACGAGGAATCCGTGTAGCCAGCATTTGAGGACAGAATATAGCCGGAGCCGCCAATGTCCCATTCCATCGAACCGGAGATGCGGAGGACTTCGCGTGTCAGGCCGGCATCGTCACCGAGGCGGGCAAGATCGAGTGTCGTCTCGTCGAATTCCTGGACTTCACCGCAGTAAAATTGCCGCGCCTGATCGAGGAAACAGTTATTAAAGAAACGGCTTTGCACGACCTGTGCGGCGGGGCCGTCATCGTCCTCATTATAACCTGCACGCAGCGTCATGCTGACAGTTTCGGAGGGATGGAACTCAAGCGAGCCGTTAAAGCCGATTGTCTGTTCCTCACCGACCTTCTGGCCATCCAGTGAGTTCTTATACTCACCGCCATAGTCGTAGTAACGTCCGTGAACGAAATAAAAGAGCTTGTCTTCGATGAGCGGGCCGCTCGAGCTGACATTGATGTCATATTCGCCGAAGTCTGCCACCGTCGCGGTGACATTATTCTCGAACTCATTGGTGCCCTTCTTTGTGATGACGTTTACGGCACCAGCAAAAGTCGCGCGGCCGAAGAGTGCCGCCTGCGGACCTTTGACGACCTCAACCCGCTCAACAGCAGCAAACGGGAAGGACAGGAAGGAGCCGGAATAAAGGATCCCGTCAACGAAGACGGCCGCGTTGGTTTCACCCAGAATATTTGACTGGCCGCGAATGACGGGGCGGGACGTGTCGCCTTCGGCACCGCGGCGTCCGCCGAATTTCTCCATAGTGAAGCCGGGCGTGAAGTTACTGACCTCGCTGATATCCTTGAGGCCGCGTTCTTTCAGGCCCTCTGAATCAAACGCGTCGACTGAGAGCGGAACATCCTGAAGGGTTTCTTCCTTCTTGCGGGCTGTCACAACGATGACGTCGCCGGTAGGCGCGCTTGCCTCTTCTTCCTGTGCGGACGCACTGGCTGGCAGTGCGACGCAAAGCGCGATCTGTGAAGTCGCTAGCAATGCCAAAAAGCGTGTACGTTTCATGTCCATAATCGCTGTCTCCTTTACCGCTTGCCGACGCTCAATCTTGAGCGGTAGCCTCCAGCCCTCTGTTGCTTACGCAAAAGCATAATCCAAAATCACTTGTATTAGAAACAATACATCTGCTTCGGATGCGCAATCCCCCAAGTTGTCACATATGTGCAACATGTTGGCTCGATCTGGTGTGGCCAAAAGATCGCTGCATGCGACTGCAGATTGAAGTGATGAGAGGGTAAGTTGCGGAAGTGATGATTGGGTAGGAGTGCAATACTGCACCCGTCACGATTTCACTGACATGATGTCAGATGCGGACAGGTTCGTGTCTTGTCCTGTTACTGACGGTCAAGGCCGAGCAGTTCTTCCTCAATGGGTTTGAGGATGGCGTTGACGAGCTGCTCGTGAGCGGCCTGACGTTGCTGGATGACATCCTGCGACGGGGTGTATTGGGCAATCTCTTCTTTTGTCACGAGACCTTTTGCGATCAGGATCTGCTTTAGGGTGTCGTGTCGCTCAAGCGAGACGGCAAACTGCTCCGTGAGGCCAACCAGCATGGCGTAAAGCCGATCGAGACCGGGGGTTTCGAAAAACTCCGGACGCGTCGTTGCGGAAGTCACGGGATCTTTTGTGTAATCGATATCCATCTGATCACCCGTCGGTTGCCGGTTTTTCGACAGCGGCAAGATACCATTTCATAGTTTTGTCGGCCTGTTCAAAAGAGCCGAAATAGCCTTTCGAGGTATCAAACCCCGCGGCGTCGAACATGTCCTTGCAGTTATTCTGTGCGTAGTCGGTCCAGTAAAGCTCGCCATTGAACCATTTATCGAAAGAACGTTCCGCTTTCTCATAACTGTCGAGTTCTGAGAAGCGCAGCGGAACGTCCTGGTGCACACAAATTCCGCCGGGTTTCAGGAGCCTCCACGACTCTTTGAACATCGCTTTTTGCGTCTCTGTGGACATCTCATGCATCGCGTTATGCGACACGATGAGATCGAAGCTGTTATCTTCAAACTTCGTCTGGGCGACATCCATCTGATGGAAATGGACGCTCGCGCCCAGCGCTTCTGCACGCGCGTGACCATAACGCAGCATGGATGGCGCGATGTCGATGGCGTGAACTTCCGCATCGGGAAAGGTGAGGGCGTAGGGAACGGATGACGCGCCGACAGAGCACGCCATATCGAGAATACGCGCCGGTTTGAAGTCGGGTTTCCATTCGCCAAGGAAGCGGATCATGCATTCTGCCTTGCTCTCGCGCGTACCGACATTCTGCCCGCGTGAATAAAGCGCTCCGCCCTCCTCATAATAGGCACCGGCTAGAAGGTCGGAGGGGCCTTCATCCCGCAGGTAGCCCCCGGGTTGAAGATGTATGTGAACCTTTTTCAGTTCTTCCGGCAGTTCCAACGCCGGATCAAGAGTGACGGAGCCAAGATTGGACTTCGATTTTGTAAGTGCATCAAACCGCAACGATAGGTTTTCGGCGGAGGGTTCCACCGTGTCGGCGATGGCCGACCACATCAATTCCTGACCTGTCAGCTTTAGCGTGCAGATCGTCTGATAGAGATCGTCTTTGTAAAGGGCATTGAGGACCGCATTGTCCCTCACGTCGCCTTCCGGCTGGGAGGCAACGTCCGAGGCGATACGCTTGTCATAAATGACGCGTGCCTTGCGGCGCATCTGCTCCACACGTTTCTTGAAGGCGAGCACATAGCGCTGCCGCGCGGCGATATCACCTGCCGGCTGGGTGAGGAGGTCGTGCTGTGCATTCCGGGCCATATAGATGTCCTCTCACATAAAGGTCGGAAGCAGTGCGGCCGGTGTTATCTGGCTGCTGCCTCAACCTGATCTTCGCTCAAATTATACTGCGTCAGCAACAGGACGCTGAAGAACAACAGTGTCGCAGGCAGGACGGAAACGCACAGATAGATCGCCCTAATAGCAGTTTCTGGTTGATCCGTTGCACCTGTCGTCGACGAAATATATCCCATCAGGCCAAGGAAAATCCCGGTGATTGCTCCGCCCACTGCGAAAGCGAACTTCTCTGCGGTGGTGAAAATCCCGGCGAAGATGCCTTCGCGGCGAAGCCCGGAGCGCTGAGCATCATGAGCGATGGCGTCTGGCAGCATGGCCTGACCGAAGAGAAGCGACCCCGCCGTGGTGATGCCATGCAGGAACTTGCGCAGCATTGTGACTTCCATGGGCTCGGAAGCAGAGGAGAACCACCAGCTCAACAAGACTAATCCGGCGAAAACCGACGCACACATATAGAGGATGCGTTTGTCGCGCAGTCTCTTGGCTGCCCAATACCACAGAGGGTTGCCGACCAACATACCGGCGGCATTGGCAAGGCCGAGGAGGCCGAGCGCGCCATAGCCTTTATCCAGAACATAGACGACAAAGTAGATGAACGCGGCCTGCGTTACGGCGAGAGACGCAAGGTGCAATGTCTTGACACCAACAAGGATCATGAACGGCTTGTTCGTGAAGATGAGTTTGAGTTTCTCCGCGCGGCTCAGCGGTGATTTCTCTACGTTCGTCGTTGCGCGCGCCTGACTGGTGGCAGCAAAGCAGGTGATGCTCGCGATAAGGATCAATGCGCCATAGATCCAGGCGAGCATGACATGCCCTTCGCGTCCGCCGCCCCACATGGCAACCAGCATCGGGGCAAAGGAGAGACCCGCAAGGCTGCCGAAACCGATCGCGTACACACGAAATGAAATCAGCCGGGCGCGTTCGAGATAATTTGTCGTCATCTCCGCCGGCATGGCGAGATAAGGGACGTTGAAGATCGTATAACCGGTCGAATATAAGATCAGTAGACCCGCAAAGATTGCGATCGCATATGGGGTTTCCTCAATGCTCGGCGCATTGAAAAGGGCGATGAAGGCTGCGGCGGAAACGAGGCCGCCAAGAACGAGATAGGGACGGCGGCGACCGGCACGGCTTTTGGTACGGTCGGAGATTGCCCCCATCAGGGGATCGGTGATGGCATCGTAAATCTTTGAGAGGAAATAGATCACGCCATAAGAGGCGGCCGCGATGCCGAGAAAATCCGTCGCATAGCGTTGCAGCAGCAGATTGACGGAATTGAACATGACGGAGATGCCGAATGTTCCGACCCCCCAGCCAATGCACAATAGTAGTGGCAGGGCTTTCGCAGGATCGTAGGCGCCCGCCACTTTCGGCTGGCCGTCTTCGCCCGGGTTCAGCGTCGGGGCATCCGTCACATTCTTGTTCACTAGGCTTCCGATCCAAGCTTCGGCAGATTGGGTTTCGCCATGGGAATGACGGTTGTTTTTTGTTCTGTATAGAAAGCTTCGCAGGATGCGCCGCTTTCGCTGCCAACACCTGAATCCTTGAACCCGCCAAAGGGCGCGCGCAGCTCCCGGACAATGGGCGTATTGATCAGCACCATGCCGGCCTTGATGGCTTTATGGGCGGTCGTTGCGGTCTCAAGGCTTGATGTCCACACATAGCTGACAAGGCCAAAGTCGGATTCATTGGCGATCCGCCATGCTTCCTCAGGCGTGTCAAAGACCTGAATAGTGGCGAAGGGGCCGAAGATTTCTTCCTGACAGATCCGGAGGTCATTTCGCGGCGTGACGGCGACGGTCGGCTCGAAGAAATACCCGCTGGAGTATCCATCCGCGGCGCGACCGCCGGTCAGGATCTCGCACCCCTCTTCGCGCGCAAGGTCAGCAAAGGAAAGGACACGGTTGAAATGGGATTTGGTCGCAAGCGGACCGATTTCCGTGCGGCGATCAAAGGACGATCCCATGCGCAGATTATTCGTACGGCCGACGAAATCAGCAACGAACCGGTCGAAAATGGACCGCTGCACGAGGATGCGTGAACCTGCGAGGCATTGCTGACCATTATTGCTGAAAATACCAAGCAATGATCCGTCCAGGGCCTGTTCATAATCGGCATCATCGAAAATGATATTCGCGGATTTGCCGCCGAGCTCCAGCGTGACGGGCACGAGGTTCTTGCCTGCGGCGGACATGATGGCGCGCCCGGTGGCGGTGCCGCCGGTAAAGGACAATCGGTCAATGCCGTCATGCGATGACAGCGCCGCGCCCGTGGTTCCGCCGCGTCCATTCACGAGATTTACGACGCCTTCGGGCAGGCCGGCTTCAAGAAGTAGCTGCGTAACGCGAAAGGCCGTCAGGGGAGAGATTTCTGATGGCTTCACGACGCAGCTATTGCCGAACGCAATAGCGCCAGCAATTTTCATTGTGGTCAGGGCGATGGGCGCGTTCCATGGACCGATCAGGGCGGCAACGCCCACCGGTTCGCGCGTGACCACCGTCAGGTAATCTGGCTGCTGATAATAGGCGTCACCGGATGTCTGTGAGCAGTATTCGGCGAAAAACCTGAAGTTCAGGACAGCGCGGGTGACGTGACGTGTTTCGGACTGCCGGATCGGAGCGCCGATATTCAGTGTCTCAAGCCAAGCCAGCTCTTCCTGATGTTTCTCAATCAGGTCCGCGATGCGGAAAAGCACTTTCTGGCGGTGATCGCTGGAGGCTTTTGACCATTCGCCTTGTTCGAAGGTTTCCTGAGCTGTCCTGATAGCGAGATCCAAAGTCTCATCATCGGCTTCAACCGCATGGGTGACGACTTCGTCGGTCTCGGGACAGATAACGGGTATCTGATCGCCCTGCGTATAGGTTTCCCCGCCGATGATGTTTCCGCAAAGTGCCGGTATCTTGTGGCTTGCTGCAATGTCGCCGGTCGTGTCGGACATGAGGTTCCTTTTCAGCCGCTGGGTCGGCAAGGGGCTCGGTAACTTGGTCTACATTAGATACAAGTTCCGGACGGGCGCAACTGATTTCTGACCCTTGAGCTCTGGATTGACTTGCTATGTAAGCCGTTATGACGACAGGTTGCAAAACAAGAACATAGAGGATCGCCCCGGTGACAACTGCTAAGGCGAAGGCTGCCGGCCACACGCCGAAAA
This sequence comes from Parvularcula marina, assembly GCF_003399445.1. Taxonomy (NCBI): domain Bacteria; kingdom Pseudomonadati; phylum Pseudomonadota; class Alphaproteobacteria; order Parvularculales; family Parvularculaceae; genus Parvularcula; species Parvularcula marina. The sequence goes on along the minus strand of NZ_QUQO01000001.1, from coordinate 1,553,135 downwards.
ACCAGAAGGCCTCATTTGGCGATGGAGAGGAAGGACATTCGCGCGCAGGCGTGCCTGTCTATTACAAGCTCTATGTTCTGCTGGCCCAGAAGATCCGCGATGGCGAACTTGGGCCGGGAGAGCCGCTACCGTCCGAAAGTGAGATGACGGCCGAATATGGCGTGTCGCGGGTGACGGTGCGCAAGGCGCTCAATCAGCTTGAGAAAGAAAATCTCGTCATCCGCCGTCGCGGTGCGCGCAGTTGCGTGGCCCCGCGGGAAGAAGAGCCCTCGCCGCCGCTGATCAGGGGGCCGATCGACAATCTGCTGACCCGCGGTCTGGCAGCGCAGGCACAAAATCTTGAAACCGGCTGGAAAGTGCCGACCCTCCATGCGATTGAGGCGCTGCGGTTACAACCGAATACGGAATGTTTTCGTGTCGTTCGACTCAGATTGCATGATGATGCGCCGTTTTCCTACAGCCGCGTCTATGTGGCGCCCAAGACGGCAAAACCACTGGCGGATATACCGCTGGGAAATGATCCGGTACTCGTTCATCTAGAAAGGGCCGGGTTTCGCGCCTCCTGCGCGGATCAAAGCATCAGCGCGACTTTGGCGCATGACCCCGCCGCCTCGGCGCTTGGCGTTCCCCTAGGGTCGGCCCTGATCCAGCTTCGCCGGACAGTATATGATGCGGATGGCGAGCCCTGCATTTATCAGGTCAGCCTTTATCGTCCGGACAAGTACGAATATTTCATGCGGCTGTCGCGGGAGAGCGCCACCATGCGCCCGCAATGGCGCCATACCTGATCAGGGCACGCATTCCGCAAGTCTGGCTTCCCAGCCGCTGATGTCCAAACCGTCCTCTGAAATCAGGTCGGATGCGCCTGCGAGTTCAAGCAAGCGCCAGGCAAGACAATAATTCGAGGACAGAACGGGCAGGTTTTTCTTGGAGCCTGCGATGCAAGCGAGTGTCGGCATGCCGGTCCCGCTTAACAGAATGGCGTCCGTGTTCTCCGTATCAAGGGGTTTCAGCGCCTCGGTCGCATCTTGGCTGGTCAACTCGTAAATCGTCGTTGTGTCCGCGGTGCGGGTTTCCACGCGATGTGCACTGACAACTTCCAGATCCCGGCTGCGCCAATAAGCGACGGCCGCCTCCACCAACGGCTGGGGATAGGGCATGACGATAGTGATGCGGTTGATGTTTTCGGCTTTCAGGCGGGCAAGAATGGCTCTGGCTGCGGTTTCTACTGGATAGCCGAATTGCTCAGAGAGCTTTTTACATGCCTGATCTTCACGCTCTGCGCCAACAAGGTATGAGCTTCCGGTGCAGGCAAATCCGAAGGCTGACAAATGCATGCCGCCA